>CANCPF010000020.1 GCA_947379975.1 Methylophilaceae bacterium | reverse complement strand
TTACCATCATTTTGTTGTAGATAGATTTTACCGTCACCGTAGCCAAGGCCACGTGAAACGTTATCGCAACAAAGTACAGCTTGTACTGATGGATCTTGTTTTGGGAAATATGACCAAACGATTTTTTGATTATCGTTTAAATCTAAAGCGTAAACGTTGTTTGGGAACGCTGTGTGAACGAACATCATGTTACCAACAACAACAGGTGAACCTTCGTGACCACGGTTTACACCAGTAGCGAATGTCCATGCTGCTTTAAGGTTTTTAACGTTACCTTTGTTTACTTGTGACAAGCCACTGTGCGCTTGGTTTGTGTAATTACCACGTGGTGCAGCCCAGTTGTTTGCATTTGCAATTGCTGACTCTTGGTCTGCAGCTGCTGAAGCTACCATAGGCATTGCTACTGTTAAACCAGCAACTAGGCCAAGTGCTAACTTGATTTTGTTAACTTGCATATTTATCTCCAAAGTTAAACTACTAAGGGTTATTTACAACAATTTCAGCTACCATTATTTTTTTGATGTTTCTCAAAATTTACAAGTGCTGATAAAGTTATTTTCTGTACAATTTTTGTACGAAATGAGAATATATCCTAGTCTTTCACGGATTGCAATACATTTGTTACAATTTACTTACATCTATTTAAAAATAGTTATTAAGACCGCACTAAACCGTCATCATTAACACCAATTAATTAATTAAAACTCTTTTAAATCAAATAGAAAGATACACACCAGCTATGGAAAATAAAAATTACAACTTGTATCCTGAACTTGATACATTTGAGCAAGGTTCACTTAAATCAGGTGATTTACATGAAATTTATTACGAAGTATGTGGCAACCCGAAAGGTGAACCCGTTGTTTTTTTACATGGTGGTCCAGGCAGTGGTTGCAATCCTACCCAACGTCGTTTTTTTGATCCTAAGCACTATAAAATCATTCTAATAGACCAGCGCGGTTGCGGCCGAAGTAAACCGCAGGGCGAAATTAAGCAAAATACCACAGCAGACTTAATTTCTGACATCAACAAAATCCGTGAAACGCTCAATATTAAGCAATGGCATGTATTCGGCGGCTCTTGGGGTAGCACCTTAGCATTGGCGTATGCGCTAAAATTTCCTCAGCATGTTACCAGCTTGGTATTGCGCGGTATATTTTTAAGCAGGCCTTCAGAACTCAATTGGTTTTTAGGGGATGTTTCACATTTTTATCCTGAAGTTTGGCATGCCTTAACAAGTTATTTACCGGCTGATGAGCGCAATGATGTATTAAGCGCTTATAGTCAGCGTATTTTTAATGACGATATTACTGTGAATGTACCTGCCGCCAAGCAATGGAATGCCTTCGAAAACAGCATCATGCGATTGATACCAAATGAAAGCACTGTTGATGCTAGCCAAGCATCTACCAAAGAGCAAGATGCCACCGAAATAGCTAGAGCGCGGGTACAGATACATTATATAAAGCATGATTGCTTTGTGGATGGTGCGGCCATGCTAAATGATTGCGCTAAGCTCGCTAACATTCCGACCATCATCGTGCAAGGTCGTTATGACATGGTCTGCCCACCTAAAAGTGCATGGGATCTTAGTTGCGCCATGCCACATGCTGAATTCCACATTATTCAAGATGCAGGACATTCTGCAATGGAGATCGGCGTTACGTCTGCGTTAATTAGTGCCACCGAGAAATTTAAAGCTTTAAAATCGATGGCATAACGCACAAGTTCAAGGCTACAATAAAGATAAATAACGCGTAAAAAGGCAACACTTAATTATGGCAAAACAACCGCAATCCGCTATGCAGCCTAGCCAGCTAGAAATGCAGCCAATATTAATGCAACTTAACTCGGGTAAACTTGCTGAGGCAGAGTCTGCAGCCAAAAAATTAGCTTTACGTTTTCCCAATGCTTTTATATTGCAGCATGTATTAGCCCTTGCACAAGATGGTTTAGGCAAGTTTAGCGATGCTGTTAGTAGCTACACCAAAGCATTAGCCATGCAGCCAAGCACGCCTGACTTACATTTCAACCTTGGCATTGCCCTGACTAATTTAGCTAGATTTGCAGAAGCAGAAAATAGTTACCGAAAAGCCATCGCCCTGCAAGCACAGTTTTTTGAAGCGCACGGCAACCTTGGTACCGTATTGCAGAAACAAGGTAAATTAGAAGAAGCCGTCGCCAGTTACCGCAAAGCACTGAGTATTAATGAAGATCCTAGAGGCCATTTTAACCTTGGCACAGCGCTGCGTGATGAAGGCAAGTTGGACGAGGCCATCACCCACTTTAAGCAGGCTATTAAAATGTTCGCTAACTATGCCGACGCGCATAATTATTTAGGTGAATGCTTACGCGACCAAGGCAATATGGAAGAAGCGATTAAAAGTTATCTGCATACGCTACAGCTAAATCCACAACATGCTGGCGCCAACTACAATATGGGCGAATTTTTATATCTGGCAAAACGTTTTGATGAAGCGGTGACCTATTTTGAACAATCGCAGTTAGATGACTGGCAAGTACGCAGCCTTTATTGTCTATACAAAGCTGAACGCTTTGATGAGTTTAAATCTAAATTAGATGAAATTGTACGTACACACAGCAAGCACAATGCACCATTTTTGGCGACATTATCTACCCACTACGCTACTAACTTTGGCGTTGAAGATCAGTATAATTTTTGCAAAAATGGTCTAGATTACGTTTACCAACATAGCATACAAGAACTCGCCGCCCCAAATAGCGCATTACTCGCAGAACTACTTGAAAACGTCAGCAATGCCGACATTCAAGAACGCAAACAAGGCATGCTTTACAACGGCACGCAATCGGCAGGCAACTTGTTTAAACGGCCAGAACCGGCCTTTAGAAAGCTAGCGGAGTTGGTTAAGCAAGAATTTATTAATTATAAAAACCATTACGCCGGATCAAGCTGTGAACTGATTAAATCATTCCCAGAGACGCTAGAATTTACCAGCTCCTGGTACGTAAAAATGCGTCGTGGCGGCTTTGTAGACCGACATATACACGAAGTAGGCTGGATTAGTGGTGCCGTGTACTTGGCGATGCCAACCGACATAAAAGACCCTACTGAAGGCTGCTTTGAATATGGCTTACATGGCGACAATTATCCGCAAAAACACAGTAATTTCCCGGTAGGCATCGCCAAGCCTAATGTGGGCGATATCGTGCTATTCCCATCATCATTATTTCACCGCACTATTCCGTTTAACTCAAATGAGGAGCGCATATGCATCGCTTTTGATTTGAAACCTGATGGTGAGATTTTTATCAGATCAAATTATTAAGATTTATGTCATTTAGCGATTATTGACAGCTAAAACACATTTGGGCAGAATCAGCATGTCGTCCTTGCCTCACGCCCTAGAATCACCCCAGCGCAGCAAGCAACGATCATCGCCAATATAATAAGTCTCACCACTACGATCAACGCAATAGTTAGGTGAAACAATCATTTCAGAACAACTTTCACCTTTGCTGATGCGTGTGTACTCAAACAATATAGAGCGAATCACCTTTGCATCTTGACGAATATGCGCACCATGTGAAATCCAGCAAGGGCCAATAATCTCTGCGCCAGCATCAATTTGTGTACTCGAATCGATATAAACTGGCCCTGTTATTTTAACGTTATCCCAGTCTATCTTAGTATTCAAGCCCACCCAAACGCCTGGCCTAACCTCTTTTCCCGGCATTTCCATATAGCTGATTTCACCTTTTAACACCCGCTGCAATACTTCCCAGTAATCGGAAATCCGGCCAATATCAATCCAGTTATAAGATCTTTTTTGCGCATAAAAAGGCAGGCCTTTTTCCACCATTAAAGGGAACAACTGGCTACCAATGTCGAAGTTCACGCCTGGTGGAATCAGATCGATGGCCTCTGGCTCGAAAAAATAGATGCCAGTACTGGCAAGATTAGATATTGCATCTTCAGGCTGTGGCTTCTCTTGAAACGAAATCACGCGACCATCTTCATCGGTTTCAACCATGCCATAATTACTCACGTCAGCCAATGGCACCTCCATGGTAACAATACTCACCATGGCTTTTTTCTGTTTATGTTCAAGCAGTGCCGCACCAATATCAAGATCAATCAGCGCATCGCCGCAAAGGACAATGGTAGTTTGGTCAAAAAAACCACCAAAATCTTGAATATGGCGCATACCACCTGCCGAGCCTCTAGGCTTAGGCTCAAGTTCTCCGTGCTCAAAGTGCCCCTCATAAGAGTAACCAATTTGCACTCCTAGGCGCTGGCCGTTACTGAAATATTGTTCTATTTTTTTATTAAGGTGCGCGACATTGATCATAACTTCTTTCACACCATGACGAGCAAGGTGTTCAATCAAATATTCCATCACCGGCTTCCCAAGAATCGGGATCATCGGTTTAGGTAATTCTTTAGTGAGTGGCCGCACACGTGTGCCCTTGCCCGCCGCAAGAATCATGCCTTTGAGTTTAGTCATCTAAAACACTTTCTTCTTTTAGTAGTGATGAAGCATACTAGATTTCCGCTTAAATAAACTAAATAAGGCTAGTTAAAGCAATTAAGCGAAATCTACGCTAGCATTATGGATTAATGGCAACTTTTAAAGCAATTCTTTTATGAGCATACATAATCAATAATGATGCTTATGTTGATCTGCATCATTTTGCCTATCATTTATGGGTATAAGGTGAAGTATGTATTTAACTGTCGTGTAGATATTGTGACGTTAGGTATGCCATTAGGAGAAAATGATGCTTTTAAATAACACCAAAGATCGTTATGGATTGGTTTCGATCGCCCTGCATTGGATAATGTTTGTATTGATTGTGGCAGTGTTTGCTTGCATAGAATTGCGAGATTACTTCCCCAAAGGAAGCGACACCCGCGAAGCACTAAAAACGTGGCATTTTATGCTTGGGCTGACAGTTTTTGCATTAGTTTGGCTGCGATTGTTATTCATTATTAGAGGTTCTATGCCTCACATTTATCCGGAACCGCCAAGCTGGCAAAAGTGGTTAGTGATACCTGTGCATTTTGGGCTTTATCTATTAATGATAGCTTTGCCATTTGTTGGCTGGCTTTTTTTGAGTGCTGCTGGAAAGCCAATTCCGTTCTTCGGCCTAAATTTACCGGCGCTTATTAGCGAGAATAAAAGCTTGGCAGACACGTTGAAAGAATTGCATGAAACTGGTGGCACTATCGCTTACTATCTGATTGGCCTGCATACCGTTGCCGCCTTATATCATCATTACTTTATGCGTGACAATACGCTATTGCGCATACTGCCAAAACGCTAATATTAGCGCTCGGACTGCAACTATCCACTTTAGATATTTAGGTTGCAGTCTTCATTTATACTAAAATTTAAGCACTTTATAGTTGGGCTATCCAGTATTCCTTAACCCAGAAGCAATACCGTTGATCGATAAATGTATGCCAAGCTTAATGCGCTCGTCTTCTTCGCCATTTCTAAAGCGTTTGATTAGCTCAACCTGCAAGTGATTAAGCGGATCTAAATATGGCAGACGATTTTTAATGGATTTAGCCAAGGTAGGATTACTGCTTAACCGAACATCACTGTTCATGATTAAATTAACCGCATCCACGGTTAGCTGATATTCTTGGGCAATGCTACTAAAAATTGACTCTCTTAGTTCCGCATCATTCACCAACTGTGCATAGCGCTTAGCCACCACAAGATCGGTTTTAGCCAGCACCATATCGACATTGGCTATCAGCGTTTTAAATAACGGCCACTCATCAAACATCTCTTTCAGGGTTTGTATACGTGTTATTTTTAAATCTTCTTCTACGCTGAGATAGTCTTTAATTGCGCTCCCAAGGCCAAACCAACCGGGCAATAGCAAGCGGCATTGGCCCCAAGAGAATCCCCACGGAATGGCTCTTAAATCTTCAATATTACGCGACGATTTTCTTGCGGTGGGACGGCTACCAATATTAAGTTCAGCAATTTCTGAAATAGGTGTGGCACTAAAAAAATAATCGGCAAAGCCTGGAGTTTCATAAACCAACGCACGGTAGGCTGTCATAGCAGTGGCCGATAAATTCTCCATCACATGCTCAAATGATCTGCGTTTTTTGGTGATTAATTCATCTTGTGGAAACAAGGTGGCATCAATGGTGGCGGCAATTAATGTCTCTATGTGTTGACGGCCGACTTTAGGGCTAGAGTATTTGTTTGCAATAATCTCACCCTGTTCAGTTAAGCGAATTTGACCATCAACCGTGCCATGCGGCTGGCCCATAATAGCCTCATAAGTTGGGCCACCGCCACGGCCAACGGTGCCGCCGCGTCCATGAAATAATCGTAATTTAACTTTTGCCTGATTAAATAGCTCAACCAAAGAAATTTCAGCTTTGTACAACTCCCAATTAGACGTTAAAAAGCCACCATCTTTATTGCTGTCTGAATAGCCCAACATAATTTCCTGCTGGTTTCCTTGGTTACGTAGCACATAGCGAATGCCAAGCAAACTCAGCCATTGCCCCATAATCATGGGTGCATCGCGCAGATCGGCGATGGTCTCAAACAGTGGCGCAATATTCAGATCCATCTGAATTTTTTGTGAGCCCCAAACGCCTCTCAATAAACCGGTTTCTTTTTGCAATAGTGCAACTTCTAACAGATCTGAAAGCGTTTCTGTGTGCGAAATAATGTATTGCTGTATTGCTCTATCGCCAAATATGCGTCGAACATCACGTGCGGTATTTAGCACTTCCATTTCAGTTTGTACTAATTCAGAATAATTTTGGAAGCGTGAAAACAATAATCTAGGCTGCTTTAGTTCATCAAGCAAGGTTTTTACTTTTTCTGCTTCATCTAGTTCGGCATAATTAAAGTCATAGCCGGCTTTTAAAAAAAGCTCTTTAATAACCGCTTCATGTACGTCTGAGGATTGCCTAATATCAATCGTTGCCAAATGAAAGCCAAAGCTATCTACCGCTTTGATAAGTTTGCCTAATCGCGGGTAAATTAAAGCTTGGCCATGATTTTGTTTAAGGGAATCAGAAATTACATTTAAATCGTGCAATAAATCCTCAGCCTGAGCATAAGGCTTAGCATCATTGTTTAAGTCTAAATCTGCCTGCGAAGTGATTTGTTTGCTGGTTGCTAACATTCTTGCGTGCATGCCGTTTAGTGCCAAGCGGTAGCATTCATCCTGACGATGTGGTGATTGATCGGTTGAGCGCTCACTAAGTGCGATCAACTCTGGGCTGGTATCCACCAAGCGGGTTGAGAGTGAAAGTTCACGCCTGAGTGCATCTAATTCTTTTAAGTAATAGTCACAGGCAGTGCTGGCCTGTTTATCAATGGCTGTTGCAAGCGTAGTAGCATTTACGAACGGATTTCCATCACGGTCGCCACCTATCCAACTTCCCATGCGCAAGAAATTTGGTAGCTGATACTCTTGTTTCAACTCTGCCGCATATTGTTTGTTAATGGTAAATTCTAAGTCCTGCATCAGCTCAGGAATAACTTCTAAGAAAGTCATTTGATAAAAACTTAAGGCATTTTCAATTTCGTTCACCACCGTAAGTTTTGAAAATCGCAACATTCTGGTTTGCCAAAGGGCGCTGATGTTGCCACGTATCATCAAATCATTACGCTCTAACTCTTTCTTTGAAACTATCATTGCGCGTTGCATGAGTAACGCCGATAACGCTTGCTCGGTATCTAAGATACTTTTACGTTGCACTTCAGTGGGATGCGCGGTTAATACTGGCGAGATAAGGGCAGTTTCGAAAAATTTAGCGATATTCTCAAAACTGAGTTCACTTTGCACCATTTTGGACATAGAGTGCGCCAACATACCTGGGTGAAAATCGTCCTCGTTTAAAGTCGCTTGCTGCTGAGAATTAATATCTTCAGCAATATTCACCAAATGTTTAAAATAGCTAAAAGCACGCACTACAGAAATGGTTTCATCCGGCGTTAGCTTATTTAACAGATTACTTAATTGCTGACTTGCACCTTCACCACCCTTGCGATGACAGGCGACGGCCGTTTGGCGTATGTCTTCGATGACACCAAATATATGAGCGCCATCTTTTGCTAGTATAGTTTCGCCTAACACTCGTCCCAAGTAACGAATGTTATCTTGCATGGTTTTTTCATAATTAACATGGCTGGCACTCATTACCTTATTCCTCACTAATATCCTCAAAACTTCAGGCCTAGTAATTCTTAAGCAACAAACAGACCAGCTTAATTGGCTGAGCTAAAATCCTCAAAGCGCTAAAGTGGCTGTTGCAAAAACCTGTAAAAATATTATGCTGATACACGAACACTGATAAGGATGGATTGTATGGATTTTGAAGCATTAAAGTTCTGTCAGAAAGTACAGGACGCGGCACGCTACACATTGGACAGCATTACCGAATTCATTAGACCTGGAGTCACTGAGATAGATTTAATTAAAAAATGCGATGACTTACAACGCAAGGCTGGGGTTGATGGTTATTGGTATAAATCCCTACCCGCACTTGTATTGGCAGGCGAGCATACTTTATTAGCCATTTCATCTACCGAATACGAACCAAGCAATAGGCCAATTCAGGAAAATGACTTAGTCACAATCGACTTAAATCCATCAATAGCAGGCTATTGCGGTGATTATGCGCGGACTTATTATGTCGAAAATGGCGTTGCTAGGCGCTCACCATTATCTAATTTGGAGTTTATTGCAGGAGCGCATGCACAAGGTTATTTGCATGCTACGTTGTTTAAAGTTGCACATAAAGACATGACTTTTAATGAGCTTTATCAAATAATGCATGATGAAATCAAACGCTTGGGATTTGAGCAAATAGATTATCTCGGCCATGTTGTACAGCAAGATATGGGCAATCTGGATTTCATTGTACCTGATATAAAAATTACGCTTCTGGAGGCTGGATTATTTACCCTTGAACCACACATTCGGTTAATAAGTGGGAGTTATGGATTCAAACATGAAAATATTTACTACTTTGAAGATGAAACCTTACATGAGCTGTAAATAAGGCTTAAAAAGAAAAAGGCTGACATTTCTGTCAGCCTTATCGTTACTGGTGGCCCCCCTGTGAGTCGAACACAGCACCAACGGATTATGAGTAGTTTCAAGAAATATTAAATAATATGAATCAATAGCTTATTGAACAAAATAAAAACCGTGGAAGTAAATGTGGAAGCAGGTTTAATTTCTCGGTGATTTTAGTGCGTTCAAGTTTTGAATATAACCGTTACTTTAAGTAACGGTTAATTTTTGATAAATTAACGCTGAATTTTGAGAGTACCAGAGAGTGATTTTCACTGTAAAAACTAGTTAAAGCTCCTATTTTTGCTGTGTTGAAAGTGCTACTGAGAGCACCCGATCAACGGATTAAAAGTGTCGAGGCTCTGTTCTAGAGCGCACTACCCTTGAGTCAAAAAATGGTATTGATTGAACCGTGCTAAAAAGTGCCCCAACCAGCTTCTGATTTTAGCGATGGGCTTGAAAGTCCAAAAGCGTAAATTTCACTATAGTTTTCAATTGGACGAATCCCTCGATTTCCTCACTACAGAGATAAGTGCTGAGAGAGTTTAAAAGGCTTACAATGCGATCATAAATCTCAAAAGGTTTCCAAATGAAGAAATTTATCCGCCGAGCATTGGGTGAAGATAATGCTCATAATAATGGGCTAAAGTATCTCTATCATTGGCAACCATACAAATTCGGACGTCTACGAGAGTTATTAAAAACAAACTCTATTTATTGCTCTTTACCCTCATCTTTTAACGACCCATGGGATTGTAGCCCTCAATTCGACAACACTATTTCTAATAGCCTTATCGGGAATTATCTACACAAAAAATGGGCGATAAAAACCTACAATAAATTATTTCCTGCCCAAGCTAAAAATGAAGAGATAAGAAAAATTTTAAATGACCCCCAAAGAAGCAAGCACGTCATAGACCAAATTTCAGAGGCAATTGTTGATGTAGTTAGAAAATCCAAATATAGAATATATTGCTTGAGTCCAAATCCAGAGAATTTACTTATGTGGTCTCACTACGCAAATTCTCATACTGGTATATGTATTGAATATGATTTAAAGAAATCGATGTTGTTTACCGCCTTAAAATGCAGATATAAAACTAATTATCCATCACTTAAGACATACTCCGAAAGCACAAGAGATCTTTTATCACCCTTACTAATTAAATCAGATGTTTGGAGTTATGAGAAAGAGTATAGATTAATCCTATCCTCTGAAATTGATGAACCTCTCCTAAGCGGCCACCATTTTGATCCAAATGGGCTTCTTACACTCCCTAAAGGGGCAATATCCTCAATAATTGTTGGTTGTGATGGGCCTTATGAAAAAATAAAAAAATTAGTCTTAAAATATGCTCCAGAAATCAAAGTAAAACGAGCAGTAAAAATTCCAAAAAAATACGCTATTTCTATCCAAGAGTAAAAAATGAGTGCTAGTTCGATAATCAATCTTTCGTATCCTCAATATGAACAGCACTCCCATGGAGTTGAGCAATTTGAAAAAGAACTTTTTCTAGAATTATTATCACTTCAACAAACAGATAGATCTTTACTTCTTGAAGCGTCGAGCTTCAATGAAGGACAAGTTTTTATTAAATCCTTTTTGATACCGAAGTCTGAAATTAGCAAGATAGATTTCAAAACTATTCCTGAATGGGATATTGGAAATGATACTTGGCAATGCGGGTTGGTATATGGCGGAGGGAAACCACCTAGAGTCGAGTTTAACGAACCATCACTTAGAATCAGTGGTGTAGAGATTGAGGGCACAAAACACCTTATCCACCGGAGACATTTCGATGGATTACCAAATAAGAATTATTATGAAGTGCCTCAGTTTTTATTATTTGCACACGATTTACACTGGGTTAGAGAAAAGAATTCTTGGTGTAGATTAGATACTAATGGCGATATTGAAAGTGTAATTAAAGTCCAACAGGATTCAGGTAAATCATTTTCAGATTCAGTTGTATCTATTAATCGTGAAATTATAGAGTTGCAGATGGCCGCAACGGATAATGTACTTTTACAAGTATTCGATTACACCTTTATTCCCAAGGGCTTCAGTGCATGGCAACACACTGAATGTGAAAGTATCTCAGATGATAATACCAATATTTTTTACAAATTTCACAGTCAAAATGATGGGGCTGGATTCATCCGTGGATGCCAAATTGTTTATCCAAAATTCACCTCTGAAGAGCTCGGTGCAATACTAAAGGCTAAAGAAGATAAGCCAAAAAAATATGAAACTTTCATAATAAATGACTTTAAGAACAATCAGACTATTGAATCTAGCTGCGACCCCAAAGCAACAGCGTCATACTTCCAGCCAGATTCAAATCTACCATTTCAAACTTCACCAGTTTTCTTCAACGCATCTGTCCTAGACAAGTACAAGTCCGATCCAGAAAAATATACCTTAGAAAATAGATCAATTTCATGCAGAAATTCTTGGTATCTTCGCGAATACGATTTCAATGAGGCTGGTCAGATTCACACATTGATTTGCGATTTAGCCGACCTTCCTTTTCAAGAGCAAGTTTATTGGAAAAGTTTTAATGAGAATCCTAAAGGCGCCATTTCAAAAAGAACACTCTTAAACAGTTTTTTAGGAGAATTTGATAGTGAGCCAGATAATTTACGTGACCTAAAAGACTATGCATTTCACTTAGGCGCTTCAAATTATGAATGGTTTAAATTGCATGAGCCAAGCCTTATTAACCAAATTCATTATCCATTAACTAACTCTCAAAAAATTTGGATTGACACGATATTGCTCTTAGCAAAAGTTGTTGTCGAGAGCATTGAAAAAAGTTATTTGAAGAGAATTGCCAAAGAATTAAATCTTGTATTAGAGCCTAGCATCGGATCAATCAAGTTACTTAAAGAAATTTTAAATTTAAAAAACACTCCACCTGATGTAATTGATGAGGCTGTCAATCCGCTTTTAGATCTCAATAATTTAAGAGCAAAACTAGCCGCCCACTCATCTGGCGAGGAGGCGCAAGCCATAAAGTGTTCTCTCTTAAGTAAACATAAAACCCCTCACAAACATATTGAAGCAATCAGTTTTGATCTCTTGAACTCATTAAAAATCATAGAGATTTTGTTCAAACCACCACCAACTCGTCCCACCTAGTCGTGAAATTAGGACTCTTATTCCCCTGCTTCATCTTCCACAGCATAGCAAAGCCTTCACTGGCTAACTTAATCGACTCACGCCCTATCTTACTGTTAATTCGGTCGATGGTGCTCATGAGACTTGTACTTCGACTGGTTGATTGCCCTGACGCAAACATATCAAACTGCGCTGAAGTTCTTGGTATTAAGTCGCCCAAGCTTACTCCAGCCTTAGCGTAGTTGTTCCGGCGCTTATTGTGATTATCTGAATTAATCTCTTTTAACAATCTGTGATTTAAGATCGTCATATCTTGCAAAAATATCTTGCCGATCCCAATTATCGGGCATCTTGCTTTTCAATTTCAACGCCGAATCTTCATCTCTGGTCATGATTACAACTATTCCAAAATATTTTATTTTTTCAAAAATATCTAATTCAGTTGCTACCTTCGGCATTTTAAAAAGAATATTTTCAGCCAGATAAATCAATGGCACTGAATGTTCATGCCTTAGATTATCAGATAAGGATTTTTTTATTGCTAAGTTATGACCCAAGAGCTCAAGAGCATTTTTAGTCCAATACAGATGGCCCAAAAACTTTCCCTTCCCAAATTCTGATTCTGCTTGATCATGAGCTTTTCTGAAACCCTCTACCAACATCTTGGCGAAGAGTTTTCTTTCTAATTCTGTAAAGTTATTACTCAGCACAAATTTAACAAATTTTGCACAGGCTAATAACATTGAATCTGATTTACTCATTTTTCTTTTCCTTGAATTGATTTTATAGCCTCATTTAATTCATCAATAACATCAGGACCAACTCCTGCAACAAGAGCAAATGCCCGAGTCGCGACAAGATCATCCATACTTAAATTCGGTGAATTTAATCTTTCTCGGATTGCATTGTTAGTTATTTCATATGATTTAGCTTTAATTATTCTATCCATAGCCTCACGGATATCGCAATTCCAAGCTGCTGACTTTAATTCTTTTCTCTCTTCTCGCAACTCGTCAAGACTGAGGTTTATTAACTCAAGCTGGCTTTTGAATTTTTCTACAGAAGCTTCATTATTCATAATTTCTCCAATTTTGAACTATTGATTGATGATGCGTTATAAATTATTTTGGTATAGATCTCGCGCTTTGCTTAAATTCAGCGGTAAATACTCTTACAGTTTGATTCATTTGATACCTCATTCAGTGATTATTATTATCTATTAATTAGAGTCATGTTTCATTAGACAATTAAAGACGTTTGCAGAGATGTTTTAGAGCCCAAAAGCAATCTTAGCTAATTGTCAGCGCCATCAAATAGATCTAGGTGATAAGATCGTCATACTGTTGCTGCATTAAGACTCATCGAGCTTGAAGAAACTGACAACTTATTCTGAACACGTAGCAAGCTGCGATAATTACCTTTCTTCAAAAGGTTATAATCTCGGCAATAATGAAGAAGAGTATTAGGTGATTAAATGATTAAATGGGAAGTGTTTAAACATAATAGATGTGAATATGATCTATCTCACCTTCATCCCACAATCGTAGTGTATGAACAGCCAGCAAAGGGAGCGCAGATAGCAAAAACCTTCACTGTTGAAGTTTGTTATGGTCTTCACTGCTTCACAGAAGGAAATTCTAAAATTGCAAATGTGAATCCTCTGCGTTATAGCGACACTAGAGAGACGAGGCTGTTTGATTTTCAACGATATGAATTATCAAAACAGTTGCCAAATATCATAGAGGGTTTAAACCATCGATCCTGCATGCATACAGGGCATGGGAATTTTTTTATCGTTGAACTAACTTTGCAAAACGGTGTGAAGCAAGAATACGAAGTCTATTTTGAGATTAAAATAGCCAAACCAAATATTGCACATTTAGTTGTAAATAGCGCATTTGCACCAGACGGAAGAAGAACTCGCAAGCAAACAAAAAAGATTTCACTCTATACCATTTTAGCTAACAGGCTTTCAGGAAAACCAATTAAAGCGCCTAGATAATTCAAAAAGGGAAAAGGCTCCAATAAAGGAGCCTTTTCTTTGATGCTAACCGAATCTCTTAGAATATCTGCACTTGGGCGGAAACCTTTTCAGGTGGAATCTCTGCGTGACTTTCGCCACTTCGGTGTACACAGGACAAGATCATTATAAATTGTTATTTGTAAATGTAAATAGCTAAATTACTTTCATGATCTTCAGTCGAGTTTTAATATTAGATTTTCACTTGATGTGAGAAATGGACAATGCCACTGCGTAATTGGAAACCTGCATTAAAACTGTAAATACGCATGAAATTTACAAATTCAACCAAAAGCCAAAATAGTAGAATGCGTAGCCGTGTAATTAGGCTTCTAAAACATACGCTAGGTAGTCTTAAGCTACTGATCCATAGCAGTGAGCTTGCTCATGCATGTTAAAGGCTTGTTTATGCCTGCATTAAAAAAGAATAAATAAAACAAGTGTTACATAAAGTAACGGTCAAACTGGTTTAATAGTCATTAGATCAATAGTGCTCCTAATGCCATTCCCCTACCAGATTTATTTTTTATGGGATTTATCACTATTCTTCTCAATGAAATCAAACCAATCACTAAGGTTTTGTTGCATCAAAATAAATGAAAGCAACAATGAACTCATAGCAAAGGCAGAAAAAGCAAGACACAGCCCTACGGCCAACCATGATGAAACCAAGCCCAATGTGAACTGAAGTGCAGAGGTAGACAAGCATGCAAAAACTGCAATCGACAAAACCTGACTTAACCGTTTTAAAGGCCCGTAATGACTCAAGGTAGGCGATACAATTCGCTGTTCTTTGAGTTTATTTACATAAGCATCATTGTCATAAAGATTTTCTTTAATTTTAATGAGAATCCCAGTTTTTAATGACAACAGAAAACCACCCATAGTTAAAAAACCAGCAAAAAGGCTGCTTCTTAAATTCTTCTGATAAAAATCGACTATATCAATAGTTAAATTCACATCAAAATAGTATGCCGATGAAAAAACCAATAAAGCCATTAACAAAGGCACCCAGAAAGTAACAACCCAATCAGTTAGTTTCATTTCCATTACCCTTAAGATGAAATCGAGAACAATTCTCTTTGATCATTAAATTTTTTCAGGATCACATTAGTTAACCATGCATCATTGAACTCTCTAGGATTCAGTCTCTGCATCTTTTCAGCTACTGCATCATAATCCCACTCTGCAAAAGACTCTAAATTATCGGTCAAAAATACATCAACATCCTGCCCATTCTCGTCAACACCAATTACTTTGCCATCATTAATTCCTAAAGCACTTACAGAATCTTTTATAGCAGATATAACTGTGCTCAATACAGAGTTTTTAGCAAAGCTATATTTTTGTGAAACTTGCTTACACAGCCCACTCAATGGCCGAAAGACTGGATCACTTACAGTTACCGTGGAAAATGTAAAGTCGAACGATTTAATTTTCGCGAGTCTTGCAAGTAAGTTATCAAAAGATTCTTCACGCATAAAAAATCCCCATGCAAGAGGATTTGCGTACTTCTTCTTCACTACGGCTAAATCACGCTTATTTGTTAATCCATTAGACTCTTCAGCTATTTTAATCTGCTTAAATTTTTCAAAAAAATACTTCAAAATAAAACCGAACTGATTGAATGCACACGAATGGTAATAGTGCTGATAAAGACCTCGCCCTGTTATGGCATCAACTATAAAAAAATTAAATTCTGCCAACTCAGCGCCTTCAGTTACATCTCTAGCCGTAATGGTAATTTCCCCTTGTTCGTTAGAGAGCTCCATAAACTTTTTCTGATCTTTTGTTGTAATCAACAAACCAGAATAATGATCCTGATTTTTTACAACGTATAAAAATCTTTTAAAGCCCGCATAATCAAAACCTAAAGTTTCGGCAGTTATAAGGTAGTCCATAAAGTCTGAAAACATGGGATTCTCGCCGCTTCGTATATTGATCCCATATAGTTTTATTTTCATTACTTTCTCTTTTCTTCATTACTTATTATTTGCGCAACTATACATTAATTCAAACCTTAACCAATTCATCCCAACTGGTCGTGTAATTCAGGCTTTTATTCCCCTGCTTCATCTGCCAAGGCCTAGCCAATCCCTCACTTGCGAGTTTCATACCACCCATCCATCATCTTACTGTTATTCTGTCAACGGTGCTCATTAAACTCAGATTTCTACGAATTGATCTATATAAATGAAGACAAAACCAAAATTATTTTTTTCAATACTTTCAATGTAGTCAGTCAACTGCCGAATCGAACTGAATGCGGAGTCAGCTCCGCGTTCATTGCTAGAAGACCAAGTAATGGATAAAAAGCTCTCCTAGTGTGATTTATAGCTTATGTTGAATATTGGGTGAAATTATAGATTGTGAATCAGGAAGAGGAAGCTTTAAATTTAGCTGATTAAGATACTGAAGAATACGGCCTTCCTCCAAATCATTTAATAAACGTTTAGCAGCAATTACACCGTGACTTTCAACTTTAACTACGCTTTTCTGACCAATGTTTATTTCATAGCAATAATTTTTATTATCAACTAAATACCACTTTATTTTTAATTTTCTAAAAACCCAACATCTTATTTCTTGAAATATGAGAAAACATTATCTGGTCAACAATTTTTTTCATTTATTGAATTTCTAATCTACTTAAAATTTAGTTATTAAGTGCCAGTTTTTTATAAATAGTTTTAAGACTCGCTCTCATATTTTAATTCTTGCGACCTACTCTTTTTGAATTATGTTCCAGTCATCTTTTGCTGACCTATAACCTACAAGAATACTCATCTTTACCCTAGAAGCTTGTCTATCTTCAAGCCGTCCCAAGGATATTATTTCACTATAAAAATAACTGTTCTGAACAAGAAACGCGATTAGTAATCTCGCTAAGATTGCCCTCAGGGTTTGATTCAACATACTTATCTTTAAGTATTGCAACCAAATCAAATTTACTGACTTTTCGTTGTCTAGCCATACGGTTGTAACGAAGATCTTGTTCTTCTGGAATTGAATAAAATAATCCATACAAATCTTTTTCCTCTTCACTGAGACTTGTTATTAACCATTGTGGCGTATTAATGCCTTGCCATACCATTGCTACCGGCGCACCCATCTCATGGTAAAAGCTGAACTTATCTCGGATGTCTTTTTGTATTACTTTGTAATTCTCTTTTATAGAAATGGGGCTTTCCATCTCCTCATCACCTTGATGCAATGAACGATGAATTTTCACTTCACCAAGCGCCATTCGGCATACACCACTGATCAAAACGTAAGCACATGCGCTATTGCAGATGGCATCTTGAGGCACTAGAGTTGAGAGGTGCTCTTTACGAATAATTCGACCAATTTCAATAGCAGGGAGCGCCATGCCGCCATGACTGTTTAATACAACTGAATCATCCTCTAACCTTAAGTGTTCCTTGTGGATTTGCCTGATGTATTTTTTGAACAAAGAAACATCGGAATCTAGAATGTGGCCAGTTAGTTTAAGTGACGCAAACTCATGACCTTTAGAATCCTTGTAATCTAATTTTTGGAACTCAACTTCTGCATCAACTTGAATTGATAGCATCATCAACAATGATGCTATCAATATTTTAAAAAAATTCATTTAATAACTACTCCTTCAAGATGCTGGCTGTTCTTTAAACGAACATAGAATTTAAGCTAACTGTAGCTAATACGTAATTAATTAATTTAGGTTTTATTCAACATAAGTCAAATGGGAGGCCCAACTAAGTAACGTTTATAAGCATCAATCCAGTTTTGCGCTATTGCGGACCTAGCTTCGTCTAATGGCACCAAGCCATCGCATACCAGCTTATAAATCCTAAACTCCAGTACATCTTTTTTCTGGGCATTCCACTCACTTAACCTTGACTGTGGCCAAAGGTTTTGTGGGTCACTAGGGCTACCGCCAATGCTTAATGGAATTAAATGATCCTCTTCGTAATGCTTCGGGTTGGTGTCAGCATAGCCATATTGGATGATTTGGATTTTTTTTAACTTATTTGTGTAATGAGCGGGGGGTCTGACTGTCTTTGTATATCCCCTAACGCAAATAGTACTATCGATATTCTGCTGAGTAACTGCTGGATTAATAGCGCCACTGGTCAGAGTCGCCTCTGGCATGTCACCGGCAATCGATAGTTGCTCGGCAAACATTAATGTTATTGCAATCAAAATTATGTTTCTTTTATTCATGTCGTTACTTTATGTGAGAACTTTGCACGAAGCTGAATTATCTGCAATTTAATATAAAACCCTTAATTTACGTCATTCCCGCGAAGACGAAAATCCATGTTAATCAACCACATAACTGCGATTCCACCTTCACGAGGATGACGAAATTGTTAAATTTCAGGGCTAGTGTTGCTTCGTGCAAAGCATTCTATGTAAATTAATTATTATTAATTTTATCGCCAAAGCTAGGCGCGCCTAAGTTGCCGATCATTAATTACTCTAGCAGTTACCTTCAGTTAAATAAAAACATCGCACGACGACGAGCATAATAATAGTAAATATGTAGCTAATCTCAAAAACATTAACGCCTTTCGTTGAGCACATAAAATGCATTTGACATGCGACATAATGTCATATAGATTGTAGTTATGCAATCATCATTATTAAGAGAATCTTTAGTAACTTTAGGACTGAATTTCCTCGAGCTTGCTCAACTGCTTGATATGAATGTAAGGACTGTTCAGCGCTGGCTATCAGGCGAAGTGGAAATTCCTAGGTCTATAGAATGCGTAATTAACGCTTGGATGTATCTAAATCAGATGGGACTTCCTTGGAGGCCTGATGGCTTTTCAGTTGCCTTGTTAAGTCCTGAGCAAGTGAAAAACCAACTACTTCTTCAAATGGAGAGCTCAAAAGAGTTGGTAAAAATTATAAAGAAAGTTAAATCGAGAGGTGGCCCTGCAGCTCCTTGGATTGTTGATCTCTCAGCAAAAAAAGCCACTCTAGGTGATGTATGGGTTAGGTTCTATATATTGTCTAACGGGAGTTTTTCCCCACAATCCTACGGTCGTTTTGATAAGAATCCAGATCTTTACCGAGATCAAAGCATCTTAGAAGATGCTTATGTTTGTATAGCAGAAGCAATCGCAGTTAGAAATGAAAAATACAAAGATGCTGATTGGTCATCAGTTGATATTTAATTAAAGGAGCAAGCTATGTCTGACAAATACTGTGAAGGTTGTGGTACTTCAGTAATGGGAACAATGCGATTTTGCCCACAATGTGGCCATCGTATTTTTAGTCAGACGCCAGTTCAAATAAAAGCAGCCAAAGCAGCTCAAACTGTTTTGCCTTCTAATACATCTTCACTTGCTACTCCAGTTGCTTATATTTATGCTGGTTTTTGGGAGAGGTTTGCAGCAGCTTCAATTGACACTTGCATTGGTGGCTTAGCTAATCTTTTAATTGGCTTCGTTTTCGGATTAATTCTCACGACAGAGGGAGTAAATGTAGCAGGCACAAGAGCACTCGCCTTCTATTATCTTCTTGGAATAGTAGTTATGGTTTTTTATCATTCGCTAATGGAGTCGAGCAATAAAAGAGCCACTTTTGGCAAAGAGTGGCTAGGGCTCGAAGTTACTGACTATAATTTCAGTCAAATTTCTTTAGGTCAAGGTGTTGGAAGATACTTTGGTCGATGGCTTTCTGCCTTGCTCATGGGATTGGGATATTTTATGCAGCCATTTACCGCAAAGAAACAAACACTGCATGACATCATGTCATGCACCGTAGTTGTTAGAGGGGTAAATGGGAAGTCAGGCATGACTATCTTTGTATATGCGTTATTATCTTTTATTGTTATGTGCTTACTCTTTGCTGTTATAGCAGCAATTAATCATTCAACTTACTAAATTATGGTGGCTTATGAGTGCAATAGATTTTAGTGGTAATCCAAACCAAAGAACGCCTTGTGTACTAGTTCTAGACGCGTCAGGCTCTATGGAAAGCAGAACATCCTCTGGCAAAACTCGCATGGAAGAATTGAATGTTGGAGTGCATGCATTAGAGGAAGCTTTAAGAGCAGATGACGCTGCATTAAGCCGCGTTCAGATATCAATCGTAACTGTTGGTGGCCCCACAAACGACGCTGAAATAATGATGGATTGGACAGATGCTGTCAATTTCTCCTCCTTTTCAATTAGAGCCGGAGGCTCAACTCCCCTAGGTAAAGGTCTTCGAATTGCCCTTCAGTTAGTTGAAGATGGCAAATCTAACCTTAAGGCTGCTGGAATCTCTTACACTAGGCCTTGGATTATGGTGATTTCTGATGGGGAACCAACTGATTCATCAGACGAGTGGAATGCTGCAATTAGAGAATGTAAATCTGCAGAATCCACTAAAAAAGTGGAGATTTTTTCAATTGGTGTTGAAGGTGCAGACTTGTCAAAATTGGCACAAATCTCGACCAAACCACCTCTGATGCTTGAAGGGATGAAATTCAAGGAGTTGTTTGTTTGGCTGAGTTCTAGTTTGAGTGCTGCCAGTCGCAGTAGACCTGGCGAAACGGTTCAGTTGCCATCGACAGACCCTTGGAGAAATGTAGGTTTATAAATGACGAATTGGGTTTATTCATATTCATCTGTTACTGGGCAGAACCATGTTAAAACTGGTTTGCCTTGTCAGGACTCAAGCTTCGTATCAGAAAGTGCAGATGGGAAGTGGCTTGCTATTGTAGTCAGTGATGGAGCAGGCTCTGCCAAGCACTCTCAAATCAGCTCGAGTTTTGTAACGGAATTTTTCTCAAAATCACTGATTTCACTCAGTGAAGAATTGGAAAAAAGAGAGCCAGGGGCTTGGATAAATGACTATGTAGTCGAATCTATTCTAAAGGCTCGTTATGAGCTAAGAACAATAGCTAAAAGCGACAACCTAAGGAATTATCACTGTACTTTGTTAGCTTGTCTGATTGGTGAAACTGGGGGTTTTCTAATTCATATTGGAGATGGCGCTGCTTTTGGTGGTAAGTCTATTTCTACCAATATAAAAGCAGATTACTTCTCTTCCTTACCAGAAAATGGCGAATATTCAAATGAAACATACTTTATTACTGAAGCTGACTGGATTAAGCGTTTAAGAATCATTCCAATCAACTCAGTAGACTGGATAATGCTTGGTACTGACGGAGGTACTTCACTATCGATGGTTAACGATAGTGAGCCTAAATGGGGTTTCGTCGTTCCTCTATTTAATATGATCGAGAAAGAGAAGAGTCAGACTGGAAGAAATGACAAACTCAAATCAATCTTAGCTGACATTCAGGCAGATAAATTAACAGGCGATGATAAAACAATTTGTTTGGCTTTTAGAAGAGGAGTTCACATTGACGAATCTGAAGACAAATCAATCGTTAAAGAACCTAAAAAGATTGAACATGTTAATACTGATAAGAAATACCTAAAAGCTGATGTGACTCAAGGTAAGCACTCAATCGTGGCAGAGACTAAATGGGCTTATCTGTTAGGGCACTTCGCCAAGTACACATTTTTCATTACTTTAGGTGTGATCGTTTTTTATCTTATTAGATTAAGCTACTTATCCTTCAAGGGATTTTTTAATTGAGATACTTCGTTCATGACACAAGCAATCATAAAGTCGCAGTAGATATAAGCCCAACCAATCAACTAGGCAAAGGCGCTACCGCTGTCATTTACAAAGTAGAGTTTGAATCTGAGGTGGTAGCGGCAAAGGTCTATCATGCCAATAAGAAGGTAGATGAGCCCAAAATCAGGGCAATGTTGTCTAATAAACCTGATGATATTCATATTAGTTTTGCTGGAGTGACATACCCACAAATAGCCTGGCCTTTTGCTACCCTAAAAGATGAGCATGGAGTGACGGCTGGTTATTTAATGCCACTTGTCGACCTTCATGACTCTTTTTCTTTAGATTATTTTTATGATCAAGTTTTATTCAAAAAACTAAATGCTCCAGATGAGGTGGCATTCTCATACAAGTTAGAAATTGCAAAAAATCTCTCATTAATTGTAGCTGCCCTACATAAAAACAAGCATTACTTCATTGACCTTAAGCCACAGAACATAAGAGTATTCAGGCAAACACATATTGTTTCATTGGTGGATTGCGATGGCTTTTCAGTAGCTGACAAGAAGTCCAATGAAAGTAGTCGATTCCCAGCGGAATTAATTTCTACAGATTACATTTCTCCAGAGGCTTTTAGAGGAAAGATATCACCAAAAGATTTAGGTGAGAATCAGGATAGATATGCCTTAGCTGTAATATTGTTTCAGCTTTTAAATAATGGCACTCATCCGTTTCAAGGCATCCTTGTAGACGATGAAGGGATTGCGACTAATGATGAAAAAGCTGCGGCAGGGCTATATCCGCATGCTATTCAGCCGAACCTGAGCATCAAACCAAGACCTCAAAGTATCCATTTTTTATGGGATAACAAAACCAGAGAGCTATTTGATAGAGCATTTATAGGAAAGCTTGATGAAAGGCCTTCGGCAGAAAAATGGGCAAATCATCTTGAAAAGCTTTTGGTAGAAAAGTCATTAGTTAGATGTGATAAAGAGCCTTTAAACATTGCTCACATGAGATTCAAAGGTAAAGAGTGTCCTACTTGCTATCTGCAAAGCTTGAAAGATTTTAAACCAAATTCGAATAAAACAATCATACCCCTCCTTACGAAAAATATAGTAACACCAAGTACTAAACCACGTAAGGATTTCAAAATCGTGTTGCTTATGTTTTTATTCGCTGCCTTTCTAATAATATTAATCCCTATCTTTGATAAACCAAAAGCCCCTACCGAATACTCACCAAGCACTCTGATTGCTATAGATCCTGATGCCCCTTCTGCTACCGCAAGACAAGTGGTGAATGAAGGGTGGCGCCTAATGGATCCTAACAATAGCTTTCATGATTATAAGAAAGCATATGAATTAAATTTAAATGGATATAACCTTGGGCACATGGAGGGCGCTAGCAATATTGGGATGCTTTATGAAAGAGGCTGGGGTGTAGATAAAAATGTATTTGAGGCAATAGGATGGTATGAAAAGGCTCTAATGAATCACCACCACAGTGCTCAGACTGAGACTGCCTTAGCAAGAATATACTTAAAAACAAACAATTATCTTAAAGCCAGAGAGTATATTGAAGCGGCAAAAAAACAGCTTAATGAAAGTCTTTGGATAAATTACGCCGAAGAATATAGAGATCAAATAACTCTTCTTGAACGGGAATTAGATTCTAAAGGCTCAGATAGTAAAGCTATAAGCAAAAATAAAAAATCAGCAATTATTACGAATCCAAAAGCAGGTAAAGACGACTTTATAAAATCACAGCTATCAACGCTAAATAAAGGCGAGTTTGACTCCATTACTTCAGCTTGTACACAGTCTACATTTGCCGGTAAAAACTCATATGATCAATGCATGCTCAATCATCTTAAGAAGTTAAATCAGCAAACGAGCAATTTGGCTTTAGATTCACTCACTGAAGAACAGAAAAAGAGGGTTGAAATCAATTGTTCAGAAGATAAATTTATTAATGGGCCTGCTGCATATAATAAATGTATAAATACGCAGATCAAGCAGCTAGAAGCAAAATAACAATTAACTGGAAAATTGAATGAAAAACTTATTCAAGCTTATTATCGTTTTAGTAGTTATCGCCCCATTTTATGCTGGCGCAACCACATTAAAATTAAAAGATATTTTTGATGAAAAGGGTATGGATTACATAATAGCAAATCATGAGCCTATTTCTAAAAAAATAGATAATGAAGATAAACTCGATCTCGCTAATATTCTAATCAATTCCTATAGAGGGCCAGATGCACTCCCTTTGTTATCAGATTTGGCAAAAAAAGGAGACATCAGAGCAAATGCTCTTCTTATAATTAAGTATAGTCAAGGGGTTAATGGAGTTAGCATTGACGAGCAAAAAGCCAAATTTTGGGTTGAAAAACTCGTTGGTATTTATAAAAAAGCTAACGAAGATGACAAGCAATTTATTGAATATAAATTTTGCGATATTTATGGTGGTAAAGAGAGTGTTTTAAAAAATGAAAGTAAAGAAAGAGAATATTGCTCTAAGGTTTTCGATCGTCCTAAATCTACTGGATTTTATGCCTCTAAGTTGCTAGAACCAAATTCCGCGTTCTTTAATCCTAATAAAGGTATCGAATTATTTGAAAAATGTATTCAGGATGGTGGCTGGGCATGTAAAGTTAACTATGCATATATTGGGCTTAGTAGTCCAGAAATAGCTAAAAGGACGACTGCTAAACAATTATTCGAGTATGCCAGCGATGATAAGTCAGTGCCAAACGCTATAAATAATCTTGGCCTCTTTTACGAGAGAGGAATTGGCACTCAGGTTGATCTTAAGAGAGCCACCGAGCAATTTAATAAAGCGATCAACTACGGGAGTGGGTTTGGTATGTACAATCTAATTTTCTACAGTTTTTTTTATCCGGGACAATTTGAATTCACTGCCAAAACTTCTGATGACGCAGAAAGATTTTTAATGATCTACGATTATTGGACTGAGCAGAACGGAAGGTTCGATGCGCTACCATATAAAGAATGGATGTCTGAAAAAAACAGAATGCCCGCAAGTCAATCTGAATTTCTAGATTACTTAAAAGCCAAATCAAAAAATGGAGATGCAAGATCATCATGTTTACTTGGCGATTATTATCGAAACATAAATCAGATTGATACGGCATTAGTCTTTGCAAATGAGGGGATGAAAAGTAAGGACAAACGCATTAAAAAATGGTGCGGCCATTTGGAGCAATCCGTTCAAGTAATAAAAATTTATTCCAATTAGGTAAATGTTTTTATACATATGTACTCGCTGCCTAATGAATTAACAT
Organism: Methylophilaceae bacterium; assembly: GCA_947379975.1. GTDB lineage: Bacteria > Pseudomonadota > Gammaproteobacteria > Burkholderiales > Methylophilaceae > Methylotenera. The sequence continues at coordinate 11,946 of CANCPF010000020.1, read as the reverse complement.
TAGATGCTTTAAGAAAGTATTCTTCTTATTTGTTTAGTCGAATAAACGAATCTGGGAGCTTAACATTTAAGCAGGTAGAGATAGATGGGCAATTAAGTCTAGCTAGAAATTGTCATGAAAACACTCGTGGTTTTTTAAAATCAAATTCTAGCCATAAGATTATATATGGTTGGATATTTGAAAAAAGTGAATCAAAATTAGAGCATATCGAGTTTTTTGCTCATTCTGTAATTCAAGATCCAGATGGATATCTGTTCGATATAACTCCTATACAAAGCAACAAGCCCGTTATGTTTTTAGCTGCCAATTTAAATGATAATGATTTTGCTGATATAGTTAACGAACTAGAGAAATTAGCAGGTACAGCAACACTTATCTACCATAATGCTTTTAAATAATATTTGATAGTGACTGTTGCCCTGCTTTGATCTTCTGCCTAGCTTTTTCAGCCTTCAATGCATCTTTACTTCTTTTTATTTGATATTTGAGATTTCTTAGTCTTGCCTGTTCTGCATTGAGTGGCTTTTGAGGTTTAATACGTGGAGTCATGAATTCATAGAAGCGCATACGAGTATTTATGTCCAAGGGGTCATATACACTTAGCTAAAAATTTACCGCGCAATTTTCAAAGGGTGTGGAGATCTCGGCCTCTGGTGATTGTGCACCCCAACTAAATTTATTATTGAATTCTCAGTTTTGAAGCGGTTTTGGTGGTTTTTTGGCGATTTTTTGGTAGATTTTTAAAAATGTCTTCGTGGGGATGACAGGCATAACAAGAATAGTTCTTAATACGTTAGGTGGGACAAGCGTTACTTAAAGTAACGCTTGTTGATTTCACACTAGCCCCACAAGATTAAACTGTTTGTTTAAAGTTACTGCGCAGAGCCCCACTGGCTGTTTCAATCGCCGCATCAAATGTACCTGCAGCCGTTTCAACTTTGAGCAATTCCAGTACATCAATTACTTCATCCATGTTGGACACTTCAGCTGCAGACTTTCCTTTAGCAAGCTCTAATGTTTTAGCGCCATAGTATATCGATAGGCAAAGCTTGCCATTGTCTGCTATGAACCACCAAGGCTTAATGCGTTTAGGTACTTGGATGGATCTGGTAATACCATCTACATCCTTCATGCGTTTATCTTTTAAGGGTGCATATTCATTACCTGCTTGCTTAGCACGTGCTAGCTGTAACTGCTCCCATAGTTTATCAATCAACTTATTCCTACGATGCACAATCGGTGCTAGTGCTTTTGGTTTCTTTGCATCAGTGAGTTTAAGCGTATTAAGTGTTGCCATGATTTATCTCCATTTAGTTAAGGCAACACAACAATATGATCTGATCTAGGGTCTGGACAACCTCTTTTGGCCAATCTTGAACAAGAACCACATTTAATCTTGGTTGTTACTGTTCAAGTATAAATAAGTGTACAAGTAAGGTTAAGGTTGGCACGCCGATTATCATAGTGCTGCGAAATCCGTTCTTAAATGCGTGACGGTAAGCAAATTGAGTCACTTACTACTCATCTTCATTACACTACCCTTTATGGATGCCTTAAACGACGCACCACTGTGCTGTAACGTTTGTAATGTTGTATATGGTTAGTTGCGTAGTAATACGTAATGTAGGCTTATCGCGAATGGATAAGCTGAAAGTGAGTGGGAACGCCACATTTAGCCCACAAACATATCTAAACAAGCTTCTGATATAGGCGATAGATATGTTGCGTAAGACGAGCACGTAAAAGGAGACCGCAAAACCTGCCTTACTTGTTAATTCAAGTTGTGTGTATATCAGTTGTTTGGATACCTCACTAAAAGGTGTACTCAAGACCATGCCCTGTAAAAGGGCGTGGCTTATTCTTCCTACTAAATGGGAAAAACAGAAAAACACATCAATAATTCATCTATCCAATTATGAAGAGCTATGAAGTTTTAAATAACAATCACATAAAGAAAAAATGTGATGAGCGCAAGCGAAGAACAAGCGAACGTGTTCGCTTTAATACTATGTGTATGCAATCACTTCCCATCAAACCAATATTAATCTCAGGTAATGCTCAAATAGATCGATTTCAGATTTAAGTGAAGTCACCTGAAATAATCAAAGTAAAGCCAACTCCTCACTAAATACTAGTAATGAAACATTTGGTATTAGTACATCCATAAACCCTATTAAACGTCTCAACACATTTGTACTATTTTGTGTTCAAAGAGGCCGAACCACAGCTAAGTCATTGATAGTTATTTGGTTTCAATATTTACAAAATAGATAGGAATTTCTTTCAACTGAAAACAAAATACTAATAACAAAATGTGTTCAAAAAGGAGAACAAAATGTCACAAGCAAAAACAATATCAGATCGTGAATTACAACGTGTACTGGATTACACCAATCAAACTAAATTCGCTAAACGCAATAAAACTATTCTACTACTCACACATTGGGCTGGAATGCGAATTGGTGAAGTCGCTGCACTACGCTATTGCGATGTGCTCACTACCGACCAAAAGATACGTACTGAGATTTATTTGAGCGCAGAACAAACTAAAGGTAGTAAAAGCCGTGAAGTATTGTTATCAGAACGCATGCAAGCTGAATTAGCTAGCTATGTACTAGCTCAGCCATGCAAAGATCTTAAAAAGCCCTTATTTGCTACCTTACGTGCTGATGGCTTTACTTCCAATACGCTTACGCACATTGTGAATGGCTTATATCGTCAAGCTGGGTTAGATGGAGCTACATCGCATTCAGGTCGCAGAGGATATTTGACAAAACTTTCTGAAAAGGGGGTTTCAGTTAGGGTGATGATGCAACTCGCAGGGCACTCGGCGATGAGCACCACCCAAAAATATATTGATACACGTCCAGACATACTGCGTAATGCAGTTGAGTTAGTTTAAGGTTTACTTAAGGTAACGGAATGGGATTGTCGTTAACGACTAAGAATAAAGCCTCTGATTTTAGATATTGATCTTACTTTTCTAAATTACAAACGACTAATCCACTAAAGTTTCTTTTAACTGTTGCGCTCCCTTGATGCGTATCAATTAAGATACGAATGCCTCTAGTTTTAAGTTTATGTCCAAACCAACAACATTCAACTTCTGCACGCTGCTTTCCTTCAATTATTTTCAGTTCAATATTGGGGCTTAATAGAAAAACGCCACTAAACACTGCACTTCTATATTTTGCATTGTTAACCTCTATTACGTCGGCGTTATGGACCTGGTGTGTTGCTTTTGGTTTAGCCATTTTGCTAGTGTGGGGACAGTCATCCCAAATTGGTGCTGTTGAATAATCCATAAAACTCCAAACAATTATAGGTTAATTAATTAAGAGTAATACTGAACCTTAATTTAAATATAGGCAAATATTAGTCGTTTTAAATAAGGCTGGGATTGATGGCGTTACAGGACACACGCACAACGCAGTTGAGTTGGTTTAAATATTCTTAGGTCTGCCAGCTTTACGCTTAAATGGATCTAGTATCGCTTCCTTAAATGGCTTATCCGAAGGGAAGCGACCTCTTGCAGCATTCTCTGCGATTAACGCTGCAGTCTTAATTAATCGACTAGCAGCAATACTCAACACTTCCTTATTATCTGAATACAAATAGGCTTTGGGCTTATCTAACAAACTTTCATCAAAACATTGCCCAGGTATTAATCTCAGCTGATTTCCGATCTGCCACAAAGGCATTTCTTGCTTATATAAACGCAAGGCCTTTAATCCAAGCATTAAAGTCTGCTTGGTCAACTTGCTATTGGTTAGTTGATATTTAGGGGTGACTTCTTTGGGCACTGCATTAACAAATGTATACCCATCCACTAACTTCTTAAACTCTTTAATCGCCTGTGATTTAGTTATAGAGAGTGGTATCTGGACAACCAAACTATGTGCAGCGGTCTTTTTTACAGTAATCTTTTGATTAGATTCATCCAACTCTGCAACTACTAGAACTTTAGGGTCTGGGGCCTTAACACCATACAAGTGCTTACCAATCGTTGGCCACCAATCATACTCTCGCATCGTGAACACGGGACCAAAGTCATCAAACACCTGTTTTACTAGTTCGTAATCAATTGGTAGTACTTGGGAAATTGAATGGGCCAGCTCCTGTCTTCTTAGAGCCAAAAAACTTGGACTCAATTTCAAGTAATCAACAACCACTTCATAACGCCAATCAGGCCTAACAGATAACCCTGTAACGCCAAAGTCGGAACTTAGCACCTCGAAAAATGGTAGTTTTTTTTGCTTAATCCACACATTTAAATATTAACATGTATTTTGAAATAAATGATGAAATAATATAGATTGTTAATAATATATATGATGGCTATACAGCAATTCGCTGGATGACTAAGGATTTAAAAATGATGAACGAACTTGAATTAATCGCAGGGCAATTAGCGGATAGCTACTTTGATGCTTATATGACTAATCGTTGTTACCTCAATACTGGTAACAACTTTGACTCTATTAACTTGCATAGCATCCGTAATCAATCAATTTCATTACTTAACCAATTTAACTAATTAATACAGGAGAATTTTTATGAACGGTCAATTAGCAATGGTACCTGTTAGCAAAATATTTTTTAACGATAAGGTAAGTGCTTTAGATACAACGCACTCAATTTCTAAGAATTTAGATAAACGTGAGTTAACGATTTATATGAGCGCAATAGCAAAAGTACAAACTAATCAAAAGCTGAACAAGAACGACGTGAAGGTATTAGACAAAATCGATGTAATCACTATGAATGCACATGGCTTTTGCCTGAAAGACTCCTTAGTAACACAAGCAAGAATTAAAGCGTGTAAACGTTACGGCATCAGTTTCAACGATCGCGATGGTTTGGTAGAACACATGAATGCAATGCGTTATTTGGCTTAACTAGAAAGGAACATATATGCAAACAACTAATTTAATTATGAAAAAATCTTTGATAACACAGGCTATGGACTTAGCTAAGGCGCATGAAGCATTTAATACGCAATACGTCATTGGGGGCCGCAAGGCCTTATATGAAATGATAGCCAACATCATGCGTTTTACTGCTGCAGTAAACGCAAGCACTGAAAGGGATGCGCTTATTAGTAGCATCAGACGTGAATTACAAAATCAGTACAACATCAAAACACAAGCTAACAGTTCAACGACAGCTATTTTAGTGAAATACATCACTCGTGCAGATCGTAAAACAACACATGTGTATGCACGTGCAATTGATACTGCTATTGCTAGCAACATTAAAGCAGATAACTTTGCTGAGTTTGCTGAAACAGAAGGAGGAATAGAGCACATACGTGCAATTGGTGTTGATGCGGATATGAAGGAAAAAGCAGAGGCAATTATTAATGAAAGGTTCGCACTAGCAGAGGAGTACTTATTAGCACGTGAAGAAATACCGTTTGAAGTGCTAGACAGCAGCCTCAATCGAATGGATTCAGAATGCCGCTATGAATACTTAATGTGCATTAATACTGGCAAACAGCTACATGTCGTAATGAAAGTGCCTGCCGATTTAGCTTTTGAACAGCGGGCAACAAAACTGATTGGGGACTTTGCTTTTAAAGATTGGGATAAAGATAGCAAAGCAGGCAGAAAGTTTATTGAAGCTGCAAATATTAAGCGTGCTGAAAAGCGCGGTGTGCAAATGGAACGCGAGCGTGCAAATAGCGAAGCTGAACGAACTAAACAATTAGCATCAACCTAATTGTTTGCAAACGCAGCGTTACAACTTGTAACGCTGCAATCAACATCATTAAATTATAAGGTGAAAATTATGTCAGACGCATACGGTGGTATCATTTTATCAACTTCAGAGGATTGTGTAGTTAATTCTGCAGAATTAGTTTCAATCTTAAATCGCTACAACTGGAGCAACGCGAATGGGGAATGGACAGCAGATGAAATAGAGGGGAAACTTACTTTTTGGTATTACGACGATTTTAACTGCCAGTATCCAACAGTACTCCCTGAAATACCAATTGCAGTTGTAATGTTAAATAATGATGGTTCAATGAAGAGAATCTCATTCAACGAAGCTTCAGATGACGAGATTAGGGAATCTGATATTGAAACTCAGCAAATTTCTTTAGAAGAGCTGAGCAATGAATTTGTTAATACGATTATTAATGGCTGGATTGAGATTGCTTGCACAGCTAACGAAAAAAATCGTTATGTCTACTTCGAAAGCATTCGGATTTACGCTGATGGTAAGGCCGAAAGCAGAGCTGTTAGATCTGGCACATTCATTCAGCCTCATTATAATTTCGAGACTTTTAACCCTATTAACATTTAACTAATATCTATGGTGTGATTTCAGGGGAGCTTTGGCTCCCTTTTTTAATACTCACTAGTCAGCATCAACACCCAAAAGTCACCTGCCCAAACAGCGTAAAAAATAAAGCTACTTAACGAAAAATCAGTGTATTCGACAAACTGCTTGGCGAGTGTATGGCTATTGCCATCCTCGATCACTATTGCTGCACCGATGCCATTTTTAGTGAGCTTGAGACAGGTAAAACTCTCAATGCTCGGGTCAATCGCGGACAGATGTGACGCATATAAATCCATCAACCAATAACAGCCTGCGGTATCAGCAAGATATTTTGCACCATCCGTTAATACTACTTTTGGATAGAGTCGGTAGTATTTTTCAGTGCCTGTAAAATAGCTAAGTGCTGAGAGGAAATCTGCTGTGAGTGATTCTTGCATGCTAGTACTAACCTATAAAGTGTTAGCGCTAGTGTATGGTCGACCTCGGCTCATGGACAACCGAAATCAGGACATCGAATGCTAAGACACTAATACTTGCGAATAGCTGCCCGTTCGATCAATCCTAATACCTATCAAATTTACTTGTTCTTAATATTATTTTTTTTGGACTTATAGATATCAGCAACTGAGTCTGTATTAAACAACGCTTTTCTAGCATTAGGTGCTCTGACGTTTTCAACGATAGCATCCCCAGTAGCCCTATCATAATGCTTCTGGATAATTCCAACAGAATTACCTAACTGCTTAGATAAGTCTCTTATAGGCACTTGATCCATATTCATCACTGTTGTCGCATATGCACTTCGCAAGCTATAAAAAACACGTTTTCTACCCGTATTACGATCGATTAGTAAGCTATGTTCATCAAGGTAACGATCAAACAGATGATTAAAGCTGCTGGGCTCTTTATCAGATCGTGTTCTAAACACAAACCTTTCATCATTCGCTTCAGTGAGCTTTTTCAGAGTTAATTCTGTGTTGGGATAATTCCTAGCAACAATCTCTTTAAGCACATTAAACGTAGCATCAAATCCGTTCGCAATTCTGTCTTTGGTTTTGCCATACACTGACATCGAAACTGTGGCTTCCCATTTTGTTAATGGATTCGATTCACCTGCATCATCTAAACCTTCATGCGTCATTTCAATGACATTACCCTCTTCATCCACCTGACGAATGACATCATCACTGACAGCAATTCTGCACCTAATGTTCTTCCATTGGAGATCCAATAACTCTTTGCCCGGGCGTGCTCCTGTGTCAAGGAGCACACGTACATAGTCATATAACAACTCGCGTTGTTCGCGCTTTTCTTGATTCTTGGTGTTAGCAATCCAACTTGGAAAATTACCCAGCACTGCATTAACTTCCGTGACATCAAACGTTGCATACTCAGTAGACTTTTGCCCTTTGGTTTCAAGCTTGGGTTTGCTTGATTGGGTGATGTAACCTTTTTCAACAGCCTTATCAAATACTCTATTTAATGTGACGTTGTGTTTGCGTACAGTGCTGTAGGCAGGTGCTTTGCCCATTTCTTTAGTGCGCCAAATTTCATACTCATCCAACGCTTCAAAATTGATGCCATCAATATTCTTATTACCAAAGAATGGAGTCAAATAATCATCAATAATCTTGATGTATTGATTAAATGAAACAGGCGCTTTCATTTTAGGATTAGCTAGCTCGTCAAGCATCTGCTGCTTGGCAAGCCTTGCTATGTCACGGAATTTTTTAGTGACTATGGGAATGTTTGATTCTTTACGAAGTTGCGCTTCAAATAACAAACGCTTAGCACGTTCTATGGCTTTATTTAGATCACGCTCTTTTGTGGTTTTAGAAAACCATTTGCTGTCCACTTTGAGACGGCATTGCCAAACATCACTATCTCCGCGCTGATAAACAATCAATTCACGAGGCAGGATTTGATAGGTAGTTTCGACTTTTTCAGGCATGTTGTAAATGTAAGATCATGTAGGGAAAAAAGCAACGGATTTTGTGGAAGAATATTTAGAGAGCTTTTAGTAGTAAAAGAAAATTAAAAAAGCGTCACAACTTTTAACGATTGTGAACATCAGATTGGGGAATAAATGGTTGAATCATCAGCTTCATGTAAAGACAACCACATGCTTTGGCCCTCTCCAATGTCTGACTGCTCGCATCTTGACTGACAAAATCCTAATACCGCACCAGCCTCTAGAAGTGATATTGGATCCTCAGATTCATAAGGAATGCTTACCCCGACAACTCCTAGCTGCGAGGAGTAGAATATCTCATAACTATTAGCATAGCCTTCGATTGCAGCATCGTTTAACATACTTTGCCACTCATCAGCTATTTTCTCTGAATTCGAGGTTTCTGAAAGCTCTATATTGAATCTAGCAAATTTGATAGCCATTTTATATCCCCATAAAATTTATCATAATTAACATATTTCAAAAAACTGGATTTTTAGTTTTTACCCGCAAAATACAACTGATCACCTATTTGTTTATATTCTCACATTATCTAATTTAAAAATATAAAAAAACCCCAGCTATCTCTAGCTGAGGTTATCTATTTTGGTGGCCCCTCTGTGAGTCGAACACAGCACCAACGGATTCTGGTTTGTGTGGCTTTCACCACTCCCTGGACTTTGTCTTCACCATGGCCGAAGCTTTAGGTGGGTGCCGTCAAGTCTCTACACGTTCAAAGTGCTTTCACACTAAGCTTCGCTCGGCATTGCCTTGTGCATTTCTGCCGTCAGGTTTCACCGAATTTGACACCATCCCATACGCAGTTTCCAAACGTATGGCACAATTTTTTATGAGTCCGCTGCTCTAACCAAGCATGAGCTAAGGGGCCGAAAACTTTACTTTACTTCCACAGGTCTGCTGCTTTACTTCCACAAAAACTGTGGAAGCACTGTGGAAGCAATTTTTAACTATTTTACTACAACTAACCTACTGATTTATAACTATTTTATTGCTAGAACTAAACTTCTTAAATAGATTATGAGTCCGCTGCTCTAACCAAGCATGAGCTAGGGGGCCGAAAACCTTTAATTATTTATATGTCTGATTTTTATTACGGGTTTTGAACTAGTCTTGACCTGTTTCTAAAAAGCTACGCAAGCGTTCTGAGCGTGTAGGATGACGCAATTTACGCAACGCTTTTGCCTCAATTTGGCGAATACGTTCACGTGTTACATCAAACTGTTTACCCACTTCTTCTAGCGTATGATCGGTATTCATTTCAATACCAAAACGCATACGCAATACTTTTGCTTCACGCGGGGTAAGCGATTCTAACACTTCACTGGTCGCATCGCGCAAACTTGCGTAAATTGCGGCATCTACCGGCGCTAATGTTTGACCATCTTCAATAAAGTCACCTAGATGTGAATCTTCATCATCACCAATCGGCGTTTCCATTGAGATAGGCTCTTTACTGATTTTTAAGATTTTACGAATCTTATCTTCAGGCATTTCCATTTTTTCTGCAAGTAGCGCTGGATCAGGCTCTACACCTGTTTCTTGTAAAATTTGACGGCTGATACGATTCATTTTGTTAATCGTTTCTATCATATGCACTGGAATTCGAATGGTACGTGCCTGATCCGCAATTGAACGAGTAATCGCTTGGCGTATCCACCATGTGGCATAAGTTGAGAACTTGAAACCGCGACGGTATTCAAATTTATCAACCGCTTTCATCAGGCCGATATTGCCTTCTTGAATAAGATCCAAGAATTGCAGACCACGATTGGTGTATTTTTTTGCAATAGAGATCACTAAACGCAAGTTAGCTTCAATCATTTCACGCTTGGCACGACGCGCACGCGCCTCGCCAGTGGTCATTTGCTTATTAATTTCTTTAAGCTCTTTGATTGGAATACCGACATTTTTTTCTAGATTAATCAAACGTTGTTGCTGATCTAAAATAGAGTGGTTATAACGAATTAGTTTTTCAACGTAAGGCTTCTCAGCTTTAAGTTCTTCTGCGAGCCAGTTTAAGTTGCTTTCATTGCCTGGGAAAGATTTGATAAAGTGCAAACGTGGCATGCCAGATTTATCTACACAGAAATCTAATACTTTACGCTCATGACCACGCACAGCTTCAACCAATTCGCGCACTTGGTCACATAGACCTTCTACTTGTTTTGGTGAAAATCTGAAGGCGGTTAATTCTTCTAAAATTTCAGCGAGCAATGCTTGATATTCAGGATCTTGCGAACCACGTACCGGCAAGATTACGGTCATTTTTTTATGCGCAACACGCACAATAGCAAAGCGTTTGATGACTTCTTCTTTAAGTTTAGCTAAAGCTTCGGCTGAAATAGCAGCAGCTTTTGCACCATCTTCATCGCCATCTTCCTCTTCATCTTCAACTTCATCGTCTGATTCTTCGTCGTCAGATTCAATCACGATAGCCAAAGCTGGTGTAATGTCAGATTCAATTAATCCATCAATTAAATCGTCAACGCTTAATTCGTCATCTTCTACTTTATCTATCATGGCCAATAAGGCCGCAATAGTGGTTGGGCAGGCAGCAATCGCTTGCACCATATGTTTAAGACCGTCTTCAATACGGCGTGCAATCTCAATTTCACTTTCACGCGTAAGTAAATCTACTGTACCCATTTCACGCATATACATACGCACTGGGTCAGTCGTCCGGCCAAAATCAGAATCTACTGTGGCAAGCGCTTGTTCAGCTTCAGCTACTGCATCGTCATCAGTCACGGCTGGTGGTGAATCTGACATTAACAAGACTTCGGCATCAGGCGCTTCTTCGTAAACCTGAATGCCCATATCGTTAATCATGCCGATAATGCCATCGATTTGCTCAGAACCTTGCACATCGTCTGGTAAGTGATCGTTAATTTCAGCGTAGGTTAAATAGCCACGCTCTTTACCCAATATAATCAGGGTTTTTAGTCGCGTGCGGCGTTCCTCAGCGTTAGCTTCTTGTAGCTCAGGGCTAACAATCTCAACATTCTTCTTGTCAGATACTTGGTCGCTTTTCTTTGGTCTTGCCATCACTTACCTCTAGTTTATACATCTACCGTGCGTACTACCGAAATCTTGCACAGCGAATATGATTACCGTAACCAGCCATTATAGCAGAATTAAGCCCTATTTTGACTGCGCTTATTACCTAAACTTTTCAGTAAGGTTCGTTCATTATCAGTGAGTGCGCTCAAGGGCTTTTCACTAATTTGCGCTAATAACAGGCCTTCTTTTTTTTGCGTATATACGTCATACAACTGACGTCTAGCACCTTCAAGCTCTTGCGCTAAATCCAAAGTTTCATCTAGAGTATTCAGCTCACGCTCCAACTCGGCCAACACCTTTGTATCAACCCGACTTTCAAGTTCACGCATAATTACTACAGGTTTAGAGTGAGGATGATTCAAGCAAGTTTCAATAGTCTGCTGCAATAAAATATCTTCATCAGCATGACCTTCAGCCCATGCCAAGTCATCTCGAAGCGCGAGCGCAGGCTGCATTAACAACATTAAACAATAGCGTTTATGCATAGATAAAGTAGTGCGCGTGAGCTTAGGCCTAGCATTAACCGGCGCTTTATTCAGGTTAGGCAACTTAAGCAGACTTTGCATTTCTTCTGGTGACAATTGGGCTAATTCAGCCACTTTTTTTCGTAAGAACATCGCACTGCG
>CANCPF010000019.1 GCA_947379975.1 Methylophilaceae bacterium | reverse complement strand
TTGGCTCCTCGACCTGGGCTCGAACCAGGGACACACGGATTAACAGTCCGTTGCTCTACCAACTGAGCTATCGAGGAATATTTCACAATTTCTCGTGAAGGCGCCATTATACTGACTCCGGACTTTGTGTCAAACATTTTTTCTGTACTATTTACTAACAACATAAGACTATATTTTTAGCTTTAAAACTAGTGATAATTGCAAGTTATTTATTAGATAAAAAGGGCTTTATTTGAGCTGTCTGTGATACCTCATGTAATTTTTTCTATTGGATAATAGATGCAATGTTGAATCGGATCTATTTTGATGGTAGCGAGTAAAAAATAAGGCATCAATAAATGTTAAATTATTGATGCCTTATTTTTACTGCTGTGTTTATAAGCTTAGTTGATTTATTGAAGTGCTTTTTCAATCCGGTCTAATGCGTTCTGAAGGTTTTCCATTGATGTCGCAAACGAAATTCTGAAATATCCTTCTGCGCCAAAGGCTGAGCCTGGCACTACCGCTACATCAAATTCCTCAAGAAAATATTCTGCAAGTGCCATGTCGGTGGCTGCTTTAATTTTTCCGGCTTGATATAAGCTGGCAATTGCGCCGCGTGCATCAGGGAACGCATAAAAGGCGCCGCCTGCCATTAAGCAGCTTAGACCTGGCATTGTGTTGAAACGATTCACTACATAAGTGTGACGTTGCTTAAAAGCGGTCACCATCGGTGTGATGCAATCTTGTGAGCCTTCTAATGCCGCTTGTGCGGCTACTTGTGAGATTGATGTGGCATTGCTAGTTGATTGAGATTGTAAAATCTCCATGGCTTTTATAATGTAAGCCGGGCCGGCGGCGTAGCCTATGCGCCAACCAGTCATGGAGTAAGCTTTAGAAACGCCATTAAGTACTATGCAGCGGTCTTTTAATGCTGGCGCTGCATTTAATATATTATAAAATTTATCACCAGTTAAATTCACATGTTCATACATATCATCGGTAGCGACTAATACATGCGGGTGTTTTAGTAAAACTTCACCCAATGCTTGTAACTCAGTTAAGCTATACACCGCACCAGTCGGGTTGGATGGTGAATTAATCATAAAGATTTTTGTTTTTGGTGTAATAGCAGCTTCTAGCTGCGCTGGCAGTAATTTAAAGCCTTGCTCAATGCCGCATTGAATAATCACCGGCGTGGCTTCCGTGACCAGTGCAATGTCTGCATAAGAAACCCAGTAGGGCGCAGGGATAATAACTTCATCGCCCTTGTTTAATACCGCTAAGCACAAGTTGAATATGGTTTGTTTGCCGCCTACACCAACAATCACTTCGTTAAGTGCGTAGTCAAAGCCATTTTCATTTTTGAATTTATTAACAATGGCCTTTTTTAGGCCAGGAATGCCAGCAACAGGGGTGTATTTGGTAAAGCCGTTATCAATGGCTAATTTTGCCGCATCTTTAATGTGTTGTGGTGTATCAAAATCCGGTTCACCGGCAGCTAAACCAATAATAGGGCGACCTTCTGCCTTATATTTACCCGCTTTTGCGGTAATGGCAAGGGTAGGAGATTCTTTAATGGATTGAACGCGGTGTGATAGAACTGCTGATTGATGCGCTGTTTGTGCTGGTGCCAAAATATGTTTCCTTAAAACAATTCTTATGCAAATTATTGAATAAGCGCTATTTTACGCACAAAAGCGGTTGTTAGGAATAATTCAAAGCATTATCTGTCGGCATATGCTTAAGTTAACAGGCCGCATAATTAATTTCATCTCGATTAACAATGATGCCTGTTATATAAAACGATTGCTTATTCTAGCATTCTGCCCCGCAACCCAGCATTTCACTGTACTGTTGCGCTAGGTCTTTGTCTACATTGGCGATTGCTAAATTAACCGTATGCATTGCTGTTTTGTCTCCAAGAGATTGTGCGATAAGGCCTAATCTGAACAAAGAATCTATATTAGTCGCATCAAGCAGCACCGATTTCTGATAAGCGGCTTTAGCTTCGTCTATTTTATACAGGTTTTCTTGGGCGATACCAAGCTCATACCAGGCATCAGAGTTTTTAGTATCAGCCTCTGTCCATTTTTGCGCGACTTGCGCCAGCATCGGCCAATCTTTATTGATTTCTGGGATTGCGATTTGCATAAAGTACGGCTTCTTATCGTCGTCAGCTTCCCAAAACGCTTTGCCGGTAATTGGAAAGCTGGTTTCAACCGGAAGTTTTTCAACGTTCGCTAGCCATTCTATGGGCAGTGAGTAAAAATAAGCAGGTTTGCCTGGTGTTTTAAAGGTGTTGATGCCGAGTAAATTGCCTTCTGCATCAAAGATACCGCTGCCACTTGCACCCATTCTAAATTGTGCGCTACTTCTAATGATGCGGCCACCTTCAAATTCATAGGTGGATTTCACCGTACCTTGGGACGTTAGAGGCGCCGGTACGCCATTTGAATGGCCGATTGCCAATACATCTTGACCACGTTTTAAGTCATTACCTTTACCTTGTGGTACTGCTGAAAACGGCAAGCCAAAGGTAGTTAACAAACATAAATCATGCCATCTGTCCGCCTGAACAGAAACAATTGGATAAGTATCTTCACCGCGTGAAATCCATGGGCTTTTGGTGCCACGAAACACGTGGCAATTAGACATGACTTTATTATCACCCACCATGACGCCTGAACCATAAGACAAGCCGCCGCTAGCATTGTAACCGCGCACCATAACGACAGATTGCATGGCGCGTAAGATTTTTGATTGGTCGCTGGCAAATGTTGTTGATATGAAACTTGTCTGAATAAAACTGACAAAAGCAGCGAGTAAAATAAAACTGCGCATATTAATCCCCAAAGAAAATAACGTGTTAAACGTTAAGTAAATAAGTCGTAAATGATTACACTTGCTAAAAGACTCAAATATTTTCGCAAAGTTCTGACTAAATTTTACTGGCACTATTTGTTCGAGTGAGTTGTCATATTTGCTGTTAAAATCGAGTGTTAATTTTCAATGAAGAACAGCGTGTTTGTTACCTTCCCCAATAGTAAATATCAGCTTCATCAGCCTTTTGAGCCCGCAGGCGATCAGCCACAGGCCATTGATAAGCTAACGCAAGGTATTAATGATGGGCTGAAATTTCAAACTTTACTGGGTGTTACTGGCTCAGGTAAAACATACACCATGGCCAATGTGATTGCCCGCACGGGTCGGCCAGCGATTGTCATGGCACCGAATAAAACCCTTGCTGCACAGTTATATAGTGAGTTTAGAGAGTTTTTTCCGAATAACTCGGTTGAATATTTCGTGTCTTACTACGATTATTATCAGCCAGAAGCTTATGTGCCTTCGCGTGATTTGTTTATTGAAAAAGATTCCAGCATTAATGAACATATTGAGCAAATGCGGCTCTCAGCCACCAAAGCGCTGTTAGAGCGTGAAGACAGCATTATTGTCGCCACCGTTTCCGCAATATATGGTATTGGCGATCCTAGCGATTACCATGGCATGGTGCTGCATGTGCAGGCCGGAGAGAAAATTGCCCAGCGCGATATGATAGAGCGTTTGGTCGGCATGCAATATGATCGCAATGAATTTGATTTTTCACGCGGAACATTTAGAGTGCGTGGCGATGTAATCGATGTGTTCCCGGCAGAAAATAACGAAACAGCCGTGCGTATTTCGATGTTTGATGATGAAGTTGAATCGATCACTTTATTTGACCCGCTTACTGGGCAAATTTTCAATAAAATCCCGCGCTACACGGTTTATCCTTCTAGTCATTATGTAACGCCACGTGAAACCACGATTAAAGCGGTAGAAAGAATCAAACACGAACTTAAAGACCGCGTGGATTTTTACATTAAGAATGGCAAATTAGTAGAAGCGGCGCGCATTGAACAGCGTACCCGTTTTGACCTTGAAATGCTTAACGAAATTGGCTTTTGCAAAGGCATTGAAAACTATTCACGCCATATGTCTGGCCGTAACCCGGGCGATCCACCGCCGACATTAATTGACTATCTGCCAGATAATGCGCTGATGATTATTGATGAAAGCCATGTAACCGTGCCGCAAGTGGGTGCGATGTACAAAGGCGACCGTTCACGTAAAGAAAATTTGGTGGATTACGGCTGGCGCTTGCCGTCAGCCTTAGATAACCGCCCGCTCAAGTTTGAAGAGTTCGAGCACATTATGCGCCAATGCGTATTTGTTTCTGCTACTCCTTCAGAATATGAAGCTACGCATCAGCAACAAGTCGTTGAAATGATCGCGCGGCCAACCGGTTTGCTAGATCCGCCAATTATAGTCAAGCCAGCCGATACGCAGGTAGATGATTTGCTGGGTGAGATTAAATTGCGCGTGGCATTGGGCGAGCGCGTATTGGCCACTACACTAACAAAACGTATGTCAGAAGATTTGACCGATTATTTGAGTGAACATGGTGTAAAAGTGCGTTATTTACATAGCGATATTGATACGGTTGAGCGAGTAGAGATTATTCGTGATTTACGTCTAGGCGAGTTTGATGTGCTGGTCGGTATTAACTTGTTGCGTGAAGGTTTGGATATTCCTGAAGTATCTTTAGTAGCCGTGCTGGATGCAGATAAAGAAGGCTTTTTACGTTCAGAGCGTTCTCTGATTCAAACCTCAGGTCGTGCAGCACGTAACTTAAACGGCAAAGTGATTTTTTATGCCAATAAAATTACGCGTAGTATGAAGGCCGCCATGGATGAAACTGAGCGTAGGCGCGGCGTGCAAATGGCTTTTAATGAAGCCAATGGCATTGTACCGAAAGGTATCAGCAAACGTATCAAAGATATTATCGATGGCGTATACGATAAAGATGAAGCCTTGCGTGAGCGTAAAGTGCTGCAAGACCAAGCGAGCTATGAATCTTTAAGTGAAAAACAAATTGCCAAAGAAATGAAGCGACTAGAAAAAGCCATGCACGATAGCGCAAAAAACCTTGAGTTTGAAAAAGCCGCCGATTATAGAGATCAGCTTAAGAAACTTAAAGCTAGGTTCTTTGGTGCGGAGTTGCCGGATTTGATTGAATAAGCGGTTAAATGAGTGATTAGCACATAAGAATGCCTGATTCAACGAATATTAATTGATTAATTAAGCACTTATGTCTATAATCGCGCGCTTGCTTGGTAGTGTTATCGAGCAAGTAACATTTAACCTTGTCACACTACAGTCTGTTATTTCATAAATACAGGCATATATTTTAAAATTTGTTAAATATATTGTAGGTGGCTTTAATCCAAAAGGAGTACTAATGAGACATTATGAACTAGTGTTTATCGTCCATCCGGACCAAAGTGAACAAGTGCCAGCAATGATTGAGCGCTATCGCACACTTATCGCTGAAAGCGGCGGTGCAGTGCATCGTTTAGAAGACTGGGGTCGCCGTCAACTTGCTTACCCAATCCAAAAAATCCACAAAGCACATTACGTGTTAATGAACATTGAGTGCAACCTTGAAGTATTGGCTGAGCTTGAGTATGGCTTCAAATTTAATGATGCAGTTTTGCGTCATTTAATGATGTCAACTAAAACTGCAGTAACTGCACCATCACCAATGATGAAAGAAGAAAAATCTAGATCAGTGTTGAGCAGAGACGCAGCGCCAGTAGCAGCACCAGCTGTTACTACAGAGGTTGCAGCAGCTTAAGTTTTACCAGTAAAACCAATTGAATAATCTGGTGTTGAAAGCGGAAGTTGTGCAAATTGAGCCACTTCGTTATACACCAGCAGGCATACCATTATTAAGTGTTAGTTTGCGTCATGTTTCAGAGCAATTTGAAGCGGGTATGAAGCGCAAGGTTGAATGTGAAGTGAATGCAGTTGCCCTAGGTGATTTAGCATTAAAGGCCATTAAGTTGGGCACACATATTCAAGCGACTGGTTTTTTAGCCAAGCGCAGCCTTAAAAGCACGCAATTGGTAATGCACATTAATCATATTGAGTTTATATAAATAATTAAGAGTTTAGGAGTTCCAGATGGCAAGAGAAATGTATAAACGCCGCCGCTACTGCCGTTTTTCAGCAGAAGGCATCAAAGAAGTTGATTACAAAGATGTTGATCTATTAAAAGATTTCATCTCAGAAAATGCAAAGATCATTCCAGCGCGTATGACGGGCACAAAGGCACGTTATCAACGCCAATTAACGTCTGCGGTTAAACGCGCACGTTTCTTAGCTTTGCTTCCATTCACTGACAAACACCAATAATCGGAGGCTACCATGCAAATTATTTTATTAGAAAAAGTGGGTAACCTAGGCGGTTTAGGTGACATTGTTAAAGTTAAAGATGGTTACGGTCGTAACTTCTTAATTCCACAAGGCAAAGCTAAACGCGCTACTGAAGCAAATAAAGCTGAAATCGCTGCTCGCCGTGTTGAATTAGAAAAACAACAAGTTGCAATTTTAGCTGCTGCTCAAGCACGCGGTGAAAAATTAGCTTCATTCGTTGTAACTATCGCTCAAAAAGCTGGTGTTGATGGCCGTTTATTCGGTTCAGTGACTAACGGTGATGTTGCCGATGCATTAATCGCTCAAGGTTTTGAAGTAACTAAAGCCCTTGTACGTATGCCTACTGGCCCGTTGAAAACAACTGGTGACCATACAGTTACTGTTGCATTGCATCATGACGTTGTTGTAGATATTACAGTGACAGTAGTTGGTGAAGCATAAGCAGTTATTTGTTTGATTTAATCAAGCATCTGCAGTAAATAAAAAAGGCTACTTCGGTAGCCTTTTTTATTTGGTAAATGGGCATTTGGTTGGCATGGATATTAAGTATAATTACACCATGGCAGACCAACAATTAGATGCACTAAAAATCCCTCCACATTCGGTAGAAGCCGAGCAATCAGTCATAGGCGGCTTGCTGCTTGAGAATGAAGCGCTCGATAAAGTCGCTGATATTTTAACGGCTAAAGATTTTTATCGACACGATCATAAGTTAATTTTTCAACATATTGCTAAGTTGATTGAGCATAACAAGCCGGCTGATATTGTAACCGTGGCTGAATCGCTAGAAAATACCGCTGAACTTTCGAGTATTGGCGGCATTGCGTATTTAGGCGCGTTGGCACAAAGTACGCCCACTGCGGCAAATATTAGGCGTTACGCCGAAATCGTTCACGAACGCGCGGTAATGCGGCAATTAGTAGTAGTCGGTTCAGGCATTGCAGAAAGTGCTTATGCGCCGAATGGTCGAGATGCACAGCAATTATTAGATGAAGCTGAAGCCAAGATTTTCCAGATTGCTGAAGGTGGAAAACGCAGTTCTCAAGGCTTTGTCGATATTAAAATACTTTTACCGCAAGTCGCTGATCGTATCGACCAGTTATTTTCTAGAGATAATCCTTCTGATGTGACTGGTGTGCCTACTGGATTCGCCGACCTCGACTCAATGACTTCTGGCATGCAGGGCGGTGATTTAATCATCGTAGCAGGGCGACCATCGATGGGTAAAACCGCATTTTCACTGAATATGGCAGAAAACGTTGCGCTAGATACTGGTTTGCCAGTAGCGGTATTCTCGATGGAGATGGCTGGTACACAGCTAGCAATGCGGATGATAGGCTCAGTAGGGCGCTTAGACCAGCACAGAATGCGAACTGGTAAACTTGAAGACGAAGACTGGGAAAAGCTCACTACTGCTTTAGGAAAACTTAACGAAGCGCCTATTTTTATTGATGAAGGCGCAGGCTTAAGCTCGTTTGATGTGCGTGCCAGAGCGCGCCGTTTACATCGTCAATGTGGAAAATTAGGTCTAATTGTTATCGACTACCTGCAATTGATGTCAGCACCGGCAGGCCGCCAAGGTGAAAATCGTGCGACTGAGATTTCTGAGATTTCTCGTTCACTTAAAGCCTTGGCCAAAGAGCTGGATTGCCCAGTGGTAGCACTTTCACAGTTAAATCGAAGCGTAGAACAGCGCCCTGATAAACGGCCGGTCATGAGTGATTTACGTGAATCTGGCGCGATTGAGCAAGATGCCGATGTAATTCTTTTTATCTATCGCGATGAAGTATATAACCCAGATAGCCCAGACAAAGGCACTGCTGAAATTATTATTGCCAAACAACGTAATGGACCTATCGGCCGAGTCAGACTAACCTTTATGGGACAACACACGCGATTTGAAAACTATGCCGGTAGCGGTCATATGGCTGATAGTTATTAAGTTTTTGATTAAATTTTAATCATTTAAAAATGTGTCTGCATAATTAATGGCAAAAGCTAAAAGTATTTACAGTTGTACCGAATGCGGCGCCAGCGAGCCTAAATGGCAAGGTCAATGTCCCAGTTGCATGGCTTGGAACACGCTGGTTGAAAGTGTCGCCGAAACGGCTAGCACTAATCGTTATGCTAATAAGTTTGAAGGTTTAGCGCAAAGCAGCGTACTGCAAAAATTAAGTAGCATACAAGCGGCCGATATTGAACGCCAACCGACGGGCATTGCTGAATTTGATCGCGTGTTGGGTGGCGGTTTGGTAGAAGGTGGCGTGGTGCTCATTGGTGGTGATCCTGGCATTGGAAAATCCACCTTATTATTACAAGTGTTGTGCCATTTAGGCGGCAATATCAATGGTAAAAGCTGTCAGGCGATATATGTGAGTGGTGAAGAATCGCCACAACAAATTGCCATGCGCGCAAAGCGTTTAGGTTTAGATGCCAGCAAAGTTGAGTTGCTGGCGGAAATCAACCTTGAAAAAATATTAGCCACGCTACAAACACATAAACCTAATATTGCGGTGATCGATTCTATTCAGACCGTCTATTCTGAAGCATTGCAATCCGCCCCTGGTTCGGTGGCACAAGTGCGTGAATGTTCGGCGCAACTTACTCGTATGGCTAAACAATTAGGCATTACTGTAATTTTAGTCGGTCATGTTACTAAAGATGGCACGCTAGCTGGTCCGCGCGTGCTAGAGCATATTGTAGATACCGTGCTCTATTTTGAAGGCGACCAAAACTCTTCTTTCCGACTGATTCGTGCTTTTAAAAACAGGTTCGGCGCAGTCAATGAGTTGGGCGTATTTGCCATGACAGAAAAAGGTCTGCGAGAAGTTGCTAATCCATCAGCCTTGTTTTTATCGCACCACGAAAGTGAAGTGTCTGGTAGTTGCATCACCGTGACGATGGAAGGCACGCGACCGCTACTCATTGAGATTCAGGCATTGGTAGACGAAAGCCATGCGCCTAATCCAAAGAGATTATGCGTAGGTTTAGAGCAAAACCGTTTAGCTATGTTGCTGGCAGTTTTACATAGGCACGCCGGCGTTGCTTGTTTTGATCAAGATGTATTTATTAACGCGGTTGGTGGTGTGAAAATCGCCGAGCCCGCAGTGGATTTGGCTGTATTGCTTTCTATCACTTCTTCTTTAAAAAACAATCCATTAGACAATAAACTTATAGTGTTTGGTGAAGTTGGTTTGGCGGGTGAAGTGCGTCCGGTGCAAGGTGGAATTGTACGGTTAAAAGAGGCGGCTAAACTTGGTTTTACTAAAGCTATTGTGCCTAAAACTAATATGCCTAAACAAAAAATTGCAGGCTTAGAAGTGATCGGTGTTGATAGGTTAGAGCAGGCTTTAAATCATATTAGAAATTCCTAGCTTAATTAAATTACATTTAATAGGAGCACTGCTTTGACCTATACCGAAATAAAAAATACACCATTAGACAATAAGCCAAGTAGCGAATTGACCCTTTCGATTAAGGGCATGTCGTGTGCTTCTTGTTCTAATCGGGTAGAAAAAGCGCTTGCTAAAGTGCATGGCGTATTGTCTGCTGAGGTTAACTTGGCATTAGAAACGGCACATATTGAGAGCGTAACTAATACTGCCACAGTTGCTCAATTAATAGATGCAGTAATTGCAGCCGGCTATCAGGCTGAAGAAGTAAAAAAAAACATTGCTGAAACGGATATTGCTACAGATATTTCACTAGCTAAACCATCGTTCTCTACAGTCTATAGTTGGTGGCCGGTTGCGCTTTCTGCGCTATTGTCACTGCCTTTGGTACTGGCGATGCTGGCCAATTTTTTGGGCTGGCAAGGACAGCTATCTGGATGGCTGCAATTAGCTTTGGCTACGCCTGTACAATTTTGGTTAGGCTGGCGTTTTTATAAAGCTGGTTGGAGCGCGCTTAAGGCTGGTGCCGGCAATATGGACTTACTGGTCGCACTCGGCACATCTGCCGCCTATGGTTTGAGCGTTACTCTTTTATTTATACCGTTGAATCCATTAAATCAGCCTCATGCAGGCATGCAGCATTTATATTTTGAATCTTCTACTATCGTTATTACCCTGATTTTGCTCGGTAAATGGCTAGAAAGTCTAGCAAAAAAACAAACTACTGATGCGATTCGGGCGTTAAATGCATTACGACCACAACGTGCTTGTGTGCTACGCAATGGTAAAGAAATTGAGCTGGCAATTTCAGCGGTGCTGTTAAACGATATCGTCCTTGTGCGGCCTGGAGAAATTATTCCGGTTGATGGTCGAGTTCAGCAAGGCGATAGCCAAGTAGATGAATCATTAATCACAGGTGAAAATTTACCCATATTCAAAAAAATGGGGGATATGGTCACCGGTGGTGCGATAAATGGTGAGGGTTTATTGTATGTAAACACTACTGCGATTGGCGCGGAATCTGTATTAGCACGTATCGTGCGTTTAGTTGAGTCGGCACAGGCTAAAAAAGCGCCTATTCAACGACTAGTGGATAAGGTGAGCGCCATTTTTGTACCGGTAGTGATCGTGATTGCTTTCGTCACATTACTCGCTTGGGGTTTGTTGCAGGGTGATTGGCAAGTCGCTATTTTAAATGCGGTTGCCGTGCTTGTTATTGCTTGTCCTTGCGCGCTAGGCCTCGCTACGCCAACTGCGATTATGGTTGGCACCGGTGTTGCCGCGCAACATGGCGTCTTGATCAAAGATGCGGAAGCACTCGAACTAGCGCATGCCATTAAAACCGTGGCTTTTGATAAAACTGGCACACTGACAGAAGGGCAGCCTCAATTGGTGGCGCTTGAATCAGCCGCAGTGATGGCAGATGGAAGCCATGATGAATTATTAATGCTCGCCGCTAGTTTGCAGTCTGGTAGCGAACATCCACTGGCAAAAGCCGTGGTTAAGGAAGCGCAGACCAATTCAATACCATTACAGTCAGTGCAAAATATGCAGGCGTTGCCGGGCAGGGGTGTCACCGGAGTCGTGAATGGCCAAATATTGCATCTAGGTAATAGTCGTTTAATGCAAGAGCTGGGCGTTGATTTTTCAGCGCTACAAGCTAGCGCTACAATATTAGAGTCAGAAGGGCGTAGTGTTTCATGGCTTTGCAGATCATTCGCCATGAACGCAAGCAAGCCAGAGCTAATTGGTTTGCTGGGTTTTGGTGACAGCATAAAACCAAGCGCTTTAAGCGCCATTAAGCGACTGCAAGCGCAAGGTATTAATACGGTGCTCATTTCAGGTGATAACCAAGGCAGTGCCTCGCATGTTGCCAAACAGTTAGGCATTACTCAAATCTATGCTCAAGTCTTACCTGAAGATAAAGCCAACATTTTAGTGCAGTTAAAAACTATCGGCGGTTTAGTCGCAATGGTTGGTGACGGTATTAATGATGCGCCTGCGCTAGCCGCAGCTGATATTGGTATTGCGATGTCTAGTGGAACCGATGTTGCCATGCAGGCCGCAGGCATCACACTGATGCGAGGCGATCCTAGCTTGGTAGCCGATGCAATTGATATTTCAAGACGTACTTATGCCAAAATCAGGCAGAACTTATTTTGGGCGTTTGTATATAACATAGTCGGTATTCCGTTAGCGGCAATGGGTTTGCTAAGCCCGGTGATTGCGGGTGCGGCAATGGCTTTAAGTAGCTTTAGCGTAATTTCAAATGCACTGTTATTGAAGCGCTGGAAGCCCGCGAGCGAGAAAAATTAAAGCTAGCCTAAACCATAATTTTCTGAAAATTTAGACTATATTTGTTCTGTATTTATTTCGCATTTATTATGGTGCAGCAGTTAATTAAAATGCGCTTACTTGGTGCATAAATATCATTGTTAATAAAACTCGACTATTCTGTATTGTTAATTTATTGATATTTAAGATTTTTTTAAATTAAAATTAGTTGGCGTAGTTTTTGCTTTTGTATAATTACGAGAAAGCGGTGCAGTTGTAAAGCTAGCCGCTAAGTATGAAAAAGATAACTAGGGTTCCGACTTTTATTAAATTTAAAAGTGGCTGGTCCAAGAGTTATCGGCCATCAGTTGATTGGCTACACGGAGGGATAAAAGCCCGGGAGGAAGCGTTATTAAATGCCGCCTTCTCGACTTTTGCCAACCAAGGAGCTACTCATGAACAGTTCAAGTTTTTTCAAACGTATTTCAGTACGTACAATATTCTCTGCCACTGCACTCACTGCATCTTTACTATTTAGCGGATTATCTAACGCAGCTACTCCACTAAAAGTGGGTTATAGCGATTGGCCAGGCTGGGTTGCATGGCAAGTCGCCATTGAAAAAGGCTGGTTTAAAGAGGCTGGCGTTGATGTCCAATTTGAGTGGTTTGACTATGTCGCCTCTATGGACGCTTTTGCCGCAGGTAAGATTGACAGCGTATTAGTCACTAATGGTGATGCCTTAGTTACAGGTTCTGGTGGCGCTAAGAATGTGATGATACTGATCACGGATTACTCAAACGGTAATGACATGATCGTGGCCAAGCCAGGCATTAAAAGCTTAAAAGACTTAAAAGGTAAAAAAATCGGTCTGGAAACTGGCTTTGTTGAGCATCTATTGCTGCTGAATGGCTTAGAAAAAGCTGGCATGAAAGAATCTGACGTCACTATCGTCAATACCAAAACCAATGAAACACCTCAGGCTTTAGCTTCTGGCGATTTGTCTGCGATTGCTGCTTGGCAACCTAATTCTGGTGAGGCGATGAGCCGAGTACCTGGTGCAAAGCCAATTTACACTTCTGCAGATGAGCCTGGTCTAATTTATGACGTTCTTACGGTAAGTCCTGTCAGTTTATCTAGCCGTAAAGCCGATTGGATCAAGATGACTAAAGTATGGGATAAAGTCGTCACTTATATCAATGATCCGAAAACGCAGGCGGATGCAGTGAAAATCATGGCTGCACGAGTAGGTGTTAAGCCAGAAGCGTATTTACCGTTATTAAAAGGCACCAAGTTGCTGACACTTGAAGAGGGTAAAAAGGTGTTTGTTAAAGCTAAAGGATTTAAATCTTTATATGGCTCTAGCAAAATTGCTGATGACTTTAACGTGAAATACGGTGTTTACAAAAAACCAATGGATTTAAGCAAAGCCATTGATGCTTCTATCACTGCTAAGTAATTGTTCAGTTAATCAAGCAATAATTTGTATAGTCATTATCACTAATGAATTGTTATAAGGAAACAGAATGAGTCTTGCCTCTTGGTTTGCAGTACGAAGAGAGTTGTCGCCTAACAAGCGAAAGTTACTAGGCATAGGTTCATTCTTGTTGCCACTAATCTTTTGGTGTGCAGTAAGTTATGTGCCATTCATTTGGCACCCGATGGTGCTGATCAGTAACCCTGGTGCGGTGGATTATTTTCAGACTGATATGCTGGTTGATAAAGATGTATTTAAAGATGAGTTGGCCAATATGCAAGCAGCCAATAAAGCTGCGCCGCAAGGTGTGCCAGCCAATCCTATTTATTTGCCAGCACCACATGCGGTTGCAAAAGCGCTTTATACCGGCTTTACTCATGCGCCCGAGCAACGTGATGGGATGTGGTTGCATGAGAGTCTTTGGCACAGTATTCAGATTATATTTTGGGGCTTCTTAATTTCATCTTTAATTGGTGTGCCACTGGGTATTTTGTGCGGTACTTATACGGCAATTTCTAGATTATTTGAGCCTTTTATTGAGTTTTTCCGCTATTTGCCAGCCCCAGCTTTTGGTGCGTTAGCGGTTG
The DNA here is from genome assembly GCA_947379975.1 of Methylophilaceae bacterium. GTDB lineage: Bacteria > Pseudomonadota > Gammaproteobacteria > Burkholderiales > Methylophilaceae > Methylotenera. Next base: position 24,046 of record CANCPF010000019.1, on the reverse strand, counting down.
CAATTTTAGGTATTTACGATGGGCCGAAAATTGCAATTATTGTCATCGGTACTTTGTTTCAACAAATTCTTATCATTGCTAACACTACCAGAAAATTAGATTATTCCTTGTTAGAAGCGGCGCTAACACTGGGTACGAGTAAGTTTAAATTGCTCATTCATGTGATTATTCCTGGCATATTGCCTGAGTTATATCGCGACCAAAGAATATTGCTAGGTTGGGCTTGGACTTATCTGATAGTGGCCGAGTTGATAGGTACATCTTCTGGAATTACCTGGTTTATTACACAACAGGCGCGTTATCAACATTTTGATAATGTCTATGCGGCAATCATTATTATCGGCATTATTGGGCTAGGCGGAGATTTACTTTTAGCCGCTCTAAGCAAAACTCTGTTCCCCTGGGATAGATCAGCGAATAAAGAATAATCGGCTACTAAAGACTAGAACAGACAATAAAGTGTAAAGGACTGATTGTGGATGTGAACTTGGATATAAACGTGGTTTCAAAAAATAATATTGCTAGTAAGCTAGAAGCTAGTAAGACCGAAGTCAGTTATTTGGCACAAACGGAAGCCGTAAAAAGTCGTTTTGATCGCCTCAAAGCACGTGAGGTAATTTTAGAAGTGAAGGGACTTGGTAAGGTTTATAAAACGGCTAAAGGCGAAGTCACTGCACTCAAAGGCATTAACTTTAAAACGCATAGGCGAGAATTTATTTGTGTGATTGGCCCGTCAGGTTGTGGCAAATCTACCCTGATTCGTATTTTAGCTGGCTTAGAAACACATAGTTCTGGTGATGTTTTACTTGATGGCAAACCGGTGACTGGCCCAGGTCGCGATCGTGGCATGGTTTTTCAAGGATATACTTTATTCCCTTGGTTAAGTGTCAAAAAGAATGTGATGTTTGGCTTGGAAATGAATGATATCGGAAGTAATGAAGCCGCTCGCGAAGCCGATTTATGGCTGGAATTAGTAGGGTTAGAGAAGTTTGCCAGTGCTTATCCGCACGAGCTTTCTGGCGGCATGAAACAACGCGTGGCGATAGCGCGTGCCTTGGTCAATCAACCAAGAATTCTGTTGATGGATGAGCCTTTTGGTGCGTTGGATGCACAATCTAGAGCGAAGATGCAGGCACATTTGCTAGAAATATGGCGCAATATCGACATCACTATTTTGTTTATTACGCATGATTTAGATGAAGCCATTTTTCTGGCTGATCGTATTCTTGTGCTCAAGGCACACCCGGGTGAAGTGCAGGAGCTGATCGAAGTACCGGTGTCGCGTCCACGCAATGCTAGTCAATTTAACAGCCCAGAATTCTTAGCGACTAAAGCTCGTTTAGAGGCGTTAATTCATCCCCCAGCACCAGTAGTTGAAGAAGGTATCAATGATGAAGCGGTAACACCTCGCATGATCCGTTTTGTGAATGTAGAAGATAACGTGGAATAGTAAAAATGACCTTTAATACAAAAGATTTCTTAGTAAACAAAACGCTCTGGCAAGAAACCGTACCAGGTGGCAATCATTGGTCCGGACTCATGCGACGTGGTAGCGCGTTAAGGTTTACTGATTTACAAGGCGGCGCCAATGTGTCTATGTTGCTTTATAACATGGAGGATAAGTTAGAGCGCTACAACATGCCCGATACTTTAAAGGCCCAACATACGGCTTTTTTAAGCACCGGTAATGTCTGCTACTCAGACATGGGCCGTGTCATGTGCTCTATTATTAACGATACGGTAGGCTGGCATGACACTATGTGCGGACTTTCAGACGCTGCCTTAATCGAACAAAAATATGGTGTCAGCAATTATCAAGCGCAGCGCAATGCAATGTACCGCAATGCTAAAGATGGTTTGTTGATCGAACTGTCAAAGCATGGTCTTGGCAAGCGTGATTTAGTCGCTAATATCAATTTATTCAGCAAAGTTTCTGCTAATAATGAAGGAGGGCTGGTATTCAATGGCGGCAATAGTCAGGTTGGTGATATGGTCGACATTCGCTTTGATATGAATGTGTTGGTGGTGTTATCTACCGCGCCGCATGCTTTAGATACGAAGCCGATTTATCAGCCTGCCGATGTTTTATTAACCGCTTGGCATGCAGGCTTAGCCGATAACGATGATGTCTGTCGCAACGCATGTGAGCAGAATCAACGTGGTTTTATTAACACAGAACGTTTTTATGCAAATTAGGATTAGCGATGTTAATTGAAAGTAAATTTCATATTGAGCAAGCCGTGCTTAGTGAAACATGTATGGCCGGCGAGGCTTGGACCGGTTTAGTTAAAAAAGGCCAAACTTTTAGAATTTTAGATTTGAAAGGTAATCAGGCGGTTGATACTTTATTTTATAACGCACACGATGCAGAAGAGCGTTATAGCGCAACAGATACTATTCAACGCCAAGGTCAGATTTATCTCACGACTGGATCCGTGCTTTATTCTAGCGAAGGTAATCCTATGTTGACTATCACTGCAGACACCTGTGGTCGCCATGATACTTTGGGTGGGGCATGTGCGGCCGAAAGTAATACGGTGCGATATGACTTGGCAAAACGCCCTATGCACAGTTGTAGAGATAGCTTCATGCATGCGCTCAATCATTCAGAGCATGTGCATGACAGATCGATGACCAAGCGTGATATTACGGCCAATATCAATTTTTTTATGAACGTACCTGTCACGCCAGATGGCGGTTTAAGCTTTGCTGACGGGATTTCAGCGCCGGGTAAGTATGTAGAAATGCGCGCAGAAATGGATGTGTTGGTATTGATTTCTAACTGTCCGCAACTGAATAATCCTTGTAATGCTTATGATCCAACGCCTATTCAGTTATTAGTTTGGGATTAGTTTTAAATTAATCAGCGTTAAATTAATCAGCGTTAAATTAACCAAGAAACCGCAGCAGGACGACCTAATGCGGCACGAAACAAGCGAGACGACTCGCAACGTAATGAGAATGAAAATGTTTAAAAAAGTACTAATTGCTAATCGTGGTGAAATCGCTTGCCGCATCATTCGTACCCTTAAAAAAATGGGCATTCAGTCGGTGGCTGTTTATTCACAGGCTGATGCTGGCGCACGCCATGTGCTAGATGCAGATGAGGCCGTTTGTATAGGACCAGCAGCAGCTGCAGAAAGCTATCTTAATGTAGAAAAGATTCTGCAAGTTGCCATTGAAACAGGCGCAGAAGCGATACATCCAGGTTACGGATTTTTATCTGAAAATGCCGATTTTGCTGAAGCCTGTACGGCATCGGGTATTGTATTTATTGGACCTACGCCTAAACAAATGCGTGATTTTGGACTGAAGCACACCGCACGAGAACTCGCTGAGAAAAATGGCGTACCATTGTTGCCTGGCACAGGCTTACTAGCTGACGTGGCAGAAGCGCATACTCAAGCGGCCATTATCGGTTATCCAGTCATGTTGAAAAGTACTGCAGGCGGTGGTGGTATTGGCATGCAGTTAATCTGGAGTGAGGACGAGCTAAATGCGGCATTTGAATCTGTACAACGCTTATCGCGTGCAAACTTTAAAGAAACCGGTCTCTATTTAGAAAAATACGTACAAGCTGCGCGGCATATAGAGGTGCAAATTTTTGGTAATGGTTTAGGTAAAGTTATCGCGCTAGGCGAGCGTGATTGCTCCGTGCAAAGACGTAACCAAAAAGTGATTGAAGAAACACCCGCACCCCATATTTCTGAAGCAGTCCGACAGGCGCTATGCGCAACGGCCGTCAAGTTAGGTGCTGCTTTGCATTATCGTTCAGCGGGTACTGTGGAGTTTGTCTATGATAATTTAACTAATGAGTTTTACTTTTTAGAGGTCAATACACGTTTACAAGTAGAACATGGCGTGACTGAGCTAGTCACAGGGCTAGATTTGGTCGAATGGATGATACGTATTGCTGCTGGCGAAACAAACGCCTTAGACAGCTACGTGCATCAACCTAAAGGCCATGCGATACAGGTCCGTTTGTATGCTGAAGATCCAAATAAAAACTTTCAGCCATCTAGCGGTGTAATGACTGAAGTCAAATTTTCACCGCTAGCCAGAAATGATAGCTGGGTAGAAACTGGCAGTGAGGTTTCGCCATTCTATGACCCGTTGATAGGCAAAGTGTTAGTACATGCCGCCAATCGAGATGGCGCGGTCGTTAAAATGCGCGATGCCTTAGATGCAACGCATTTAAGCGGCATTGAGACTAATTTAGAGTATCTGCGTCAAGTGCTGGCAGATACCGTATTCCCTGCGGGCAGGCAAATCACGCGTTACTTGAATAGTTTTGTTTACAAGCCGCAGACCATTGATGTGCAAGATGGCGGGGTGATGACTACCATACAGGATTATCCTGGCCGCATAGGTTATTGGGCAGTCGGTGTGCCACCTTCAGGCCCTATGGATCACTTGGCTTTTCGTTTTGCGAATAAGTTAGTGGGCAACGCAGAGGGTGTGGCTGGATTAGAAATTACTCTAATTGGCCCTAAACTTAAATTTAACGCAGATGTAGTAATTGCTATCGCCGGCGCGCCGATTGATGCAACGCTAGATGGCGAAGCTATTCAGTGTTGGCAGTCTTACCAAGTTAAGGCCGGTAGCGTATTGAAAATAGGTAAAATTAGCGATGTTGGCTGTCGTGCTTATTTAGCTGTGCAAGGTGGTTTTGATGTGCCAGATTATCTAGGTAGTAAATCTACGTTTACTTTAGGTCAGTTTGGCGGTCATGGCGGTAGAACATTGCGAGTAGGGGATGTGTTGCATCTGACTAAAAAAACAACTCCTGCTTATAGCCCAAAATCACTGGCTCAGAATTTACAGCCCAGCTATAGCCATCAATGGGAAATAGGTGTGTTGTATGGCCCGCATGGTGCACCAGACTTTTTTACCGATGCAGACATCGAAATGTTCTTCTCTACCGACTGGGAAGTGCATTACAACTCTAATACGACCGGTGTCCGTTTGATAGGCCCTAAACCACAATGGGCGCGTAAAGATGGTGGCGAAGCTGGCTTGCACCCATCCAATATTCATGACAATGCTTATGCCATAGGCGCGGTTGATTTTACCGGTGATATGCCGGTGATTTTAGGTCCGGATGGCCCAAGTTTAGGCGGCTTTGTTTGCCCTGCCACTATTATTCAAGCTGAATTATGGAAAATGGGTCAGCTTAAGGCCGGAGATAAAATCCGCTTTAAAAAGGTCAGCCAAGAAGAGGCTGGTGAACAAGAAAAAGCACAAAATAGTCTCGTGGAAAATCTAAAAGAAACGCCAGTAGTCGAGCAAGAAAAACGTGTGATTAGTCATAATCACACATCTAACAATCATGTTCATAGCCCAATTTTGACTGAAATTCAATCCACATCAGATCAGATTAAAGTGGTGTATCGTCAGTCTGGCGATAAATACCTGTTAATTGAATATGGTGAATTAGTGCTGGATTTGAATTTACGCTTTCGGGTACATGCACTGATGCAGTGGCTAGAGCGCGAAAATGTTACTGGTATTATTGACCTAACGCCTGGCATTCGCTCGCTACAAGTTCACTTTGAAAGCTTGATGTTACCGGTGAATAAACTTATTCAAATTCTGCAACTGGCCGAATCTGAATTGCCTAGTGTTAATGAAATGGAAGTGCCGACCCGTATCGTGCATTTACCATTGTCTTGGGATGATGCTGCCACACAGTTGGCCATAGAAAAGTACATGCAATCGGTGCGTAAGGATGCACCATGGTGCGACACATCATCCGGCACGCCTAGCAATATTGAATTTATTCGCAGAATTAATGGGCTAAACAGCATTGATGAAGTAAAAAACATACTGTTTAATGCAAGCTATTTAACCCTAGGTCTTGGTGATGTGTATTTGGGCGCGCCAGTGGCCACGCCAGTTGATCCTCGTCATCGTTTGGTGACCACGAAATATAATCCCGCGCGTACTTGGACGCCGGAAAATGCCGTGGGTATTGGCGGTGCTTACATGTGTGTCTATGGTATGGAAGGGCCTGGCGGTTATCAATTTGTTGGGCGCACCATACAAATGTGGAATCGCTGGAATCAGACTAAAGATTTTAAAGACGGCAAGCCTTGGTTATTACGTTTCTTTGATCAAATTCGTTTTTATCAAGTCGAGGCGGATGAGTTAGTACAAATGCGTGAAGATTTTCCTCACGGTAAATTTAAACTCAATATTGAAGAGCAAACATTCAGATTAAAAGACTATAAGCAGTTTTTAACCGATGAAGCCGACTCGATAAGCGCTTTTAAAACAAAACAGCAGGCCGCTTTTGACGAAGAGCGTGAACGCTGGATAGCTAGCGGGCAAGCCAATTATAGCCATGAAATTGAAGGCGCCGATATGGCGGAAGTATTAGAGGTGCCACAAGGTAGTCGCGCTTTCACCTCACACGTGGCTGGTAACCTTTGGCAGATCAAATTTAAATTGGGTGATTTGGTTAACGAAGGTGATGTCGTAGTGGTGGTTGAGTCCATGAAAATGGAAATTTCAGTAACAGCTACCTGTGCGGGCACCGTGACACAAATTCTATGTACTGAAGGCATGACGGTCAGTGCAGGGCAAAATCTAATCGTTATTACTGAGGCGTAAACAATATGAACTTACAAATTTCAAACTTACGCAGTTTATATCTCTCTGGAGCGCTAACGCCTATTAGTTTAGTCGCGCTACTCGATGCGGAAATCGGTAATGATAATGCTAGTCATATTTGGATACGTCGCCTACAAAAAGATGAAATGCTAGTTTACGCACAGAAATTGGAAGGTAAAAATCCAGCAGATTTTCCCTTATATGGCATTCCCTTCGCCATTAAAGATAATATAGATCTAGCCGGCATTCCGACCACTGCGGCTTGCCCTGAATATGCGTACACTCCAGACAAATCTGCAACAGTCGTTCAAAAGCTGATCGATGCAGGTGCAATTCCGGTAGGTAAAACTAATCTAGATCAGTTTGCCACTGGCCTAGTAGGAACACGTTCGCCTTATGGTGCAGTCAATAATAGCTTTGATCCTGACTATATTTCTGGCGGTTCAAGCGCAGGTTCAGCCGTGTCTGTAGCGTTAAGCATGGCTAGTTTTAGTTTGGGTACAGATACGGCAGGTTCTGGCCGAGTGCCAGCAGCGTTTAATAATTTAGTCGGGCATAAACCTACTTGTGGCTTACTGAGTACTTCAGGCGTTATTCCAGCCTGTCGCACGCTAGACTGCGTTTCCATTTTTGCTTTAACTGCAGAAGATGCAGCCACTGTACTTGCAAGCGCCAAAGGGTTTGATGTAGACGATGCTTATTCCCGTCAGGCAAACGCTCTGCCAAATAGGTCTTTTGGCGCCAGTTTTAGCTTTGGCGTTCCAGAGGCTAGTCAGCTTGCTTTCTTTGATAATACTGAAACACCAGCGCTGTTTGAGCAAGCTATTAAGCAACTCGAAGCGATTGGAGGTAAAGCCATTGAAATTGATTTTGCGCCATTCTTAGAAACGGCTCGCTTACTTTATGAAGGCCCTTGGGTAGCCGAGCGTTATGCCGCAATTCAGACATTCTTTGAGACTAAACCTGAAGCAATTTTTCCCGTCACTAAGCAAATTATTAGCAACGCAACTAAATTCAGTGCGGTGGATACTTACAATGCGCAATACAAACTTAAAGCCTTGCAACGTAAAGCTGAGGCGGTTTGGCAAGACATAGATCTATTAGTAACGCCTACCGCTGGCACTATTTATAAGATTGCTGAGGTGAATGCTGAACCTGTGGTCTGCAATTCTAATTTAGGTTATTACACTAATTTTATGAATCTGCTAGATTTATCCGCGACGGCCGTTCCAACAGGCTTTCAAGCCAATGGACTGCCTTTCGGCATTACTATTTGTGCGCCTGCATTTCAGGATGATCAACTCCTTAGTTTGGCCGATAAATTACAACAAAAGAGTGCTAAAACACTAGGTGCAACCGGTATTTCATGGCAAAAATCCTGATCTATCTAACTTTTATTTAGCAGCAATTAAGAGGAAATTTATGACAACTACTGAAAAATTTATCAACGTAGCCGTTTGCGGCGCACATATGACTGGTTTGCCATTAAATACACAGTTAACCGCCTTGGGCGGTGAGTTTGTGCAAGCAACTTGTACCTCACCCGACTATAAGTTTTATAAGTTAAATGGCTTCATACCAGCGCGCCCAGGCTTGTTACGCGTAGTTGATGGTGGCTTTGCCATCAGTTTGGAAATTTGGAAACTGCCCATAGAAAATTATGGCGCCTTTGTTTCTGCTGTGCCTGCCCCATTAGGCTTTGGTACTTTAAGTTTAGCGGATGGCAGTCATGTAAACGGATTTTTATGCGAACACTATGCCACTTTAAATGCGGTTGACATTTCACATCTTGGTGGCTGGCGTCAATATTTGAAAGATGTGAGTTAAAAAATAAACTTAAAAAGTAGCAAGCTTAAATAAGTTATTTAGCACTAGGCTTAATTAATCCGGCGATTCTTGCGCTTCTAACTTACGCAACTGCTTCGCCGCTTCTTCCTTACGCACATCGTCAATCACACGCATTACGCTTTTTAAATCAACGGCTTTATTACTTTCTCTAAAGCGACCACTTAATTCACTGTCCAATTTTAAATTACCATGTGAATATAAGTCCCAGATTTCTTTGCCATATTGCGTGCTTAGCAGTTCAGGTGCAAAGCGTCCAAAGTAGGCGCTTAAATTGCCGACGTCACGCTCCAGCATTTCTTTTGCGTGATTATTACCTGAGGCATCAACGGCTTGTGGCAGGTCAATAATCACTGGGCCATCGCTGCTGATCAGAATATTAAACTCAGATAAATCGCCATGCACGATGCCCGCGCACAACATACGCACCACTTCTTTAATTAAGGTAGCGTGATGAATGCGTGCTTCTTCTGCAGTAAAAACCACATCATTTAGTCTCGGAGCCGCGTTGCCGTTGGCATCCGTCACCAACTCCATGATTAATACGCCTTCATAGAAGTTGTATGGTTTAGGTACGCGCACACCAGCGTCGGCCAAGCGATATAAAGCATCAACTTCGGCACTTTGCCAAGCTTCTTCTTGGGCTTTACGGCCGAATTTAGAGCCTTTTTCCATCGCGCGTGACTGACGACTATTTTTTACTTTGCGGCCTTCAGTGTAATCCACACTTTGGCGAAAACTACGCTTATTAGCCTCTTTGTAAACTTTAGCGCAACGCACATCATCCCCGCAGCGGACAACATATACGGTGGCTTCTTTGCCGCTCATTAATTGACGAATAACATCGTCAATTAATCCGTCTTCGAGTAATGGTTCTAGTCTTTGTGGTGTTTTCATAGAGATGGATGATACGTGCTGTAGCTAGTGAACGTCAATCAAGACCGTATGTATTGTTAATGTGACTATTCCTCAGAAGCTTAATTCTTATGCAAAAAAGATCAAGTAGAAAGATCTAATAAGCGCTGAACGCCTATCGGTTCATCCTTAAGCATAGGCACAATTGCGTAACGTTTCGCGTGCTTAGTAGCAACCGTGTCAATTTCAGTGAGTTCGTTCAAAGCGCGCTGATGCAGTAATTGCGAGCTAGTGAATGTTGCGGCAATGCTATTGTTAATTACCCATGCCCAAGGCTCAATGCCAGCTCTACGCAAATCGGCCTGTAAGTTAGCCGCCTCTAGCACTGGTGTTTTTTCTGCAAGCGTAACGATAAGTACTTTGGTTTGCTGTTGATTCTGCAACTGCATCATCGGTGTGGTGAAATGCAAGCTGGTATTGCCCATTTGCCTAGACACTTCTCGATGATAGGCGCCGGTGGCATCTAGTAATAATAAGGTGTGGCCAGTCGGTGCAGTATCCATTACCACAAACTTTTTGCCAGCCTCACGAATAATGCGTGAAAATGCTTGAAAGACAGCGATTTCTTCAGTGCATGGCGAGCGTAAATCTTCTTCTAGCAATGCGCGACCTTGCGCATCTAACATAGCGCCTTTGGTTTCGAGTACGTGCTGACGATAGCGCTCAGTTTCGGCGTGTGGATCAATGCGGCTGACTGTCAGCTTATCCAGCACCCCATTTAAGGTTCCAGATAAAGTTTCAGACAAATGCGCGGCAGGATCTGAAGTGGTGAGGTGCACAGATAATCCACGGTGTGCTAATTCAACCGCTACTGCGGCCGCGATAGTGGTTTTACCCACGCCGCCTTTGCCCATTAACATAATCAAGCCATGACCATCTAGCGCAATGTTATCAACTAGTTTAGATAGGCTGGGTTTATCCAATACTAGTGTTGTATTAATGGTTTTTTGCGAATGCCAAGGCGTAATTTGTAGCAACTGGCGTAGTGCATCCAGACCTACCAAATCAAACGCTTTAAGTACCACCATATCTTGTGGCAGCGCCTTTAAAACCTCAGGAATATTGTGTAAGGCAGCTTGTTCGCGCTTGTAAATGGCTGCGGCTAATGCGTCAGTTTCGGCTTCAGTTTTTGGTAGTAGGGCATTGATCACTAAATATTGCTGCTTCAGACCAATGGAAGCCAATTCTTCATGCGTACGTGCGACTTCGCGCAAGGTAGATTGCTGTGCTCTAGCCACTAAAATCAAACGCGTTTTTTCGGCGTCTGCTAATGCATCTACCGCTGCTTTATATTGCTCGCGCTGTTTTTCGAGTCCGGCTAGCGGGCCTAGGCACGAAGCATCGCCTTTGCCTTCTTCTAAAAAGCCGCTCCAAGCACCTGGTAACTGTAATAGTCGTATCGTATGGCCGGTCGGTGCGGTATCGAACACGATATGATCGTATTCGGCGGTCAATGGTGAATCTATCAGCAGTGCGGTGAACTCGTCAAACGCAGCTATTTCTGTAGTACACGCACCTGAAAGTTGCTCTTCGATGCCTTTAACCACGGCTTCAGGCAATAAGCCGCGGACAGGCCCAACAATTTTATCTCTGTATAATTGTGCTGCAGCTTGCGGATCAATTTCTAAAGCGGCTAAATTTGGCACGGCTGGAATGGCTGTGATGTTGTTGCCGATAGTGATGCCAAAAACTTGGCCGACGTTAGACGCTGGATCTGTACTCACTAATAGCACTTGTTTGCCAGCTTCGGCTAATTGGATTGCCGAGGCGCAGGCAATAGACGTTTTACCGACGCCACCTTTACCAGTGAAAAATAGAAAGCGCGGTGGATTCTCAAGGAATTTCATTGGGATCAAAGTGCCTCTATATATTTAATAGTATTAGCTTTAAGCCAAGCTAGGCTTAACAACATTTGCCACCACTGCAACAGCCTTCGCTGGGTTTTACTTCTGCGATTGGTTCTATTTCAGAAACAGGTAAGTTAATTTCAGCCCAGCGAGATAACTCCATTCGATTAGGGTAACGCCCAGCCAGAGCAAATTTTCCATCGACCAAAATTAGCGGTAACGCTTCTTGTCCAGAGCGTTCAAGAAACTCTCTTACCGCTTGCGTATCAGCAAAAACCATAGGTTGCTGTGCCAGATTAAAACGCTCGATTTGTGCGCCATTTTGTTTGGCCCAATCAACATCTGCAGAAAATCTCACTAGTTGCTGGTCTACATCCACACCGCAGACACCCGTGTTGCAACACATTGCGGGGTCAAAAATTTGAATTGATTGCATTGTCAGATCTCCTTACAAACAAAATGGCGGCATTTTATTAATTAAAATATCTACCGCACATTTATAATCTACTTAGCATGCATTTAATGCTTACATGCCTTTATGTTCATGCATGAATTGATGGATTTCTTCACGATCTAATGTGCCATCTTTATCTGCATCAATCACGTCAAAGTTTTTAGAAACACGCGGTAATTTTTTAGCTTCATCTTTCGTTAGCGTGCCATCGCTGTCTTTGTCCGCCGCAGTAAATTCTTTAGACCGTTTTTCATGCATGGCTGCAGCTTTTTTATCATGCATGCCACGACCACAAACGTTTAATTCTTCCTTGCTGACAGTGCCATTTTTATCCGTATCCATCATGTCGAAATTCTTGCTACAGGCAGCTTTGGCTTCTTCTTTATCTAAGCTACCATCTTTGTTGGAATCTGCTTCTTCAAAGGTTTTTTTAGTATGCATTTTGCAATGCTCGCCCATGCCGTCGTGATCAGCAAATGCTGGCGTAGATAAATTTAAGCCTAAACCTAAAGTAGCCGTTAAAATAATGGTGAGTGATTTATTCATGATGAGAAGCTCCTAAATTAAAATAAAAAAACTTATGTAGTAATCAGTTTCGCCAAAAAACAACTCACTAATCTTTAATTCTATGGTAAATATAAAATATTATGTATCAATCAGCCTACATCCTAGTTCAAACTTTACTATTTTTGTTTGATTAAGCGCAAAAGTTACGGTACTAAGCACAAAATAAGCCGTAATCGCATGTATTATGCGGAGGTTGTAAGTTTGCAAGATTAATTCTTTAAGTTGATACGCTAAACTTAGGTGGAAAAGTTGAAAGATTATTATGCAGTGTTAGGCGTAGCAGCCAATGTCGTCTTGAGCGAGATTAAAAATGCTTATCGTAAGAAAGCCTCTCAGTTGCATCCTGATAAAAATGCATCTAGTGATGCCCCTGCAATGTTCAGGGAGGTGCAGGAAGCTTACGAAATACTTTCCGATATTAATAAACGCAGTGCTTATGACGAAAATCGTAGGCGAAGTTTGTTGGATAATCCGACCGAGACTGCGAGAGAGATTTGGCAATACTACTTTGATGGAGTTTTAAAAGAATGAGAATATCTCGATACTTTACCGATTTAATGGCTACTTACGTAGCCGAAATTGATGATTTGAAAACTGATTCAGGTGGCAGTGATGTGCTGAAAGAAAGGCTCAAAGATCGACGTTCGCAAATTGCCGACCTCATGCCGATGATGGACTCTAATCCGGAAATGATGGCGGTGGCTTTTCATAAAAGTATCGTTGTGAAAGACGCAAAAGCTATTCTTAGTTATCTGCCAAAAGAGCCATCTGGCTTCCCTTCATGGGATTCAATTGCGCCTTGTGTGCAGTTTGAACCTTGGGCGGCTGCTACGATAGAAATGTTGAAAAAAACTGAAGGTGGCGAGCAGTTTTTACTCACTACGGTAATGCTTGAATATATGTTCTCGCGCTACGAAGTGAGTGAAGATCATCACCAGTCAGATGAATCAGACGATGATGATGACCGTGATTCAGAAGATTTGAGCGAAGCGGGCGGTGAATGGCTGGCAGATCAAGGTTTTGATAGTCACGAGTAGTTTCTAAATTTAAGTAACAGGACAACATATGAGCAATGCGTTAATCATACAAGCCAGTAGCCTTATTCAGTCTGGTGATATTGTAAGAGCCGAGGAGCTGCTGACCGCCCTGGTGGAAACTGATGGCGACCATGCGCTGGTAGAGGTGCTAGATGACATGCCATCCAAAGACCTATTGGCGGTCATACGCGAATATGATTCATCAAAACAATCTATTTTGAGTTTGTTAATTACGCCGGATCAATTTGCCCGCGCGGTCGTGTTAGATCGCCTCTACGGTGAGCGTTCCCATGAGCATTTACGTGGAATGTTCAATGCGGTTATTTTTAGAGAAGACGCTGATGCGAATGAATTTATTGAGGCGATTGCCGAGCTTGAATTTGGCTATGAAGCGATAGCTGATTACCTTTCAGATCGGGCAGAAGAGGTTGTAGGCACTTCTAATGCCTTAGAGACTGAAGATATCTCACGCTCTGAAATTAGCGATCATGACTGGAAAGAAGTCACTTGGTTACTCAGACACGATCATCCCGATATTTACGCCAACGTATTGTTGCTGTTAAGTACTATGCTTGAAAATGAAGCGATTGCTGAAGCTGAACTGGCGATTATTGATGAGGATGAAGAAAAAGCCGAAGCGGAAGCTAAAGATGCAGCCGCTAAAGAGGCGAAGGCTAAGAGCGATGAAGAAGACGATTCTGCTATTTAGTTAAGTGAATGATCATGGTTGATATTACTACTGCTGAAAATGATCAGTCCCTAGTTTTTTATGACAATGCGCCTTTTTTTGATAGGGTGCTGAAACATGCTGTGCAAAATAAGCTGATAGATCAGGCGAAAATTGATGAAATGATTAATGATGCTGCAACCGGCACCATTCAGATTGCCGAATATTTTGGTGCTACCGCACATCTACGCGAAAATCTACTACAAGCCAGCGTTTGGATGGCCAGTTTAGTCAGTCTAAATCTTGAAAATGCGAGCAATGGCGATCTGCAATTAGCAGCGCAAATGATTAAAGAAAAGTCATTCCGTACGCTTTCTCGCGGTGGTTCGCAAATGTTAAAAGTATTGCATGCTTTGCCCGAGGATGATCACTTTGGCGCGCTACGGTTCGATACAGAAAGTGATTTTCTTAAAAGATGCCTAAGTAGTCATATGACGCTTGCAAAATACCGGCAAGCGATGGTGATGCATAGCCAATTTAAGCTTGAGCTTGGTTTAGCTAATTATTTACTTAAAAAAATGGCTACGCCTAGCAGAGCTTTTAATGATTTACATGCACCAGCTAAACATGTGCTTCGCAGCGCGGTGTTGTTTATGGCTTATGGCGCAAAAAAAATAGCTACTGGTAAATTAGCTACGGGTAAACTGGGTGCAGGTAAAGCAGGTTTTCCTGATGAAAATGCTTTATTTGAAATTTTCACGGCGATGCGTAAAGAGTGGAGTTTTTTAGGTGATGTTAGTTGCTCTAAAAAGTTTCTAGAGGAGATTCCTGAAGACTATTTACCTTTGGCATTGCAGACGCTTGCCAGTATTCAGCAAGAAGATATTCCTAAAATTGTTAGTCCTTCTGTGCCTTTAGCGTCTATTTTTGCTGATCTTAAAGTGCGTCAATATTTCTTTTTATTCGACCCGATGAACGATGTTAGTCAGTTTGATAAAAAACTAGCCGAAGAATGGTTCGTATTGACCAATGGCACTGAAGATGACGCGCTGTTATTAAGCTTGTTTATCTCTGCAGTAGCTGGCTTAAAGCTAAAAACATCTTTAACTGTGACTGAAGTTAAAAAAGCGGTGTTGAATATTCGTGAGAATGGTTTACTTGAAAAAGAAGTGATTAAGCTGATTAAAAAAGCGCCTCATGATGAGCAAGAACAGTTGCAGTCACTTTGGAGTGAGTTTATTGAAGACGCTAGTTTGTATTTGCTTGATGAATCAGATGAAAATTTATCCGAGGCTGTCGATTATTTGAAAGATCATTGCAACATTATTCTCCCAGCACAAAAATAGGCAAGGTTTGCTGTTGCGGCAGACTTTGTCTAATCTCAGCTAATATTTAATCTTTCCCCAAAGCACGGCGATACATTTCAAGCTTTGCTTCATAATCCTCAGCTTCACCAAATTCCAAGAAATTAATATAGCGCGCATGTGTGCCTAACACTTTTCTAGCATGCTTAATTGGACAAAAATATTGTTCGGTTCTCGCCACAATTTCACTAATGTAAGCAATCATGCCGGTGCCATAAGCACAATAAGTGCAGTGAAATTTTTCAATGAAATTTAGGTAACTTAGATGTTGCCTATCGAAAATAACATAATCTGCACGCCGTACTTTTTTAATGCCGTAAATAGGAAAGCAGGTTGCTTGGTAAAAAGTGATGAATAAATCGGTGATAATTAATGGAATGATCATCGCGTAAATAATCGGTCCGGTGATCAAATTTTGTGGGCGATCTGTAATCAGCCAGCGAAAGAAATTACGTTTAAGCCGTCGGTGCGTTTCTTTGATGGATTGCTCAAACTCGATGCGCTTGCCTTTAATCTGAAAAAACATAGTGCTAGGTTGCTCACTAATGGCTGCTCGTAAATCATCTTCAAGCGCGCTCATTTGTTGTAATAATTGCTGAATTCGGTCGTTCATGGCATTCCGATAACAATAGATTTTCTAGCTATTTTTAGAGGCTTTAATATATATTAATTGTATTATAAATAGTGGCTAATTAAATCCAGCCAGCAATTTAGCAATCTGAACAGGGTCGCCAGATTGCACCACCTGGACTATTGAGGGGTCATTTTTATGTAACTCGGCTTCGCCATCTAATTGGTCTGTAGCCCAGCCAGAGGCTATCGAAATGAATGTCGCTAGAAATATGACAATCACGGTACGCGAACGTGATGCAGTGAAATTTTGTGCGTTAAAGTATAGATTCATGCCGTACACAGCTGCCGAGAATGTGATAGTTGATATTAAAAAATTAAGCATATTAAATTATGTCCCGCAATATGTTTTATAAGGCGTGTTGGATAGGGGCGCTGGCAACAGGTAATCTGCGTACTTAGGATTGTCATTAAATGGCTTAGACAAAGCTTCTAGCAGTTTTTCTAACACACTAAAATCACCTGCTTCTGCAGCGCTTAATGCTGATTCTACCAGATGATTACGCGCGATGATTGCTGGGTTAGTGAATAGCATCAAGTTTACCGAAGTCGCTAAATTCTGGTCCTGAATAAGCAATCTTTTACGCCACAGACTATGCCAAACTATGAAATCTGGAAAGTCTAACATGGGTATTTTTATGTTTGCTTCTGTGCTTAGTGCGCGAAAGGTATTAGTATAGTCTAAGTCATGTTTTTCCATACAGTTGAGTAGGCCATCAATGAGTAAGGCGTCATTAGCTTCTTCCGTATACAAGCCTAACTTGGCACGCATACCCTTTAGCCAATATTGCCGAAATTTCACTGAAAAAGTTTGCAGTGCTGTCTGAGCGATGGTGATGGCTGACGTTTGCTCGGGGTGCAAAAGCGGCAGTAATGTTTCGGCAAATCGCACTAAATTCCATTCTGCAATTGGCGCTTGATTGCCAAAAGCGTAGCGGCCTTGTTGATCAATTGAGCTGAAAACCGTCGCAGGGTCGTAGCTATCCATGAAGGCACAAGGCCCATAATCTATGGTTTCACCGCAAATAGACATATTATCAGTATTCATCACGCCATGAATAAAACCAATCTGCATCCACCTAGCAATTAATTCTGCCTGACGATCAATCACTGCTTCTAGTAAGGCGAGGTATTTATTGTTTGCGTAGGTCTGATCAAACGGCTTTCCTGAAGCCAGTTTTGAAAAGTGTCGATTCAGGGTGTAATCCGCTAGTGCTATCAGTGCGGCTGAATCGTCGTCGATAGACGCGGCAAATTGAAAGGTACCGACACGAATATGGCTGGCGGCTACGCGCGTTAAAACCGCTCCTTGTAGCACACTGGTGCGATAGACCGGTTCGCCGGTTGCTACTACCGCAAGGCTGCGTGTCGTCGGCACGCCTAGCGCATGCATCGCCTCACTGATAATGTATTCTCTTAGCATTGCCCCAAGCGCAGCGCGACCATCGCCACGGCGCGAATAGGCTGTTTCACCAGCGCCTTTAAGTTGAATGTCAAAGCGCACTCCGCTAGGTGTGATGTGTTCGCCTAGCAATATTGCACGGCCATCGCCTAGCATGTTGAAGTGACCAAATTGATGGCCGGCATAGGCCTGAGCAAGTGGTTCTGCACCTTCCGGGAGCTGGTTTCCTGAAAATACTTCCGTCCCTGATAAGTCTTGGTTTCCAGCAAAAACAACGTTTTCACTATCGGCGAAGAGTGCCTCAACATTTAAGCCCAGCGATGTTGCCAATGCATGATTAAAAATCACCATGCTGGGTGCGCTAACTGGTGTAGGTTTCTGCTTGGTAAAAAAGGCTGAGGGTAGTTGTGTGTAGCTATTGTCAAACTTCCAGCCCGCTGAAAATGTGATGTTTTCTTTTGAATCTTTCAATTAATATAATCCTTACTGATTTACTAGGATATTAACTTTTCATCACGAAAAAGAGAAGCTTTTATCTCAATGAAATCATAGGTCTTAATATATATATGACCATCTTATGCTATATTAATGACGTTTTACAATTCGTCCAAATAATGCATGATTTACTGCAACAGCAAATGCATCATCGGGTGAAAAATTATTAAAGTTTGTTTCAACATTTAGTAGGCACTTTTAAAAGGTAAGGTTTTTATGTTAGATAGTATCCGCTCCGTAGCACAAGGTTGGGTTGGTAAGGCTTTATTGGCGTTAATTACCATTCCATTTGCATTATTTGGTATTGATTCCTACTTAAATAGTGCTAGTCATAATATTGCTGTCGCTGAAGTTAATGGCAATAATATTTCTGTCCAAGAATATTCAAATGCATTAAAAAATATGCGTGATCGTTTATTGTCTGAGGGTAAAGCTGATCAAGCGCAACTAGATAGTCCTGAAGTTAAGTCGATTGTGTTGAATCAGTTAATTGATAGACAATTATTGAATAACGAGATCAAGCAGGCTAAATATGCAATTAGCGATGTGCAATTATCAACTTATGTGACTGGTATGCCTGAGTTTCAGAAAGATGGTAAATTTTCACAAGAAATGTACGATCAAACTTTACAGCAAAATCATATTTCTCCATCAAGATTTGAAGCGGGCATGCGCGCAGATTTATTAGCACAACAAGCACAAGATGGAATTACTAAGCTTGGTTTTATTTCAAACGCACAAACAGATAACGCTTATAAAGTGATGAACCAGCAACGTCAAGTAACGGTGTCTGAGATTAAAACAAAAGACTTTTTAGATCAGGTGAAAATTGAGCCTGCACAAGTCAAAGCCTATTATGAGTTGCACAAAAATAAATTAATTAACCCTGAACAAGTGAAAATTGAGTTTTTGTTGTTATCCGCAACTAATTTAATTACCGGCGTGAGTGTTACCGATGATGAAGTCAAAAAATATTATGATGAAAATTCAGCTAAATTTAAGGGTAACGAGCAAAGAGCTGCCAGCCATATTTTAATTGGCTTTGGTGTTAGCGCTAGTCCAGAAGCAAAACAGGCAGCAAAAGCCAAGGCTGAAGGAATCTTAGCGGAAATTAAGAAAAATCCAAAAAGTTTTGAAGCCTTAGCGGTTAAAAACTCACAGGATCCCGGTTCTGCAGTTAAAGGTGGTGATTTAGGTAGCTTTGGTCGTGGCGCTATGGTTAAACCATTTGAAGATGCGGCTTTTAGCATGAAGTTAAATGAAGTGAGCGGTTTGGTTGAGTCTGAGTTTGGTTACCATATCATTAAAGTCACTGGCATTACTGGCGGTAGCGCTGATTTCAATACATTAAAACCGCAAATTAAAGGTGATTTAATGTTTAAGAAAGCGCAAGAAGAGTTTGCTAAAAAAGCTGAAGGCTTTAGTAATATGGTGTATGAGCAATCGAATAGCTTACAACCTGCCGCCAAAGCCTATGGTGGTCAAGTACAGCAATCAGATTGGATGACACGTGAGTCTGGCGCTAAGTTCTTTAAAAATAACGATAAAATCATGAGCCTTGTTTTTTCGAACGAGGTGCTTAAAGATCATCGAAATACCGAGGCGGTAGAAATTTCACCTAATAATATGGTGTCTGCACGTTTGCTTGAGTATAAAGCGGCCGCGCCAAAAAGTTTTGATGAAGTTAAGTCTGGCATTGAAGCTGTACTCAAACTAGAAGCGGCAGCTAAAATGGCGTCTGCTAAAGGTGAAGCTGCTTTAAAAGATTTACGTGCTGGTAAAGATGTTGCTACTGTGGAGTGGATCCCTGAAGTGACTGTTGATCGTAAGAATGCGCAGGGTTTAACAGAAGTTGCAATGAACCAAGTATTTAAAACTAATGTGAATAAATTGCCTGCTTATTCAGGCGTTGCTGATAGCAAGCAAGGTTATTTGCTAGTAAAGGTGGTTAAAGTCATTGCTTTATCGCCTACTGATGATAATGAAAAAAAAGTAGCTAAGACTGAGCTTAATAGTGCATTAATGAGTGAGTATCTTTCAGCTTATAAACAATCGTTGCGCGATAAAGCCAAAGTTAAAGTGAATGATAAGGTTTTATTGGGTAGTAACGCGAACAATCAGTAATGTTAAATAGTACGGATATCCAAGAATACTAGCATCATAAAAAAGGCACCCAATTGGGTGCCTTTTTAACATCTGATTGATGATTACTTTATAAATTAATTTAATCTATGACGCCGGCCGCAGTAATGTTCATACCACCATCTACATAAGTAATTTCACCGGTAATGCCAGAGGCTAAATCACTGCATAAAAATGCAGCGGCATTGCCTACTTCTTCTATGGTTACATTGCGACGCAAGGCAGCATGCTTTTCATTGAAGCCGATCATTTTATCGAAATCAGCAATACCTGAAGCTGCCAGTGTTTTAATTGGACCGGCAGAAACTGCATTCACGCGTATGCCTTTTGGGCCTAAGCTTTGTGCCATATAGCGTACATTGGCTTCAAGGCTGGCTTTAGCTAAACCCATTACATTGTAGTTAGGCATTGTGCGTTCTGCACCTAAATAACTTAAGGTTAGTAAGCTACCGTTACGGCCTAACATCATCGGTAAAGCCGCTTTGGCTAGAGCAGCAAAGCTGTATGAGCTAATGTCATGTGCAATGCGGAAATTTTCTCGTGTCACTTTATCTAGATAATCGCCATCAAGCGCATCTTTCGGTACGAAAGCAACTGAATGGACGATAGAATCTATGCCATCCCAATGTTTAGCAATGGCTGGAAATAGTGCATCAATCAAGCTGTCTTCAGCTACATCACAATGAAATAAAAGCGTTGAATCAAAATCAGCGGCTAATTTTGCTACGCGATCTTGGTGTTTTTCCATTTGGTAAGTGAAAGCAAGTTCTGCACCTTCACGCTTCATTGCTGCGGCGATGCCGTAAGCAATTGAGCGGTTGCTCAACAAACCTGTAATTAATATTTTTTTACCTGCTAAAAATCCCATGACATTATTCCTATCTATCTTTTAAATCTTGATGATCAAGTTTAAATAATTAGTTTTAAATACTAGTTTTTTTAAAATCTAGTGTTGACTAGTTCGCGGGTTATACGCATCGCGTAAACCGTCTCCAAGCAGATTATACCCTAACACTGTAATTAGGATGGCAAGGCCGGGAAAGAGTGATAACCACCAGGCAAATTGAATATACTCTTTGCCATCGGTAAGGATATTGCCCCATGAAGCTTGTGGTGCTTGTACGCCCAAGCCTAGAAAGCTCAAGCCAGATTCCACTAGCACTGCGCTGGCAATACCTAATATTGAGCTGACTATAATAGGCGTTAAGCTATTTGGCAGTAGGTGCGTAAAAATAAGTCTAGCGTCTTTTGCACCTAATGCTTGCGCGGCCAACACAAATTCTCGATTCCGCAAGCTTAAAAACTCGGCGCGGACCAATCTTGTTACGCCCATCCACGAGGTTAATCCTATCACGATCATAATGTTCCAGATAGAAGGCGTTAAAAATGCAATCACGGCTAAAATTAAAAAGAACGTTGGGATGGACAGCATCACATCGACGACACGCATGATGACGGTGTCGACCCAGCCTCTGTAAAAGCCGGCAATAGCACCTAGAATGATACCAATAGCGGTGGCGATACCCACTGCTACAAAGCCTACCATTAAGGATATACGAGAGCCGTACAGCATGCGGGTAAATACATCGCGTCCTAAGCCGTCCGTACCCATCAAATGGTTGGCACTTGGGGATAGTAATATCGCTTTTACATTAATTGCATCGGGGTCGTAGGGTGCAATTAATGGTGCAATCAACGCCATAAATAGTATGCCCGCAATAATGACGAAGCCAATCAATGCTAATGGATTATGTAAGACTTTATTCATTGCATTACTCCGCGTCTTACCCGTGGGTCTGCCCAAGCGTAAGAAAGGTCTGCCAGTAAATTACCGATTAATGTGAGGACTGAACCTATCGTTAAAATACCCATAATGACTGGAAAATCACGCATTAAAACCGCATCGTAAAACAATTTACCCATGCCCGGAATAGCAAAAATACTTTCGGCGATGACCGATCCCCCAATTAAACCAGGAATGCTTAAGCCAAAGATTGTGATTAGCGGCAAAAGGGCATTGCGCAGCGCATGACCATAAATCACACGATTTTCTTTTAGACCTTTAGCGCGTGCGGTAGTAATGTAATCTTGATGCAATACTTCTAGCATGCCGTTACGTACAAATAAAGAAATGCCAGCGAGGCCAGTTAGCCCAGAAATAAATACTGGCAAGACCAAATGTTTCAGGGTATCTATCGTTCGATAAAACCAAGTTAGATGTTCATGTCCCATGCTTTCTAAACCTGAAATTGGTAGCCAAGCATGTTGCACGCCAGTCCAGTACATAAGTATGAGCGCTAGCCAAAAGCCAGGGATGGCAAAACCTATAAACACAAATAAAGTAATGCCACGATCAGCTAATTGGTTTTGTTTAAGCGCCGAAATGACGCCCAAAGGTAATGCGACAGCGATGATTAATATTAAACTCAAAACATTAATGAGCAGGGTGATAGGCAATGCTTCTTGGATCATGCCTAAAGTAATATTGCCGTCTTTATCTTTAGTTTCCCAGAATACTGGGCGCTGATGTGATGCAAATGAAGTGCCAAAATCTAAGGTTGCCATACGCTTTACCCATAAGCCATATTGCACAATAACGGGTTTATCTAAGCTATATAACTCACGTAATTTTTGTCTAGATTCTTCACTGGCTTTAGGATTGAAGCTCGCTTCACTAGTGGTGATGTCACCTGGTGCTAAGTGCATAATGAAAAATGATATTAGACTAATACCTATGATTAAAGGAATCATCCAAAAAAATCGTTTGAGTAAGTATTTAAGCATGGGTTTAAATGGGCTTATGTAGTTGCTTAGATGGTTGCTAGTAAATATAAGTCATAGCTCAATGCTCACTCATTTCCGTGCGAGCATAAGCGCTAGGAATATTCCACTCATAAGTGTTGTGGCCTATGCCTGCCGGTGGCGCAGGATTGCTAATGCCTCTTACACGCTTATGAATCGCTGATAAACCATAGCCTGCTGAGAGAAATACAATAGGGCTATCTTCTAATAATATTTTGGAGAACTCATGGTAGATCACCATACGCTTTTCTGGATTAAGCTCCAGTCTGCCCGCTTCTAATAGTTTATCTACACGTGGATTACTATAGCTAATAAAGTTAAATTGACCAGGCGCTTGTTGACTAGAATGCCAAATACTATATTGATCAGGGTCTAACGATAAACTCCAACCCAATACAACCACATCAAACTCTTTAGGTTTGATGAATCTTCCTAAGAAACTGGCCCATTCTAAGACGCGAATATTAGCATTAATGCCAACATCCTTAAGGCGACGCTGTATTAAAACGCCAGTCATTTCGCGTTCTTTGTTTTGATTGGTTAAAATCTCAAAACTAAAGGGTTTGCCGTCTTTATCAATAATGCCATCACCGTCATGATCTTCATAGCCAGCAGCTTTTAATAGGGCTTTGGCTTTATTTGGGTCGTAAGGATAAGGTTTAAGTACAGGATTGCTCCAACGTGTGCCCGGCTTATAAGGTGAAGCTACCGGTTCGCCAAGACCTAATAATACGCCGTCGATAATTTCTTGCTTATTGATGGCATAGTTAATGGCTTGCCGAACACGAACATCATCAAATGGTTTGCGTTTTAGGTTAAAACCTAAATAGGTATAACTGTTACCTAATTCTTTATACAGTGCGATATTTTTATTCAGGTCTGGTCTAGCGGGGAAAATCCTTGCGTATTGGATAGGATTAAGCGCCATAGAATCAATATTATCTGCGCTCAGCTCTAAAAATTGCGCTGCCTTATCTGGAATGATGCGTGATAATAAGTTGTCAATTTTGGCTTGGCCTTGTGTTGCGTTGTCATTGCGTGTGAGTTTTAGATACTGGCCATTTTTCCAGCTATCTAGCTTGTAATAGTGGCTTCCGACTGGGTGACGCGCAAATGCCGTGGTATTAATATCCTGATCTTTAAGCAAGTGCTTAGGCAGAATGTGCAAGCCGGCCCATGTATCCAAGGCTGGCGCATAGGGTGCAGCATAGGTGACGCGGAAGGTGTTGGTGTCTGGTGTTTCAGCTTTGGTGACTAATTTAAAATC
>CANCPF010000018.1 GCA_947379975.1 Methylophilaceae bacterium | reverse complement strand
AAACCTAGTGAACGGGCGATGATTGCAGGCGTGTTTATTAACCGACTTCGCCTAGGCATGCGCCTACAAACTGACCCAACGGTGATTTATGGCATGGGCTTACAATACAAAGGTAATATTCGTAAAAAAGACTTACTTTACGATACACCGTACAATACTTACACTAGAGATGGTTTGCCGCCTAGCCCGATTGCGATGCCTGGTGCCGCCGCGATTGATGCGGCGCTACATCCCAATACCACTAAAGCACTTTACTTTGTAGGTAAGGGCGATGGTAGTCATGCTTTTTCTGATAACTTAGAAGCGCATAATCGTGCCGTTGTTAAGTACCAATTGAAAAAGCAATATTAAATAAGAAGCCAGAGATTAGAGTAATGACAACAGCTAAATTTATCACTTTAGAAGGCATGGATGGCGCAGGTAAAAGCACTCATATCCCAACCATCATTGCAGCTTTACAAGCGCGTGGCCATGAAGTAGTCTCAACACGTGAGCCCGGAGGAACTTTATTAGGTGAACGGTTGCGTGAGCTTTTGCTACATGAAAATATGCATGCTGAAACTGAAACGCTACTGATGTTTGCCGCCAGGCGAGAACATATTGCAACAGTGATAGCACCTGCTTTGGCTAGAGGTGCTTACGTGTTGTCGGATCGATTTACCGATGCTACTTTTGCTTATCAGAGTGGCGCGAAAGGCGTCTCTGCAGCTAAAGTTGAATTGTTAGAACAGTGGGTGCAAGGCGATTTGCAGCCAGATCTAACACTATTGTTTGATGTACCAGTAGAGATTAGTTTACAACGCCTTGCGGCCGCGCGATCTCCAGATAAATTTGAGCGTGAAGATGCTGCATTTTTCACACGGATTCGTCACGCCTATTTACAGCGTGCCCAGCAAAACCCAGCCAGGTTCAGAATTATAGATGGCAGCAAATCACTTGATAAAGTTAAGAGTACAGTTGAAGAAATTATTTCAACGCTATGATTAATATGATAAATTTTAATTTTTACAAATGAAAATATTAGATAATATTTACCCGTGGCAACTTAATGTTTGGCAGCATCTAAACCAAGATAGCCAAAAAATGCCACACGCGCTCTTATTAAATGGTCGTGCGGGGACAGGGAAATATGACTTCGCACGCTATTTCAGTCAATCACTGCTATGCGCTAACAATAATCAGCAAGGCCATGCTTGTGGACAGTGCTCAAGCTGTAACTGGTTTAAAGACAATAGTCACCCAGATTTTCGGGTACTTAGTCCAGAACAAGATACCGATTCTGAAGATGAAGCTACAGTAACCAAAAAAACCAAAAAGAAAACACAAATATCGGTGGCTCAAATTCGTGCATTAAGCGGATTTTTAAGCATGTCTAGCCACCGAAGTGGTGGTTTGCGCGTAGTGCTTATTTATCCAGCGGAGGCGCTAAATCCAATTGCAGCAAATGCGCTTTTGAAAATGTTAGAAGAGCCAGCCGAAGGCATTATTTTTGTTTTAGTCGCGCACCAATTACAACGCTTATTGCCTACTATTATTAGTCGTTGCCAAAAAATTAGCATGCCTATGCCAGATGAAGACCAATCACTGGCTTGGTTAGTCGAGCAGGGCGTAAAAAATGCAGCGCAACAATTAGCTTATTTAGAAGGCTCGCCAATCAAGGTGTTTAATGAGCAATTACAATTTGGCCAGCTCACTGAAATATGGCGGATGTTGGCTTTAGGCCGGAAGCTAGAACCCAGTATCGCGGCGTCTTGTTTGATTGCAAATTCGGTTGAAACTGGCGTAATTGCGCTACAAAAATGGATTTATGATATTGTCGCAATGAAATTTGGCAGGCAAGTGCGCTACCATATGCAGCACAGCAACACTTTGCAAGTACTGGCTGATAAAGTAAACTTGAGTCGTCTGTTTGACTTGCAAAGAAAAGCGGACGAGTTGCGTAAACTTGCCGCGCACCCATTAAACCATGACTTACAAATGGAAAGCTTACTTGTTGATTATACGAAGATTTTTCACGCATAATTCTGATGATTTTAATTATGTTGACGTATGAAAGTCATTTATAAGTAGTTAAAGTCATTTATAGCCAGCATTAGCGACGCATTGAAAGCTTGTTAGCACCGCACATCCCTTGTAGTTTTCGATCACTTATTTAAGACCCATTATGCTTGTTGATTCTCACTGCCATCTGAATTTTCCTGAACTTCTCGCCAATTTACCGGCTATTAAGCAGTCTATGCAAGACAACGAAGTAGGGCATGCGCTTTGCATTTCGGTGACGCTACCAGACTTTCCGCAAGTTTTGGCGCTGGCTGAAAATAACGATAATTTTTACGCATCAGTCGGTGTGCATCCAGATTATGAAAATATAGAAGAACCTTCGGTAGAAGGTTTGTTGGCCCTGGCTAATCATCCTAAAGTGGTTGCTATTGGTGAAACTGGCCTAGATTATTTCAGACTTACAGGTGATTTAGAATGGCAACGTACTCGCTTTCGTACGCATATTCGTGCCGCTATTGCTTGTGGAAAACCGTTAGTGATTCATACCCGCAGTGCCGCAGATGATACGCTACGTATAATGCGTGAGGAAAATGCACAACTAGTGGGCGGCGTTATGCATTGTTTTACCGAAAATCTTGATGTAGCCATGCAAGCGATTGCACTTGGGTTTTATATTTCATTTTCTGGCATCGTTACCTTTAAAAATGCACAGTCAATTAAAGATGTTGCAAGACAAGTGCCGTTGAACAGAATGCTGGTTGAGACAGATTCACCGTATTTAGCACCCATTCCATACCGTGGTAAAACTAATCAGCCTAGTTATGTCAAACATGTTGCTGAGGAAATTGCACAATTACGCGGTATTTCTTTTGAAGAAATCTCTGCGGCGACTACTGAAAATTTCTTTCGATTATTTAAACATGCACGAGCATAAGCATTCATTATTTTTTGACATACGCTAATATAAAACAAGGCACTACATGCAACTAACAATGTTAGGCGTAGGTTCAAGCGCAGGCACACCGATGCTAGGTTGCAAGTGTGCGGCCTGCATTTCTAGCGACCCGCGTAATAACCGAACCCGCTGTTCTAGCTTAATCACGCTTGATAACGGAAAAATTATATTAATTGATACAGGCCCAGATCTACGTAATCAATCATTAAGAGAAGGGCTCACGCGCATAGATGCTGTGCTTTATACGCATACGCACGCGGATCATTTACATGGCATCGATGATTTGCGTGGCTTTTGTCAGCTTCAACGTAGCCAAATCCCATTGTTTGGTAGTGCAGAAGCGATGGCGCATATTAAGGAGAAGTTTGGCTACACCTTGCGTGAAGCCAGCAACTTCTGGGATTTACCAGTCCTCAAAATTAACCCAGTGAGCGGCCCGTTTGAGATTTTTGATCAGACAATTACGCCCATTCCGCTAAAGCATGGCAATAGTGAAATTTATGGTTACCGTATAGGTGGCATTGCCTATTTAACTGACGTTTCTGCCATTCCAGACAGTTCGCTTGCGCTATTAAAAGGCCTAAAGTTGCTCCTTTTAGATTGTCTACGCTATACGACGCACTATACGCACATAAATTTGGAACAAAGTTTGCAGTATGCGAGTCTAATCGCTGCTGAAACAACTTATTTAATTCATATGACGCATGAACTTGAATATATGGAGTTATGTACGAAGTTACCTGATGGTGTTTATGTTGGTTATGACGGATTGAAAATAACGGTTGATTAAGCTTTTAATTACTGACAATTGGTTGAATCAACAGATTAAGCTTATTAATGAAATGTTGATGTGTTTTCCTGCTTAATACAAAAATATCAGCAGGCACGTTAATTCGAAATTTTACGCATAGGCTTATTTTGCGTAAAATGAGATAATGTCAGTTGGAGATACTAATATAATGCAATTTAATATAAATGTGACCATGAAGAATCCTATGAAGAAATCTATACAAAAATTTGGCTTAACTTTAACAGCGGCCTTGCTTTTAACCGTTGCTTTTACTGAGGCGAACGCGGCGACTTTAAATAAAAAATCTTATACAGAAGATCAGTTTTTATCAACTTTCAGTGGTAAATCTAAAAAAATAATTACCGATGAATTAGGTGCGCCAGTGAAAAAAGAATTGTCTGTGAAACCTGAAGGTGCTTCTGGTTATTTAGGTAAGGTTGGCGCTGATGAAAAGAACTCAAAAAGAGTCACTGTTGAAATGTGGTATTACAAAAACATCGTTAACTATGATCCTAAACATACCTACAAAGAAACTGAGATTACTTTTGTTAATGATAGAGCGATGAATATTGCATTTTTTAATAATCGATAGGCTTCTTTAACATTAGTAGCGGGTTCAATAAATAAAGCCGAGTAAATCTCGGCTTTATTTATCCTTTATATACTTCGTATAATGTATATTATGTAAAATTAATAATCAGGCTAGGTTAATAGTCATTTATTAAATCTTTGCAGATAGAAATTAAGCTACTTCACTCTTCTTTGCTTAGCCAAAATCTTGTAGTAAATTCTAATGCCAAGTAAAGCCACTAAAATTAATGCAAATAACAAAGGCTCACGAATATCTTTTTTAACTAACCACCAAAAATGAATAACGCCTAAAATGGCAATAAAATAAACCAGTTGATGTAATCGCTTCCAACGTTGACGGAGTAACTTCATCATGGTGTTATTCGAAGTTATGGCTAGCGGTATGGTTAAAACAAAGGCAGCAAAGCCGACTAATATGCGTGGGTGCTTGATAATGTCTTTAGAGATATCAGCCCAAACAAACGAATAATCAAGCCATAGGTAAATGCTAATGTGTAAGCACGCATAAAAAAACATCATTAAACCTAACATTCTGCGCAACTGAATTTGCCACGCAATACCAGCTAACAGTCTTATTGGCGTTAAGCTTAGCGTAACTAATAAGATTAGTAATGTCCAAAAACCGGTGGATCGTTCTATAAATTCAATAGGATTGGCCGATAAATTGTCCTGTAAGCCTAAATAAAATAAGCGCGAAACCGGTATTAGGCAAAGAGAAAATACGAAAATCTTAATCCATGAAAGCTGTTTTTTACTGGGGACTAAGTTCATTAAATACAACATGTTAGTGCGACTAAAAGTTCTTCCGTAAATCTAAACCAGCATAAAGCTGCCCTATTTGCTCTGCGTAGCCATTAAACATTTGCGTTTTAATGCGCCCTGAAAATAAGCCAGCACCAATGCGTCTTTCTGATGATTGTGTCCAGCGCGGATGTTCTACCAGCGGATTTACATTCGCATAAAAACCATATTCGCTTGGCCCGGCTTTCATCCAACTGGTGAGCGGCATTTTTTCAGTAAAACGAATTTTTACGATGGCTTTTGCTCCCTTGAAGCCATATTTCCATGGCGTCACTAAACGCATAGGCGCACCATTTTGATTGGGCAGTTGTTCGCCATACAGGCCTACCGCCATTATCGAAAGTGGGTGCATGGCTTCATCCATGCGTAAGCCTTCGGTATATGGCCAATCCAACACTTGAAGGTTTTGGCCTGGCATTTGCAGGGTGTCCGCCAAAGAAATAAACTCAACATACTTAGCGTTGGCGTTAGGCTCAGCCCATTTAATCAGTTGTGCTAGTGGAAGACCAATCCAGGGAATGACCATAGACCAACCTTCAACACAGCGCATGCGATAAATACGTTCTTCTAGCGGCGCTAGTTTATAAATATCTTCAATACTGATGGTTTTATTCTTTTTAACTTCACCTTCTATGCTAATCGTCCATGGGCGAGGTTTGAATAATTTTGAATTTAAGGCGGGTTCGTTTTTATCTGTGCCAAATTCGTAATAATTATTGTAGGTACTTATATCGTCATAAGTCGTGAGTTTGTCGCCTGCTCCGTAAGCTGTTTTAGCGTAGCCAGCTATTTTTGGATGTGCGCCTAACGGCTTAGGAAGAATACTTTTATCATTCAAAGTCGCTGCACGTAATGGGCTAGCGAGTAGTGCTGCACTAGCAGCAATTAAGCCAAACCCCGCTTTTTGAATAAACTCTCGTCTATTATCAAACACTTCTTTAGGCGTGATTTCGGATGGGATGATATCTGGTTTGGATTTAATAATCATTGCAATAGAGTCGAAATCTGTTGGTTAACAGATAGTCTGATTTTAATTTTCATAATTAGTTGCAGCATCCATAACCTACTTGATGTTGAATATTACAATTAAGTCTTTTTTTGACATAAATGCTACCCTAGAATAAATCTTTAGTTTCTAGATTTATTTCATCTTCCAGCAATTTGTCATTAGTATTTTTCGCAATTAGTCTAGCATGTTCAATTAATGTTTTAGCTGCCGCAACATCTCCGGTTGCTACTTTTACCTTAGCTAAAATATAACTACCTTGTGCCTCAAAGTAAGCACCGCCCTGCTCTTTTGCAAATTTAATAATCTTATTGAGCACATTTTCTGCGCTGGCATATTTTTTCTCAATGGCGTAATAGCGGCCTAGTTCAATACTCGAATGTGCGTATTGATCTAAATTACCAGCAGTTTCATTCATTAAATAGGCTTTAATTTGATACTCAAGTGCCAAAGCATTTTTATTTAAGTTGTGATAAGCCAGTGCTAATTTCTCAAAACTTTCAGCACGCTCGTTGTCGTTAGCGGCTAGTTTATTACCTAATTCATATTCAACTAGACCCTCTGCCAATTGACCTTTTTCACTGTATACATCACCAATACCGTTATGCGCTAGCCGTTCGAAGAATTGGTTGTTTGCAGCATTCGCATGCAAAATAGTTTGTTGATAACTGCTGATCGCTGAATCATATTGTTTGAGTGATTTGTAGGCATTGCCAGTCAGTAAACTCGCTACTGCTTTATCAAAATCATTGCTGGTTTGTGTTTCAGCTAACTTAAAAGAGACTAACGCACTGGAAAAATCGCCCATAGCAGCATGTGTGCGCCCTTGGCAAAGCAAGGCATCATTATCTTTTTTATTAATATTTAACGCTTTACTGGCTTGTGCGAGTGCGGTTTTTGCATCACCTTGATCATAAGCTTGTTTGCAGGCTGCACTTTCAGGACTCATTGCATAAACATTGTTAATAAACAATGTGATAATAAGTGCACTTAAGCTAACTTCTAGTTTCATTTTAATTCTCTTTCTAATAGTTATTAGGTATTTTTGTACGATTTATGGATCAAATTTTTGGCTAATATTTATGAGATATTACAAATAACTAGCCCAATTAATATCGCCTGAACTTTTGGCGAAAAAATATGGGTTTAATAAAGAACGTTTGCTGTTATAGCGCAAGGTTAATCCCGCCTCATCGACAATATCACCGCCGGCCTCAGTTAACACGCAGTGCGCAGCGGCGGTATCCCATTCTGACGTTGGGCCTAATCTAGGATAAACATCCGCCACGCCCTCTGCGATTAAGCAAATTTTAAGAGAGCTGCCCATGCTAATAAGTTCAGCCTTTACGCCAAGCTTTTCTTCAATACTCCACATGAATCTTTGCATTTTTTCATCTGAGTGAGAACGACTGCCAGCCACGATCGGCTTACTTACATCTAATCGTTTAGTATGAATTTGTACGGCAGGCTTATTGGCTTCTTGCTTAAAAGCACCGTGCGCTAAACTGGCAAAATACAGCAGCTCTGTGACTGGCGCATATACCACGCCTAATACTGATTGCTGACCATCGATTAAGGCAATATTGACTGTAAACTCTCCGTTACGCTTTACAAATTCACGCGTGCCATCTAATGGGTCTATCAGCCAGTATTGTTGCCATTCTTTACGAATTTCATAATCTATATTTTCAGACTCTTCTGATAACACTGGAATATTTGGCGTGAGTACTCTTAACGCATTAATAATCACGTAGTGCGCGGCCAAATCAGCCTGCGTTAGTGGCGAGTTATCGTCTTTCTTTTCTACACTAAAATCAGTTGCGTAGACTTGCATAATAGCTGCGCCAGCCGCCTTGGCAATATCAATCAATGAATTCATGTATTGATTGCAGTTTTGATTATTCATTACGATTTTTATTATTCAAAATGGGTGTTTAGATGAGAAATTAGGCAAGTAATTCAATTAAGGCAGCTTCGTCTAGTATCATTAAACCTAACTCTTGAGCCTTATCTAATTTACTGCCCGCATCAGAACCAGCAACCACAAAATCTGTTTTTTTAGAAACACTGCCACTCACTTTTCCGCCAGCATTTTCTATCATCTCTTTGGCATTATCACGCGACAAATTCGGTAAAGTACCTGTGAGTACAAAGGTTTTACCAATAAAATTACCGGTTGCGGCCTGCTTACCTTCGTTTTCTGGCCAATGAATGCCGGCTGCAAGTAGTGCATTGATGACAATTTGGTTGTGTGCTTCGCCGAAAAAATTCGTTATTGATTCCGCAACTACAGGGCCTACATCATTTACCGCACGCAAGTCTTCTAAATTAGCCTGCATTAGTGCTGCTAAATTGCCGAAATGTTTAGCTAAATCTTTAGCAGTAGCTTCACCAACGTTACGCATGCCCAGCGCATAGATAAAACGTGCCAGTGTTGTTGTTTTACTATTTTGTAATGCATCTAAAATATTTTGTGCGGACTTTGTCGCCATGCGATCTAAGCCACTTAGCGAGGATAAATCCAGTTTATAGATATCCGCCAGCGTATGTACCAAATTTGCCTCGACTAGCTGATCAGCCAGTTTCTCACCTAAACCTTCAATATCCATAGCGCGACGTGAGGCATAATGCGTAATCGCTTGCTTGCGCTGTGCCGGGCAGAATAAACCGCCTGTGCAGCGGGCTATGGCTTCATCCGCCTGTTTTAATATATGTGAACCACATTCAGGGCAAACGCTAGGCATTTCAAATCGACGTGCCGCCGCAGGGCGTTTTTCTAGTAACACATTCACTACTTCTGGAATCACATCACCAGCTCTGCGCACACTAACGGTATCGCCAATATGCACATCTTTGCGGCGAACTTCATCCTCGTTATGTAGCGTTGCATTAGTGACTGTAACGCCGCCAACAAACACAGGTTTTAACCGAGCGACTGGTGTAATTGCACCGGTACGCCCAACTTGCACGGTAATATCTTCTACAATCGTTAAGGCCTCTTGCGCAGGAAATTTATGCGCTATCGCCCAGCGTGGTGCTCTAGATACAAAGCCTAGTTCGTCTTGCTGCTTGAACTGATTGACTTTATAAACTACGCCGTCAATATCAAAAGGTAGCTGTTCTCGTGCTACGCCAATTTTTTTGTAATATTCAAGTAAGCCGGCTAGACCATTGACGACGCTGCGCTCTTTACTTACAGGTAAGCATAGATCAGCCAGATAATCCATCGCCTCACTATGACTATTTAAGCTAGGCACACCTTCTGCTGCACCTAGACCATAAGCAAAAAAACTCAAAGGTCGAGTGGCGGTAATTTTTGCGTCTAACTGGCGCAGACTGCCTGCCGCAGCATTACGGGGATTAGCGAATAACTTATCACCTTTTGCCAACTGCGCCTTATTAAGCTTATCGAAATCACGTTTAAACATTAATACTTCGCCACGTACTTCTAGTAATTGCGGAGGATTTTTACATGACAATCGCATAGGAATACCACGCAAGGTGCGTAAATTATGTGTCACATCTTCGCCAGTATATCCATCGCCACGAGTGGCGCCTTGGGTGAATATGCCATTTTCATAAGTTAACGTGATGGCTAAGCCATCAAATTTTGGCTCAACCGCATACGCAATATTTTGCTGGCCTAAAGCTTCACGTATGCGCTTATCAAACGCTTCTAATTCATCGTCCTCAAAGACATTATTTAGTGACAGCATTGCTTGTCTATGCGTAATGCTATTGAAGGCATTGATGGCAGAACCGCTGACACGCTGCGTGGGTGAATCTGCTGTAATGAGCTCAGGATATTGAGTTTCTAAATTTTGTAACTCACGATAAATCCGGTCGTATTCACTATCAGGTACTGATGGTGCATCAAGCCCATAATATTCATAGTCATAACGCGCAATCAGTGTACGCAATTTGACTATGTGCTGATAAGCGTTGTCGTCAAGATGGCCCATGTTATTTTCTCTATTGAACAAACTGAATTAAGAAAATATTCAAGAAAACAATCTTAGTGCGCTATCAGACCCAGGAATAATACCGTGAGCCACCATCGTGGCGTGTATGGCTTTTAATTGATGGCGTATTTTTTCTATTTGAGCGTCAGTTAATGCTTTATTATTATCATCAACTAATAAAGCGTTTAAGCCGGTTTCCATCTGTTTTGCCACTTGTACCATTTGCGTAAAAGCTTCAGCGCTTTGTTTCACATGCGTAATATCTAGTTGAAAAGTAATGCCTTTTACTACGGAATTTCTGAGCATTTCCGGACTGAACGCATTATTATCGCGATTAAACATAACGAATGATAAGCGTGGCTTTTGTGTATCTAAGGGCTGCTTTTCAGCATCATCAAAACGCTTGAAAGTACCGTCTGCAGCTAGAGTCAAGCCTTGCGCTTCAGCGAGGCCTTTTAATTTTGTGCCGGTAAATGCGCCATTTACGCCATTGATCAAATGAATACCTATGGTTTTATCTACCTCTAGACAAAATGCATCAAGTGCATTGGCAGTTGCAATTGTCGCCGCAACATCATTACCGTCTGAACCTTCTAAATCTTGCCACTCAATCGCCGCATTAATAGCCGTGTTTAGGTTTTCTACAACCAATTTGAAGCGATTCAGTACATTACTTGACACTGCACCGGCACGATCCGCTAGCTGCAAACTGCAACTAATCATGGCAATTGTTTGCTTAGGCCCAGCCTCTTTCAATAGAATCCATTGCTGATTTGGCTCGGAAGTTAACACATGCAGGAAAACCGGTTTATCAAAGTCATCAAATAGACCATTTAACTGATTATTTAAATTGCTGACTGTCGTTTCTGCTGAAAAAGAAAGTACTGCGGTTAAGTCCATTTTCGGGTCTAGCATGGCCGCTAACTTAATTTCATGTATAGGCATGTCAGACGAACTCGAGTTTTGGTCACCTTCTGAATTTATCGTTGCCGTATTTTCCGATTCAGTAAGTTCACTTTGCTGAACTGTAGCAGTTTTGTTGTTTTGGCTAAATGCCTCATTAAAGATTGCTTTAATGTCATCATGTTTCGCTGATATAACTTCAGGGTTAGCTGAGATTTCGCTAGTTGCTAATTCAGCAGTATCTGTTAGATTAGCTTCTATCTCTGACGGTTCTGCAAATAAATGTCCTGCAATTACTGTCGTTTGTTGTGAATGTTTCGTTGTAGATGGAATATCGTTCGCTGGATTTTCTTCTTCAGAATACGGTTGATTTTGAATTAAATCATCGGCATAAACATCTACTTTTGATTGATTAAATTCAAAATTATCAACATTACCCTGACTCAACACCGGCTCAATCATTTTTCCTGATGCGTCATTAATATCAAGCGCTTCCGCCTCCAACTGCGACACATCAATTTTTGGGTCATCAATGAGGGCATCACTTTCTAATGGGGAAAAGCTACGCTCAATTTGTTTGTGGAAGCGTCTTTCCTGCATCCAATTTAGAATGATTACGGCAACTATAATTAACGCACCAATCCCTATTAACATTATTTGCAAATCATTCATTACGCTAAACTTTCAACCATAATTTTCATCCATTTTTTATTCAGCTGAGAACCATTTAACTGACTGTCTTTAAGAACTCGCCAACGGCTCCTCAGCCATTCTCACGGCGGCTGCCATATCAACATCAACAATTCGTGATACTCCAGATTCTTGCATAGTAACACCTATCAATTGCTGCGCCATTTCCATCGTTATTTTATTATGACTTACATATAAAAACTGTGTTTTTTCAGACATTTTTTTCACCATTGTACAAAACCGTTCGGTGTTACTGTCATCTAGCGGCGCATCAACCTCATCCATCAAGCAAAATGGTGCAGGATTTAATCTAAACAATGCGAAGACTAAGGCTAGCGCAGTTAATGCCTTTTCACCACCGGATAACAAATGTATCGTGCTATTTTTCTTACCTGGTGGCTGCGCAAATACTTGCATGCCTGTGTCTAAAATTTCCTCTCCGAGCAACTCTAAGCGTGCTTGGCCGCCACCAAAAAGCGTCATAAAGAGCTCATTAAAATGGCGGTTAGCCTCATCAAAAGTAGCCTGCAAGCGCCCTCTTGTCTCGCGGTCTATTTTGCGTATCGCGTCCTCTAGTGTTTCACTAGCTTCAGTTAAATCACGACACTGGCTGTCCAAATAGTTTTTACGGGTTTGCTCGGTTTGCAACTCTTGAATTGCCGCTAAATTAACTGCACCTAGGGCTTCAATATCATTCGTAAGCTTAGTCCGCTTTCTTTCTAGATCTGCTACTTTCAATTTGGCATCTAAATTATCCGACTTTGCCGTATCAATCTCTTCGGCAAGTGCAGATTCATTGATATTTGAGGCGATTAATTCCGCTTGGCATTGCTCAAAATATAGCCGCGACTCTTGTTCAGACAATCTACTGGCTTCTAATTTGTCGCGCAATGGGTGTAGATTTTGTTCATTCTGCATGCGAGCACGCTCTTGTTGCTGTAAGGCCGCTTCACATTCACTCATATTATTGCGTGCGGCAATTAGGGATTGTTCTTGCTGCTGCTTATTATTGAGTGCAGCTTCTAAATTGGTTTTTAAGGCTTCCATTTTTGTTGCAGATAATGTGGCTTCTAGTTCACTAGCACGTAATTTTAAGCTGGAAAATTCCTCAAGTAGCTGATTAATTTTATTATTTAAATCATTGATATTGTTTGATTTTAATTTAATATTGAAGCTTTTTTCTTGGTGTGCATGCTCAATTTTCTGTAACTGATTTCGCGCCTCGTTGTAGCTTAATTCAATTTCTTTCTTACTGGCTTCTGCGCTAATTTTTTTAGCTTGTAATAACAATAGTTGTTTAGATAAGTCCGCAATTAACTGCTCTTTAAGCTCTGCCTCAGTTTTTAATTTCAACAACTTATCAGCGGATATCGCATAATCTGCCTGCAATGTTTTTTGCCTTTGTATGGCGCTTAATTGTTGCTGCTGGAGTTGCTGGAAATTTAAATTAAGTTGGTGGGTATTTTGTGTAGCGGTTTTTAGTTGTACTGATAACGATTGCTGATCAGCACGTATGTTATGTAAGTTTTTTTCTAACTGAGCCAGCTGCACTGCAGAAAGTTCACAATTCTCTTGTAAATTAGGGAGTTGCAACTGTAATTTATCTAATTGCGCTTGCCTTTCCAGCACGCCGTGCAATAGAGATTGTTCACCAAAGAAAGTCACGCTATGGCGAGTGTAGATGTCACCATGACGGCTGACCAAGCACTCTCCGTCGCTTAACTTTTGACAGCTAACATCAACATCTGCGACATCATCGACCCAAAAAGCACCTGCTAGCCAATCTTGCAGTACGGCCTCATAACTAGGCACCAGCTTTTCTATTAAGGCAAACATCGTCGCTTGCTGACTAATTGCAGCTGGTGTCTTAACAAGCTCAGTCGCTGAAGTCATCGCTAAGCTCAAGGCCGCTGGCGGTCTGCTACTAGCGTTAAATTGGTTATTTGCCATGATGGCATTAAGCCTGGCGCCTAATATAGCCTCAAATGCAGTTTCCCAGCCTTTTTTTATGGTTATAGCCTGCCATATTCTGGCGTTATTATCTAAACCTGCGTTATTTAACCAGGCATTTACAGCCGCTTCATTGCCTGTGGTTCGGGTAGATTGCTGAATTTTCGTTAAGGAAGCAATTTCAGCCTCAATGATATTCAGCTCACGCTGTTGAGATTGATGCGAATCACGACAAGTTTTAATCTCAAGGCTGACCGACAATTCCTTTTCATGCAATATGGCTACGTTCGATTCCAAGCCAGCAATTAACGCTTCAGCGACTACAAGTTGTTCTTTTTTCTCCCTGATCGCTTCATCTGGCGGTAGTTGAATATTAGTCAGGGTATGCTCAAATCGCTTTAACTGATCGCTAGTCTCAGTAACTGTGCGCAGTATGTGACCAAGATTTGCCTGCTCCAATCGAAGAGCTTGTTCAGCGCTCATTAACGTCGCTTGGCAGGTATTAAAGGTAACAAGTTCGTCTTGAAATTGCTGTGCTTTATTAGGCAAATCAGCGCGGGCATGCTTTACAAGTGATTCAGCCAAAATGAAATCATCATTAGCCGCATCTAATTCAGACTGGGATGAAGATAATGTATTTTTAGTTTGGTTGTGTTGCAGGCTATTTTTTTCAAGTTGGCTACTCAGTTGCTGCAACTGCAGTTGTAGGCGCTCTCTAGCATCGGCCGTATTTTTTACTTGATTTTCAAGATTTGAAACTTCAGCATTAATTTCATAATAACTGGCCTGCGCTTTATTCGTAGACTCTATTGCATTAAAGTTTAGCTGCCTAGCCCTTTCTAGAGCACTTTCACAACTGCGTAAGTTAGCCATTTGTGCTTCTAGCTCATTCACCAGTTTATCTACATTATGCTGCGCCTTCTGCCAAAGTATGCTGGCATCACGTTTCTTTAAAAGCCAAACTTGTCCTTTGGTTACGTTGAGTGCGGCTTGCAAGCGATGATAATGTTCTGCAACTACCGCCTGAGATTGTAAGCGGGAAATCTGCTTATCTAACTCACGAAGGATATCTTCAACACGTATTAAATTTTCACGCGTATCACGTAGGCGGGTCTCAGTTTCGCGTCGCCGCTCTTTATACTTACTGATACCCGCAGCTTCTTCTAAAAAAATACGTAGTTCTTCAGGTTTAGCTTCAACAATACGATTAATCGTATTTTGGCCAATAATCGCATAAGCACGACCACCTAAACCGGTACCAAGAAATAAATCTGCAACATCGCGTCTGCGTACTACCGTATTATTGATGTAATAAGTCGAACCTTTTTCGCGCTCGATAATACGCTTGACTGATATTTCAGCATACTGCGCCCATTCACCAGATGCACCGCCTAAGCTATTATCAAAGACCAATTCTACACTGGCGCGCGAAATAGGTTTTCGGTTGCCAGAACCATTGAAGATAACCGCATCCATGCTGTCGCCGCGCATTTCTTTGGCTGAAGATTCGCCTAATACCCAGCGTACTGATTCCATTACATTGGATTTACCGCAACCATTCGGGCCAACCACACCGACACGCTGGCCATGGATGTGTAACGTTGTTGGGTCAACAAACGATTTGAAACCAGCAAGCTTTAAATGAGTAAGGCGCAAATAGATAGTCTTAATTAAGAGCGGTTTTTGATGGTATTTTTATTAGATTTATTATATTTTCACTCAATTCTACAACAGTAGATTTATAATAGTCCAAATTATTTTTAATATGAATGTCAATTATGTCCAGCAACACTTTGCACGAAAACGTAACCCTGTTAGGCAATCTAAATGCTCAGCCTTCTAAAACATTAGAAACATTCCCAAACCCAAATCCTAATCGCGATTTCCATATACATATGGAGATTCCAGAATTCACTTGCCTATGCCCTAAAACAGGACAGCCTGATTTTGCAGTTATCTACCTAGATTACATTCCTGATCAGCAATGTGTAGAGTTGAAAAGTCTAAAACTCTATATTGTCTCTTTCAGAAACGAAGGTTGTTTTCATGAGGCTGTAACGAATCGGATTCTAGACGATCTAGTTGCCGTGACTAATCCAAAATTTATGCGGGTTACAGCAAAATTTTTCGTCAGGGGCGGAGTGTTTACTAATGTCGTTGCTGAGCACCGTAAAGAAGGCTGGCAACCGCTACCACGGGTAGATTTAATGCAGTTTGATGCTGAGTCTAATATCAGAGGTTAAAATCTACCAGGATGACTGGATATAGCCTGTTTTGCATTCGAACATATTGACGCCTAGCATTACAACCTTTTGATTTTGCTAATTGCCACACTAAGTTCGACGATATGGCTCGGTAACATGGCTTGGCAAAATGCAGCATATTTACAGCAGGTGCAGTATAATACTGAAAATTATTTAATTGCCACCTCAATGATGGCTTTTGGAATACTGTCCTTAATTCTAAGATGGTAGTTTTAAAGCCCAATTTGGGGAATAAAGATATAACAAGCAATCAGGCCATCCTTTGAGGTGGCTTTTTTTTTGAGTGGATAAGTCCTGACCTTTATCGACGATGAGTTAAATAATGACTCAGGTACAAGATATGATTGTTTTGAAGCTTATTTGGCAGTCCATAAATCTAGGGATAATTAAGAATACAGGAATCCAGCGTGCGACACCTTCAGCGAAGGTTCTCCTAGCTGGTTGCAACTAACATTAAGGAGTAATACCAGTGACCAACGCACAACGTAGAGCACTCAGTCGCATGGCTGAAATGAATTCATCAAGCAACGACAACATGCCTAAGCCAACGCTAAGCAGTACATTCTGTCCACATGAGGCAGGCGCATATTACCTTGTAACTGTGGAAACTGTTAGCAAAGTTATTACGCGCATCAGTATGGAAATCGAACCGCCCGCTTACACCTACGTCATTACCACTGTTAATTTTGAGCTGGATGCCGATACTGGAAGATGGATATGGTTTGATGGTAAGGAAAAGCTATCGCCACGCAAAAATCAGGATAGTTGGCGTCTTGGCAGCAAAAAGTTATATGACACACGTGAAAGCGCAGAGGCTGAGCTTCAGCGCGTGATGGCTAAAAATGGCGACAGAGTGACCAAGGTGCATGATCTGTCAGATGATTTGACTGTATTGAAAAAGATCCGTAGTGCTAACCATCCAGACCGTAACAACCCCGATTCAGACCACGATCTCTATCAGGCAGTAATCGAGAAAATTGACAGAATGCGCTTGGTGAGTGCGTAAATATAGCTCCTAGCAAACGCAGTCATTAAGTTATTATTGAGCGCCAATCTAGCTCAGTCTCACGCACCATTAAGGGCAAACTTCTAAATCAAAGTGATTTTCAAATATTAGTGCTGATTCGGTGAAAAGTGATTGACAATAACCCTACCCGTCTTTATTATGGCGCCTCGCTGACGAGACATTGTTAAAGCAGTGAAGTGATGTAGGTTCGGGGGTATAGCTCAGCTGGGAGAGCGCTTGCATGGCATGCAAGAGGTCAGCGGTTCGATCCCGCTTACCTCCACCAAGAAAGTGTTATTTGTAAAAATAATGCTTAGTGTTTAAAGTGTTTTGTTGTATAATTTTGCACTTGTTGTTGCAGTAAATTTAAAGTAATTCTTAGGTCCCCATCGTCTAGAGGCCTAGGACACCTCCCTTTCACGGAGGCGACCCGGGTTCGAATCCCGGTGGGGACGCCAGTTAAATGGCAAATTTTTCAGAGGTTCTCTCTGATTCAAATAATCAAAAAAATTCCATGTAAGAAACTTCAAAAATACAATGAATAAATAATTTCAATTGTTTTTTATGATCAGGTTTTATATTATTCCTGCCGTACCAATAAGAAAATGACTAACAGTCAATTTGTAATGTCAGAAAGGCACGCGGTTGTTATTAACGTCATTTAAAGTAAAATGTAACTATTGCGTCGAGTTACTCAAATAAATTTAAGGCTAGTCTGTAATGCGGTTAATTGTTGATATGATTTCATGCAATTAATCATTTTTTACTGATTAATTAGTATGAAAATTGGAATAATGTAGTCTTTAGCGTATCCTGACGGATGTTTTGGTTCAGGGCTTGCAATATACCGATTAAATTTAATGGTATTTGCCATTTTTGTAACCATTAGATTAAATTTATATGCAATATCTGTCATATTAAAATACAACAACTTACCCAAGGAAAGGATTAAATATGCATAAAAGCGCAATCCTCCAATACCTAAAAAAACATGGTCAAAAAATAGACTGGGAAATCTCTGCGGCTACCGATATTCCACTCAATGATGTGCGTGAATGTCTTTCAGATCTTTCTGAGCAAGGCGAGATTTCACGATGCATAGTCACTAGATTCGCTGATGGAAAACCTGTAGAAGGAATGTTGTGCCGCATTTCTGGCACGATCCCACCACAGGCGCCAGGCCGCAAGCCAGGTGCACCAGTCGCGGAATAATGCATGCTTGATGGCGCGTATCCCACGCTTCCA
Source organism: Methylophilaceae bacterium (assembly GCA_947379975.1). Taxonomy (GTDB): domain Bacteria; phylum Pseudomonadota; class Gammaproteobacteria; order Burkholderiales; family Methylophilaceae; genus Methylotenera. The sequence goes on along the minus strand of CANCPF010000018.1, from coordinate 23,192 downwards.
GCAGGAGTAACAAAAGCACTTTCTCTCAAACAGCCTTTTGCATGGCTTATTGCCAATGGCTACCTTCTCGTCGATGACCGCACTTGGGGAACCCAATATCGCGGACCATTGTTAATTCATGCGAGTAAAGGGCTTTATGAAGCCTATTATGATTATCTTAAATCTAGCACTGACATTCCTTTACCAACTAAAGATAAGCTTGAATATGGGGGCGTTGTAGGGTTAGCGAACTTAGTCCTTTGTTGTCGCCCTAAAGAGCTGCCAGCAAACATAAGCCGTGAGCAGCGCGCCCATTTTAGTGGCGTTAATCAGGAATCCTTTGGTTTTCTGTTCGATCAAGCAAGCCCTCTGAAACTGATGCCATGCCGCGGAAAACTTGGGATTTTTGAGATTAACCTAGACGAGCTATTAACGGCAGAACCCATTGCACAGGCGGAATTGTTTTAACTTAAAATTAATTGCTGAATAATTAGCTTAGCGTAATGAGTTGAATTAATTTACGGCAATTACTAATCAAAAAAACTCCAAAGAAGATTTTATGAACGCTAAAGACACCTCTCAAGACAGTATTCAAGACGCTAAAGCAGCAGTAGTAAAGACTCAGCGCAATAATCCACTGCATGGATTAACACTTGAAATGATATTAACCTCGCTGGTTAGCCATTTTGGCTGGAGAGATCTAGCTGAACGAATCCCTGTACGCTGTTTTAGCAGCGACCCTAGCATGTCTTCTAGCCTAAGGTTTTTGCGTAAAACGCCTTGGGCACGCGATAAAGTTGAGAGCCTTTATGCGTTTATGTTGAGAGACATTGCTCGAAATAAATCTGAGCTTACTTCTGATAGTGATGAAAGCACTACTGATTAATACTAAAAATACACTTAGAAACTTTTATAGATGTTAGCGTTTTTATAGATTTCAGAGATTTTAACTATGGCATTACCTGATTAATCTCAAGGTCAACATTTGCAGTATTTGGTTTAAAACTAGCACTTATTCCCTGCAAATCACCGGTTTTCGCCCTAGCATCTCCAGATTTCGAAACGCGAGCTACCAACACCACATCACTAGCTTGAGAGAGTTTATGATCTGGCGTGATCGCGCTGCTGTCGTCTAAATGATAATTATATGGTAAGTCTTTTACACTGGTGCGAACCATAGCAAGCGGCATTGGCGAACCATGTGCAGGGCGCGCAAAAATAAATACTGTAGTTGCAGGGTCTAATTTACTTGCTAGTGCCGGAGCAATACGTACAGAACCGCTGATACCATTAAATACTGAAACATCCTTTGCATTAGTTGCAGAAACTTTCCCACCAGACAAAACATAGACTTCTTTAAGTGCAGCTTTCACTTCTGGCAACATTTTCGAATCTGCAGGCAGGTCTTTTTCTAAACGCTCCCATAGTACAATCGCTTGTTTGTAGTCTTTGCGATCGAATGCGGCGGTACCAGCAAGTGTTAATGATTTAAGATGATGTGGATTTATTTTAAGCGCTTGATCAAGCAACTCCTGTGGCTTCCCTTTAAGATTATAGCCATTCACTACCGCTAAAGCGTCAGCATAATCAGCGAGTAATTGTGGATCATTTGGTATTAGTTTGACCGCATGTTCGTAGGCAATCAGCGCATCAGCGTATAACTTGATTCCCACATAAGATTTCGCCAGTAACACCCAGCCAGTGCCGTCACCAGGATTCTTTTCCAATTTAGTTTTTAGTACTTTTAAGAGTGATTGCATGTCGCCATCTAGCGCTATTTGCTCAACCTTATTATGCGGATTTATTGCCGCTGGATTGCCAATTCTGAGATAGATTAATGAGGCGGCCAGTGGTAATAAAATCAACAAAATAAGCGCCAATCGACGATCAGGTTTACTCGTATTAATCTTAGTTAAGTTCGCTTGGCCAATTTCATCCAACATACGACGTTGCATCTCATTTTTAGCAATTTCGTATTGTGCAATATCTAATATGCCATTACTTTTATCCTGTTCGATCTCATCAAATTGTTGACGAAAAATCTCACGCTTTTCAGCGTTCGCATCAGTCTTTACCGTGTTGTTTGGCCACAATAGTGCCGGCAGAATCAGCGCAAGCGCGCCCACAATTAAAACCCCTGCAATTACCCAAAAAATGACCATTACGATTCCTTATTTATTGCTAGTAACTCACGTACTTTTTGTACTTCATCAGCATTAAGCGGCGCATCAACAATTGACTTTTCGCGACGTCTAAGGGTAATGAATAATCCAATACTTCCGGCAAATAACAACGCAAATGGCCCCAACCATAACAATAGTGTTGTTGACTTTAATGGTGGACGATAACGTACAAAGTCACCATAACGCGCAACTAAATAATCAATAATGGCTTGATCGCTCATGCCTTTAGCGGCCATTTCACGAATTTCTTGCTTTAAATCCTGTGCAAGATCTGCGTGTGAATCAGCCAGCGTTTGGTTTTGGCACACCAAGCAACGTAACTGCTCTGAGAGTCGCTGTACTTGCGCTTCAGCAACCGCGTCATTTTGCATAGGTCGCGCCTCTTGCGCCCAAGTACTAGAAATCTGCAACATACAAAAAACGAGCATTAATCGTAAACAAAAGTTTTGCATTATTCAGCCTGCAATTTTTTAACTAAAGGAACAATGACTTCGCGTAAGCTTTGCATGGTAATCGGCCCAGTTTTTTTGTAGGCGATAATGCCTTTTTTATCAATTACATACGTTTCTGGTACGCCATAAACACCATAATTAATCCCGATGCGCCCATCAACATCCATTATCGTTGTCATGTACGGATTACCACCTTGCGCTAACCATTGCAACGCTTCATCGCGTGTGTCTTTGTAATCCATACCGACCACTGGTACAAAGCCAGTTTTGGCTAGGCTGACTAATAACGGATGTTCTTCTTTGCAAGCGCCGCACCACGAGGCCCAAACGTTTAATAGCCAAACCTTTCCAAGCATGTCTTTGCCTGAAAATACTTGCTCAGGATTATCTAAACGAGGCAGACTAAATTGCGGTGCAGGTTTGCCAACCAAGGGTGAAGGCACTTCGCGCGGATCTAGATTTAGGCCGATAAAAAGAAATCCAACCATGACCAAAAATATTACTAAAGGTAATAAAAAACGTTTCACACCAGAGCCTCATTCAGTTTTAAATCAGCCTCTTTTGCAAGGCGTTTACGCATACGATAGCGTTTATCAGATAAGGCCAGTAAACCACCTAAGCCCATCATTAAACAACCAAACCAGATCCATTCCACCATTGGTTTATAGTAGATACGTACACTCCAAGCACCATCTTCTAGCGGTTCACCTAATGAAGCGTACAAATCATGGATAATCGCAGGGCTAATGCCCGCCTCCGTCATGGGCATATTCTGTACCGTATACAATCTTTTTTCGGATGAAAGTGTTGTTCTTACAGCGCCATTTTTAGTCACTAGCAACTGGCCTCGACTAGCCGTATAGTTTGGCCCTTGAATTTCCTCTACACCTTTAAAAGTGAAGTCGTAACCGGCTAAGTGCGCGACTTCGCCGGGTAACATACGTACTGCTATTTCAGATTCAAAACCTTTAACAATAGTCACGCCTAAAGCAAACACGGCTATGCCTAAGTGGGCAATAACCATGCCCCACCATGAGCGAGGAATGGCTTTCACACGATGATGCAGTGCTTGATCTGTAATGCTTAAACGTTGATAAATCAAATTTGCACTGGTAGCAAAAATCCAAAATGCTAAAAATAAACCTAAGCCTATCATTGGTGTCCAGTGGCCTAGCAATACTGGCAGTATCAGTGCCGTCGCAACGCTCACACCAAATGCCCAACGTAAACGCATGGCTAATTCAGGTAAGGATGAATTTTTCCAACGTGCGATTGGACCGATACCCATCAGAAATAATGCTGGCGTCATTAATGGTACAAAAACTGTATCAAAATATGGCGGCCCGACTGAGATTTTACCTAGACCAAGCGCATCTAAAAATAGCGGATATAAAGTACCGAGTAATACTGAAAAAGCCGCCACGGCTAACAGCACGTTATTGGCTAAGAGAAAACTCTCACGCGAAACGACCGCAAATTTACCGCCCCGCCCTACCGTTGGTGCGCGCCAAGCAAATAAGGCTAATGAACCACCAATCACCACCACCAAAAATACTAAAATAAACAAACCGCGGCGTGGATCCGTAGCAAAAGCATGTACTGAAGTGAGTACGCCAGAACGGACAAGGAATGTGCCGAGTAAACTTAATGAGAACGCGCAAATAGCCAGCAACACTGTCCAAGCTTTAAAGCTTCCACGTTTTTCTGTCACGGCTAAAGAATGAATAAGCGCAGTGCCTACCAGCCAAGGCATAAATGATGCATTTTCTACGGCATCCCAAAACCACCAGCCGCCCCAACCTAATTCATAATAAGCCCAGTTACTACCACCCATAATACCTAGTGTTAAAAATACCCATGCCATGGTGGTCCAAGGACGAGACCAGCGCGCCCATGCTGCATCTAGTTGTCCACCCAATAGCGCGGCAATAGCGAAAGCAAAAGCTACAGAAAAGCCAACATACCCCATATATAGCATAGGTGGATGGAAAATCATGCCAGGATCTTGCAGTAAAGGATTTAGATCTCGACCATCTAGAGCCGCCGGAATCAAGCGTTCAAAAGGATTAGACACCATGAGCATAAATAGCAAAAAGCCAACACTGATTAAGCCCATGACGCCCAAAATTCTGGCGCGCATGTCATCTGGCAGATGTTTTGAGAATAAGCTGACTGCGACTGTCCAGATGCTTAGTATCATCGCCCACAATAATAATGAGCCTTCATGGCCGCCCCAAACTGCCGCAATTCGAAACTGGATGGGCAGTTTTGAGTTTGAGTTGGTAGCCACATACGCCACAGAATAATCCATACTGGCAAAGGCGTATGCCAAACAAGCAAAAGCAATCGCTATGAGTAAGAACTGTGTACGCGCTAATGGTCTTGCTAATCCCATCCACACAGCATTGCCGCTCGCCGCACCTATAATAGGAAAAGTGCCTAATGCTAACGCAACCAACAAAGCTAGAATCAGGGAAAAATGGCCAATTTCAGGAATCACGGTTACATCCTTTTAATATTTAATCTATGGTACTTTTTTACTATCGCTAATCGCGTACCTACTTAGCGGGTATGACCAAAGTTTGACTTTGCGCTTGGGCACGTTTTAAGGCTTCAGCAGCCTCTGGCGGCATATAATTTTCATCATGTTTGGCGAGTACTTCGCTGGCAGTAAATACACCGTCAGCGCCCACTTTACCTTGCGCAACCACGCCTTTGCCTTCTTTAAACAAATCAGGCAATACACCTTTGTAAAACACTGGCACAGTTTTAGCTGTGTCGGTAATCACAAAACTTACCGACAAACCATCGTCGCCACGTTTAAGGCTACCGGCCACGACCAAACCACCAATACGAAAACCTGTACCTTTTGGCACTTCGCCTTTTACTACTTGGCTAGGCGTGTAAAAGAACACCATATTGCTTTGAAACGCATTCAAAATCAGCATGGCTGCCAAACCTACCAATGCCAAACCAATGCCTATCAATACGAAACGTTTATGTCTTGCTTTAAATGCCATGTCTAACCTTTATTATTCTTGAGCTAACAATCTAGCAAAACGCAAGGCCTGTGCTCGGCGCTTACGTAAGGCTAAAACTTCCAAAATTACACAAACTAAGCTCAGTCCGAAAGAAAACCACACATAAAATGCATAGCCTCCCATATTAAAAAATGCTGACCAACTTGCCCACTGCATGATTATTTAGCTCCTGCAATAGATTGAGATGACAATGTTTTTAAAGACAGTTCTTTAACCCAATCGGTGTTTCGTTCGCGCTCTAACATAATGCAGCGCACACGCATTAATGCAACGGCAACCGTGTACATCCAAAATGCCAGCGCCATGAGTAGCATACCTAATAACATGGTAGCCGCCATTTTTGGCGCAGCACCCATATTGATACTTGAGCCTTGATGCAAGGTATTCCACCACTTTACGGAAAAATAAATAATTGGCACGTTCACCACGCCAACTAAAGCCAATAGCGCACCAGCACGATCTGCACGACGCGGATCATCTATCGACGATTGCAAGGCAATGAAGCCTAGATAGAGAAACAATAAGATAAGTTCCGAGGTTAAGCGCGCATCCCACACCCACCAAGCGCCCCACATAGGCTTACCCCACAGAGAGCCCGTAACCAATGCGAGTAATGTGAATATAGCGCCTGTAGGGGCTAAAGCCTGCGCCATCATGGCAGATAATCTGGCGTTTAGCGCTAAGCCTAATGCCGCCCAAGCAGCCATCACAATATAAATCACCATGGACATCCAAGCCGCGGGTACGTGTACAAATATGATGCGATAAGCCTCACCTTGCTGAAAATCGGTCGGTGCCAACATAAAGCTCACATATAGTCCGACCAGCGCCAATATTGCAGCTAGCCATGCAAACCAAGGAATAAGTTTTCCCGCTAATGGGTAGAAAACTTGTGGTGAAGAATATTTAAACCAATTAATTTTCATATAATTTTAATTTGACCCGCTTATTCAATCTATTTTATTCAACTTACTTATTCAACTGAGATTCGTAAGGCAGCGGCCGTCGCTAAAGGTGCCAATACCAATGAAAGTAATGCGCATGCGGCCAATAAGGAAAGATGGGCTTGTGCGCTCATGCCGTGTTGGCTAGCAGCCACCGCACCTGCACCAAAAATCAGTACCGGAATATACAATGGCAGTACTAATAATGCTACTAATAAACCACTGCCACGCACTCCCAACGTTAAGGCTGCTCCTATGGCGCCGATTAAACTTAACGCTGGTGTCCCAAGTAATAAAGAGAAGACCAGCACTACTAGAGCATCATTAGGCAAGGCATATTGCAAACCAATCAGCGGTGCCAGCAACACCACAGGCAGTCCGCACACTATCCAGTGCGCCGAAATTTTAGCCAATACCAATAAAGCCAAAGGCTGCGGGGCAATCAACATCTGTTCCAAACTTCCATCAGCAAAGTCTGCAGCAAATAGGCGGCTTAATGAAATCATGCCAGCCAAAAGTGCTGCGACCCACAACACGCCTGGAGCAATACTACTTAAAACAGCCGCTTCCGGGCCTATCCCTAAAGGAAATAAGCTGGAAACGATAAGAAAGAAAAATAAGGTAGTGGCCACGTCTGAACGTCTGCGAAACGCCAGCAAGAGATCACGCTTAAGTACTATCATCCAGGCGTCTTTCAAGCGATTAGCCTTAATGTTTGAGTGGATTGTGCTTGAATATCAACATCCTGATGAGTTGTGATTATGGCCATACCACCCTTGGCCATATGTTGATTTAATTGTGTGGTTAACACCACAACCGATGCGGTGTCCAAAGCTGCAAATGGCTCGTCTAGAATCCACAATTGACTGGTTGATAACCATAATCTAGCCAAGGCTACTCTGCGCTTTTGCCCCTGTGACAGCACGCCTACTGGCAGATTTGCGCAACGTGCTACGCCTGTAGCAGTCAATGCATTAAGTGCCAAACCATTATCGACCACATTAGCAACTAAACGGGCGCTAAATTGTAAATTCTCAAGCGCAGTTAAATCGTCTTTCAGGCCATTTAGATGACCGATATAAGTCAAATTTGATTGATGATTCTCAGGATCGTTTTTAATTGATTTGCCGTCCCAGAACACCTCACCATCTTCTGGCGCTAAAAGGCCACATAACAATCGTAGTAAGCTACTTTTCCCACTGCCGTTCTCGCCCAGCACATACATTAATCCGCCTGCGCTAAGCTCAAAACCTACCTTTTTAAATAGTAATCTATCGCCACGCAAGCAAGTAAGATTTCGGGCTATCAACATTTATAAATCCAGAGGGTGAGGCATGGCATTAAAATTAAAGAAGGTCTTAACATAATCATTAATTATGCAAAAGCAAGGAGGATGACATTTTTAATCTCAAACCAGAAGCTTGTTATCATCACTACGTTTACTACTATTTTTATAGGTCTGCATTGTACCATTGTGCTATTTAATCAAGGCTCAAAAGTATGCAATAAACTTAATAAGCCTAGCCTAAAACTACCGGTTAATTTACCTTTTAGCCATCATGGATTTTCGAATGGGTACAAGTAATTCTGACAGTCCATTGTGATCAATCTCTTGCATCAATGCCAATAAACGGCCTATTTCACCAGCAGGAAAGCCTTCGCGTGCAAACCAGTTTAGATATTGACCTGGCAAGTCGGCAATTAATTGGCCTTTGTATTTCCCATAAGGCATGGCTAAAGTGACCAATCTTTGCAAGTCTTCAGGTTTCATTTAACTACTTTCCGTAACAGGTTACTTCCAACTTGATTAAATCGCTTACTATTGTGTTTAGCTTGAAGAAGATGGGTTTAACTAAACTCGGACAATTTACTTAAGCAGGATTACATTAGCGACTAATTTGCAGCATAATTATAACGACTTGTAGCTAAGATGTTGGAACGATTTTACGTTTAAATATTGTAAAGAGTTGCAGTTTCAGTAGATTGATTTTGATTAGGTTTAATTAAGAATCCAATGTTAATGCTCTGTCGTTTTTACAATAGCGCTTATGTAAGTAGTCTTTTTGGTTTTTAAAGGTTTTAGCGATGAAAAAGATCAATCCTGAAGTTAAACCTCATCTAGGGCTATCAAAAGCCAAAGCCATCGCATTACTGAAAGCTGAAGGTCCAAACGAGCTGCCGACAAGTAATAAGCGTGACTTATTCGGCATAGCATTAGAAGTTATTCGCGAACCGATGTTTTTACTTTTAGTGACGGCCGGTGCAATTTACTTACTGCTGGGTGATGTGAGCGATGCCTTGATGTTGCTCGGATTCGTATGCGTGGTGATGGCGATCACCATTTATCAGGAAAATAAAACCGAACGCGTGCTAGAAACCTTACGCGACCTCACCAGCCCGCGAGCACTAGTGATCCGCGATAGTGTAGAACAGCGTATTGCTGGCCGTGAGGTGGTACGCGGTGACCTGCTGATATTATCTGAAGGCGACCGCGTCGCGGCAGATGCCGTGTTAATTTCAAGCAATCACTTTTCGGCAGACGAATCGCTACTGACAGGTGAATCAGTGGCGGTGAGAAAAACCCCACAAAATGAGTCGTCAACATCTACGCTAATCGATATTGCGCCGCCAGGTGGTGACAATTTACCTTTTGTCTATGCCGGTTCATTAGTCGTACAAGGGCATGGCATCGCAAGGGTTTTAGCCACGGGTCAGCACAGTGAAATTGGTAAGATCGGCAAAGCCTTACAAGGGTTAGAAACTGAGACTACGGCCTTACAGCAAGAAATCCGTCATTTAGTGCTTAGGCTCGCCATACTAGGAATCTTACTTAGCTTATTATTATTTGTGATTTACGGCCTCACACGCGGTGATTGGCTACACGGTTTACTAGCAGGCATCACCTTAGCCATGTCTGTATTGCCTGAAGAATATCCAGTGGTGCTTACCGTATTCATGGCGATGGGCGCATGGCGCATTTCTAAACATCGGGTACTTACGCGGCGCGTGCATACAGTGGAAGCGCTAGGTTCTGCTACGGTAATGTGTGTAGACAAAACTGGCACACTGACTTTTAATCAAATGGCCGTGCAACAATTGCTTGTGGGTGATGAAACATTTAACCCCAAAAAAGATGATGACACATTGCCGGAAACATTCCATGAATTACTGGAGTTTGGCATACTCGCCAGTGAGACCGCTGGTTTCGACGCAGCGCCGCTACCAGCATCCTCTTTAGATCCTATGGAAAAAGCGATACATGCGTTGGGGACCCAATTTTTAATTAACACAGAGCATTTACATGGCGACTGGGCCCTAGCGCATGAATATTCATTGTCTCCAGAGCTACTTGCACTATCACATGTTTGGAAAGCTGTCGGGCGCGATGAATACATTGTTGCGGCCAAAGGCGCGCCTGAAGCGATTGCAGATTTATGTCATCTGAGTACGGAGCAACTAACAACGTTATCTGCTCAGATTAACACTTTAGCCGCGCAAGGTATGCGTGTACTAGGTGTGGCAAAAGCAGAATATAGGGGCAGTGTTTGGCCAGATATTCAGCATGAATTTGAATTTGAATTTCTTGGACTAATAGGCCTAGCGGATCCTGTCCGTCCAAATGTAGCGCCAGCCTTAAAAGAATGTCATGCAGCAGGTATTCGCGTAGTCATGATTACCGGTGACTACCCAGCTACGGCAGCGGCCATAGGCGCTCAAATTGGGCTTGATGTTGGTAGTGGCGGTATTATTAATGGCTCAGATTTAAGCTTAATGGACGAGACTACATTAAGAGAGAAAATCCGTCATAGCAATATTTTTGCGCGTATGGTGCCAGAGCAAAAACTGCGTTTAGTCAACGCCCTAAAAGCGAATGGTGAAATAGTTGCGATGACTGGTGATGGCGTCAATGATGCACCAGCCCTGAAAGCCGCACATATTGGAATTGCCATGGGCGGGCGTGGCACCGATGTAGCACGTGAAGCCGCTGCGCTAGTACTGCTGGATGACGATTTTGCTTCAATTGTTCATGCAGTACGTTTAGGCCGAAGTATTTTTGATAACTTACGTAAAGGCATGGCGTATATTTTTGCGGTACATTTCCCTATTATTGGTCTTTCGCTCATTCCCTTACTGCTGGGCTGGCCAGCAATGTTTGCACCAGTTCACATTGTTTTTTTGGAAATGATCATCAATCCAGCTTGCTCTATCGCCTTTGAGGCCGAACCGGCAGAATCCAACGTCATGCATCGACCTCCCCGCCCTACTAAAGAGCCATTGTTTGGTCGACGTGTTTTCTTTATTAGTCTGACACAAGGTGTGATGTTATTACTAGCAAGCCTATTGGTATTAGGTTATGCCTTGCACCAAGGGGCTACTGCAGAAATCGCCCGTACATGTAGCTTTAGTACGCTAGTCGTCGGCAATCTATGCTTAATACTGGTCAATCGTTCATGGCGACACTCTATTCTGAGCACCATCACTATAAGTAACCCAGCTTTGTGGTGGGTGATTGTTGGCGCATTAGCCTTTCTATTGCTAACACTGACCTTACCGCCATTACGAGGAATGTTTCATTTCTCCCCGATATCAGTGCAACAATTTTTACTGAGTGCTTTGCTCGGATTAGTCAGCGTGCTTTGGTTTGAGGTGTATAAAAAATTCTGGCTGAGTAGAAGAACTTAAATCAAAGAATGCCATTTTACTGAGACTACTCTAAACAGAACTATTTTGCGCTTTCCAGCCCCTGCACTTGCAGCTCAAGCAGTCGAATCCGCTCTAGAAAAACCAGCATTAAGCCCAATGCATTCTGCTCAAGTTCAAAATCAGACTTAAGCCGCGAAAGCGTTCTGATTGAAATCAGGCAATGACTACTAAAGCGTAACTCACTCGGTAGAAAATCAGTTTCGGTAGAGTTATTAGCGCTTAGAGCCCCAATCTCTAGTAAATGTAGTAACTCTTCCTGAGTGAAACCTGACAATTCAATCAATTCCGTCATGGAAATTTCATGCTGTTCATCCAGCCAGATTAGTTCTGTAGACTCCATTTGCATGGTATATCTCCTAATTGAAATGGGTGCGTGGATTAAATGTTGAGCTTATGGCTAAAGCTTGCAGCAGCTCACGCTCTTTTTCCGAAAGTGTAGTCGGTGATACAATTTGCGTCACGGCAAAAAGATCGCCATGCTCGGTCTTGTCCGCTAGATTGTTTTTTGGCATGCCGCGTTTACTGATACGCAGCTTTTGCCCGCCACTTGTGCGAGCGGGTACCTTAAGATGCACTGCGCCAGCAAGTGTTGGCACTTCAACCGTAGCGCCTAATGCAGCTTCCCACGGCGTCAGCGGCAAATCAATAAAGAGGTCATGATCAACAACCCGAAATAGTTTGTGCGGGGAAAAACTGATATTCAAGTAGAGATTTCCATCAGGGCCGCCATGAAAACCTTTACCACCCTTGCCGCGTAACAGCATTTTTTGTCCATTCGTCACACCCATAGGAATGCGCGCTTTAATGTTATGTGGCACGCGTTTAATTTGGCCCTGCTGATCATGTTCTGGCACGATAAAATTGAGATCTACAGTAATGCCAGCGTAAGCATCTTCCAGTGTAATATTGGTGGCCAGTTCGTAATCTTGCCCTGGAATTGGTCTGTTACGACCTTGCTGTTGAGAATTTTGACGACCTTTAGTAAAGCCAGCAAATAGGTCGGCAAAGTCTGTTTCATCAAATGAATATTCTTGGCCGCCTTGGTTTCCAGCCCAATTAGGGGGCGGTTTAAATTCCTCACCGGCAGGATGGCGTCCAAGCTCGTCATAGGCGGCACGTTTTTCAGCGTCTTTTAAGGTGGCGTAAGCTTCGCCAACCTCTTTAAATTTGGCCTCGCCTGCTGGATCTTTAGAGACATCTGGATGATATTGATGGGCAAGTTTACGATAGGCTTTTTTAATTTCATCTATAGTTGCGCTACGCGCAACGCCGAGAACTTCATAATAATCTTTAAATTTCATGATGTTACGATACCTACATTTAATAATAACTTACGATTAATTAGCAAAATCTAAGCATTAACGAAATATAAGAAATTAGCTATTTTCGTAATTTAGTCTATGGAATCTGGTGCCATGACATTTCCCACAAGGTGGAATACGGCTAGGTTTATGAAAGTGTAGTTTGGCATGACATTCGTCACATACTAGCGTGCCTAAGCCGATGATTTCACCGGTGTGATACTCTGCATTGGCCGCAATATTTTTGAGTTCCAAAAGCGCAAGTGTGGTTTTATCGGCCGCTTCAGAAAAGGCTAGCCACAATTCACTTTTGATTAAGGATATATCGAACCCTAGCCAATCTTTGAGTTCTTTGCGCGTTTCAGTTAAATGATGCGCGGCATCTAATAAATCACGTTTAATTGAATTTTTTAAATCGATAGCTTCGTCAGCCTTGAGCTGGCTAGCCATTTTAATATCATCTGAAATGATTTCAAATAAATGGTGAAAGTTGCTGTCCGTTTGAGTAGATTGCTGCAAACTGCTCTGTAATGATGCTTCGTAAGCTTTTTCTACCGCATCACTTGCTTGATTTGGATTATTGGCCGTTTGCTGTGGCTGAATATTTTTCATAATAACGACCCTTTTACTCAATTTCAGTATGCGTTAATTAAATAAATTTAAGACTAATTAAACTTAGCACATCGAATCCTAATCCTGTCGATGTACTAAGTTAATCATACTACTTATTTTATGGAAAATAGTGCGGAAAGGTCGACAAAACGACTTTAATCCAACTTCTCAATACCCATCGCTTTTAATACATACTTTTCATAGATAGGTTCAGTTGTACCTTTTTTCATTTTATAAATGAAATATTTTTCAAAAGCTATTTTTGCTAAATGCACCCATTTACCTTTTTTAATCCAGTTGACATTGCGTGGTGGAATTTGCGGTAGTGCTACAAACGCAGCGCCGGTATCACCCATATCTGCCAGACAAATAGCATTCCACGTGCCTTTGGCGTCAGCCACTTCACCAGCAAGGTCGGCAGCAATATTATGCGCAATTGCCGTGACCATAGACTCAATCATATAACCTGTTTTAGGTGCACCAGTTGGCACTGGAGTCACTTCTACTGGTGGTATAGCAACACATACCCCGGCAGCAAAAATGTTGTTATATTTCTTGCTGCGCTGATGGTCATCTATGAGCACAAACCCTCTAGGATTACATAAACCTTCGACAGCGGCTACTGGGTCTACGCCTTTAAAGGCTGGCAACATCATAGAGAATTTGAATGGCAATTCGTGTTCTTTTATCACATTGCCTTGCCTATCGTGCTCAGTAACAAACATTTTACCGGCTTCCACTTTGGTGACTTTGGCGTTGGTAATCCATTTAACATCATTATGACGATATTCAGATTCCAGCATACCTTTAGAATCGCCCACGCCACCAAGGCCCAAATGACCAATATACGGCTCGCTAGTGACGTAAGTGATAGGCACTTTATTACGAATTTTCTTTTTACGCAGATCTTTGTTCATAATAAAGGTGAACTCGTAGGCCGGACCAAAGCAGCTAGCACCTGGCATGGCACCAATAATCACTGGGCCTGGTTCTTTTAAGAATTCTTGATAGGCATCCCAAGTTTTTTCAGCATGGTCCACTGAACATATTGAATGTGTATGGCCGCCATTTGGTCCTGAACCCGGCACTTCTTCGAAGGAGAGTTTTGGTCCAGTAGTAATCACTAAATAGTCATATTTGAGATCGTCACCATTAGCTAACTGAAGCGTATTTTTTTCTACATCAATCTGTGTGACCGCCTGCGCAATAAAATTAATGCCTCTTTTTTCAAGATACGGACGAATCGGGAAAGTAATCGCTTCACGCTTACGCCAGCCTACTGCTAGCCAAGGATTAGATGGCACAAACTGAAAGTAATCCACTGAATTAACCACGGTAACTTGATGTTTGTTACCAACTTTTGCTTTAAGTTCGTAGGCCGTTGGCATACCACCAATTCCAGCGCCCATTATTACAATATGTGCCATGTTTCATCCCCTGTAAAATAGTTAATTTAACTTATTGGTTTTTTATAACTTCTCTGACTTTCTTAATGTTATGTTTAATCCACTTCCACTATCTTGTTACTAAAACAGCATTGACCTCCATCAAACGTTTTTCATCCAAAGCACCAGCCGTTGCGGCTAGACTCAAATAAGACAAAAGCGTTTGATAGCGCGCCCTAAACAGTTCAGTTCTGGTGCTGTGATATTCCTGCTCAGCATTCAAAACATCTAACGTGGTTCTGTCGCCTACTTCTCGGCCTAACTCAGTAGCATCTAACTTAACTTTAGATGAATGCAAGGCCTGCTCTATCGCCTTAACTTTACTTTTACCGATGGTGATGCCTAACCAAGTCGCGCGGGCTTGCTGACTGGCCTTAAGGCGCATAGCTTCGGTTTCATCTTTGGCCTGACCTTCTAGCGCAACCGCTTCTTCATATTTGGCATTACGCATACCACCGGTAAACAATGGAATTGTCAATTGCACACCTACACTAAAAGCCTGATTGCTTAATGCTGAATTAGCACCGCCAGCAAAGCTGCTTAACTCCTCGCCAGCAGCTTGTGCCACAAGATTTAACACCGGCGCATTTACCGCTTTATATTTATCAATTTCATCATGGGCAATACCTTGTTGAATCTGTTGCATATGCAAATACGGGCTATTGCTCTGTGCCTGCGTAATCCAATCATTCAGCTCACCAGCGTTCAATTGTTGCAAGTTAGCTTGTTCCGCCAGTCTAGCAAGAGGTGTGTCAGCACCGGTTAAATCTAAAAGTGCCGCTTTGGCTAGCTGATAATTGCTGTCAGCTTCCAGTGCTTGAGAAACTAGCGCATCTTCTCGCGCCTGTGCCTCATGCGTATCAATAATCGCCACATCCCCTTCAGCAAATCTCGCCTTGGCTACGGCTAAGGCTTGTGCAACCGCAGCACGCTGCTTATCGACAGAAGCGAGAGTATCTTCAGCCAGTAACACATCAAAATAAGCTTTAGAAACACGAAGAATGAGTTGCTGCTCTTCACTACTTAGCCTTACATCGGCTAGTTGCGCTTGTTTGTTAAGTTGCTGAGCCGTGCTAGAACGCTCAACGTTATATAGTGGTTGTTGGGCGCTGATATTCCAGCGTAGATTCACGCCTTGATCTGTTTGTGTTTTAAAAGAAGCGCCATCTGCAGCGCCAAATGACGGGGCAGAAAACTGAGCGTTACTAATTTTGTTATACGCGTTCACCACTCCTGTGCCCACGGCCGCAGTCACTTGCGGCATATTGAGAGCCCTCGCCTGAGCATTCTTTTGCTTGCCCGCTTCAGCACCGGCTCGTGCTGCGCTAAAGGTAGGATCTTTACTTTGGGCAGCATGCCAAGCGCTGATTAAATCCAGCGGCATGTTAATTGGCGAATCAAGCGCATATGCCGCATTGCCATATACAGCGCTAGTGACAACCAGCATTAGCGGTAATAGGTAAGCACGCGGTTGCCGTTTAGTGACAAGGTTAAGCATAATTAATAGACCTCTACAGCGATACTAGCAATAATTTTTAGCACCCAGCTTTAACACCAAGCTTGCGCAAAATATTCTCCATTAGGCACCAATTGGTCAAGCCACTTTGAAATAGGTTAAGTCCAATAAATGCGGTAAATAATAACCAATAATTACTCACAAAAAGTGGGCTTTCTGACACGCCTAGTGCTAGTGATAATAAAATCAATAAGCCGGCAAATATGCGTACAAGTTTCCATGAAGTCATTACATTTCTCCTAAAAATTTCGAATGATTGCGCTTAATTAAATTTATGTTTATAAGCCACAAAGTACAGTAAAGGAATGACAATTAGTGTCAGCAAGGTTGATACAAAAATACCAAATATCAAGGAAATCGCTAAGCCATTAAAAATGGGGTCATCCAAAATAAAAAATGCACCCAACATGGCAGATAAGCCAGTCAACACAATCGGTTGCGCACGGGTAATGGCCGAGTTAATCACGGCTTCTTTAAATGGCTTGCCTGTAGTGACTTCTAAATTAATAAAGTCAACTAACAGAATCGAATTTCTAACGATAATACCGGCCAGCGCAATCATGCCTATCATAGAGGTGGCGGTATATTGCGCACCAAGTAGCGCATGACCGGGCATGACGCCGATTATGGTTAACGGAATAGGCGCCATGATGATAAGCGGCGTTAAATATGAGCCAAACTGCGCTACAACCAGCAAGTAGATAAGTATCAGGCCAACCGCATAGGCGGCGCCCATGTCACGGAATGTTTCATAAGTGACTTGCCATTCGCCGTCCCATTTAATCGCATAGCCGCGTTGGTTGTCTTCTGGCTGCTGAATGAAAAACTCACCTAAATGCCCTCCACCCGGCGCGGCAATTTTGCCAACTGCAGCGCGCATACTGAACATGCCGTAAAGCGGACTATCTAGCTTACCGGCCATATCACCCAGTACATAATTCACTGGTAATAAATCTTTGTGAAAAATGGGTTGCTCGCGCAAAGTATCTTCAATGCTCACCAATTCACGTATAGGCACTAATTTTCCGCTGGCAGTTACAACAGATAATTTCAGCAAATCTTCAATATCGCCCTGTGCTGATACCGGTAAACGTAAGCGTGTACCCGCTGGATATTTGCTGGCATCGTGTAAATAAGTGACATCTTCACCGGCTAAGCCAGTCCTTAAAGTACTAACGATGACGGCTTGCGAAACGCCTAATAAGGACGCTTTTTTCTTATCTACAATTAACTCGATTTTTCTAGCATCGGCAATGCCGCTATCATCAGTATCAACAATACCTTCAGTTGCATCAAATACCTGCTTAACCTGCCTTGCTAGTTTTAGGCGCTCACCATCGTCTGGACCATAGACTTCTGCGACTAATGGCGAGATTACTGGTGGCCCTGGCGGGACTTCGACAACCTTGACTTTCGCGCCCATGTCACGGGCAATTTTCTGTAATTCAGGTCTTACTCGGCTCGCAATAGCATGGCTCTTTTCACTGCGCTGGTGCTTATCAAGCAAATTGACTTGAA
The DNA here is from genome assembly GCA_947379975.1 of Methylophilaceae bacterium. Classification (GTDB taxonomy): domain Bacteria; phylum Pseudomonadota; class Gammaproteobacteria; order Burkholderiales; family Methylophilaceae; genus Methylotenera. The sequence continues at coordinate 5,497 of CANCPF010000018.1, read as the reverse complement.
TATCAGCCACTTCACCACCGCTACGCAAGTAATACTGGCGTACTAAGCCATTAAAATTGATAGGCGCGGCAAGGCCAACATAAGCCTGATAATTAGTAACTTCTGGCACGTTTGTAAGATAAGCGGTCATGGCGTGCAACACGCTCGCCGTTTTTTCTGGAGGCGTGCCAGATGGCATATCTACTATAACTTGAAACTCAGACTTATTATCAAATGGCAGCATTTTCAATACCACCAATTTTGCTAGCGGCAATGCTAGCGAAATCAATATCAACACCACTACACCCAAGCCTAATTTACGTCTATTTTTTTTGCCATTTAGATCACATAAAAATGGATTAAATAGGCGGGTGAATACTGGAGTTATACGTTTAGTGAGTGCATCTTCATGGTGCGCATGGCGCAACCAAAGGCGAGATAGCCAAGGCGTAATAATAAAAGCAACCGCCAATGAAATGAGCATGCCCATACTGGCATTAATAGGAATTGGGCTCATATACGGCCCCATTAAACCGCTGACAAAAGCCATCGGCAATAATGCGGCGATCACCGCCAGTGTAGCTAAAATAGTCGGGCCACCAACTTCATCCACCGCTGTCGGAATAATATCCGTAAGACTGGCGGTTGGCTTTAGTTTCATATGACGATGAATGTTTTCGACCACCACAATGGCATCATCGACCAGAATGCCTATAGAGAAAATTAGCGCAAATAATGAAACTCGATTTAGCGTAAAGCCCCAAGCCCATGAGGCAAATAAGGTGGCCATTAACGTTAAAACAACTGCCGTGCCAACGATGGCGGCCTCGCGTTTACCTAGCGCAACAAACACTAACAAAACCACTGCAGAAGTGGCAAATATCAATTTTTGTATAAGTTTTTTGGCTTTATCGTTAGCAGTTTCACCATAGTTTCTGGTAATTTTTACTTCGATATTAGCTGGAATTAGTACGTTTTTTAAGCTGTCGATCTGTTTGATAACCGCATCAGCTACTGCCACTGCATTTTGTCCGGGCTTCTTGGTAACGCTAATATTAACCGCTGGATATTCGTGCGTATTATTAGTATCAGTATCTTTTGCAATAGCGTCTTTAGCAGCATTATGGCTGCCTTCGCCGTACCAAACGTAACGCTCTGCTGGTGGAGGGCCATCATTAATTTCAGCGACTTCACTTAAATACACTGGGCGCCCAGCGTGTAAACCAACGACCAAATCAGCAATATCTTTTGCATCAGTGAAATATCGGCCGACTTCAACCGCGATCGATTGATTGCCGTTAATGACTTCGCCCAAAGGTGCGCCAAGATTCGCTGATTGCAACGCACGTCGCATATCTGCAATGGTGATATTAGCCGCAGCCATACGCACTGGGTCTATATCAATATTAACCGCACGCCCCGGACCGCCCAGCGTAACAACCTCACGCGTACCCTTTACATGTTTAATTTCAGCTTCTAGCGCGTGCGCCACGCGTTCAAGCTCATATGCACCTTGCTCATTATTTTTGCTGTATAAGGTGGCGGTTAAAATTGGGACATCATCAATCCCTTTGGGTTTGATGATAGGCTCGCCTACGCCCAAGTTTTTTGGTAACCAGTCCTGATTAGATTGTATGGTGTTGTAAAGTCGCACTAAAGCTTCAGTACGAGGTACGCCGACCTGAAACTGCACGGTAATGACCGCCATGCCGGGGCGCGAAACTGAAGTCACATGCTCAATATCGGCAATTTGCGATAAAACCTGCTCGGCGGGCACCGCTACCATCTGCTCGACATTTTTGGCAGATGCTCCAGGAAACGGAATCATCACGTTTGCCATCGTCACATTAATCTGCGGCTCTTCTTCACGTGGCGTCACCAATACGGCAAAAAGACCAAGTAATAATGCGACCAGCGCAATTAAAGGTGTAATTTGTGCCGATTGAAAATAGCTGGCGATGCGCCCTGAAACGCCTAATTTCGGCTTGACTGATTGTTCTTGATTATTATTGAGCATTAAAGACATCTCTACTTAAAGTTTGCGGCAGCAATTGGATCTAGCGCGACTATTTCACCGGCCAGCAAACCAGCAAATACTTCTATATTATCGCCAACTTTTCGGCCTAGCCGGACTTGTCTTAAATGTGGATTGCCTTGCTTATCCACGACATATACCGCCATCAACTCGCTACGCTTAATAACCGCTTTAGCTGGAATGTAAATTTGCGCCTGTCCTTTCAGCCCTTCAACTGGCAACATCGCCCGTGCAAACATCCCTGGTGCAATGCTAGTTAATTTCAGAGGAAGTGTTAATCGCAGCATGACCATATTACTGATTGGGTCAGCTGTTGGAAAAATCGTAAGCTGCGTACTCAATAAGTTACGCTCATTTTCCTTCGCGGCTGGAATCAACACTTTAATGGCGGCATCATGCTTCAAATAAGCAATTTTACTTTGCGGTACATTGACCACTAATCTATATCCATTAGGCTCATATATTGCGAATAGCGGCTTGCCTAGCATTGCCATATCACCCATCTCAGCCATTACTTCGGCAATAATTCCTGCATAAGGCGCATTAATGATATGCAAACCGGTTTGCACGCCAGCCATGCCAGTTTGTGCAAGTTGCGCTTTAGCTTGCGCCTCAGCGGTTTTGAAATCAGACTCAGAGCGCTCTAATGCCGCTTGGCTAATATATTGTTTTTCAAACAAGCGATGCTTACGCTCATATTCACTGCGCGCGGCAGATAACTGAGCTTGGGCTGCGGCTACTTGCGCTTGATTGGTCAGAGCTTGTTGGTTTGCCATGCGCGTATCAATGCGTGCCAATAATTGACCCGCTTTAACGTGATCACCCACTTTTACCGATAAAAGAGTAATACTGCCAGAAACCTGCGGCGCGATAACACTACCCTTAATCGCCTCCACCACACCTTCTGCGGTAAACACTTGGTTATCAGTCGATTGCGTTACCGGTGCCGTAGATAAGCCAGCTGCACTAGCTATATCAGACAAACCTATTAACAAAGCGAATACCCATTTGCGTGATGTGATCAAGCTAGTTTCCTTTTGGTCATGGTGATGACGTCAAAAATAATTATAGAAGCATAATATTACCGTATAGTTATATAGTCAATATTTAAATTTTGTGTATAATTATTCTATGATTAGCCCATGTACGGAAAAACTTAATGAGTAAACTTGATGACAGAGCACTTGAATATGTAGCCAAATACTTTAAAGCGCTAGCTGAGCCTATGCGCCTTAAAGTGCTAAATGCACTTCAGGATGGTGAGAAAAACGTCAGTCAATTAACGGAAATATCTGGTGGCACACAGGCCAATGTGTCAAAACATTTATCCATGTTGGCTCAGCATGGATTGGTGAAAAGAGAATCACGTGGCACGAATGTCTATTACAGCATTGCTGATCAAAGTGTTTATGAGCTATGTGACTTGGTATGCGGGCAAATTGGCAACAGAATGAGCTTGGAAGCTGACATCAAAAAAATGTTTACCATTTAAAGCCAGCAATAATGCTTATCGGGCAATACCGGCAGTTATTTCGCCTCACTGTTTTTAAGTTGTTTAGGCGCGTGCGAGTCATTATTATTCACCGAAACTACGCTATTTACTGTAAAATTTTACTCGCTTAGGTAATTATATTATTTCAATAAATTACTAAAAACAGATGATGAAACAAGAGCCTGCCGATAACAGGCTTTTTTATTGACTAGAATCTATCGTAAAACTTACAAAATTAATGACAATCGAAAAAACAATCGACACAAAAGTTGACGTGCTATTAGTAGGCAGTGGCGTAATGAGCGCTACGCTAGCTTCACTATTATCTGAATTAGACAGTTCATTAAATATGATGATGGTAGAACGTTTACCTATGATTGCAGCCGAAAGCACCGACGCTTGGAATAACGCTGGCACAGGCCATGCCGGCTATTGTGAACTGAATTACACCCCAGAAAATGCCGATGGTAGCATTGAGATTAACCGCGCTTTGGCGATTAACGCATCGTTTGAAACGTCACTACAATTTTGGTCCTATTTGGTGGAACAAAAGATACTGCCTTCACCAAAAAGCTTTATTAATGCCACGCCGCATTTAAGTTTTGTTTGGGGTGAAGCCGACGTGGAATTTTTGCGCAAACGCTACGCCTTACTCAAAAAACATCATATGTTTAAAGACATGGAATTCAGCGATGATGTTGCCACGTTAAAAAAATGGATGCCACTCATCATGCAAAATCGTGATGAATCACAGGCTGTAGCAGCCACGCGCATTAGCTATGGCAGCGATGTCGATTTTGGCTCTTTAACGCGTCATTTCGTTGCGTATTTACAAACTAAACATAATTTCAATCTCGCGCTTAATACTGAAGTCAAAAGCTTAAAACAGCTCAGTAACGGCAGATGGCTAGTCCACATAAAAGACTTAATTAGTAAAAAATTAAGGACTATCGATGCTGGATTTATCTTCTTAGGTGCTGGCGGTGGCGCGCTTAAATTATTACAAAAATCCGGCATTCCTGAAAGCCACGGCTATGGAGGATTCCCGGTGAGCGGCCAATGGCTTGTATGTAACAACCCTGACGTCACCCAACACCACGATAGTAAAGTCTATGGCAAAGCAGCATTAGGCGCGCCGCCTATGTCTGTGCCGCATTTAGACACACGTATTATTAACGGTAAACCTGCCCTACTTTTTGGTCCATATGCGGGTTTTACTACCAAGTTTTTAAAAGAAGGTTCTTTCCTAGATTTAATTAAATCAGTGAAAACCAGCAATATCAAACCGATGCTAAAAGTTGGCCGCCACAATTCCGATTTAACCCGTTATTTGATAGGCGAAGCCCTACAAACACATAAATCGCGCGTGGCAACATTACAGCAGTTTTACCCACAAGCTAGCAAAGCTGACTGGCATTTAGAAAATGCTGGAAAACGCGTACAAATCATAAAAAAATGTGATGTTAAAGGTGGCAAGCTAGAATTTGGCACTGAAATTGTTGCTTCGCAAGATGGCACAATCGCTACATTATTAGGCGCATCACCGGGTGCATCAGTGGCCGTGCAAGCCATGCTAGACGTGCTTGAACGCTGTTTTTCTACACAGTTAAAAAGTGCTGACTGGCAGACTAAAATGAAAGCGATTGTACCGAGTTACGGCCAATCGCTGATTGAAGATGCTGATTTACTCAAAAAAGTCCGTGATTACAATCTAAAAACTTTAAACCTTCTATAAATTCACAATGTCGTAGTGAGGTTAATTCGCTCCGACATTTATATAAATTACACAAATAATATTAGTGCTTAACAGAAATTTTTAATATTAAGATGCCGCCAACAAACTACGCTGACGTCTTACCTCATATAAACAAATACCGCTCGCCACACTCACGTTCAAGCTTTCTACTGAGCCAAACATAGGAATAGTGACCAAGGCATCGCAAGTTTCAGCGGTTAAACGACGAATACCATCACCTTCAGCTCCCAATACA
>CANCPF010000017.1 GCA_947379975.1 Methylophilaceae bacterium | reverse complement strand
ACCTCGTAAATACAGCTGAAAAAAGTATAGTCGCAAACGACGAAACTTACTCTCTAGCAGCTTAGTTCTGCTGGACGCTACACCAGCTCTCCCGTGGGTTGGATTGGGGTAACCCATACGTAGTGTCATATACACGGGATACGTGTTGTATTGGGCCACTTAATACATCATTAACCTTAAGGTAGCTCGCGTGCAAACTGCTTGTCTGTTGGTGTGTTGCACGTTAAATTAAACAACAAGGCTAAGTATGTAGAACTGTCTGTGGAGGATTTGCGGACGCGGGTTCGATTCCCGCCAGCTCCACCATTTTAGTGCTTTAAAATCAATAAGTTAAGATGATATGATAGTATCAAAAATAGCATTTAAGCCATATATCTCGCGATATGTGGCTTTTTTGTTGGCCGATGCAGTTAAATAAATTATCGTTAGTTGCGATTTAAAGAAGCTAGATGGCAATTACAAAGTAGGATGTTAATTACTTATCGCTGTCTTTTTGTTTAGTTTCTATTGAGCCTAAAATATCCCGAGCATTTATGAAGCCTTGCTGTTTGGCATGGCGATAGGCAGAGTTTGGATAATAATTATTTTTACTATTATCGAAGTCATCGCTTAAATGTAGCTGTTTAAGCATGTCTTTAGTTTTTGATTTTATATTGTGGGCCACTCTTACGTATCCTAACTGTAATTATTTTAGTCATGCATTACAATTATCTTCAATAAATTAGGTGGCATGCAATTACCCTTAGCAGTACTAATATGAATACTTATTGGTTATAAATATTAACTAATTAACATTCATAAAGTTAACGACTACTGTTTATAAGCCATTTGCTTAGTTTATTCATTAATCCAATTTAAGTGTTTAACAAAGTCTAAAATACCATTTAAGCCATATACCTTGCGATATGTGGCTTTTTTGTTGATGCTATTATGAATCAACTGCTCCTAAGCGAACGCTCAAACTCATCAGTAGGTAGTGGTTTACCAAATAAATAGCCTTGATAATGCATGCAGCCATGGTTTTCTAGAATCAATCGCTGACCTTCAGTTTCAACTCCTTCAGCAATGATGTTTAAACCTAAGTTTTTGGCCATGGCAATAATGGTAAGCACAATCTGCTTATCGTTATTATCAAATTCAATATCATGTACGAATGATTGGTCTATTTTTAAGCGTTCTAAGGGTAGTTTTTTCAAATATTGTAATGATGAATAGCCTGTGCCGAAATCATCTAACTCAAATTGAATGCCAGTTTCTTTCAAAGTGTTCATGGTTAAAATAACCGCTTCTACATTATTAATGAATGCACTTTCGGTGAGTTCCAGCTTGAGTAAAGCGGGCTTAATAGCATGCCGTTGTAATGTCGCTTTTACTTGGTCGGCAAAATCTACTTGGTTAAATTGTTTGACGCTGACGTTGACAGATAAAGTTAAATGACAGGTTAAGGGATTTTCTTCCCACATTTTTAGTTGACGGCAGGCTTGGTCTAACACCCATTTTCCTAATGGTAGCATTAGTCCAGATTCTTCAGCGAGTGGGATGAATTCACTAGGTAAAATTATGCCACGCTCATTCTGTAACCAACGAACCAACGCTTCAGCTCCCAATGGCTGGCCTAAGCTGTTTACTTGCACTTGGTAGTACAGTTCTAGCTGTTCTTGTTCAATCGCTTTGGCTAAATCACACTCAAGATTTACCAGCATGGTGATGGCTTCTTGCATCTCATTTTCAAAGAATCGAAAAGTATTGCGACCACTGCCTTTTGCTTGATACATGGCAATATCTGCCTGACTTAATAATTCATCTGTGGATAGCTCATAGCCATTAAATAAAGTAGCGCCTATGCTTGAGCTACTTCTATATAAGTGTTCATTTAATTGGTAGGGCTTATTCAGATTGATAATGATTTTTTCAGCTACCTCTTTGGTTTTGACTGCGCATTCAATGGCATTTTCACTTAAGTCTTCTAGTAGTATTACAAATTCATCACCGCCAAAGCGAGCAACCGTGTCACGTTCTCTGATGCAGTTTTTTAATCGGCTAGAAACTTGCTGTAATAGCAAGTCGCCCATGCTGTGGCCTAAGGTGTCGTTAAGATTTTTAAAGTGATCTAAGTCTAAAAAAATTAATGCACCGCGGTTACCGCTTCGTTTACTGACAGAAAGCGCCTGATTTAGCCTGTCTAGTAAAAGCCGGCGGTTTGGAAGTTGGGTGAGCGGGTCGTAGAAAGCTAGATTCTGAATTTCAACCGCGTTGGCAATATCTCTTGAAATGTCGGTGAAGGTGGCGACATAGTTGCTAACGATGCCAGCCGTATTTTTTACAGTGGCGATGGTGAGATATTGCGGGTAAATTTCACCATTCTTGCGGCGGTTCCAGATTTCTCCTTCCCAAGTACCTAGCGTGTTAATGCTTTCCCACATTTTTGTGTAAAAGGCTTTATCTTGCTTACCTGAGCGTAGAATTCTTGGTGTCTGACCGATGACATCGGCTTCGCTATAACCGGTAATTTTTGTAAAAGCTCTATTTACGCGAAGAATTATTTCATTAGCATCAATCACCATCATGCCTTCTTGTGATTCAAAAACTTTAGATGCGGTGAGAAATTCTTGATTCGTGATCGCCAGTTTAGCGGCAAACTTTTTTTGAAAAATGATTTCTTGGTTGGCGATGAACAGTTCTTTAGCACGCTTGATTTTTTCTTCGCTTTGGAAAACAAGTCCTAGATTGGCAATCGCTAGTTCTTCGGCGCGTGCTTGCTTTTCATTACTTTGAAAAATAAGTTCCAAATTAGCGAGGCCTAGTTCATCAGCACGTTTTTGTTTTTCTTCATTTTGAAAGTTAATTTCTTGATTGGCGATACGTAACTGTTTGATCAGCTCAAGAATTTTAAGCTGGTCAATATCTTTTAAATCTTGGGACTTCATTGAGTTTAATCTCGCTAATGATTCTTAGCTTTAATAAACTAAGGTTTAATCAAATTTAAACCAGCTTGTAGTTTTTTGTATACCTCATTAACGCAACAATAGCCTTAAAAACGAATTATTTTTGCTAAAGTACAATAGTTATCAATTTTGTGTAATTGTTATCAATATAGCGAGTAGTATTGATGTTATGCAAACAATAAAAAATAATAATGTTGATTTAATTTGAAATCAACCATGCTACCAAGTCTGGCCTTTGGCAAAGCGACAGCAGAGATTGATTTGTCTGTATATGCCATGCAAGAACGTCTTGATTTATTAGGTAATGGTTTGCACGTATATGAGTCGTTGCTCAATCCAAGCGAATTCATGCATCAGTCATCATTTACTAATATTAATGGACTCACTATTGGCTCAGTTGCAAGCACGTCAATAAGGGTTGAGTTAAAAAAAGTGAATACGCCCATGTTATTAATTCCTCTTTCTGGTTTTGGTAGCTATCAAATAGCCGGTGAAAAGGTGTTATGGCATGCTGGAGATAAGGCAGTTTTGTTACCCAGTGAAGCGTTTACTGGGGAAAGCTCTATGCGGACTTCTTTAGCAATATTTATTAATTCCGATAGGTTGGAAGCTACGGCTCGTGGCATGTTAGGAGTTACTGGTCAGGATTCTAGAATATTTAATTTAAGCCGGCCTAGGGAAATTGAGATGAAATATGGTCATATTTCATTCGATAAAGTTTTTCGGCAGATAAGCCATTTTATTGATTAATTTTCTTCGCAAAATGAAATGCTAAACCTATCTGGAGTAGATGATGTGATCTATCGCACGATAGTTATGATGTTAAATCCCAATTTAATTAAGGTCGAAACAATGATGACCGGTTCTATGGAATACAGAAAAAGCTTACTGGATAGAGCGTGTCAGTATGTTCAGGCGAATCAAGATAGAACAATCACTTTGAGTGAGTTAGAACGTGTAAGTGGCATGTCTGAACGTAACTTACAATATGCGTTTAAGCAACGTTTTCAGTGTTCGCCTATGCAGTGGATTCGACTACAGCGTTTAGCAACTGCTAGAGAGCGCCTTCTAAATGCCGTTGCCGGCACAACCATCACGGCAGTTTCTTTATTGTGTGGTTTTAATAAAGCGTCAACGTTTGCCTATTATTATAAATTACGTTTTAATGAGTTGCCTTCAATCACCTTAGCGCGCAGCTTATTGCGCTAAGCGCTTAATCAGGCGCTTAGTAGCACGTAAGCGACTTGCCATTCATGATTTTACTGAGTGCTTATTCATGAACAGCAATAGCGCTAGTTTTTGTCAGCCGCGCATAATAACGACACCTGAACAAGACATGTTGTCAGTTCAAAGTTTAAATTTTGGAGATTATTATGTGGACTACACCAGCAGCTACTGAAATGCGTTTTGGCTTTGAGGTTACAATGTACGTAATGAATAAGTAATTTGCATCAAATTTAAAAAAGCCTAGTTAGCAATAACTAGGCTTTTTTGCATGGTACTTTTTGGATGCTAGTTATTAAACAGCACTTACTTAAAACGCCTAAACGAACCGGTTACCACGCCCCAAATCTCAAAGTCCATCTCTTCAGTAATTTCTATGGGCGCATAATCGCCGCTGGAATTAGCTGGCAATAATCGTACCGCGCCATCTTTATTGCGGCTAAGCATTTTGATGGTGAACTCGCCATCCAGCACGGCCAACACAATATTGCCAATCGCTGCGACTTTAGAGCGGTCAACCACGGCTTTGTCGTTCGGTAGCAAGCCAACATCTATCATTGAATAACCTTGAATGGTGACAAAGAACGTGTTGTCTTTATGGTCTATCAAAAACTCGCTAGGATCTAAGCGTTTTTCAATATGTTCTTCGGCTGGGCTGGGCACGCCAGCGGAAACTTTAGATGAATAGAGCGGTAGTGCAATCGACACGGCATCTAACACTGGCAAGGCAAATTCGGTAATCACGTCTAGAATAGGTAAGTCTGGCGCTAATTTTTTTCTTTGATAAGCGGCAAGGAAATCTTTAATGACTGGCGCTTGGCTTTCTGGCACGCGTACTACCGAAGTGGGCTCACCAAATTTACCGCTCCCGACTTTGCGGCCGCCACCAGCACGGTTTTGCCTTGGGGCGATTTTACTTACTTTTGCATCATCATTTTTTAGCATAGTAATTATTGTAACAATAATTATGCTGTTTGGATTAGTCAGCACGCAAAAAGACTTTTTTTGGCGCGTTATATTTAAGGCATTGAGCTGGCTGTATGTCTGCATATATCGTTATTTATCCCTACTTATTGCTATTTGTTCCTGTAGGGATGCATTATTATTGGTAAAATATGTACATGTTTAATGCAAATAATTCGTCATATCCTACTATTCAAGCGGATCTTGTTATTGAAGCGCGTTGGATTGCCACCGTTGCCAGTCAGCAGCCTTTACTTGAAAATCATGCGGTGATTGTTCAGGCCGGTAATATTGTTGAAATATTGCCTATTGCCCAAGCTAGGCAGAAATACAGCGCCACTTCTTTAGTGTGTTTAGATGACCACGTATTAATTCCTGGTCTGATTAATTTGCATACGCATGCGCCCATGAGTTTAATGCGCGGCATTGCCGATGATGTTGCTTTAATGCCTTGGCTGCACCAGCATATCTGGCCGGCAGAGCAGGCGGTGGTGAGTGAGGCTTATGTGCAAGATGCCACTTTATTAGCCTGTGCTGAAATGTTAAGTGGCGGTATTACTTGTTTCAACGATATGTATTTTTACCCGCAAGCAACGGCTGTTGCGGTGAACCAAGCGGGTATGCGGGCTAATCTGGGTTTGTTGGTGCTGGAGTTTCCTTCTGCTTATGCGAGTGATGCTGATGATTACTTGCAAAAAGGCTTTGCTGCGCATGATAGCTGGCGAAATAATCCGCTATTAAGCACATCCATTGCGCCGCATGCGCCTTATACCGTTTCTAACAAAACCTTTGAAAGCATTATTACTTATGCGGAGCAATTGTCGCTGAGCATACACACGCATTTACATGAAACCCTAGATGAGATTAGCCAAAGTGAAGCGCAATATGGTTTACGACCATTACAAAGATTAGCCGAATTTGGTTTGCTCGGGCCTAATCTAGTGGCGGCACATTGCGTACATTTATTGCCGCACGAAATTGATTTATTAGCCGAATATGGCTGCCACGTAGCGCATTGCCCGAATTCTAATTTAAAACTGGCGAGTGGTATTGCGCCCTTAACACAATTATTGGCCAAAGGCGTCAATGTGGGCTTAGGCACCGATGGCGTGGCAAGTAATAACCGCTTAGATATTTTTGCCGAAATGCGTTTAAGCGCACTTTTAGCTAAAGGTGTGAGCGGCGATGCAACTGTTGTGCCTGCCCACCAAGCACTGGCAATGGCGACTATTAACGCCGCCAAGGCGCTGGGTTTAGAGCATAAAATTGGCTCAATTGAAGTGGGTAAACTGGCAGACTTAGCGGCAGTTAAATTAAGTGATATTGCCACAGCGCCGTATTATGATCCGATTTCACATTTGGTTTACGCCTGTGGGCGTGAGCACGTAACGCATACTTGGGTGGCGGGGGAATTGCGCTACAGCAATGGTGTCTACGCTAATATAGAACCGAACGAATTAAAGGAAATTATCAACACATGGCAACCGAAACTAAAACAGCACAAACATTAAATGCTGACGCCTTAGAGTTACAGAAATTTGGTGATGTAGCGCACAAATGGTGGGATAAAAACAGCGAGTTTAAGCCGTTGCATGAAATTAATCCCCTAAGATTAAACTGGATTGATGGCTTGGCCGCTTTAGAGGGCAAACGTGTACTAGACGTTGGTTGCGGCGGAGGCATTTTGTCTGAATCTATGTATTTTAAAGGCGCTGATGTGACCGGCATTGATTTGGGTGAAAAAGCCATCAATGTAGCAAAGCTACATCAATTAGAAAGTGGCGCTAAAGTTAATTATAAATTGATCGCGGTAGAGCAATTGGCCGCAGAACAGCCAGCCAGTTTTGATATTGTCACTTGTATGGAAATGCTCGAGCATGTGCCAGACCCAGCGGCGATTGTGGCGGCTTGTGCCAAACTAGTAAAACCAGGCGGCGCTGTATTCTTCTCTACTATTAACCGTAGCCCAAAAGCTTATTTATTCGCCGTTATAGGCGCGGAGTACATTTTAAATATGCTACCAAAAGGCACGCATGATTATGCTAAATTTATCAAGCCATCAGAGCTTTCCGGCTGGGCTAGATCTGCAGAATTGAATGTGGGTAATATGCGTGGCATGAGCTATAACCCAATGACACAACATTACAGTTTGGGTGATGATGTGGCAGTCAATTATATGATGCATACTGTTTTAGAGGGCTAAACGGCTTAATTTTCTGATGATTTTATTCGATTTAGATGGCACCTTGGTGGATACCGCGCACGACTTAGGATTGGCGCTTAATATTCAGTTGGCGCGGTACGGCAAGCCACCATTAAGCCACGATGAAATTTGGCCAATCGCCTCACATGGTTCACGCGGTTTACTAGAATTGGGTTTTGCCATTACACCCGCTGATGCCAACTTTGAAAAAATGCGTGTGGAATATTTAGATTTATATGAATCAGTATTTACCAATAATCCACGATTGTTGCCCGGCATTGCAGTGTTGTTAGATACGCTGGATACGCAAGGTATAAAATGGGGAATTGTGACTAATAAACCTAGGCGTTTTTCGGTAGATTTAGTCAAAGCGGTAAAAATGGGTGATACCAATCTGCACCAAAGATCAGCTTGTTTGGTGTGCGGCGACGATGCGGTTTTACCAAAGCCAGCGCCAACGACTTTATTAATGGCTTGTGCAGAAACGGGATTTTTGGCAAGTGATTGTATTTACGTGGGCGATGCCGAGCGTGATGTGCAAGCTGGCAAAGCGGCTGGTATGAGAACCGTGGTAGCGCTGTTTGGTTATATTGCCCAAAGCGATAAACCGGCCGAGTGGGGCGCAGATGTGTTGATAAACACACCTTTAGAATTAATGGATTATTTGTAAGTTAGCCCTGTAAATAATTCGTCATGTAATATTTTCGGTAGGCGCGACGCCCTCGTCGCGGTTGTAGCATTGCTTCGCGACGAGGGCGTCGCTCCTACAAATAGATGATTTCGCCTTATCATCATATTGTTTTCGGACTGGCTGTAAATAAACTGGCTTGTTTGAACTTTAGGCGAGGCTGCGTCGTTCCAGCATCGCTTGCGCTAAGGTGCCGCTATCGACATATTCAATTTCCCCACCCATAGGCATGCCACGCGCAATACGGCTGGTTTTAATGCCTCTTACTTTGAGTAGCTCGCTAATGTAATGTGCGGTGGCGTCACCCTCTACTGTGTAGTTGGTGGCTAAAATCACTTCTTGCACCAAACCATCTTGTGCACGTTTGATGAGTTTATCTAAATGAATTTCTTTTGGGCCTACGCCATCTAGCGGCGATAATCGGCCCATTAGTACAAAATACATGCCACTATAAGCGCGAGTATTTTCTAACATCATTAAATCTGTAGGCATTTCTACTACGCATAATACGTTTTTATCGCGTTGCTCAGATTCACATAATGGGCAAATAGGCTGCTCACTAAAGGTGTTACACAGCTTGCAATGATCCACCACCTGCAATGCATTATCTAGTGCAATGGCTAAGCTACTGGCGCCTTTTCTGTCGCGCTGTAATAAATAATAAGCCATGCGTTGCGCTGATTTTGGGCCTACGCCCGGCAGGCAACGTAAGCTATCAATCAATTGTTCAAGCGCGGGCGGGTTTTTCATGCAGTTTTTAGTGTGCTAACAACTAAAATGGCATTTTCATGCCGGCTGGCATGTAATTAGCCATACGTGCAGATGACGTTGCCTCAGCTTTTGCGGTAGCGTCTTTTAAGGCGATCACCAATAAGTCTTCCAGAGTTTCTTTATCGTCCATCACGCTGTCATCCAAAGTTACGCGTTTGACCACGTTATTGCATGCCATGGTCACTTTTACCAAACCGTTGCTGGCAACGCCTTCAACATCAATGTTTGCAAGCTCTGCTTGGGCTTTTTGCATATTTGCCTGCATTTGCTGGGCTTGCTTCATCATATTGCCCATACCGCCTTTCATCATATCTTTAGTCCTTAATGTTTGAGTTTTTAGGGTTTAAATCGGTTTAATGCTATTGGGGATAATCTGTGCCCCAAAATCATTGATTAATGATTGTACAAAACTATCATCTTCAATCGCACTTTCTGCATTGGCTTGCGCGTGTGCTTTTTCTTGTGAAATTTGTTTAGCCGGTGTGTTGCCTGTGCCACCTATGCTAAATTGTAATTTAATTTTTTTATCAAAATACTGCGAAATCGCGCTGGCTAGTTTTTCTTGATAGTTGGGCAGTAATAAGTGTTTTTGTGCCTCTGGCACACTTAATGAAATGCTGTTTTCATCGTAGCTGATTAATTCACAATGTTGCGCCAAGGTACGCACTAAACCTAGTTTTAATTCTTCTAGCAAGCCGCGCCAGTTACCGTTAAATTGGCTGTTGCTATTAGTTTTGGCAGTATTGTTTTCTGCTGAAAATTCAGTCGTTGCTGATCTAGCTTCTGTATGTTCAGGCATCATGTCATTGCTGGTCGCATATTCAGCAGGTGCTGTTTGTTGGGCAGTATTCTCTTGTATAGCTACTGGCTCAACTGGCGCTGCAATCTGTGGTTTTATTGCGCTTGCTAAAGAGGCGTTTGCTTGTCTAAGCGGTGCTTTTTGGGTGCTGTTATCATTTTGTGCGACACTGGCATTCGGCGTAAATGCCAGCATACGCAATAAACTCATGGTAAAACCAGCAAATTCATCTGGCGCAAGACCAATGTCGCGGCGGCCTAATAGCGCTATTTGATAATATAACTGCAAGGTTTCTGGCTGGATTGTTTGCGCCAAATTTAGTAAGGCGTCACGTTCTGGCAAGTCATTGGCAACACTATCAGGCACAGTTTGTGCCATGGCTACTTGATGCAGTAATTGGGCTAAATCATTCAGTGCGACTTCAAACGATAAGCTACGTTCTTCCATCACTTTGGCTTGAGCAATCAGGCTGGCGCCATCGTTGGCCAGCAATGCGTTGAGTAATTCAAATAAATAACTTTGGTCTATGGCGCCTAGCATGGCGCGTACTTCAGCCTCATTGACTGATTGGCTGCCGTAAGCAATGGCTTGATCTGTGAGTGATAATGCATCACGCATGCTGCCAGAAGCCGCCCGCGCAATTAGATGCAACGCGGTTGCTTGGTAGGGAATATTTTCTTGGCCAAGTATATTTTGTAAATGGCTGATAATAGTCGTGCCAGCCATTTGGCGTAAATTAAACTGCAAACAACGCGACAATACCGTAACCGGCACTTTTTGTGGGTCAGTGGTGCCTAGAATAAATTTTACGTGTGCTGGTGGCTCTTCTAAAGTCTTTAATAAAGCATTAAATGCTTCTTTTGTGAGTTGGTGAACTTCATCGAGCATGAACACTTTAAAACGACCTTGTGTTGGCGCGTAGGTCGCTTGTTCTAGCAAAGACCTAACATCATCAATACCACGTGTTGATGCCGCGTTTATCTCAATGTAATCTACAAATCTGTCGCTATCAATGCCCATGCAAGCCACGCAAACACCACATGGTTTTGCCGTGATGCCAGTATCGCAGTTGAGTGATTTAGCTAAAATACGGGCGAGTGTGGTTTTACCTACGCCGCGCGTGCCGGTAAATAAGTAGGCATGGTGCAGGCGATTCTGTTCAAGGGCATTCGTCAGTGCGCGCACTACGTGGTCTTGCCCGACTAAGGTGTCGAAAGATTTAGGTCGCCATTTACGCGCCAGTACTTGATAGCTCATAGCGGTTTGTCAGGCATAGCAGTTGCGCAGCCTGTAGTGTTTGGATAAGTCATCATGCTTGGATAAATTACAGTGCTTGCATAACTCATGAGATCAATTCATCTACTTTCAAAAAGTAATTTATGCCGAATTTACAAAACCAGCTGTATTGCTAAAGCGCTATTGCCAAAATTTTATTGCTAAAACTTTATCGGTGGCGTAAATCGAAAGAGGCGAGCCCTTACCCCGGCACTTGCTTAATAGTTGTGGCTGCTTGCTTCCGCATCTGACCAGGTTGGCTATCTTACAATGCGGGGAGGCCCGCCAAATGTAATTTTACAATACTTTAGCTGTTTGAATGTATCGCTAACTATTATTTTTTAAATATTTATTGCCCTAACTACATTAGCTAAGCCTGCTAAAACTTATTAATACCTTAGCACTTAGCGATAGCCGTAGGTTACTACTGGAGCTAGTTGCTGTAACTCTTCGTCACTATACAAGCGGCCTTTGGTAATAAAGGCCATGCCCGAACCGCAATCTAGCGAAAATGAGCCGCTAGAGCCTGGCAAGGCATCTAAAATCGTGTGGGTATTTTCTGAGAACTGAAAATGATTATGTCCCATATAAAAAACGGCACCTTCAATTTCGCCTAGCACTACGTCTGACGGGCTAGGTTTAAATTCATTAGCCGGCATGCAAAGTGGAACACTTCCTTCGCAACATCCGCCTGATTGAAAAAATAGAATAGGCCCATATTGTGCGGTGAGTTTTTGAATTAAGCCTATGGCAGAAGGCGTTGCAGATAAGCGCTCAGTCATTAAAAATCTCCAAAAAATTCAAATTACCAATGATGCTAAATAAATGATGCTAATTATCAGGCGAAAAAAGAGGCGGATGAACCGCCTCTTATCATCAATCTTTTTACAATTTTAAATCAACATTAACCTTAGATATTAATGCTACGGTTAATGTTGGTTAGGCATGTAATTTTAGATAGATTGTTATTTAGAAAAAGCCTAGCTTTTTAGGGCTGTAGCTGACTAAAAGGTTTTTAGTTTGTTGATAATGATCTAGCATCATTTTGTGTGTTTCACGACCAATGCCAGATTCTTTATAACCACCAAATGCAGCATGCGCTGGGTAGGCATGGTAACAGTTAGTCCAAACGCGACCAGCTTTAATACCACGACCCATGCGGTAAGCGCGGCTACCATCACGTGTCCAAACGCCTGAACCTAGACCAAATACTGTGTCATTGGCAATGGCTAGTGCATCCGCTTCATCTTTAAAGGTTGTAACTGCAAGCACTGGGCCAAAAATTTCTTCTTGGAACACGCGCATTTTGTTATTGCCTTTAAGCAATGTTGGCTGGATGTAATAACCATTTGCAAAATCGCCGCCTAATACATTACGTTCGCCACCAATAAGCACTTGCGCGCCTTCTTGTCTGCCAATGTCCATGTATGACATGATTTTGTTCATTTGGTCTTCTGATGCTTGCGCACCAATCATCGTGTTAGGATCTAATGGGTTGCCTTGAACAATAGCGGCTACGCGTGGTAATACGCGTTCCATGAATTTGTCATAGATAGATTCTTGAATCAATGCGCGTGAAGGGCTGGTACAAACTTCACCTTGGTTGAACGCAAATAATACAAGACCTTCAACCGCTTTATCAAAGAAGTCATCATCTGCATCAGCAATATCTTCAAAGAATACGTTAGGTGATTTGCCACCTAGTTCTAAAGTGGCTGGAATCAAGTTTGAAGCTGCGGCTTGTGCAATCACGCGGCCAGTTGCTGTTGAACCAGTAAAGGCGATTTTGCCAATACGACGGCTATTTGCTAATGGCGCGCCAACTTCACGACCGTAACCATTAACAATGTTGATAACACCTGGAGGTAAGATATCTGCAATTAATTCCATCAAAATCAAAATGCTGATTGGAGTGAACTCTGCTGGTTTCATTACCACGCAGTTACCTGCAACCACCGCTGGCGCTAGTTTCCAAGCTGCCATTAAAATTGGGAAGTTCCAAGGAATAATTTGACCGATAACACCGATAGGCTCATGGAAGTGGTAAGCCACCATCGTTTCGTCAATTTCACTTAAGCTGCCTTCTTGCGCACGCATACATCCAGCAAAGTAACGGAAATGATCAATTGCCAATGGAATATCAGCATTCATTGTTTCACGAATTGGTTTGCCGTTATCAATTGTTTCTGCTGTGGCTAATAATTCAAGATTCGCTTCTAGGCGGTCTGCAATTTTAAGTAGTAAATTAGCACGCTCACCTGGCGCTGTACGGCCCCATTTATCTGCTGCTGCGTGCGCAGCATCTAGTGCAAGTTCAACGTCTTCAGCGCTAGAGCGTGCAGCTTTTGTGTATGGTTTGCCTGTAATAGGGGTAATAACATCAAAATACTCACCTTTTACTGGTGCAACCCATTTTCCGCCGATGAAGTTATCGTATTTTGCTTTGTAAGGTATGGTTACGCCAAGGCCTTTTAGTAGATCTAAACTCATGCTGACTCCTCTAGTTTTAATAATGATAATGTAGCGTTTCTATTGGTAGAAGCGCATTACTTCGTTACTATTTTTATGGTATTAATAAACTAACTTAAAACACTAAACTCCTTTGTTAATAAAGGAATTATTAATAATAAGCCTTAGCTAAACAATAACCTTTAGCCGAATGTAAATCAAGTGTAAATCAAGTGTAAATGAGATCATAAACACTATATTTGTAACAAACTTATATTTTATATAAGTTTGCTTTACTAAACACGATATTAATGTGTTTTTACGTTAGGCAAGCTATTGGCGGTAAGCTTGGCGTTGCTTTTAACTAAGCTAAGTGCATCACTTAGGATGTGTGCAGACTCGGTGAGCAAAATATCTTTAGTATCTTTTCTCACTTTTTCCATGGCCAAATCAGCTTCTAGATTACGTTCGTTTGCTTGTAGCCCATCATCTCGTACCGCGCTAGTTTTTTCTGTTTTATTAACTACTTTTTTATCAGCACTTTTCTCGGTGCTTTTATCGGTAGCCATGCTGATTTTTTCTCGCGCAGACAACCGCGCTTCTTGGATTTCTCGTTCTTTACGGCGCTCATTCTCATTAAGGGAAATGAGATTTTGTTTACGTTGAATATTAAAGTCTGCAATATCTTCATTCAAATACTGAAAGTCTTTGTCTTTATTGATGCGCGCTTGGTGGTTGGTGTTTAATAGCGGGATTAACATTTTTAAATCACCGGCAGGCACATAATCCGCCGCTTTAATTCGCGACCAAGGTAAAGCATTTTCATAGCTGGACTCGCCAAAGCTTTCTGGGTCAGTAGCTGATGGCAAGCTAATATCAGGCACTACGCCACGTAATTGCGTTGTACTGCCATTGATACGGAAAAATTGGGCGACAGTCATTTTTACTTCACCGAATTTTGGTTGTTCGTTTTTAACCAGTTGGTCTAAATCTACCACTGATTGTACCGTGCCTTTTCCAAAACTTTGTTCGCCAATAATTACACCACGACCATAGTCTTGAATGGCTGCTGCAAAAATTTCTGAGGCAGACGCTGAGGCTCGATTAATTAATATGCCTAGCGGTCCATCCCATGCAACGCCAGCGTTCGTATCGCTATCGACTTTAATGACGCCTTTCATGTCACGCTCTTGTAGCACTGGTCCAGTGTCTACGAACAGGCCGGTTAGCTCTATGGCTTCATCTAAAGAGCCGCCACCATTGTCGCGTAAGTCAACCAACACGCTGTCCACTTTGGCTTTTTTCAGTTCTTCTAACAAGCGCTTTACATCACGCGTCGCACTTTTATAATTTTTATCGCCGTTTTGTCGTGCGCCAAAATCTTGATAAAAAACGGGCAGGGTAATTACACCGATTTGCCTAGTTTCATTGCCATCTTTTACTTCAATGATAGATTTTTTTGCAGCTTGTTGTTCTAAGCTTATTTTTTTACGTATTAGTGTAATGAGTTTGTGCTTACCATCAGGGCCAGCTTCAGCAGGTAAAATGTCGAGTACCACTACTGAATTTTCAGCACCTCTAATTAACGCAACCGTATCATCAAGTCGCCATCCCATTACATCTGTGGCAGCTTTCTTTTCACTTTGGCCGACACCTACAATGCGGTCACCCACTTTTAATTTGCCTGAAAGTGCGGCTGGACCACCGGTTACAAGTTCACGGATGGTGGTGTATTCATCTTTATCTTGAAGTACAGCGCCTATACCCACCAGCGATAATTTCATTGAAATATCAAAATCTTCTGATGCACGTATGCCAAAGTAATTGGTGTGCGGGTCTACCGTCATGGTGTAGGCATTCATGAAACTTTGAAAAACATCGTCATTTTTAATTTTAGCGATGCTATTTAGAATGTTTTCATAGCGTTTATCTAGCGTGCTGACGATACTTTTATCATCTTTGCCAGCCATTTTTAGGCGTAGCCAATCATTTTTAACTCGTTTACGCCATAGGTCGTTAATTTCATCTTGAGATTGCGCCCAAGCTTCTTTTTCACGCGAGAATTGATAGCCTTCTACTTTGTCAAAATTAAAGCCTTTTTTAAGCAATGATCTTGCGTAATTAGTGTGCTCTACAATGCGCTGTTGGTAAACATTGAAAATAGCAAAAGGAATGCTCAGGTCTTCTTTTAGGATTGCATCATCTAACTTAGTTCGGCCATCAGAGAAGTGATCAATATCTGCCTGCAAGAAAAATATCCGCTGATTATCTAATGATTTTATATAGTTATCAAAGATCTTGGCTGAACTGGTGTCGTCTAACTTTACTGGTTTGTAATGATAACGCGACAATACTTCTGCAGCTAAATGTGCTGCCTGAGATTGTTCTTGCACGGGTTTGAGTTGCGGTACTTCAAGGGACTGAGCTGTTTGCGTTAAGGTTGTTAAGGCAAGCAATAGCCATAGCAGTTTATTTTTCATTCACATTCCAAATGGCATCATTGATTAACGATGCTTGATTAATGATGCTTTGAGTAATTAAGCAGTTGTTAAGACACAGCTATTATAAAACAGTTCTAGTTGAGCATAAAATTACTGGCTTAGCATCAAGCTACTTATTCATTCTCTATTCGTTCTCTATTTATTTCCTAGCCAACTGAATATCAGTGCGCTGATGCAGGCAATGATGAGTGAGATGCTGATCCAACTGGCGATGCGAGAGGCTTTGCTTGATAAAGCATTACCCATAATGCCTGAGTCTCTGGCTAATAAATGAAGTGCGATTACATGTAAAGGCAACATTACCGCATTGACCACTTGGCTAGTATAAATAAGCGGAATTAGCGGCAAGCCCGGCAGTGAAACTACACTTACAGCGGCCACGGTAAGTCCGATAAAGGCCGCATAGAACAGCTGAAAGTGGCGCGAATCTAAATCTAAGGAAGCGGGTGCACCTACGCCTTCAGCAATAGAATAGGCGGTGGCAAGTGGCACAATGGCGGCTGCTAGCAGCGATGCGCCTAATAAGCCAGCGCCAAATAATACGGTTGCAAATGAACCCGCGAGCGGGCGTAATGCCGCGGCGGCATCGCTGGCATCATTAATATGAACGCCAGCACGGTTGAGCGTGGCCGCGCAGGCAACCGCAATCGCCAAGCCAATAATCCCCGTGAGTAACGATCCTATAATGACATCGACTCTTTCCCAGCGCAGGTTAGCTACCGTAATTTTTTTGTCTACTGCATAAGATTGTATAAATGCTAATCCCCATGGCGCTAGGGTAGTGCCCAGCGTTGCAGCAATGGCAATCCAGCCAATATTATCTTCTGGCATGTGCGGCACAATCGAGTTATGCCAAACCAACGACCAATCTGGCTTAGCCAGAATGCCATCTATGATATATAGCGCCAAAGTTGACGATACAATAAGTAAGATGCGTTCTACACGGTGAAATGAGCCCATCACCACGATAGCAGAGATTAATACGCCTGCAATCGGCGCGCTTACCCAAGCAGGAATACCAACCAGCAAGCCTGCCGCCGAGATACCTGCGTATTCAGCGCAAATAGTACCGAAATTGGCAAATAACAATCCTATCACGGCGAAATATCCCCAGCCATGACCCCAGCGTTCGCGAATAATACCAACAAACCCTTTGCCTGAAGCCGCGCCAATCCTCACCGCCATTAAATGAAATTGAATAAGTAAGATAGTGGAGGCTGGAATAATCCAGAGTAATTGATAGCCGTGGTCAGTGCCAAGTACAGAGTAAGTAGTAATGCCTGCCGGGTCATCGTCGGAAAGTCCCGCAAGTAAACCTGGCCCAAGTACCGCAATAAAGGCTGCGAAGGCACCAATGCCTGCGGCACGGAATCGTGCAAATCTAAGTGCTATGCCACGTTTGTGATGCACCAATACCTGTATAGAATTACCAACGCTAAGTCTGTTGTGGCTGCTAGATGATCTTCCGGATTTGCTGGCATCGCTCATAGTGGTGTCTATTCTTGCGCCTATAATATTGGTGTCATTAATTTTTGCTAAGTCGCTGTCGGCAGAGAAGCCTAATTAACATTAAAAAAGCTAGTATGTCGCAATACTTTCCATACTACAAGTGCTACTTCTAAGGTCTGCATCACTACTAGAAGTGAGTCATAAAATCATAAAAATACCTAGATAATAAAATGACAAGTATTGACTTTTTAAATCATAACTGAAACGTAATTGCCGCTCCACAATCTCTGTGGATAACTCTGTGATTACTTGTGGCTTGAAACTGTAACTTACCGTTTTATAAGGCTTTTTTAAAAAAGCTTAAACTTTAACCTATATAATAATTATGATTAAAAACAATGACTTAAGTTTTAAGTGTTGATTTATAAGGATTATTACCAAACTTAAAGTGAAACATTAAGTATGTGTGCATAAGTCAAGCTTTTTTAGCTGTTTATTTATGGATTATTAAACTTCCGAGCACTTTAAGTACTTGACATTATTCAGCTTAAATTGACGTCTAAATTTTAAATTAATGAAGTCGAATATTAACTCACTTTAAAACTTAAAATACCCAATCAAAAATACTAAGGTCAAACCGTATTTAATTCTATGGTGTATTATTAACCATTACTGAGCATATTAAGCTTAGCTTAATGTTTAAGGACCGTAACAAATGAAAAAACCCTATTACATCGATTTTCCTCAGGAGCATTTAGAGGGCCAAATGCATAAGTATCAGTGTGTTTATTGTAAAGTGGAAACAACCGCCATCAACGGCAAATTAGAAGGGCATTTGCCCTCATGTGAATACAGAGTAAAACTAGAGAGTATTGGCTATGAGGCCGAAGCGAAAAAAGCAAAAAACACTCCAGTATCAATTGATGCGGATGACTTTGATTAATGTAATTCGACCTTACTCAGTCTGCGCTTAGTCGTGTGTGAGTAATCAATTTATTCAAATTCCCTAGTTTCAAACTCCCTTGTTTCAAATGCATCGCGTAACCTAGCGTTAATGGCATTCATATCATCATCTAAAGCATTTTCCTGCACCGTTGAGATTGGTGCTGCTTTTGTGCTATTTCTAGAAGGCGTCGCGCTTGTCGGCGAACTAGGCGCATCGGTAAACCACTTTGCAAACGGTGCGGCATCTAGGCCTTGCGGCACGTACCATTGTTTTGCTTCGGCATTCCAGCGCGCACCAAGGGCTTTTGCTTGATCTTTTTCATTAAACGGTACTTTGAGGCTAGTGTTGGCTGTGGTCATGCTAATCCTGGTTTTTTTACTAATTTTTATGAATGTACTATTGGCAAAGTTGCTACTGGTAAACCTAGCGCTATTGATTGTTACTAGCAAAGCGCTATTTTAATGGGATTTTATATTTCTGTGATTGATTTTATAAATTATTAACTACAAGCGGTATATTGTAAATATACTATTTTCATAAATGCACTATAATGCGTTCGTTGTAAAAACATCCCTTTTCGGAAGAGTGGATGAGCGGTTTAAGTCGCACGCCTGGAAAGCGTGTTTAGGCTAATAGCCTAACGCGGGTTCGAATCCCGCCTCTTCCGCCAGTATAATGATTTAATATATTGATTTATAACGATATTTTGTTTTAAATCGCTTCTAGTTCTTACCTCCGTTCTTACCCTTTCATATTGGTTACATCAAAAAACCCATCGAAATGGGCTTTATTCAATCTAATTAATTTGCTTTGCCGTGGGTGAAACAAAACTTACGACCATTACCTTTTGTCCTATCCTTCCACCTTCATCAATCTGTCGTTGCTGGTCTTCCGTTGGCTCATCGCCACTAAGAATTATTATCATCATGTTTAATGGTTCAGCATGCTTATTTTCTAACGCTTGTAACCTTGCTTCTATTGTCGCCATTATTTATTCTCCAATAATTCAATACGTTTTTCTATATCGTGAATTTCAATCATCTTGCCAATTGCACCAAGGGCGTATATAAACTTTGTACCGTCACTGCTTTCAATACTGCCAGACTTCATGCCGCGATATACAGAGGCCATCTCCACACGTACATCATCAATCGTTTTAAGCTTGATTCCCTTAGGGGAGGGTAAGACCTTGCCGCTTTTGTTATCAATCGTCACAGGCTCTTTAATATCCGCGTTATTCATGGTCACCTCGTAAGTTATTGAATACATCTATCGCGCTCGTTGCTACAAACCCACACCCGCCAAACTGATTAACCATTGCTAAAAAATGTGTTTGGTCAGCGGAAACTTTACCGCCTTTCGGACGCTTGCACTCTACCGCCAATAATCGACCGTTTTTAAGCATCCCTAACAGGTCGCTACAGCCAGCCCAGCCAAACTGGATATATCGACCTTGAATCTTAGCCGTGCCTGTAGATTGCCGTCTAATCCATGCCACCGCGTTATGTGTCCTGAGTGCCTGTAATACCTCAGCCAGTGAATCAGCTTCTAATGGCGCGGACTTATTAGCCTTTGGTGAACACTCCAATATAAAATCATTCATTGGTTATCACCTCCATTGTTTGATCTATTGGTGACGGTATCGGCTCAGCGTTTATAGCAGTAGGATTAAGCTCTAATACTTCGGCTTTGGTAGAAGGTGGCCAAATAGCTAATTGCACGTTTTCAATATCTACATAGTGGACTAGCCACCAGTTAGAAACTATTTCATCACTAGCAATAAAGTCTGTTTTTATAGGCCGTGCGACACTGATTCGTGCGATTCGTGCGATTCGGTCAGTGTCTAAACCCTCAGTAATCGCATGAATCGCATGAGTGCAAGTCGCATCACTGTATTTATTGAGAATTTGCCTAAGCATGACTATCTCCCAATAACGCTGGATTGACTTCAATAATGCTCGTTCTATCGTCTAAAATAACTCTAATATGCTGAGCATCAATTAATTCGTCTAACGCTTCATTGAATGCCTTTTTATCCCTAATAGCTCCGTTTCTTAGAATATGATTTTTTGTCACCGTATCTGCTTTATGTTCACGGCAATATCGCAGAATATAATCATCTAACTTGATGGCGTTATTCACATGGTCAGGTATGGCAATTTGATTTAAGAACCTTTTAGCTTCGTATAAATGCCATGTAACAATGGCTATGGCACGCTCTACAAGGTCACTATTAATTGCGCCTTCACTTTGCCATTCATACAGGTGAAACAATGCCGCCAGCCTCGCTACATTATCAGCCGCCTTACTTGCCACATCTCTAGCATCGGTTAAATCGCCACCTTGTCTAAGCTCTAACTCGACCTGATTATGAAAATTAATCCATGCTTGTTTGGCATCAATACTAAAATCTAGCGTAATTGGACTAATGCCGCCAGCATCGGTAAGCACTGGTATCTTGTTTAATAAGTCGGATATGCGTTCACTGAATGTGGTGAGCATAGGCCAGTTAGTAGGCGGTTCTTTAAAAGGCCGTTTTCCCTGAGTAGAATCAGGCCATGCAATTAAAAATCTTGCTAAGAACCCAGTTCCGCGAGCTAGTCCTTTTGAGTTATTAAAGAAGTTTCTCACTGTATCGGCTTGTACTGCTAAGCCCATGGTTAAACGTGCGTCTTGTACCTTGTAGCTGTCTGTCGTGCGTCTATCAATGCTATGCGTGCCACCGTCCCATAAGACGTTAAGTAAGGCCATGTTACGCATCGCACTATCGCCACTCATACCATGAGAACCAAACACAATGCCAGCTTCACTGGATAGCACGCCAGCACTAGGCCAATGTTTAGCAAGGGCATAACCTAACTGCTCAGGTGTTGCATCACCATAAATAAGCCTAGGCACTCGCACTGGTTGCGGCTCTTCGTTCTTTAATTGGTGTAGCTGATTCGTTAATAGGCTAGTGGGTTTTTGTTGCTTAGCAGTATCTTTAATTTTCTGCTTTAAACCTTCGTATTGCATCGACCAGCTATCATGCTCTACCTTGAACCTTGTTACCTCAGGTTTTCCCAGTTCCGCTTGGTTAGCCTCCCATGATGTTATGGCTGTGGTGAAGTGTTTATCTACACTGGATTTACGTTCGCCACTTTCTGCGATTGCTAATGTATATAAACTTAATGGGCTTGTTAATCC
The DNA here is from genome assembly GCA_947379975.1 of Methylophilaceae bacterium. Taxonomy (GTDB): domain Bacteria; phylum Pseudomonadota; class Gammaproteobacteria; order Burkholderiales; family Methylophilaceae; genus Methylotenera. Next base: position 20,866 of record CANCPF010000017.1, on the reverse strand, counting down.
TTCGGCACGCCTTACATTCGCTAAGTGTTGCGCTGATACTGATAATGCAGATAACACACTACAGGCGGCTAATGCTGGTGGGGCTTGAACAAACTCCAGGACTTCGCGCACGGCATCACCTAGGCCACTAGGTAGGGCGGTTAATGGGTAGGGTGAAGGCTCGTTCACTTGTAGCAAACTTAATGGTGTTAGCCATTCACTAGCAATAGCATGATTTATAATGTCAGCATCAAAGGCATCTATTACATTGGTGTTATATGCCATTTTTAGCCACCTCATACGCATGATTGATTCTTGATGATGCAAGCAATAATCGATCTTTATCGTTGCTAGTGAGCATTAAACCTTTCGCCATATCGGACGCGTATATATAAGTTAGTGTCGCCTCTAATTTAATAATGCTTAGAATATCCATTGCATAGAAGGGCTTTCTATCTTTCTTGAAATTACCCTCAGCTTTATCAGGCATGATGTCTGCAAAATCTAAGCCGATTGCGCCTAACACATCCGAAGTTTCGCAGCCTCCAAAACAATGCAGTAACAGACGGCCTCCATCATCTTTAATAGCTAGGCTAGGGCTTCGGTCATCGTGAGCGGGACATATTGCCTTATACCTATCATTACCAATGCGTTGCACCTTGTCTAAGCGTGATAACACTGTATTGAGCGCACTCATAGTGAAGCCTCCTTTAACAAGGCTTCGGGGATATGGTAAGAGCGGGCGCGGGTTCTCGTTTCTGATAAGTAGGATTGACGGACTGTCTGCCAGCCTGTAACAATTGGCAACTCGTCCTGAAGCGTTTTGATTGCGCCTGTCACTTCGGCACGCTCTGATTCGTGATAATCAATAATGCGGACTTTGTTACCAGCTAAGAATCTCGATCTTAATGTTTCTTTAATGTTAGAATGTAAGCTGTCTGAAGGCTCTTTCGCTGTAATTGGTGAAGGGGCTTTTTCCATATTAAGCACCAGCTCTATTAGCGATCTGTTTTTCAATCCACTGATTAACTTCTTGTTCGCTGAATACTGTTTTACGGCCTAATTTAATAGGACGTAATTCTCCAGCATTGATAAGCTCATATAGTTTGGTTTTTCGTAGGCTAGTGCGGTGGGTAGTTTCTGTAACGTCTAGTAAGCGCGGTTGTGTTTCGTGGTTCATTGTCGTTCTCCTTTGTAAGTAAGAGAACTATGATTTTTTACCGATTTTTATGTAGGCTTTGAATTGAAGTGTTTAATCAGCCGATTTAATAAGGCCTCTTAAGTATCTTTCGCTTGTTGGATAATTGGTATTATTCTGTGTGTTAGCTAAGTCGATATAATCCCCAATTTCAATCCATGTTCGATTCTTTATCCGCATTGCTTTAACAAAGTCCATTATGATTTTATTTTGGCTTAACTTCATAGGCCTTCCCCTTGGCGCAGTTAAAAGCCCTTTAGTTTTAATTCTTTTGGGCATGCCATGCTTTTTCGCTATGAATGCTTCATATTTTTCAATTTGCTGGTTTAGACCAAGATTTTCTTTTAATAATCTTAAAAATTCAGCCGTGCTTTTTTCAGATAACAACTCGCAAAAAGTGCTCCACTTTTTCCAGTCATCGATCAACCATTCATCTTTAGGCTTGTCTTTCAAATACTCTATTGCGCTTGAATCAATCATTTAAACATCCTTCAAAATGTACCTTCATTAAATAGTGCCACCACCAGCGCAGTGAAGGGCTGCATTTTCGTACTGGGTAATTAAGCCAATACTAGGCGGTGGACTTTACTGGTTAAGAGGCTACTTCAAGTTCATCAGCATCAATATAGCTAGCCATGTGTGCCGCGTTCTCGCTCTCGGTCATAGCTGCTTCTGGTCGCCATTGTTTTAGATTAGGCGTGCCAGCCGAATTGCACATGTAAATATATTCTGCCATTGCTGCAATTATGCCTTGTGCTCGCTTTGGTATGTCGCCAGCTGTTAATATTGCCAATGATATGGCTATTCTTTGTGCTTTGAAGCTATCATCAATAGTCCTGTAACTTGCGCCACTTTCAGCTATTTGCTCAATAATTCTCATAGCATCTATACAGGCAATCGCGCCAGTTCTAATCTCGGTGTTAAAATCATCAGTAGTCATATTGCGGTACTCCTAGTAAGTATTGCATTGTGATTAGGCTTCGTTGGTGCGCCTTCGAAAACATACCAGCGTTGCCGCTTTTGCTTGATAGTCTCAAGCGTGGTTTATTTAACTCTTTCTTCTAGTAATCCTCTGAAATATCCAATTGCAGTAGGGTCTTTCATTTCATCTCTACGGTAAGCCCAATAATCCTGGTCTCCACAGTGGTGGGGAAAATCTTTAAACCATTGCTCAGTTATTAACTTTGCATCATCCCAGTTGGCCGCAACATTTCTAAGGGCATTGGTTAATTGGTCATTTTTATAACATTGCTGAATACTCCATGAGTGGTAGGAATTATCCCAATTTGATTGGTCTTCATCTTCATCCATTCCACATACAAGCCTGTGACATGAGAACAATAAATCTAATAGTTGCTCCATACCCTCTTCATCACCATCAAGTAAAGCTTTGGCTAGTGGAGTAGGGGGGGTGGTTTTATTGATTAGCTCTTGGTTTGTCATATTGTGCCTTTTGCTATGCTGTTTTAGCTAAATGTATAACATTGCCTTTAGTCTTGCAGTAGTTTCCCCATGTGGTCATTAAGTCGCGTCTACGTTCAAATAGATCGCTACGCTGATAAGCCGCTTCAACTTCATTTTGATTAACGTGAGCTAATGCCAGTTCTAATACTGCGCTAGGTGTGGATGTTGTTTCCGCTCCCCATACTCGAAAGCTTGAACGAAAGCCATGCACTGAGATATTAGGGTTTATGGCGTGTAGTGTTTTATTGATAGCGACATCAGTAATACTGGTTTCACGGCTACCCATAAAGACAATATCAGAATCTTTTATATTCCATTTTTTCATTATGGTGAGTACTTCAATCGCTTCATCACACAATGGCACTTTGTGTTCGCGTTCGGCTTTCATGCGTGAAGCTGGAATTGTCCAAACCTTATTATCCATATCTATTTCACTCCACAATGCACCGCGTGATTCTCCAGACCTAGAAGCTGTCAGTATTGTGAATCGTAGGTTATAAGCGGACGCTGTATCTTTACCGCGTAGGTGTGACATGATGTCAGGCACTTCAATATATGGCGCGGATGGGTGGTGTACTACCTTAGAAACTTTCTTAGGCTGAGGAAAGACTTTATCAAGGTTGCCTCTCCATCGTGCTGGATTGCGTCTGTCAGCGTCTTCATGTACCGCGGCATAATCTAGCACTTGTTCAATGCGTCCGCGTAGTCTAACGGCTGTTTCTGTCTTAGTCGTCCATATTGGCATTAATACAGCTTTAACATCGGCTAGGGTTACATCCGCGGGAAGCTTTGCACCAAGTTTAGGATAAGCAAATTGATCTAAAGTGTTTTCCCATTGCTGAGCGTGTTTAGTATTGCGCCATTCAGTACGCTTAGCCTCGATCAACTCTAAAGCATAGTCCTTAAATGTCATTGCAGTAATGTCTAACTTTTCTTTAATCAATGGCGCGGGGTTTTTACCTTCTTTAAGTGCTGTCCGCATCTTTACAGCTAATACCCGCGCTTGCTTTAATGTTCGGCTGGTTGTTGCACCAAGACCTAATTCAGTAACCTTGCCAGCTTGCTTGTATCTAAATACCCAGCTACGCGCACCAGTGTCTTTAACTCTAAGGTATAGGTTGCCACCATCAGCATGAAAGCCTGTAGGTAATTTGCTTACCGATATTGGTGTTATCATCTCAATTGTCTTAGCCATCCGCCAAACCTCCAGTTCTTACCCGCGTTCTTACCCGCTAGTGGGGATTGTAGCAAACTTTAGCGAATTCGTGTTAGTTCGTTGTGCTATAACTTATTGATATACATTGTATTTTTAGGCTAGTGCGAATGTCTGCGAAAGTGGGATAAGAGGACGCCTCTTCCGCCAGTAGCATGATTTACGAAGTCATTAGCAGTGTCTGACTTTTGTTTTTTTACTAAAATAAAAAACGTTCTAAACAATTTATCCTGAAAGCCATTGATGACCAATGCTTCTAACGGCCAATTGCAACCTAAAACCCCCACATTAAAAGAAGCCTTTTGGTATTGGCTAAAGCTTGGCTTTGTAAGCTTTGGCGGGCCAGTCGGCCAAATTGCTATTATGCATCACGATTTGGTTGAGAAAAAACGTTGGATTTCAGAAAAACGCTTTTTACACGCGCTTAATTATTGCATGGTATTGCCAGGCCCAGAAGCACAACAATTAGCGACTTATATCGGCTGGTTGATGCATAGAACTTGGGGCGGCTTGATCGCCGGTTGTTTATTTGTGTTGCCATCATTTTTTATTTTAATTGCACTTAGCTATGTCTATTTGCGCTTTGGTCAACAGCCTATTGTTAGCGGTATTTTATATGGCATTAAATCTGCGGTTGTTGCCATTGTCTTATTTGCAGCCTATCGTATTGGCAGTCGCGCTTTAAAAAACAAATGGCTGTGGTTGATTTCATGGTCATCTTTTGTTGCGATTGTTTTTTTTAAGCTACCGTTTCCTTTAATTGTGCTGTTTGCTACTGTCATCGGCTATATCGGTAGTCGCTATTCACCAAATACTTTTAACTTAGGCGCTGGGGGTCAATCTCGCCATAAAAGCTTTGGCAAAGCGGTGATAGATGACGATACGCCTATCCCTAAACATGCAAAATTTAATATTAAGCACCTGTTTAAAATATTGGCGGTAGGTTTGACTGTATGGTTAGTTGCCATGGGTCTGCTGACAATTATTTACGGCTGGCACGCAACATTTACCCAGATGGGCTGGTTTTTTACTAAGGCCGCATTAATGACATTTGGTGGTGCTTATGCGGTATTGCCTTACGTGTATCAAGGCGCGGTGGGGCATTATCAATGGTTAAGCGCTACGCAAATGATAGATGGATTGGCTTTGGGTGAAACTACACCAGGTCCGCTGATTATGATTGTGGCGTTTGTTGGCTTTGTCGGCGGCTGGACGCAACAGGTATTTGGTGCGGAAAGTCTCTTATTATCTGGTGTAGTTGCGGCCAGTATCGTGACGTTTTTTACGTTTCTACCCTCGTTTGTGTTCATTTTTATGGGTGGGCCTTTTATTGAAAAAACGCAAGGTAATTTGAAATTTACTGGGCCATTAACTGCCATTACAGCAGCTGTGGTTGGGGTGATTTTGAGTTTAGCGCTGTTTTTTGCGGCACATATTTTTATGCCGAATACTGCTGTTTTGCCTAATTTTGTGGCGTCACATTTTGTGTTTTATCAGGTTGATTGGTGGTCGTTAAGCCTAGCAGTGGTCGGGTTTTTAGTCTTGTTTAAATTCAAACTAAGCGTTATCAAAATGATTTTTATTTTTTCTATGATAGGTTTTTTGTTGAACTTCATTCATTAGATTAAGCTTATTCAAGTTTAATTCGTCGCTATAAATTCGAACTATTGGGAAGGTGATGAGTCCTAATCAAATATTTAACTTAATTACTTCTAGCGAGCAAATATGAAAAAAATTCTCTTATCAGTTTTGTTATTGGGGGCGACACAGATGGCAAATGCGGCTTGTTCTGAACTCTACAATCACCAATTTACTACTTTACAGGGTGAAAAAATTAATCTGTGCGATTATCAGGACAAACCAATATTAGTGGTGAATACCGCCAGTAAATGTGGTTTTACGCCTCAGTTTGATGCGCTTGAAGGTTTGTATAGCAAATATAAAGCCAATGGTTTGTTAGTGATTGGTTTTCCATCCAACGACTTTAGGCAGGAACCGGGCAGCGATAAGCAAATTGGCGACTTTTGCAAATTAACTTATGCCGTTAAGTTTCCTATGATGACTAAAAGTTCAGTGACTGGTGATTCAGCTAATCCATTTTACAAACAGTTGATGGCTAAAACTGGTTCAGCGCCATCATGGAATTTCTTTAAATATGTGATTTTGCCGGGCGGTAAAGATGTGTATGCTTATAGTAGTGATGTGAAGCCTGACTCTAATGAGATTTTAGCTAGAATTAAACCTAGTTTGAAATAAGGTTGGTTTAGAGTCAGTTTTGCATAGTAAAAAAGGCGCTTGATGCGCCTTTTTTATTGCTAATGCCTTGCAAAAATAACGCTATATTGCAATTAAGTAGGCTTGCGAGTTCTTTCCATAATGATGGCTGACAATTCTTCCACTGAACGACTGGTTGAGTCTGCCCAGGTAATGCCTGCATTGCGCATTAGGTTTTCTGCTGTGGTGATTTCTTTTCTACAATTATCTAAAGAAGCATAAAAGCTGCCAGATCTACGCTCGTTACGTACTGCATGTAGGCGTTCTGGCTTGATGGTTAAGCCAAATATTTTATCTAGGTGTTTATGCAAAATAGCCGGCAATGCGCCACGTTCAAAGTCTTCTGGAATTAATGGATAATTGGCTGCTTTAATACCAAATTGCATGGCTAAATAAACGCTGGTAGGCGTTTTTCCGCAACGAGAAACGCCAATTAAAATCACCTGCGCTTCTTCTAAGCCAGAATTTGTCATGCCATCATCGTGATTCAGCGTGAAATTAATCGCTTCCATGCGGTCGTTGTACTTGGTGCCCATTACGCTATGCGCAATGCCTGCACCGGTCAGCGGTTTTTGATCTAATTCAAGGCCTAGCGGGTCTATGAAGGTGTTAAATAAGTCAATAAAATAGGCATTGGATTGCTTTAAAGTATTGCGTAATTCCATGTCGCCTAATGACATAATCACTACTGGCCGACCACCATTTTCCTCAGCAGCGTGCAAAATCGAAATCTGTGCGAGCTTGATTTTATCGAGTGTGTCGGTAAATGGCATACGCACTTGGGTAAAGTTTGTGCTTGGAAAATGCTCAAGCAATTTACCCAAGGCGCTGGCAGTAATACCAGTACCGTCAGAGATGAAAAATACGGTACGATTAAGCATAACGCTTAGCCATTATTTCTTAGCTAAACGTTGCCATGTTGCAACCACAGTATCTGGGTTGAGCGACATAGATTGGATGCCTTCTTCAACTAGCCATTCAGCAAAGTCAGGGTGATCTGATGGGCCTTGGCCGCAAATTCCGACATATTTACCTAGGCGATTACACGTGTTAATCGCCATTTTAATCAAGGCTTTAACGGCATCATTACGCTCATCAAAACCATCTGCCAAAATACCAGAGTCTCTATCCATACCCAATGTAAGTTGTGTTAAGTCATTAGAGCCAATTGAGTAACCGTCAAAGTAAGCTAAGAACTGTTCTGCTAATAAAGCGTTAGATGGAATTTCGCACATCATAATAAGACGTAAGCCATTTTCACCACGCTTAAGACCATTAGCCGCCATGATTTCTGTCACAGCTTTTGCTTCAGCTAAAGTACGCACAAAAGGAATCATCAACTCTACGTTAGTTAAACCCATTTCATCGCGTACTTTTTTCATGGCAGTACATTCCATGGCAAAGCATTCTTTAAAGTCTTCAGCCATGTAACGCGCGGCGCCACGAAAGCCTATCATTGGGTTTTCTTCATCTGGCTCGTAAATCTCACCGCCAACCAGTTTTTTGTACTCATTAGATTTAAAATCAGAAGTACGGACAATCACCGGTTTTGGATAAAATGCCGCGGCAATTGTAGCAACGCCTTCGGCTACTTTGTCGATGTAAAATTGTTTAGGTGAAGTGTAACCACGTGAGCGATTTTTGATGGTGGTTTTGATCGCGGTAGGCATTGCATCAAAATTCAAAATTGCTTTTGGATGAATGCCAACCATATTGTTAATAACAAATTCCAAGCGCGCTAAACCCACGCCATCATTTGGTGTTTTTGCAAAACCAAAGGCCATGTCAGGATTGCCAACGTTCATCATGATTTTACATGGCGCTGGCGGTAACGTTGAAGTAGCTTGTGAGCTGATTTCAAAGTCAAGTGCACCGTGGTAAACAAAGCCAGACTCGCCCTCTGCACAAGAAACCGTAACGATTTCACCTTCGCGCAAAATGTCCGTTGCATTTACAGAGCCAACAATCGCTGGAATGCCAAGTTCACGGGCAATAATCGCCGCATGACAAGTACGTCCGCCGCGGTTAGTCACTAAAGCACTTGCACGTTTCATGACTGGCTCCCAATTAGGGTCCGTCATGTCGGCTACTAAAACATCACCAGGTTGTACCAAATGCATGTCAGCAGGATCAAGCACAATGCGTACTGGGCCTACACCGACTTTTTGCGTAACCGCGCGGCCAACCACTAGTGGAATTGCTTTGTGTTTATTTAGTTTAAAAGTCTCAGTGACGTTATTTAAAGACTCTTGAGATTTAACTGTTTCTGGACGTGCTTGCAAGATATAAAGCTTGTTATCAATGCCGTTTTTGCCCCACTCAATATCCATAGGGCAGCCATAATGGGCTTCAATAGTCATGGCATAACGCGCTAACTCTAATACGTCTTCATTTGAAAGTGAATAACGGTCGCTGTCAGCCGCATCTACATCAATAGTGTTTGTGCTTTTGCCGGCTTGCGTTGCGTCAGAAAAGACCATTTTAATGAGTTTTGAACCCATAGTGCGACGCACAATTGATGGCTTGCCTAATGCTAGGGTTGGTTTGTGAACATAAAATTCATCAGGATTAACCGCACCTTGCACCACTGTTTCACCTAGACCGTAAGATGATGTGATGAACACGACATCTTTAAAGCCAGATTCAGTATCAATCGTGAACATGACGCCAGCACAGCCAATATCGCTACGCACCATTTGTTGGATGCCGGCTGATAAGGCCACGTCAGCATGTACAAAACCTTTGTGTACGCGGTATGAAATGGCGCGGTCGTTGTAAAGGGACGCGAATACTTCTTTAATCGCATGCAAAATATTATCTAAACCATGAATGTTTAGAAAAGATTCTTGTTGGCCTGCAAATGAAGCGTCAGGTAAATCTTCTGCCGTGGCTGAAGAACGCACTGCAAAGGTTGCACCGTTACCAGATTTTGCAATTAACATTTCGTAATGCGTAGCAATGGCTTTATCTAGCGCAGCTGGAAAAGGCGCTGCCATAATCCATTCGCGTACTTGTTTGCCACAAATGGCTAGCGCTTGTGTATCGTCTACGTTTAATTTATCAAGTTCAGCATTAATTTTAACGTCTAAACCATTCACCGCTAAAAATTCACGGTAAGCATCGGCCGTGGTTGCAAAGCCGGTTGGTACGCGAACACCTTTTGCCGATAGCTGAGAGATCATCTCACCTAAAGAAGCATTTTTACCACCAACTGAAGGTACGTCTACGTTTCGTAGATTTTCGAATGGAATAACGTGAACTGACATGATGGTTCCTTAAACTTTGCAAACAAGTGAATAGATTTCTAGTTTTTTTAATACATCACTTCACTCAAATTAATGCTATTCAGACCTGATTTTTTTCAATGAATGAAGCGCAATGAGAGTTGGCGGGACGTTAAATATTAAGATGTTTATTAATTGTGGTTATTTTGCCTAAAAATGCACTGGTTGTCACCTGTAAATCTACACTTCGGACTAAAAATGATGCAAGCTGGTAATTAAGTGCTAAATAGATCGTCGGTTAAGTATTAAAAGTAATTTCCGTCAGCTAAAATGCATAAAGACAATTATATGAAATTAATACTTAGCGTGCGATACTTTTACTAAAATTTAGCAATTAATGTCAGCTGCAAGATTATTAAAAAATAAAGAATAAGAAGCACAATAAAATTTTTATGACCACAGCCAATAATAACAATAATCCAGCATCTGAAATCTCCATTAAAAGCACTGCGCGTCTGCACATGGGTTTTTTTGATTTACATGGAGGCTTAGGTCGAAAGTTCGGCAGCATAGGCTTAAGTTTAGCCACACCTACCATTGAATTATCTGCGCAAATGTCGAGTCAGTTACAGGTTGAAGGCATTACATCTGTCGTAGATAAAGTAGCAAGTATCGCCCAGCAATTCATCATTAAACTTAATCTAAGTGGCAGTGTTCGCTTCAATATTCGCCAACATATTCCAGAGCACGCTGGTTTAGGTTCTGGCACCCAAACAGCGCTAGCGGTAGGTGCCGCGATTAGTCAGTTGTACAAACTCAATTTAAGCACTGCGCAAATTGCCGAACTCACTGGGCGTGGTGGTCGATCTGGCATCGGTATTGCAGCATTCGATTATGGCGGCTTGTTAATCGATGGCGGTCGTGCTGCCCGTACAAATACATCTTTAAGTAAACTTTCATCAAACGTGCCGCCACTATTAGCTAGGTATGATTTCCCTGAAGATTGGCGAGTGTTATTGATCCTTGATGCTAGCCAGCCAGGTATTCATGGAGAAGTTGAGCGTGAGGCTTTCAAACAATTACCTGAATTTTCAGAGAGTCTAGCGGCTCATTTGTGTCGATATGTGCTGATGCAGGCCATGCCTGCAATAGTGGAGCAGGATTTAACAGCATTTGGTTTTGCTATTCAAGAGTTGCAGTCACATGTAGGTGATTATTTTGCTCCTGCGCAAGGTGGGCGTTACGCTAGTCAACAAGTAGGTGCGGTATTGCAGGCTTTACAAAATATGGGGGTGGCTTGTTTCGGCCAAAGTTCTTGGGGCCCTACCGGATTTGCGGTGTTTGAAAATGAATTAGAAGCAGAAAAGCATTTGCAGCAATTAGAATCGATGTTTTTAGATAGTCACTTAAGTTGGAAGATTTGTAGTGCACGAAATGCTGGCGCAGAGATTGTTTAAATCGCCTAAGCCTGCAGGCTTATTGGCGCGATTTATTGCTTTAGCAGCAATCTAATCGTCGGAAATTGGCTTAAAAAAGTTAAGGGAATTAGTATGGAAAAAGTCAGTATTTTACATTTATTTACCGCAGCAAAAAATGCCAGCCCGTTTGATGTCAACATGGCGTATGACGCCGGTTTTGATAAGGTTGTCAGCTATACCAATGTGACGCTGGCTGAGGTGGTTGGATTAACACAGGATGCTATCTTTTCGCGGGCTTTATCTGGCGTGAAGCGTGAAGCTATTTTTATTGGTGGTCGTGATGTGGATCTAGCCATGCAAATGTTAGCGGCCGCAAAAAACGCCATGTTCGCTCCTTTTGCCTGCTCAGTGATGGCCGATCCATCCGGTGCATTTACTACTGCTGCGGCGATGATTGCTAAGGTTGAATATCATCTAAAAAGCCAGTTTGGTGAAGATTTAAGTGGAAAAACCTTGTGTGTATTTGGCGCTACCGGTCCCGTCGGTAGTTGTGCCGCCATTATTGCCGCGCAGCAGGGCGCAATGGTGCAATTGGTGGCTCATCGCTCAATAAGCGATGTTGAGGCAAAAGCCGCCGCTTGGAACGCGGAATATGGCGTGAATATGCATGTGGTCGATGGTGCTAGTGAGACGGCCAAACTGAACGTATTGGCCCAAGCTGAGATTGTTGTTTGTGCCGCGGCGGCAGGCATTCAAGTGATTAGCCAAGAACATTTAGCCTGCGCAAAAAAATTAAAAATTGTTGCAGATGTAAATGCTGTTGCGCCTATGGGCGTGCAGGGCGTGAGCATGAATGATGATGGCGTGTTAATTGCAGGTAGCAAAATATATGGCATCGGCGCGATGGCAATCGGCCAACTCAAATATCAAACGCAGCACCAATTGCTGAAGCAATTACTTGCGCCGGTTCTTTCATCTGAAAGCCATCAACCTGAAAACCCGTCGTCTGAAAACCAGCAGCCTCAAGCCGTAAAGTATGTTGAATTTAGTACCGCATTTAAATTGGCGAGTGAGCTATTAAAACGGCCCTCTTAATTATTGCCTTGTCTGCTAGGCAATTTGTAATGGCAGCTAGACAGGCAGGTTATAAAGTTACCGCCATCGATGGGTTTGCCGATCAGCAAACGGTTGCAGCGGCTGAAATGGCTATTGTGGTCAATTATGATCAATATGGATTTGATGCCGAGGCATTGCTGGCAGCTGTTGCTAAATTAGATGCGAGCCGATATTTAGGTTTTGTTTATGGCAGTGGCTTTGAAACACAGCCAGATTTGTTAGCAAAAATTGCAGTATTTATACCTTTGATTGGTAACTCGGCGCTAACCGTAGGTGCGATAAATGCAGCGGATAGTTTTTTTTCTGCTTTAGCACGCGGGAATATTCCATGCCCTAAAGTCTATAAAGAATTGCCAGGCGATATCGATTCAAAGATTTATTTGAGAAAGTTGGTCGGAGGCTGTGGTGGGACACACATTAGTTTCGCTAATGTCGACTCTGGCACAAGCTGCAATCAATATTATTATCAGCAGTTTATTTTGGGTCAGTCAGTGTCCTTGTTATTTGCTGCAAATTCTCGCGCGATTGAGGTAATCGGTTTTAATGAGCAATGGCTCAGCCCAACAGAAATGTTGCCATTTCGTTATGGTGGTGCAGTCAGTAATGTTGAATTATCGAAAGCTGTGAAACAGCAATTAATTACAGCGGCAGAAAAAATAACTGTAGCGTTTGGTTTGCTTGGCCTAAATAGTTTGGATGCAGTGGTGAATAATGGATTGGTTTATGTGTTGGAAATTAATCCAAGATTGAGTGCTAGTTTTGATTTGTATGAAGCCGATAAATTGTACGAAGCTAACAATGTGGCGTTTAATTTAATGAATGTGCATGTTCAGGCCAGTCATGCGGCAGAGTTGTTACAGTTTAAAGCAGCTACAGTCTGCAAAGCTCATGCAGTAGTTTATGCGATTAATGATATTGTGATTGCTAGTACATTTTCTTGGCCGGCTTGGGTGATGGATATTCCGCTAATAATTTCGCCACAAAAAGAAATTAGGCTGTTGGGTGGAGAGCCTATCTGTACTGTGATGGCGCAGGCTGAAAGTGCAGAAAAAAGTAAGCAATTAATAGGCGCCCGATTAGCAGAAATACAGCAATTATTATCATAAATGGATTGAAAAGGGAGCGAAGTGCAAAAATCTTCAACAGTATCAACGCAGGCGCATTTAAGCGTTAACCAACTGAGCGCAGGTCTAGTTGAGCAATTAGTACAACAAGCTGGCGAATTGCAAATAGGTGTTTCTAAGCACGCCTCGGCTTGTACGATTATAGATGCCGGCATCTTGCATGCCGGCAGCGCTGAGGCCGGGCGCTTGATTGCTGAAATTTGTATGGGTGGTCTGGGGCAAGTGAGTTTGCAATCTGATACGCGATTTCCTCAGTGGCCGAATGCTATATTCGTGACTTCAACACAGCCCGTACTGGCGTGTTTGGCCAGTCAGTATGCCGGCTGGGCGCTGAGTCATGAAAAATTCTTTTCATTAGGTTCTGGCCCAGCGCGCGCCTTAGCGCAACGCGAGGATTTATTCAAAGAGCTTGATTATCAGGACGTGGCGACTAGCACCTGCATTGTGCTGGAAACCGATAAGATTCCACCAGTAGAAGTCATCGAAAAAATTGTACGCGACACCAAAATTGCCGCTGAAAATTTAACCATAATCTTAACGCCAACGACCAGTATTGCCGGTGTGGTGCAAATTGTAGGGCGCGTGTTAGAGGTCGCTTTACACAAAGCGCATACGCTCCACTTTCCACTAAAAAATATTATTAGCGGCTTCGGTCTAGCCGTTTTGCCACCGGTGGCGAAAGACTTTATGACGGCAATGGGTCGTACTAACGATGCTATTTTGTTTGGTGGGTCAGTCAGTTTGCAGGTTAAAGGTAGCGATGCAGATGCGGCAACACTAGCTTTAAACTTGCCAAGTAGCGCTTCTAAGGACTATGGCAAAACCTTTGCTGAAGTTTTTAAAGCGGTGAATATGGATTTTTATAAAATTGATCCATTATTGTTCAGCCCCGCCAAAGTGACAATTACTAATGTTGATACGGGTAATGTTTTTGAGGGTGGTCAATTGAACGCAGACTTAATTGCACTATCGTTTAAAGATTAGATTTGCAATGAATGGTCTGGTGGTATTGCCTAGTCGGTGGTCTGATTAAAGTATTTGTTTTAATTTAGATCTAAGCTTAGATCTGAATCTTAGATTTTGAATCTTATGTTGAAATTGCAAAAGCTATACACATCTGTATACTGGAAGGTAATATTAAACGCTGAGCCAGAAAGAAGATTATTATGCAGATTCAACTAAACAATTTTCAACTAAATCATTCTCGAGTTAAATTCAGCTTAAAGTCTGGTGCTAAATCGCAATTTTCGCCCTTACTTAGGCATGTTGGTTTAGTGGCTTTTGGCTTAGTCACTTGTCTGGCAGTTTCATCTTGCTCAAGTATAACTAATCAAAAAGCTAGCTCAATTGGCAAAGACTGGCCTAGTTTCGGTCGCGACTACAGTAACCAGCGCTTATCTCCGCTCACTCAAATTAATCAACAAAACGTGAAAGATCTAGCGTTGGCTTGGCAGTTTAAAAGTGGTGTGTCGGCAAGTTTTCAGGCAACGCCAATTGTGACTAATGGCGTGATGTACGTGGCTTTACCTTATAACCATGTTGTGGCGTTGGACGCAAAAACTGGCAAAGAACTTTGGCGCTACAAGCATGAGCGCAGGGCCAATTGGAAGATGTGTTGTGGTCCAGCCAATAGAGGCGTAGCAGTGAGCGATGGGCAGGTTTTTATCGGTACGGTTGATGCAAGATTGATTGCGCTTGATGCAAAAAATGGCGCTAAACTTTGGGATATTGACGTCGCAGACGATACTGCTTTGACTGAAAACACCAGCTCGCTAAGTAAAGCCGATGCTAAAAGTGGTAAAGATATGTATGGCGGCACTGGCGTAGGCGTGGCAATGGCGCCGGTGGTATATCACGGCAAAGTAATTGTCGGTATCACTGGTGTGGGTTATGGCTTGCATTTGGATACCCCAACATTGGATGCGCCACTTGGCGCGGTCGTTGGTGTAGATGGACGTTATGGCCGCCCGGGTTTCTTAGCAGCCTATGATGTAAAAAGTGGTAAGCGTGTTTGGCAGTTTGATACGATTCCAGCGCAAGGCTGGGAGGGCGCTTTTGTCGAAACTACTTCCGATGGTATTTCGTTAAATCGTGACATTGCCGCTGAAAAAGCCAATCTTAAAAATAATAAAGAAGCTTGGCGTTATGGTGGTGGTTCTGCTTGGAGTACACCAGCGATTGATGCAAAAACCAATACTTTATACTTTGGCACCGGAAATCCTTCACCGCAGATGAATGATGTTTCACGCCCAGGTGATAATCTTTACACGGTGTCATTGGTGGCTTTAGATACTGAAACTGGCAAAATTAAATGGCATTACCAGCAAGTGCCGCATGATGTTTGGGGTTACGATTTAGCTAGTCCACCGGTATTGTTTGATTACAAAACTCGGGGTAAAACAATCGCTGCCGTAGGTCAGGCTAGTAAAACTGGTTGGTATTACGTGAATGACAGACAAACAGGACAATTGCTAATGAAGTCTGATGCTTTTGTACCGCAAAAAAACTTATTCGCAAAAGCGACTAAAGAAGGCACCGTGCTTTATCCTGGTATTTTGGGCGGCTCTAACTGGAGCCCTAGCGCGCTAGATGAACGCAATCAAACCAGCTTTGTGGCTGGCATACATTCACCTATTAAATATACTTTAGTGGAGGAGCCTGCCAAGAATGGTGCACCCGCTATACGTTACGCATCTTCTGAGCCGACAAAGGATCCGCGCTGGGGTGTGCTTTCAGCCATAGATTTAACTAGCGGGAAAATGCGTTGGCAAGTTAAAACTGAGCAGCCGTTAATGGGTGGCTTGTTAGCGACTAGCAGCGATTTGCTGTTTATGGGCGAAGGTAGTGGCAACTTTAATGCTTACAGCAGCAATACTGGTGAGTTGTTATGGCAAGCTAAAGTAGACGCTGGCGTTAATGCACCACCGATCAGCTATGAAATTGATGGTGTGCAGTATGTTGCAGTCGTTGCCGGAGGTAATTCTATATTTGGCTACGCGGCTGGTGATAATGTCATGGTTTATGCGCTAGGCAAAAATAGGTAAAAATAAACTTAATCAACCAAATGTCACTGGCTGTAGTTTGGATCTAGACTATTTGAAGTTAGCGGTGTTTTAGCTTTAAGCAAAGCACTACGCAGGCTAATAGCAACGTGATGCTATTAGCCATAATAATAGGCCAGCTGGCAATTAATATGCCGTAGCTTAACCAGCCCACTACACCAAGGCTGAATAAGCTGTACATGGGTAAAGAAACGCCGGATAGATCGCGTGTCTTCCAGGAGTGATGCGCTTGTGGCACAAAGGCCAGTGTGGTTAAAAAAGCTGAGAAATAACCAATCAGTTCAGTGCTGTTCATGTTTGTTTTAACCTGTTTTTTAGCTTAATTTCTTGCGTACCATTTCGAGCTGTTATTCACAATCGCCACAATAGACAGCATGACCGGCACTTCAATCAGCACGCCAACCACAGTAGCAAGGGCTGCGCCAGAATTAAAGCCAAATATTGCGATTGCCGTAGCCACTGCCAACTCAAAGAAATTAGAAGCACCAATTAACGCTGATGGCCCGGCAACGCAATGCGCAACTTTGAGTTTTTTATTCAGCCAATAAGCTAAGCCGGCATTGAGATAAACCTGAATCAAGATCGGTATTGCTAGCAATAAAATCACCAAAGGTTGCGTCAGTATTTGTGGGCCTTGAAAAGCGAAGAGTAAAATGAGTGTTAGTAATAACGCCGCTAAGGAAAATGGTTGTAATCTGGCATTAGTTTTTTCTAATGCCACCGCGTCTGATTTTAAGGCACTACGCCAAATTTGGCTAATTAGCAGCGGTATGACGATAAATAATACCACTGACAATGATAATGTATCCCATGGCACATGAATGCTCGATACGCCCAGCAGCAAAGCCACTAGCGGTGCAAAAGCAAATAGCATGATGATATCGTTCACCGCCACCTGCGATAAGGTGAATTTGGCATCGCCATTACATAAATTGCTCCAAACAAACACCATGGCCGTACATGGTGCCGCAGCTAATAAGATTAAACCGGCAATATAACTATCAATTTGATCCGCCGGTAAATAGGGCGCAAACCAGTGGCGAATAAACAGCCAAGCTAAAATCGCCATTGAGAACGGTTTAATCAGCCAATTGATGGCCAATGTCACAGCAAAGCCTTTACTATGTTGCGCGACTTCCGTCATTTTGCTTAAGTCAACTTTCAGCAGCATGGGGATAATCATCAACCAAATTAATAATGCCACCGGTAAATTAACTTGTGCCAACTTTATATTACCCAATGCTTGGAAAAAGTTAGGAATCAGTTTACCTAGTATTATTCCGACAACGATGCAGGCTAAAACCCACCAAGTTAGGTTGCGTTCAAAAGCATTTATTTTAGAATTGGGTTTCATTTTTTTTGTAGCACACGTTTAACTATATTGACTAACACTAGAGCAACAATGCCTGCCGCAATACCAAATGCACCATCGAGTGCTACTGGCGTAATAACCTGAAGAAATCCGTTGCTTAAGCTGGACGAAAAGTTTTCAATCCAATGACGCACAATGGCAATGCCGTGCGTGAGAATTGCGCCACCGACTAAAAACATCGCAGCCGTGCCTACAACCGATAAGCTTTTCATCATGTAAGGTGCAAAAGCTAAAATGGCAAAGCCAAATTTACGTAAAAGTGCTGACCACAAGCTTCTGCCCTTATATTTTGCTAAATAAAGTCCGCCGTCATCTAATTTAACGATAGCCGCTACCAAGCCATAAACACCGATAGTCATGATGAAAGCAATGGTAGTTAGCACTAAAATTTGCTGACTGAAAGCCGCTGTTGCAACGGTGCCTAGTGTAATAACAATAATTTCGGCAGATAAAACAAAGTCGGTACGAACTGCACCAGCAATTTTTTCTTTTTCTAAAATTTCTAGCCTAAGGCTTTCATCTTGGCCAATTAGGTGGCTAGGTACTGGATGTTTGATTTCATTTAATTCAGCTTCGTGGCGTAGAAAAAAATGATGAAAAAGCTTCTCAACGCCTTCGTAACATAAAAATAAACCACCCAGCATTAATAGCCGCGTTACTGCCCATGAGGCTAGCGCACTAATCACCAGCGCAGCAGGCACTAAAATCAATTTATTGATGGCTGAGCCTTTAGCAACCACAAACACGACTGGCAGCTCACGATCTGCATTAAGTCCTGCAACTTGTTGAGCGTTGAGCGCTAGGTCATCACCAAGAACGCCTGCAGTTTTTTTTGCTGCAACTTTGGTCATGACTGAAACATCATCCAAAATAGAGGCTATGTCATCGATTAAGGTTAAAAGGCTTGCACCTGCCATATTGAAGAGTCCTGAATGAAGTGTTTAGTGGCTAAGCCTTAGATGCAAATTATAGCGATTGAATGCTGACAGTAGAAATTTAAATTGATTGAAGTTTTGAATAGGGGTGAGCTAAAAGAGGTTGAAGCTTAAGTCGTGTGAATATTCGATAATCAATGTTTAGTGCTAAGTTTAGTACTGAAATTTAGGCCAAAAAAATGGCCCAATTAAGGGCCATTTTTTTGGATTCTTAGTTACTAAGCTTTCTGGATGTTAGAAGCTTGTTTACCTTTTGGTCCGTCTGTTACATCAAAAGTTACGCGATCATTTTCTTTCAAGCTTTTGTAGCCGCTGTCAACGATTGCTGAGAAATGAGCGAATAAATCGTCGCCGCCTGCATCCGGAGTAATGAAACCAAAACCTTTAGAATCATTAAACCATTTAACTAAACCTGTAGCCATATCTTATTCCATACTTTAAAAAAGGGAGGCACCCTAAATGAATGGGATCTTCTTAAATAATTAGTCTTTGAGAACTTAACTAAAATTAAACATCCAAACGCCTAAATGTCTTTTTACGTTGAAACATTTGTTGTGTCAAGTGTTATTTGGATAATCTTTGTAAAATAAACAAATTTTTTTAAAAGCTTTTATGGTCCGTTGTTAATTCACATATTTATGGATGAATAAATACTTTAATTGATTAATCAAAACCTTAAGGTTATAATGCGCGCGAAAGATGCGTAGTAAATCTTAATAGTAGAATTAAAAAATTAATTCGTCACTAGATTTACTTGTGCTGCAAGCTCCATGAGATTGTTGCTGAATAATTGCATCAAACTATTAATGGAGATAACGCATTGGCAAAAGAAGAATTAATTGAAATGAATGGTGTGGTAATGGAAATATTACCAGATTCACGTTATCGCGTGACCTTAGATAATGGTCACAAATTAATCGCCTACACTGGCGGTAAAATGAAAAAAAATCACATCCGTATTCTTGCTGGTGACAAAGTAACCTTAGAATTGTCCCCTTACGATATTAATAATGGCCGTATCACTTTCAGACATATTGAGTCTGGTGGCGCTACGTATACGCCGAGAAAGCGTACTTATTAATTTTTGATTTAAATGTGGCTCATCGCAGGTTTGAAGCTGTGAGCCAAGTAAGCTAAGTCCGTGTAAGCTAAAATCTGCATTTAATCCATTTCTTTATTTGGTAAATCGTTGTAATACCGCTAATTTAGATATTGGCGCGTCTCTATTGCATCTCCAGTAGTAATACTCTGACTCACTGAAAAATCCCTCACAAAAATATCCTAAAATTTGATGTATATCAAATGCTAGTCCTTCATCGGGGCTAATATTAACTAGGTTTTGAAGTTGCTAAGTGCTTCTATTTAGGCTTGTTTCTTCAAAGTTATGTTGATTAGCTAAAAATTACGTCTGATTATCACTATTTTATAACAGCCTTTAGCCTAACTAAATATTATGGACTAGGATTAATCGTATGAAAAAAGGCCAGATTAAGTCACAAATAGCCGCTGAAGAACAGTCGAATTTAGCCAGTCGATTTCCAACAGCATATTCGCTAGAGCTTCATCGGCTCATAGAATTTCAGGCCTATTTACGTGCTGAGAAAGATGGTTTTAAGCAAGATCCAGCTGTTTATTGGATCGCAGCAGAGCGTGATATACACCAATATTTCTAATTTACTGATGTTTGCTGGCGTTATCTGGCTTGCTGCTGTTCTGGTTGACCAATTTTTTAAGGCCTGACATATCAAGAATCCGTACATCCTTTTGATGTACTTCTAGTAAGCCTTGCTCCTGAAAATGAGTGAATATGCGGCTAACAGTTTCAACCTTCATACCTAAATAACTACCAATTTCTTCACGCTTCATGCGTAATATTAAGTGATCAGCCGCGTAGCCGCGTAGCTGACTGCGGTGCGATAAGTTAAGTATAAATGCCGCGACACGTTCTTCACTATGCATGCTGCCTAGTAGCATCATGATTGTGTGGTCACGTACAATTTCTTTACTCATTAGTTTATAGAAATGGTGCTGTAATTCATTCAGTCCATTGTCATTATTTTCAATTCTATCCAATGGAATTACACAGACCTCGGTATCTTCTAGCGCTACCGCTGTGCAAAGGTGGGCTTCAGAAGCAATGCCATCAAAGCCAAGAATCTCACCAGCCATATAAAAACCAGTGATTTGCGCGCGTCCATCTTCATGCAAAGTTTCCGTCTTAATGAACCCACTTTTTATCGCATAGAGGGCATGAAATTCGCTACCATTGTGGTAAAGCGTAGCCCCAGCTTTGATGCGTTTTCTGACGTAAACTAGCGCCTCTAATCTTTTTAACAAATCTTCGGTTGCACCCACTGGTGTACATAACTCATGCACATTACAGTTAGCACAGGCAGACTTCACCTCACTAATATTGATATTAGTCTTAATGAAATTATCAGGGCTGATTGCAATCTCCTAGTCAATCTACGTTTTTTAGCTAGCAGT
>CANCPF010000016.1 GCA_947379975.1 Methylophilaceae bacterium | reverse complement strand
CCGATAACCGTAAAAGAGAGCCTTATAAAGATGATGGTTAGTACTGAAGAAATGATAGAGGTAACTAATAGCATTTAAAACTCCAAGAATATTATTGAAATATTACCCGCTCCATAAGCAGCCGGTCAACATGGTCACTCCCGACCCATAGCGGTCATTTAAAAATTTACACTTTTTTTGCATGAATTGAGGCATTCTATCTACTAAATGTTTTAGCTGTCAGTGGAAATTATTGGATAGACATGTCAACCAGCTCAGAAATTAAGCAAATAAAGCGAAATTATCTCGCAGCATTTTTAATTTGCGTGTTAACTACTATAGTCGCAACACCGCTACGTCAAGTTCTTGACTTAGCTAACATTGTTATGTTGTTTTTGTTAGTAGTATTTCTAGTTTCCCTAAAACTGGGCCGAGGACCCGCAATCATGTCTACTGTCTTAGCAGTAGCATTATTTGATTTTTTCTTTGTGCCACCACGATTTTCATTTGCAGTTAATAATGTCCAGTACATTGTTACATTCGCAGTCATGCTTGCCGTAGGAATTGTCACAGCGCATCTGACGGCTTCACTTAGCAAACATGCGGCAATAGTACTTAATCGTGAACAGCAGACCCGCCGTCTCTATGAGTTGGCACGTGACCTGGCCGGAGCAATTAGTTTTGAACAAGTTTCAAATGTTCTTGGCCACTTTATGGCGTGGTCTGGACACATTGCCAAGCTGCATCTTTTAGATGAGACTGGCGAGTTACCGTCTCTAAAATTCGAAGTTGCATTGACTGCTGTCGCTCACACGTCTATCAAGCAAGGTATTTTGGTGACTACAACTCAATTAACAGAGTCAGGCTCACTTACTCAAGTTTTCCCACTTAAAGCACCTCATGAAGTGAGGGGTGTAATGGTTGTTAACGTCGATAGTGACGCAAAAGAGAATGCTGAGAACGATAACGAAAGTCTGTTCGAAGCGGTCGCTAACCTTATTGCCATTTCTATTGAACGCTTGCATTATGTGGAGCTAACGCAACAGACGAAACTTGATGCAATTGCAGAGCGTTTGCGCAGCTCGGTTCTCTCATCGATCTCTCATGATTTAAGAACACCGCTTACTGGTCTGGTGGGTATGGCTGACGCGCTTGCGATTACTACCGTGCCGCAGAATGAGGCGATACATAATTCTGCAATTGCAATACGTGATCAAGCACTAGCTATGAGCCACCTTGTCAGTAATTTGCTTGAAATGGCTAAATTGCAGTCAGGTAAAGTTGTATTACACAAAGACTGGCAATTGTTTGAGGATGTGATTGGCTCAGCCATTAAGCTGCTGAAGCCTGCACTAACACAACATCAAATCATGGTCACGCTTGCGCCAAATTTGCCGCTGGTTGAATTTGACGACGTTCTTTTAGAACGTGTGCTGTGTAATCTGCTAGAAAATGCAGCCAAATACTCACCCGCAGGCGAGTCGATTGAAGTGCGCGGATTTATCAATCAAAACTTAGCCTGCATTTCGGTGCTTGATCATGGTTCAGGCTTCCCAGTTGGGGAGACGGAAGCATTATTTCAGATGTTCACGCGTGCTGAGGTTGAATCTTCAACGCCTGGGGTAGGTCTTGGATTGGCGATTTGCCGGGCAATTATCGAAGCGCACGACGGTACTATTACCGCCGTTAACCAAGAGCAAGGTGGCGCTTGCGTAACCTTGTGTCTGCCACTTGGAGAACCTCCGACGGTCAACCCAGAAGTTGAGGATTCGCCATGAGTTCACTTGGTAATGTCATCTTGATTGAAGACGATCAACAAATACGTCAGTTCGTAAAAGCCGCGCTTGAAAGCGCCCATTGGAAAGTGTTTGAGGCGGAAAATGGCAAGCGCGGGCTGATTGAAGCTCGCTCTCGAAAACCAGATTTACTGGTGCTGGATCTGGGTCTGCCAGACATGGATGGGCTAGAAATTGTGAAAGAATTTCGCAAATGGTCCACCATTCCAATCCTAATACTTTCGGCTCGTATTGAAGAGCAACAAAAAATATTGGCACTTGATGCAGGTGCTGACGATTACCTGACCAAACCGTTTGGTGTTGGCGAGTTGTTAGCAAGAGTGCGTGCTGTTACACGTAGGCGTTTACAAAGTACTGAAGTATCACCAAAAATATGTTTTGCTGACATAGAAGTAGATTTTACTGGACATAGCGTTACACGCAGCGGCACACCAATCCACCTCACTTCAATAGAATATCGCTTGCTCAGTGCATTGCTCTCTAACATGGGGAAAATTATGAGTCATCGACGCCTGATGCAGGAAGTCTGGGGGCCAAACCACACAGAAAGTGCTCATTATCTACGCATTTATATGAGTCGCTTGCGTCAAAAGCTAGAAATTGACCCTGCACAACCAACCCATTTTCTGACCGAAACTGGTATTGGCTATCGATTTGAACTATAGGGAATATGATGACTGACCACATTAAGAGTAGCACCTCTGCACTGACCTTAGCCGCACTAGGCGTTGTGTTTGGTGATATAGGCACCAGCCCCTTATACACCATGCAAATGATATTCTCTAGCGGCAGTCATCCCGTGCCACTCATACAAGCCAATATATTCGGGATTTTGTCACTTATATTCTGGACGCTGATTATGGTGACGTCCGTTAAATATGTCGCCTTTATCATGCAGGCAGATAACCGTGGTGAGGGCGGCATTATGGCCTTACTCGCTTTAACAAAACAAGGCACCGTCGGCAATGAAAAAAAACAGCGTCTAATTGCGCTACTGGGAATCTTAGGTGCCTGTATGTTTTATGCGGACGGTATGATCACCCCCGCGATTTCAGTGCTCTCTGCAGTAGAAGGTCTAGAGGTGGCCGCACCGGTACTTACCCCGTTGATATTACCAATTTCTTTACTGGTGCTATTCGCATTATTCTTAGCACAAAGCAAAGGCACTAATTTAGTCGGCGTTTATTTTGGTCCGATTATGTTACTTTGGTTTGGCTTGCTGGGCGTGTTGGGAGTCCATAGCATCCTACAAAATCCAGCTATTCTAGGTGCGCTTAATCCAATTTACGCCATTCACTTTTTTATGGTTGCTCCAATACTGGCTTTTGTCGCCCTCGGTGGCGTCGTGCTTTGCGTAACAGGAGCAGAGGCGCTTTATGCCGATATGGGCCATTTTGGCGGTTATCCAATTCGACTGGCTTGGTATGGGCTGGTGTTACCGGCATTGGTGCTTAATTACTTTGGGCAAGGTGCATTAATCTTAAGTAATCCAGAGACAGCGAAGAATCCATTTTATCTGCTGGCCCCTGAATGGATGCTCTTCCCGCTCATTGTATTGGCGACTATGGCCACCGTGATTGCTTCACAAGCGGTCATTTCAGGTGCGTTCTCGATTTCACGCCAAGCCTTACAGTTAGGATATTTGCCGCGCATGCATGTTGAACATACTTCAGAGAGTCAAGAAGGGCAAATTTACATGCCACGGGTCAATTGGAGTTTAATGTTTGCTGTCATGTCCTTAGTGATAGGCTTTGGCTCATCTGCCAATTTGGGTTCGGCTTACGGCATTGCCGTTACTGGTAATATGCTGGCTACTTCTGTATTAGCAGGCATCGTTTTTCACAACATTTGGGGGTGGAGTAAATGGCGTACTGGCGCATTAGTAGGGCTTTTTTTGATGATAGACATCGCGTTTTTTGGTGCCAACATTTTAAAAGTTTTTGATGGCGGTTGGGTGCCGTTAGTAATTGGTATCGTAATTTTCACCTTAATGCTTACATGGAAATCAGGTCGCACAATCCTTTATGAGCATCTTAGAAATGAGTCTATGGCACTAGGCCCATTCATTGAAACAATTGGCATTAATCCACCAACACGCGTGCCAGGCACCGCATTGTTTTTAACCCCGGATACCGATGGAGTGCCACACGCTTTGCTGCATAACTTAAAGCACAATAAGGTATTGCATGAACGAATTGTAGTTTTAACTGTTAGATTTTCAGAAATTCCGCATGCACCTATTGAGGAGCGTGCAGAAGTCGAAGTTTTACCACATAATTTTTATAAAGTAACTATACGCTATGGATTTAAGGATGAACCAGACTTGCCTCGCGACTTACTGCTTTGTGCAGAACAAGGACTAGCATTAGATGCATTGGATACGTCCTTCTTTATTGGTAAAGAAATCCTTCTCACCGGGAAAAAAACTGGAATGGCTTTATGGCGTAAAAAAATCTTTATTGGTCTATTCAGGTCAGCTGAAACGATTACTAACCAATTTAATTTACCGCCGAATCGCGTCGTAGAGCTTGGTTCGCAAGTGTCCTTCTAAGCCCTAGTTAACAAACAATTGTTATTAAAACTAAAAGCATTATTAACTTAATTGATGTCCGCTGTTGGCCCACAGTACTCATTGACGTTGCAAAACTGTATGACTGCTTTGTCCCCTTATGCGACATTCAGTAAAATTTCCAGATGGCACAAATGGACGGAATATGACGTAATACCAATGACTGCAATATGGGAGTCTAATCTCTGAGTTGATTTGCCAAATCAATCATACTATTTGTTTCTGCTTTTTAGTAAAAAACTCAAAACCAATCACAGAATACGAATGCACGTAATTTCTAAAGCCCAATTTCATCGCCAGACTTTTATCCAGTGATTAGGTTAGACTTTAACTAATAAATTAAGCGGCAACTGCTGCCGCAATATCCGACACAAATTCAGTTATTTCAAGCCCAAAGCCAGCCATACTTGGAATTTTGCGTGGTTCCGCCATCAAACGCATTTTTACCACTCCCAAATCTCGTAGTATCTGCGCACCGATACCATAATCTTTAAGCGTGTGTTGATTGCTAACTGTTTTATCTGCTGATTTAATTGCATGAATAATATCCTCACTTTTTTCATCACGTCTAAGCATCACAATAACGCCAGCATCGGCTTTGCTGATCATTTGCATGGCATGTGGCAAACTCCAACTGTGACTGGCACAACTGGCATCGAGTAAATCTAATACGGATAAAGGTTCATGCACGCGAACCAATACGCTTTTATGGCTAGTAATATTACCTTTCACTAAGGCCAGATGTGTTTCATTAGCGGTAGAGTCATGGTAGGCAATTAGATTAAACGCACCATAAGCTGTTTCCACTACGCGTTCAGCCACTCTAGCCACTAAACGTTCGGTTTGACTACGGTAATTAATCAGGTCGGCAATCGTGCCAACCTTAAGCTGATGTATGGCAGCAAACTCCAGTAAATCTGGCAAACGCGCCATTTCTCCATTATCTTTAAGAATCTCGCAAATCACCGAAGCTGGCTCTAGGCCAGCAAGTTTGGCAATATCACAACCTGCTTCAGTATGTCCAGCCCTTGCAAGCACTCCGCCTTTTTGGGCAATGAGTGGAAAAACGTGACCAGGACTGACAATATCCACTGGTCGCGCGTTTACATTCACAGCGGCTTTTATGGTCTGCGCTCTATCTGCCGCAGAAATTCCAGTAGTCACGCCCTCAGCCGCCTCGATTGAAACAGTGAAATTGGTGCCCATTTTAGTGCCGTTCTTGCTTACCATAGGCGTTAGATTAAGCTGCTTTCCCCGCGCCTCAGTCAACGTAAGACAAATCAATCCGCGGCCGTGTTTCGCCATAAAATTAATATCGGCTGGCGTAGCAAACTCGGCTGCCATCACCAAATCACCTTCATTTTCACGATCTTCATCATCGAGTAATACCACCATACGGCCTAGTCGCATTTCTTCAATAATTTCAACAATAGGACTGATTGATATTGGTGTGATAGGCAGGAAGCTAATCGCTGGAACCACCTTGGGCTGCCCTAAAACCTTAAAACTGACGATGTTATTCATAATTTCTCGCTTGAGATACAGGCATATGCCGAATGGTTATGGATGGACTCAAAATTCTCACATTCCACAATATAATTTTTTATCCGCACCTCATTATTAAATGCAGCAGCAATGTCACGCACCATGTCTTCAACGAATTTGGGATTATCGTAAGCACGCTCAGTAACATATTTTTCATCAGGACGCTTGAGTAAGCCATACAACTCTGATGAAGCCTGCGCTTCAACCATCGTAATAATGTCTTCTACCCACATAAATTCATTCAAGACAACTGTCACGGTTACGTGTGAACGCTGGTTATGAGCGCCATAAGCTGAAATCTTTTTCGAACAGGGACAAAGACTGGTCACTGGAATCAGTACTTTGACTTTAATCTCATATTGGCCATTATTCACTTCACCAAGAAAAGTGACTTCATAATCTAGCAGACTCTTTACACCAGATACTGGTGCAGATTTATTAATAAAATAAGGGAAAGTCATTTCAATATGGCCAGATTTCGCCTCAAGTCGCGTGGCCATTTCATGCAAAATAACTTTGAAATTCTCGACTGATATCTCACGCTCATTGCCATTAAGAATCTCAATGAAGCGAGACATGTGCGTACCTTTAAAATGTTGTGGTAAATGCACATACATATTAAACATGGCAACGGTGTGTTGCGCATTGCCAGCTTTATCTTGCACTTTAACTGGGTGGCGTATCGCCTTAATACCGACCTTATCAATGGCAATCTGACGTACGTCAGGCAGGTTTTGCACATCTTCAATTGAAAAATCTATAGGGCGATTCATTGATTAACTCTCTAGTTATTAAATACTTAGTAATCGTTAGAATAATGTTTGTATATATTTAAGTTGTACTCAAAGCGACTTAAAAAGGTTCATAAGCGCAAACCTATGAATAGCACAGAAAAAGAAGGAGGCCGGTGTAATCACACGCAATTAAATTAAATGCCTCCTTTAAAGTGACTACTCAACGTCAGCTAGGAGATGACAGAATCGTCAAAAACTTAACGTAATTCATTGTCTACTGTGCGGTAAGGCAAGACAATTATCTTAAAGGACTACTCCGTTTAGGTAGGTATTGATGCACGTTTGACCGCCATTATGATGAGTAGCTTAATGATTGCTTTTAACAAATATTTCCATACGGTATTTCGCCCAATGATAAGCGTCGAGTACAGAAATTGCATAAATAAATATACCCCCGGCAAGCTTGCCGGTCATGGATATATGCGGCTGGGCAAGATTAAAAGTAATCAGCCCTAAAATGATCATAAAGCAGGCCATATAAAAACCTCGCTTAGGCGCATTATTGAGCACTTGGCCCATGCCTGGTAGCAAAATTGCAATAAGCAACACCCATTTAGGTGATACCGGCCGTTGTAAAACATTGCTGCTTGTTGTCATTTGGTATCCTTTAATAGCTTTATAAAGCATCTTCTATTGTTTGCCGTAAGCTTACGGCTTGTTTAAGCAACCCTTCTACAACTTCTTTGCTTATGGGAGAGTTTTCATAAACAGCATTACGCATGATGAGATATTCACCACGCTCTGCCTGCTTGACCATGTAAGTCAGCCTGAGCATATTGGGCGTGACCAGCAATTCTTTCATTTTTGAATCGCTAAACAATGTTGGTATATACGGCGTTAGCAAATCTAAATCCACTGCTTGCTCATGAAACTTAATAATGGCATGTTGCGGCCAGTTTGGTGGAATAGTTAAATTACCGTCCCATTGCCATGACGGGCTGTAAAATTCATTATTAGCGGGTCGTGCTATAAAGTCTAAACTGCCCTGACTAGGCTTATTGGCATTGACTTTTATGAGTAACCATAAAGGAGGAATCTTGCGCCAACCTATAGTATCCTCAACAATACTGAGAGATATTTGGTATTTGCCATACGTGCCATGCAACAAAGGCAAATGGGCTTTATCCTCACTTAACTGCGGTTGTTGCAGTAATTCGGAGCAATCATCAAAAATGTGGCTGCGTGCTTGTTTTTTATACTCAGCATCATGCTGATATTTTCTAACCATAAACACGATCATCGCCGCGAGTAAAATCAATACTACTATGTTCATTTGAACCTCGCATTTGGCAACGGCTATTACACCGTTGCCAATTTTGTTTAAAAGCTTATGGTTTAAAAATCTAAGTTATTAAACTATTTACAGTCATTAAACTATTTATAGTCATTAAACTAAATTCGCCCTTAAGCTAATATCCTTTAGGACGCGGCCAAGGCATTGTGAACTGATCTGCACGTTTTACATATTTGTAACGGCGCACCACAAACCAAATCGAAGCTAAAATATAGAACGCCATAATAGATAACAGTGAAGCGCCGTAACCTAAAAATGTCGCAAAATAAGTTGCGCAACACAAGGTGAGTAAAGTAATGGCTGGGATAGGATGGAAAGGATGGATATAACCCCGATGAATACTACCTAATGGCCACATTTTTCTAAACTTAATCATATTGAACGTCATAAAGGTATAGCCGAGCAAACCTGACAAGATAGAAAAGGTAATGACTTGATCTAACAATCCAGTGAATGCAAACGATACAGCAATCGGCACTAGAAACAATACTGAACGATATGGTGTACGATATTTTGGATGAATGGCACCAAAAAATACCGGCATATATCGGTCGCGTGCTAATGAGAACCAGGCACGTGAAGCATCATTAATACAGCCGTTGGCCGAAGCAATTGCCGCAAATGCCGTGGCGACAAACAACATTAGTTGCAACTGAGAACTACCAAGCAATGTCGCTGCGTCGTACATAGGCGTTACGGCTTGACCTAAATATTGCCAAGGCATCAACCCAGTTGCGACAAACCAAGTAATCGTCGCTGCCACTAATAGTGTCATCATGCCGCCCATGGTACCAAGTGGAATTGATCTACCGGCAGAGCGTACTTCTTCAGCCGCCTGACAAGTACCTTCAATCCCCAAGTAATACCACATACCAAACTGTAGCGAAGCAATCACACCAATCCAACCGTAAGGTAGGTCAGTAAGCAATGCCTGATGCTGTAGCACGACACCTTGGTGCAGAGGATCCACTGCAAAAAATAGTACGATTAATGACAGGAATGCCAAGAAAGTAATGACTAAATTAAGTGTCAGTGTTGCAAATACACCTCTATAATTCAGCCATGCTAGGAAGGCTACGGTCAGCACAACAAAAGGCTTGGTATCAAGGTTGGCATAGCCCATCACCTCAGCACCAGACTTCATTAAATCGCCCACTACCAGCGCATCAGCGGCACAAAGCATGGTGTAAGCCATGACTAGATATAAGCCCACATTAAACGCCATTAATGGCCCAATAAGATGTTTTGCCTGCGTGTATTGCCCGCCTGCTGCCGCTACTGTAGAAGTGACTTCAGAATCTATCATCGCCACACAGGTGTAAAGCAAGCCTATGACCCAACAGGCGATTAATGATGCATAAGCACCGCCCTTGCCGACGGTAAAATTCCATCCCATAAATTCACCCACTAGTACGATGCCAACACCCAACGCCCAAATATGAAATGGGTTAAGCACTTTAAGCATGGCGATAGGTTTGCCGCCACTCGTTATTTTTTCGCTAGCCATTATTGGTTCCCCTCTTCAAGGTGCACGCCGTGAACGACATCATCTTCGCCACCTTCGCGTGAGCTCATTAAATATTCTTCGTCGTATTGCGATGAAATCATAAATGAATCTACTACCATCCATACCAACATGACCGCTGATAAGCTCCATGCCACATAAACTATAATGTCCCAAAACCCCATGATCCTTCTCCTTTGATATAAGCAATTATTTATTAATTGTCGAATTTTTCCGCGATGACTTCACGGTATTGCTTATCAGATACTTTTAACATGAACATAAAATAACCAGCCACAACAACAATTGTGACGATTAACATCATAGGATCTATGGTGTAGTCAAAACGGCTATTGATTAAGGTTGCGGCTTTTTCTGGATCGTAGCCTAGCTTGATCCATTGCGCCTGCTGAATTGCATTTTGACCTAAGGATTCCCAAGTGGATTTAACTGCGGCAGCAGCAACGGCAGCTGCGTTCTCAGCCTTTTCCGCGGCTTTAAACAACAAAGGGAACATTAAACTGGCATAAACCAATACCAATACTAAAACTGTGTCAAAAATCTGACCTAACATGCCTTGCTTAGGTGGACTGTAGTTTTTTTTCATAGCGATCTCCTAGTGCTTAATTTTAGCGGCACGATTAGCATCTAAATGTTTAATATCTAAACCGTAGATGAAATCCTTGTCTTCTTTAAAATGCTTGGTCATCGCAAATACGGATGCGGTGTTGAACAGCATTAACATAAAACTAGCGACATACAGTACAAGCCGAATATTTGGATCTTGTACAATGCCTAGAATAGCAACTAGCACAAAAATAACGGCAGCCCACAGCAAAGCAACATCGAACCAAGCCATTAAGCAGTCGCGTTGATACATGTCATTCATTCTTTTATTTAAATCATTTCTCATGACCATCTCCCTATCTTTTAAAATTAAAAAATCAGCGAAGTAGTTTGTGTAGTCACCAAAATGGCAGGCGAACTTGATATCGGCGAGCTTTAGGCACCGAAAATTGAATGGATTTGCAGAGGACGGTTAATCTGAAAAAAACATAAAAAAAGAGCTTATGTGCATAATATATGAACAATACTTTTACCCTATTCCGGTAGTTGGAGGTCGAATCCGCCTTCAAGTAAAAATCATTATTCATTGCACATAAGCTCCTAAAACCCAGATTTCTGGGTGGAGTTAAGGGATTTAACTAATCTAGAATTTTGTAACTCCTGGTATCCAGCTAGTACCGGCCAATGGCACTTGTGCCATGGCTGAAGCTTCTATAGTTAGTGCAACTAAATCTTCCGGTTCAAGATTATGCAAGTGCGACTTGCCACAAGCACGCGCTACTACTTGCGCTTCCATGGTCATCACCGCAATGTAATTCGCCAAACGATGGCCAGCTTTAATTGGATCTAAGCGTTTCATCAGTTCAGGATCTTGCGTAGTAATACCGGCCGGATCTTTACCTTCATGCCAATCATCATAAGCACCAGCGGTAGTCCCTAATTTTTGGTATTCTGCTTCTAGATGCGGATCATTGTCACCAAGCGCAATCAGCGCTGCAGTTCCAATCGCGACCGCATCTGCCCCTAAAGCAATCGCTTTAGCCACATCAGCGCCGTTACGAATACCACCAGACACAATCAACTGTACGCTATTTTTACCATTGCGATAAACGCCTAGGTCTTGCAAGGCTTTTACTGCAGGGCGAATAGCCGCTAAAATTGGCAAGCCTACATGCTCAATAAATACTTCTTGCGTCGCCGCAGTGCCACCTTGCATACCATCTAACACCACGACATCAGCGCCAGCTTTAACCGCAAGCGCCACATCAAAGTAAGGACGTGTCGCACCGATTTTTACATAAATTGGTTTTTCCCAATCTGTAATTTCACGTAGTTCTGCAATCTTAATTTCCAAGTCATCTGGGCCGGTCCAATCTGGATGGCGGCAAGATGAACGCTGATCAATGCCCTCTGGTAAGCAACGCATTTTCGCTACACGCGCCGTAATTTTCTGGCCGAGCAACATACCACCACCACCTGGTTTTGCGCCTTGGCCAATCACTAATTCAATCGCATCAGCTTTGCGCAAATCATCTGGATTCATACCATAACGGGATGGTAGATATTGATAAACTAAAGTTGTTGAATGACCGCGTTCTTCTTGCGTCATACCGCCATCACCAGTTGTCGTACTAGTACCTGCTGCAGTCGCACCGCGACCCAAAGCTTCTTTAGCTGGGCCAGATAATGAACCAAAACTCATGCCAGCAATTGTCACCGGTGTTTTAAGATGGATAGGTTTTTTGGCAAAACGTGTACCCAAAATCACATCGGTGCCGCATTTTTCACGGTAGCCCTCTAATGGATAACGGCTGACTGATGCGCCTAAAAATAGTAAATCATCAAAGTGCGGCAATTTACGTTTAGAGCCTGCACCTCGGATGTCATAAATACCGGTAGCCGCAGCACGTCTAATTTCAGAATTTGTATATTCATCAAAAGTGGCTGAATAACGTGGCGTCGTTTGTGGCGTTTTATGCACTGCATCTTTTGTTTTATCGTCACTCATTTTAGTATGCTCCTGCGTTATCAACATGGAAGTGGTAGAGGGTGCGCGCTGAGCCATACTGCTGGAAGCTATCGGGATTCACATCGGCATGGCCAGATTTAATCAGCAAGTCTGCCAGTATCTTTCGATCTTCAGCACTGGTGGTTTTCTTTTCACAATCTGCACCTAAGCTTTTTACTTTGCCACGTACAAATATTTTCGCCTCGTAAATAGAGTCGCCTAGACCTTCACCGGCATCGCCAAGAATCACAAAGTTACCGGCTTGTGCCATAAAAGCTGAGAAGCTGCCGACCGAACCGCCAACCACTACATCAGCACCTTTTAGCGCAATTGCCGTACGTAAACCAGCATCACCATCAATAATCAGCAAACCACCATTAGCCGTGGCCGCAGCCGCGTTAGAAGCGAAGCCTTTGACATGCACTACGCCAGACATCATATTCTCAGCAACACCACTACCAGCGCTGCCTTCTATCGTCACTTTAGCGATTTGATTCATGCCCGCTGCGTAGTAACCAGCATGGCCTTTAATTGTGATATCTAGTTCAGCTTTAAGGCCAACGGCAATGTTATGTGCGCCGTTTGGGTTTTCAATCACAACTGATTTTCCATTTAGAGTGCTGGCATCACTGTGAAGAAATTGATTAATCTCACGTAGTGGCGTGACATCCAGATCAAATATAGCTGGGTCATATTTTAAAGTTTCCATACATACATCTCCATAGGTGAAGGTTCAAACACCTTTGCATTTTTAATATCTGGCAGATGCGCCAATGAGCGGAATTCTGAAGCGATCGCTACATAGTCATCATGTTCAGCAATAATGGCTGGTTTACAACCGAATGGGTCACGCACCAAGGCTAATTGGTTACTAGTACCCATCAATAAGGTATAAAAACCGTCTAATTCTTCAAAGCCATGATGCAAGGCAGTTTCAAGATCATCGCCTTCACGCATACGCCACTGCAGGTAACGGCAAGCCGCTTCGGTGTCATTATCTGTTTCAAACTCAATACCTTGATATTCCAGCTTGCGGCGCAAGCTATGAGCATTAGATAAAGAACCATTATGTACCAGTGACCAATCTTCACCCGCAGTAAAAGGATGAGCATGCGCTGGCGTAATTGCCGACTCCGTGGCCATACGTGTATGACCGACTAAATGCGTGCCTTTTAGGTTTTTAAAGTCATAGCGTTCAGCCACTTGTGCTGGCGTGCCTACGTCCTTATAAATATCCATCAATTGACCTACTGAAAGCAAATGCAATTGCGGGTAATGTTCTTTTAGCCAGATCTTAACTGTGGCAGGCTCTAAACTTGTAATCAGAACGGCATGATTAGCCTTAGGTTGAATCTTAGCTTTAATGCTAAGGTGCTTTTCAAAGTCATGACCCAGCTTGGTCCAGTTAAAATCATCGGTACCTGAATATAAACTGAATTTTCTTTCATCTGCGCCAACCGGTGAGCCAAAGATGGCCAGACCAGCAGAGTCCGGTCCACGTTCGGTCATACCAATTAACATGGGCAACATGAGCTCACCAATTGAGTCACGCATTTTTTGGTTTCTAACCAGTAATCCTACAATTCCACACATATCATTCTCCTTACAAATTTTTAAGTTATATCTCAATAACCAGTTAATCTAGTAGCTAGCTTAGAGGCTAGAAAAACTCTACATAACGGTTAATTTCCCAATCTGAAACATGACGCTGATGCTCCATCGCCTCAGCACGCTTAATCTTGATAAACTCTTCAGATAAGGAATCACCTAATGCATCACGAATTACTTTGTTGCTTTCCAATTGATCTAAGGCTTCACCTAGGCTTTGCGGCAAGATACCAATACCTTGCTCACGCATTTGCGCTGGCGATAAATCGTATAAGTTATTGGCATGGCCAGCGCCTGGGTGTAACTCACGCTTAACGCCATCTAAGCCAGCTGCAATAACAGCAGCAGTCGTTAAATAAGGGTTACAGCTACCATCAGGTAAGCGTAACTCTAGGCGACCATAAGGAATCCGCACCATGGTTGAGCGGTTATTATTTCCGTATGAAATATAAGCTGGCGCCCAAGTTGAACCAGTCAGCGATTGACTCACAACCAAGCGTTTATAAGAGTTTATAGTTGGACAAGCCAGCGCAGTAATGGCTGGTGCGTGTGCTAAGATTCCGCCCATAAAGTGATACGCTAGCTTAGATAAGCCATGACCGGTTTTATCGCTGTCATCTTCGAATAAACTTTTGTTACCATCACCAATAGACATATGCATATGCATACCATTACCTGGACGGTTGCCGAATGGTTTAGGCATAAATGAACAAATCATGCCGAGTTCATTGGCAATATGACTCGCGGCCATCTTAAACATCAAGTAATCATCGGCACTGCGTAGACAGTCAGCGTAGGTGTAGTTGATTTCAAACTGTCCATTCGCGTCCTCATGATCGATCTGGTAAATATCAAGACCAGCTTCAATCAACGTCTCGGTTAATCGTTCTAAAAATTCAGATTGTTTAGACATGCTCTTGTAGTCATAACAAGGTTTTTGCAAGGTATCTGTTTCATCATAAGGATGAATTGCACCTTTTTCGTCTCTACGCAGTAAAGAGAATTCAGGCTCTAAGCCGGTATAAAGCGTCCAGCCATTTTTAGCTAGGCGGTCGGTTTGCGCTTTTAATACCACACGCGAATCATGACCATAAGGTTTGCCATTAACATGACCGTCACAAATAATACGAGCATATCCTGGCTGCCAAGGCATAAGTGTTAAGGTTGATAAGTCACCAACCGCCATGTAATCCGGACCATTTGGTGCAATCCCCATCCCCCAAATTGCACCGCCAGCAAAACCGGCACCGCCTTTAAGTATGCTGCCAATATGCGCGGCAGGTACTGATTTAACCTTAGCAACGCCGTGTATATCAACGAATTGCGCTAACACATACTTAACGCTATTGTCTTTTAAAAACTTTTTCGCTTCCTCTAATGTTTTCATTTATCTCTCCCTGAAATCTTAGTTATCTGTCACGTTAGCCGTTCTAGTTTTAATGCTGATAACTAGCAAGCCCAACTGCCCCACCGCCTAATTCAACTGCAATTTCTATTAAAGTTTCCCACATGTAAGCACCATAAGTGCCGTCACACCAAATACGATAAACCGGCTCACCATTGTGCGTTTGACGAATAACGATGGCTGATATCCCAGCTACTTGCGTCATAATTACATCGTTAGCCAGCAGGGCGGATGGCCGCAAATCAAGCGAGCATAATTCTGCAAACAAATTGAGCACGGCACTACCACTTAAGATAAAGGCAGCATCTGCACGTGGTACCTTATAAACACCAGCTACTCGTGCACTAATGCTAGATAGTTTTTCACAAGCGACACCGCCCATTTGGTCCTCAAGTACAAATTCACTGCCACCTAACCTTAGCACCAAGCTTTTTTGATCGCTAAGTGTCCATGAATTAGGACTAGAAGGAATCGCCAATTCATGATCAGCCGCCCACTGCGCAGCTTGTGGCCCTTTAAACCCATAGCGAGGAAAGCAACTAACATCAGTCACACCCAACACTTTTTTTCTCGCCTGCTCAACCTCGGCACTGGCAAACGCGGTTGCGATCTGCATGTCATTCACTACCGCCCACTGCACACTAGCTCCAGATTGCGCTGGTGCGGCGGGTGAGATTTTTGCATCTAGTTTTACTGCATTGTTTGGCGTAAGTGCTTGCATATCAAGCTCCTTTTAATTCTTTAAAAATGGCGTTTTGACTACAGTAGCAGTCACTGACGAGCCGTTATCGGTGCGAATTTGGAACTGCGCGCCTATCGCGGTTTTAGCTGGTGTAACAAAAGCCAAACCTATGCAACGATCAATAAATTTGCTATAGCCTATGCTGGTGACCCGTCCAAGAATTTCGCGACCTTCTAGTACTAAATTACAATCCATAGGCATTTCACCTTTGAAATTTTCAGCTAGAGCGAAGGCAACCAAGCGTTTTCTAAGAGGTTTCTTTGCCAAAATTTGCAAACTACGCTGTCCGATAAAATAAGATTTACTCATTTTCAGCGCCCATTCAGCACCGATTTCGAAAGGATTTGTTAAACCGTCGGTATCAACTCCAGGCATCGCATGGCCCATTTCTAAGCGCAATAAACGCTGCGTGTCACTGCCGAATGGTCTGATACCATGTTTTTTACCAGCATCGAGTAACGCTTGCCAAACCTGAGGCACTTGCACCATTGGGATGTGAAGTTCATATCCAACATCAGACACAAAAGCAACACGAATCAGCCTAGCTTCAACACCGGCGACGATACTTTCGCGCACACTGCTGATTGGGAATGACTCATAAGATAAATCTAGATCTGTTAGTGTGGCTAAAATTTCACGCGCTGCAGGCCCCGCAATGTTAATCGCGCCAAAAGCGCCTGTAACATTGACTAAACCTAGGTCTAATTGCCACATTTGCTGTGAGCGTTGCATTTCGCGGTAAACCGCTGCTGCATTAGAAGTACCGACTGAAAGATAAAACAAATCATCAGCCAATCGGCTCGCAATACCATCGTCGACAATCACACCAGATTCATCAAGCAACATTACATAGCGACAACTTCCCACTTTTTGCGTGGCATAAACACCAGTAAAGAAGCGCTCTAAAAACTCAGCAGCATCTGGTCCGTGCACCTCAATTTTACCGAATGAACTACCGTCAATAATGCCGGCGGTTTGGCGTACAGCCATAGCTTCTGTTTGGATTGCATCTTCTTTAGTTTGGCCGACTGTTGGGTAATAAGCCGCGCGTTTCCAAGCACCAATATCGGTAAATACTGCGCCATGCTCGGCATGCCATTGATGCAAAGAAGTAAGGCGATGTGAATGAAAACCACGGCCGCCCAGATGGCCAATCGGCGTTGGATGGAAGAATGGTCTTGAGGTTGTGGTGCCAATTTTCTCAACTGGCAAATTACGAATTTTAGCCAAGATACGAATCGCGTTCATATTTGAGTGCTTACCTTGGCTAGGTCCCATCCCTACAGTGGTAAAGCGCTTCATTAACTCGATATTATCAAAGCCTTCTTTGGCCGCATTTACAAAGTCTTTAATCTGTATATCTTCATCAAAATCGACAAAGTTTTTGCCCTTGTCATGCGGAACCATCGGGTAAGCATGGCTTGGGCTAGCGCCCACATGTCTCTCTGTTACAACTTCAGGCGCAGATAATCCTAGATAACGCAAAGCCTCGTTAGCCGCACGCTTAGCATCATTAATGCGTTGCTCAAGTTCAAAAATACCGTTCACTTTTCCTGCAGCAAAAATACCATCAGGGATACGACTAGGCACAAACTGTTGCACAGCATAATCAAACTGCATTGCCGTACCGGCCTGATACAACAAAGCGCCAGCTGGCGCCCAACCGGCACTCATTGCAATGCCATCGCACTCAAGTGTGATTTTTTTAGCCGTAATGGCCACATTTTTTTGTTCATCATAAGCGCAGATAATTGCGCCACGTACGCCAGACTTGTCTGAGGAAGCCAAGGCTTCATAAACACAATGTCCTGGGTAAACTTTAACACCACGTTTAGTGACCTCAGCAGCCATTGGGCTAGCCTCAGCGCGCAAATCTACGACGGCGACTACTTTGGTGCCAGCTGCTAATAAATCTAGTGCAACACGATAGCCATAATCATTAGCCGTCACTACTACACCATTGTTAAACGGCTTAACACCGTAACGATAAATTAAACGTTGGGCAGCAGAACCTAACATCACACCAGGTAAGTCGTTGTATCTGAATACTGGCGGTTGCTCAAAAGCACCACTGGCAACAATGACGGTTTTAGCGCGAACTTTAGTGATGCCATTAGCCGCAACAATTGGAATCAAATGGTCAGGATAATATCCAGCTGCGTAAGCACCAGTAATCATAGTAATGTTGGAATAACCTGCTACCTTTGCTAGCAAATCTGTCAACTGAGATGCCATCGCGACATTGCCACTACGGTCGTAACCTAGGCTACCACCAGCTTGCTGGTTTTCATCAACAATAGTCACTTCTAGTCCAGCTTCCGCTGCTACACAAGCTGCAGTCAGACCAGTCGGCCCAGCACCAATCACTAACACATCACAATGTGTATGCAATTTGCGTTTAAGTATGCGTGGATAATCAAAATTAACGATGCCTAAGCCGGCAGCTTTACGTATAACTTTTTCCCAAAATGGGAAAAAACGACGTGGCGTATGAAAGGCTTTATAGTAGAAGCCGACTGGCAATAATGGCGAGATAGAATCAATATAACTATTTTTATCTTTTTTAACGCCACCGATAGTATTTACCGCATTTAATACCATGCCGTCTTTGACAAGCACTACATCCGCCCGCATATTGGTATCGATACCATCTGTCACCAAGATGTTGACATCATGGTTGGCTAAACTTAATACACCGCGTGCACGATGGTATTTAAAACTACGACCTAATACTTTTTGCCCTGCTGCCCATAATGCGCTAGAAATGGTATCGCCTTCAAAAGCAGTAAAGGCCTCACCTTCAAAAGTAAAATTGATTTTTTTAGTGCGATCTAGCCATTCACCATTTTGTTTAGTTGTACGCAGACTCATTTGGCTTGCTCCTGCGTTGAGTTAGTATTTGCGCTAAGCAAATAGGTACGGGACACTTTATCGCTCAAGGTATTACGTTCTGCAATAAACCATGTACCGCTTGGTGAGTGATACCACCATTCTTTTTTATCACCAGGTGCGCCGCTGCGATTATGCACATAAGCCGCCCATTCTGAGTCGCTACAAGTTTTTTGATCAGGGGCATCACGATATTCACCGCCGAATATAAATTCGCTCAGCGGTCGGCTGCCATTCATAGGACAGGTAAGAAGTTTCATTGCATATTCCTCTAATTAATAAGGGGTCGTCAGCCTTAGTGGCCCACTGACGCAGCGCCTTTTTCCCCAGTCAGTTCGTAATCTTCAAAACGTGACAGGCGGAATGAGTGAATTAAGTCTGGTGCGCTATCATTAGCGATGGTTTGCGCCATAGTTTTACCGCTGATGGGTGTCGCTTTAAAGCCCCAAGTACCCCAGCCAGCATCTAGATAAAAACCTTCAATTGGGGTTTTTCCCATAATCGGCGCAAAGTCTGGCGTCATATCGGCCATACCAGCCCACTGCCGCACTACTTTGACATTAGCCAAGAATGGGAACATATCCAGCATATGAGAAGTGAGGCCTTCTACGAAATCTAATGTAGACCTTGTAGAATGCACTTCGTAAGGATCTAAAGAAGAACCCATCACCAATTCTCCGCGTGAAGACTGGCTGACATAAACATGTAGACTGCCAGAAACCAAAATCGTATCTAACCAAGGCTTCATAGGCTCGGTCACACAAGCTTGCAGAGGATGAATAACAATAGGCGTTTCTAGGTCTACCATTTCAGTGATACGCGGTGTAAAACCAGCTACTGCACACAACACTTGCTTTGTTTCGATATAACCTTTATTGGTTTTAACGCCGCAAACTTTGCCGTTTTTAACATCAATTGATAGCACTTCAGTATTTTGATGAATTTCTGCACCTAAACGATCTGCGCCTCGCGCATAACCCCAAGCTACACCATCATGGCGCGCAACCGAACCTGGTGCATGGAACAAGGCGCCTAGAATCGGCGCTTGTCCGCTACAGCTTAAATCAAGTTGCGGGCAGGCTTTAGCAATTTCGTCCGGACCAACTACACGGCTTTCAACACCAACATGCTTATTAACCTCTGCACGCCAACGCATAGTGCGCATGGCTGATTCAGTATGTGCAAGAGTAAAGTGACCACGGGTGGAGTAAAACAGATTGAGATCTAACTCTTCAGATAGACCTTCATAGATTTTAACGCTGGCATCATAGAAATTAACACCTTCTGGGGTTAAGTAGTTAGAACGCACAATTGTAGTATTTCGACCAGTGTTACCACCGCCAATGTAACCTTTTTCTAGTACGGCAACATTGGTAATACCATGATCTTTTGCTAGGTAATAGGCAGCAGCCAAACCATGTCCGCCACCACCAATAATGACCACGTCATAGGATTTTTTAGGTGCGTCGTGAGATTTAAAAAAGCGTGATGCTGGATGCTCTTTTTTTATTGCGTATTTTAGTAGTCTTAATGGCATTTATAAACTCCATGAAACCTAATGTCTGATTTGCTGATTTAACTTTAAATGAAAGTCGCTAAATTCGCTTAAAAAATTTGTTTAACTGTAATGTTGCTGGATTGCATAAGTTAAATTAATTAACTTTTTTAACCCATATGAAACTCATAACGTATTTAGCCATATTGGTTAACCGACTGTCAACGACTAAATGAAACTTTTTTAATTGCAATGAAACTTGTGCTAAAGTTAATAGGCTTTTATTTTATGTATTAGTGACTTAGCATTTTTGGAAACTAAGTATTACTACCTAAGAGTTATAGATTTAAAATTAATTCGGATGATTATTTAATATGTCTAAGCACTATCATTTTAAAGGTGGGAATTCACCACTATTAATATCAATGCCACACGTCGGCACCAGCATACCAAAGGAAATTGGCGCACATATGACACAGGATGCCTTGCAAATGCCTGATGTTGATTGGCACCTACCGCTTTTATATGACATGGCTGAAAAATATGATGCGACCGTTTTATCCGCCGAGTACATGCGCTATGTAATTGATTTGAACAGATCGACTGAGGATACCTGCCTTTATCCAGGACAGGATGTGACAGGGCTATGTCCTATAGATACCTTTGATAAACAGCCAGTTTATTTGGCAGGCAGGCAACCGGATGAATTAGAAATAAAATCTAGAATCGAGCAATACTGGCGGCCTTATCATAATAAGTTAGCGTATGAATTGAAACGCATCCACGCCATACATGGCATCGTTTTGTTGTGGGATGCACATTCGATTGCATCACATGTACCAAGATTCTTTGAGGGAAAATTACCAGACTTAAATTTTGGGACTGCCGATAGGCAATCATGCGACGAGTCGCTAGAATCTGCCTTAAGAAATACTATGCAAAATTACCAAAATGGCATTGAAAAGAATCCATACTTAGCGCAGAAATATAGCTATGTTTTTAATGGTCGTTTCAAAGGCGGATATATCACTAGGCACTATGGTGTGCCCACCTTGAATATACATGCGCTACAATTGGAGATGAATCAATGTATTTATATGAAAGAAAGTCCGCACTACACTTATCAAGAATCACTGGCTCAGGCGGTTAAACCTTTACTCAGTGATTTACTTTTAGCATGTTTAGATTGGGCGCATAACTTCAAGACGACAGCCAATAAAGATTAGAGTTTGCCATCTAGGCCCATTTGATAATACTTATGCGTAATCTTGTCTTGATTTTCAAGTAGCCAATCAATATCAGGTTTATTGTTCATGGCTTTATGAATCGCCAAAGCAGTGGCTTTGCGATGAATATCAAACAATATTTTATGGTCTAGCTTATCATCTTTACTCACCATAGGATTAAGCCAAACCGAAACAATAATGCCTAAATCATTCGCGCGCTCTTTAGGAATATCACCGGCTCGCACTGCATCTAATACACCATTAGCAATGGCTGCTTGCACAGTACCCATTAGAATATTGGTGTATTTACTGTCTTTAACGGTCACTTTACTCACCATCAAAGTTACTGGCCGTACTTGAATATCTGTATTCAATAACGCAAAAACGCGTGTATGGCCGGCGACTTGATCACCAGTTAAGGTAGCAATTGCAGTGCCTACAGGTCCATCTAATTCGCCAATAATCACTTCTGGTTCAGCGGCTGTGCCTGGAGGTCCGCCTGCAACTAAAGCTTCACCGGTACGCATTACAATTCTTTCATTCAAAATAATCTCCTAATCATTGAGTTGGGGTAATTC
Source organism: Methylophilaceae bacterium (assembly GCA_947379975.1). Classification (GTDB taxonomy): domain Bacteria; phylum Pseudomonadota; class Gammaproteobacteria; order Burkholderiales; family Methylophilaceae; genus Methylotenera. The sequence continues at coordinate 24,091 of CANCPF010000016.1, read as the reverse complement.
ATGCTTATATTTTTCAAAAACAACTTAAATAAAAACAACTTAAATAAAAACAATTATAAATTTTATTTTACATTAACTATTATTCCTTTAGTTAAACTTTACTTGTAAAATTCAGATAATTAATGGCAAAATACATCCATGTGCTGCAACATTAGTTAATAAAATGAATTTTCTTACAAGTTTTAGCAACTCTCTTGTAATATTCGCTTAAATATCATCTATAGGTATGGTCATGGCATTAAAAAAAGAGATTGAAAATGTAAAGATAGAAACGCCAAATAAGGCGCTAGGACGGCATTTAGGGTCTACCATTCGAAAATTACGACTGGATCATAACTTGACGATTGCGGCTGTTTCTGAGCGCGCAGGAATTAGTCGCGGTATGTTGAGTAAAATTGAAAACAGCTTAGCCGCCACTAGCCTAGAAACACTGGAGCAACTAGCCAATGCATTGGGCGTTACTTTATCTAAGTTATTTCAAAACTATAATTTGCCTAGAGGCGCTGCCCAATTAGTTAAAAAAGACGAAGGCATGGAGGTCGTTAGGCGTGGTACACGTGTCGGTCACACATACCAATTACTGGCTTATGATCAAGGCCCACATAAAACTTTTGAACCTTTTTTAATCACTCTAGAAGATTCTGGCGAAGAGTTCCCCGCCTTCGAGCATCCTGGTACTGAATTTCTGCACATGCTAGAAGGTGTACTTGAGTATCGTGTTGGTGAAGAAACTTTTGTGCTTAACAGTGGTGATTCACTTACATTTCAGGGAGAGATACCTCATCGCCCAGAAAAGCTGATTAAAACGCCTATCAAGTTTCTAGCCATTATCCATTACGATGATCCTAGGCAAGAGAACTTCGAAGAATAGCATCATAAAATTACAGGAACTATCATGAAAATAGTCACTTACAGCGAGGCGGTTGAAACTGACATTCCTGATTTGATCAATTTATTATCAGTGCTGTTTGGTATAGAAAAAGATTTTAAGCCAGACTTCAGTAGGCAAGAAAATGGACTTGCACTAATACTTAAGAATCATACTTTAGCCACAATACAAGTGGCTAGAAATTCTGCGGGAAAAGTGGTCGGCATGGTTAGCGCCCAATTGGTAATTTCCACCGCACAAGGCACGGCATCTGCATGGATAGAAGACATGGTAATTGATGCTGAATTTAGAGGCTGTGGTATTGGTAAGCAATTACTGCAGAAAACTCTAGATTGGGCTAAAAGCAAAGGTGCAACGCGCGCACAGCTTTTGGTTGATATTGAAAATACCGAGGCGTTAGGTTATTACCAGCATTTAAACTGGGAATCTACACAACTACAGGCACGTAGGGTGTTTTTCTAAGTTAACTTAATTAAGCACTTCGCACAAAAAAGTCTTTAAATATCCAAATCAATCACCTCTGTAATGCTCTTTTGAAGCATTACAGAGGTGTTTTAACTAAGACAGCCAATAAGGATAAGTCTAATTAAAGCGGCGCACGTTGTCCGCAAAAAAAGCCAACTGCGTAATCTGGTGTATTGAATGTAATACGGCTACCTGATGGAAAATAAAGTACATCGCCTACTGTGGCAGTCACTTTTTGACCAGTTTCATCTGAAATAATAAAAGTACCATCTACAATAATTTTCATTTCTTCGTAGTCATAGTCATAGACCAACTCATTGCCTTTTTCTAAGCGAAAAAAACCAGCACAGATGGTTTTGTCTTTATCTGCAGAAACGAAGGTATCACCCAGCCAAGCAGGAACACCTGGCACATTCATTGATGGTTGAGAATCTTTAATTGCCTGTTTTTTGTATTGAAACGGTTTAGTACTCATGACACTACTCCTTAGGGTTTGGGTTAATCATGTGCTATTAAATCGTGACTAGCTCAAACCCACAATTACACCTAAGGTGTACTCACTAAGAAGGATGTTTTAGTACCTGCTAAGCACTAGCTTTTACCCAAGATTCAACATGCGAATTTAGGCTTTAGCCAGCGCCCGATCTATGATGTTCAAGGCTTCATCAAACACCTCGTCTTGAATAGTCAGTGGGTATAAAAAACGAATGGCATTGCCATACACACCACAACTCAACAGAATCAAACCCTCGGCTAGTGCCGCTTGTTGCACACGTTTTACCGCGTCCATAGAAGGCTTATCTGTCGCTGGGTCAAAAAACTCGGCAGCGATCATAGAGCCTAAACCACGCACATCTTTGATGAATGGAATGCTGGCTTGTGCGTTTATCAGCCGATCTTTTAACTTTTCTCCCAAATAATTAGCACGTGCCACTAATTGTTCTTCTTCAATAATGTCTATCACCGCATGAGCCGCCACAATAGCTAAAGGATTACCGGCGTAAGTACCGCCTAAACCACCAGGGGCTGGACCGTCCATCACCTCAGCTTTACCACAAACGGCTGATAACGTCATGCCACCCGCCAAGCTTTTTGCCATCACCATGACATCAGGAATCACATCATAATATTCAGCCGCAAAGAGCTTACCAGTTCGACCAAAACCGGTCTGCACTTCATCAAACACCAGCAAAATGCCATGCTCATCACACTCTTTACGCAGCGCGGTCATTAACGCTGGCGGCGCGGCATAAAAGCCACCCTCACCTTGCACGGGCTCTATCATAATAGCGGCAACGCGCTTGGGATCGATATCCGTTTTAAACAGTGTGTGTAGTGCATTGATTGAATCCTCTACTGTCACACCATGTAAATCTATTGGAAACGGTATATGGTAGACATCCGATGGGAACGGTCCAAAACCAACCTTGTATGGCACAACTTTGCCAGTCAAGGCGCTAGCCATCATAGTGCGACCATGAAAAGCGCCTGAAAAAGCGATAATGCCCGGGCGACCAGTGCTAGCCCTAGTGATTTTTACTGCATTTTCTGCAGCCTCTGCACCACTAGAAAAAAACGCGGTCTTCTTCACATGCGTGCCAGGAGTCAGCTGATTAATACGCTCAGCTAAGGTTACATAACTTTCATACGGCAACACCTGATAACAAGTATGAGTAAAGCGCTTTAGTTGAGCCTCAATCGCCTCTATCATCTTAGGGTGTCTGTGCCCAGTATTTAGCACGGCAATGCCTCCAGCAAAATCTATGTACCGCTTACCTTCTACATCCCATACTTCTGAATTTAGGGCACGATCTATAAAGAAATTAGCCATTACCCCTATGCCACGTGGCGTGGCGGCTAAGCGCCTGTCATGTAAATCTTGGTTACTTGCTTGAGTCGTCATGTCACTTACATCCTTCATTTAATTCGATTTAAAGCTAGTTAATTTAATCTTATTCGGGTTTAGTTGAAGTTAGATTAAGCTTAATCCAACTTAATCCAAGTCGTTTTCAATTCAGTATATTTTTCCAGAGCATGCAACGATTTATCGCGGCCATTACCCGATTGCTTATAACCACCAAACGGCACAGTAATATCATCTTCGTCATAACTATTCACATGCACTGTGCCTGCACGTAAAGCCTTGGCCACTTTATGCGCACGGCTAATATCTTGCGTCCATACGGCTGCTGCCAAACCATATTCACTGTCGTTTGCAATACGCACAGCTTCTTCTTCTGAGTCAAAAGTGATGATGGAAAGCACCGGGCCAAAAATCTCCTCGCTAGCAATAGTCATGTCATTAGTCACTTCATCGAATACTGTCGGGCTGATATAAAAGCCGCCACTATCCAGCATTACCTGTTCCCCGCCTGCACGTAAATTTGCGCCTTGCTGTTTACCGCTAACAATATATTTCAGTACATTCGCCATCTGCCCACAATCAACTATAGCGCCCATCGTAGTATTCACATCTAGCGGATCAGCCGGCTGATATTCAGGCAAGTACGCCAGTATTTTTTTAACCAATAGCTCTTTGATCGAACGCTCTACCAACAAACGTGAAGGTGCATTGCAGCTTTCACCCTGGTTATAAAAAATCGCACCGGCAGAAGCCGCAGCGGCTTTATCCATATCTTTACAGTCAGCAAATACAATATTGGCAGACTTACCGCCAAGTTCACACCAAGCACGTTTTAGATTGCTTTGTCCGGCCATGATTTGTATTTTTTTGCCCACGCCGGTTGAGCCGGTAAACGCAATGCAATCGACATCCATATGCATTGCCAGCGGCGTGCCAGCTTCCGCGCCAAAGCCAGGTACGATATTTAATACGCCCGCAGGAATACCCGCTTCTATGGCTAAATCGCCTAAACGCAAAGCAGTAAGTGGCGATTTTTCTGAAGGTTTCAATACAACACTATTGCCTGAAGCCAATGCTGGTGCAATTTTCCAGCAAGCCATTAATATTGGATAGTTCCACGGCACTATAGCCGCTACTACGCCGATAGGCTCACGGGTAATGAGGGCCAAAGTATGATCAGCGGTAGGCGCAACTTCACCATAAACTTTATCTATCGCCTCGCCAAACCAACGCAAACTATTGGCCGCAGAATTTACATCTACATTAAGACTAGCCGTAATAGGTTTACCCATATCCAGCGTTTCTAATAAAGCCAACTCTTCTTTATTGGCCAATAATAAATCGGCAAAACGAATCATGGTTTGCTTGCGCTCACGCGGTGAAAGCCCTGCCCAGCGCCTATCGTTAAAAGCAGCACGCCCTGCAGCAACAGCTAGATCGATATCTGCAGACTGACAACTAACAACATCGGCCAGTTTACGGTTATCAATCGGTGAAAAACATTCAAAGGTTTGCTGATCGACCGCTTCAACACGCACACCGTTGATGAATGCGCGACCATCAATTATTAACGTTTTAGCGCGTTGATGCCAATCTATCGCTTGTTTTGCTTCAGTCATGAGTTAAATGCCCGCCATACAAACATATTTAATTTCGAGATATTCGTCTAAACCATGATGTGAGCCTTCGCGGCCTAGGCCAGATTGCTTTATGCCGCCAAAAGGCGCTACTTCATTAGAAATAATGCCTGTGTTCACGCCAACCATGCCATATTCCAAGGCCTCTGCAACGCGCCAAATGCGACCAATATCACGGCTGTAAAAGTAGGACGCTAAGCCAAACTCAGTGTCGTTTGCCAACTCAATGACTTCTTCGTCGTTTTTAAATCTAAACAAAGGCGCGACTGGGCCAAAAGTTTCTTCACTAAAAATTAAAGCGTCTTTGCTAACATTAGCCAACACCGTCGGCTCAAAAAACGTACCGCCTAGCTCATGGCGTTTACCGCCTCCAATTAAGCTAGCACCTTTACTAATGGCATCCGCCACATGGCTTTCAATTTTTGCGATGGCGGCTTCATCTATCAGCGGCCCTTGCATTACGCCATCTTCTGTACCGTGCCCTACTTTTAACTGACCGACGCGTGCGGCTAATTTTTCAGCAAATTCATCAAATACGCCATCTTGTACAAACAGGCGGTTAGAGCACACGCAGGTTTGTCCGGCATTACGGAATTTACTCAACATCGCACCTTCAACTGCTGCGTCTAAATCTGCATCATTAAACACAATAAACGGCGCATTACCGCCCAATTCTAGCGATAATTTTTTTATACTATCGGCACATTGGCGCATTAAAATACGGCCAACTTCAGTAGAGCCAGTAAAGGATAATTTAGTCACTGCGGTGCTCTCACACATGGCTGCGCCTATCTGTTTAGCATCTCCGGTCACCACTTGCAATACACCGGCAGGAATACCTGCTTCTTCGGCTAATACTGCCAGCGCAATCGCACATAATGGCGTTTGTTCTGCGGGTTTAATGATCATACTGCAACCAGCTGCCAATGCTGGCCCGGCTTTGCGGGTAATCATCGCGATAGGGAAATTCCACGGTGTAATAGCGGCCGTCACACCAATCGGCTGTTTAAGTACTAATAATCGACGGTCAGTCAGAGGCGCAGGAATCACTTCACCATAGACGCGCTTGGCTTCTTCTGCAAACCACTCGATAAAACTGGCGCCGTAAGCGACTTCTCCGCGTGCTTCTGCTAAAGGTTTACCCTGTTCAGCGGTAAGTAGTTGTGCCAAATCTTCTTTGTGCTCAATAATAAGTGCAAACCAGCGCTTTAGAATAGTAGAACGCGCCGCTGCGGTGAGCATTTTCCATGACTTTTGTGCCACTGCCGAGGCACTAATGGCTCGCTCTGTTTCAGCACGGCCCATTAGTGGCACCTCAGCCACAAGCTCACCATTGGCTGGATTTGTGACTTTAATAGTTGCGCCGGAATCAGCCGCTACCCATTGCCCAGCGAGTAAAGTAAGATTGTTTTTAAGTAAATGGGTATGTGATAATTTGAGAGGCATTAAACTTCCTTATTGATTGGGTTATGCATATGTGAGGCATGAATAACGAAGTTGGCTATCACTTATTGAATATCACTTATTCATATCGCTATAAGCTTGTGCGACTTCACGCTTACGATTGCGTTCTTGACGTGAGGTATAAAAGCTAGAGGCCAGTACTGCAATGGTTACCACAGTAATGGTTACGGTTGCGACGGCATTTATGGTCGGGTTTAAGCCTAATCTAGCGCGAGAAAATATCACCATAGGCATCGTAGAATAGCCTGGGCCAGATAAGAAAGACGACAACACCACATCATCAAAAGATAAGGTGAAAGTCAGCAAAAAAGCAGACACCAGCGCTGGCACAAGTAATGGTAGCGTAACCAGTCTGAATACTTGAAAAGGCTGACAACCTAAATCCATCGCAGCTTCATCTAATTTGCTATCCATTTCACGCAACCTAGAAGTCACGACAACCGTGGCATACGCAGTTCCAAGTAAAGCATGTCCGAGTAATATGGTGAATAAGCCACGCTCCGGATAACCTAGCCAATGTTGCAGGGAAACCAACATCAATAGTAATGATAAACCTACAATCACATCTGGCATCACTAGTGGCGTGCTAGCCATTGAAGATAATAGTGTGCGGCCTTGAAAACGCTTGTAGCGATTTAAGGCGAAGGCCGTGAATGTGCCAAAAAAAACCGAAATCAAGGCGGACAGAAAAGCAATTTTAAGAGATAACAGCACGGCAGAAATCAAGTCATTATCTTTCATCAAGGCTGCATACCACCTTAAGCTGGCGTGACTCCAAACGGCTGCCAATTGCGAATCATTGAACGAAAATATCACTAGCGTGACGATAGGCATATACAAAAAAACATAAACCACCAGCATCCAGCTTTGACTAAACCACTTAATCATTTTAGGGCTGACAGCCATTGTAACTGGCGATTTTGTAGCATGCTTCTCGCTAAGTCGTAGGCTAGATTTCAAGGGAGTTTTCATGCTTTAGACTCAGCTTGATATTTATTGTAAATAGCCATAGGTAACATAATCAGCAATATCATCACTACGGCTACGGCAGAAGCCATAGGCCAATCATTATTACTAAAAAACTCATCCCACAATACGCGGCCTATCATCAATGTATCTGAGCCACCTAATAATTCTGGAATCACATATTCGCCAACTGCAGGAATAAACACCAGCATAGAACCGGCGATGATACCGGCTTTAGACAATGGCACAGTGATCAACCAAAATGCTTTAAATGGACTGGTTCCTAGATCAGCTGCAGCTTCTAAATAGCGCATATCTAATTTAGATAAATTGGCATACAGCGGCAATATCATAAAGGGTAAATAGGAATACACCATGCCCACCATTAATGAAAATGGTGTATTCATCATGGCGATTGGGTCTTGAATTAAGCCTAAACTCATCAGAATATTGTTAATCACGCCGTTGTTCACCAATAAGGTTTTCCAAGCATAAATACGCAATAAAAACGAGGTCCAAAACGGCAACATAATCAACATTAACAAAGTTGGTTGAATATGCTTGGGTGAGCGCGCCATAAAGTAGGCAAACGGATAAGCGATGATTAAACAGATTACTGTCGTCATCAAAGCATATCTAAGTGAAGATAAGTAGGTTTGATAATAAAGAGCGTCGGTGGCAATAAACATATAGCTAGCAAAGTTTAGCTTCACCGTAGGCCAGCCATTCGCCCATTCTATCAAGCTCGACACCTCGGTCGATTCCATCTCTGACAAGCTAATTTTAAGCACAATCAGCAATGGCACTAATGCCAGTATCAAAAACCAGAAATAAGGCACGCCTATGACAAAATGGCGTCCATCAATCAACTTACGCAGAGCGCTAGATATGTTATTTCTAATGGATATATTTTTCATCGAGATTGCCTATTGCGTTAGTACAACCATCGCGTGTTCGTTCCAGTGCGCATAAGCAGTATCGCCCCAAGTTAAACCATAACTTAAGTCGCGGGTATTATTGAGTTCTTGCGCTTTAATCACCTTGCCGCTGGCAAGCTTTAAATGATAAGTCGTATGTGCGCCAAAGTAGACCATCTCAACTACTTCGCCTGCGCACCAGTTATAATCACCGGTGGGCTTTTCTTTACTGAGTAAGATTTTCTCTGGGCGCAAGGCCACGCCTACGCTCATGCCAGAATGGCCACTGATACCATGGCCTACATAATGCATACATTCTGCACTACGTACGGTCACATGATCAGCTTCATCTTCTTCAATTACGCCATCAAATATATTCACGTTACCAATAAAATCAGCCACCTGACGGCTGTTTGGCATTTCATAAACCTCATCTGGCGCACCGACTTGCATAAAATAGCCTTCATGCATCACCGCAATACGCGAGGCCATGGTCATCGCCTCTTCTTGGTCATGCGTTACTAACACACATGTCACGCCTACCTCTTCAATAATATTAACGAGTTCTAGCTGTGTAGTTTCGCGTAATTTTTTATCCAAGGCGCCTAAAGGTTCATCCAGTAATAATAATTTAGGCCGTTTAGCTAAACTACGCGCCAACGCAACACGCTGTTGCTGACCGCCAGAAAGCTGATGTGGTTTACGTTGAGCAAATTTAGTCAATTGCACCAGAGCCAACATTTTCTCTACACGCTCAGCAATTTTATCCCTAGGCATTCCATCACGCTTTAACCCAAATGCAATGTTCTCCCAAACAGTTAAATGCGGGAAAAGCGCATAGGACTGAAACATCATATTGATTGGGCGTTTATAAGGCGGCAAATCAGTAATATCTTCACCGGCCAGAAAAATTCGACCTTTGGTCGGTGTCTCAAAGCCAGCCAACATACGTAGCAAGGTCGATTTTCCACAACCAGAACCACCGAGCAACGCAAAAATCTCGCCAGTTGCAACCGTAAGCGAAACATTATCAACCGCTTTGACTGCACCATCAAAAATCTTGGTGACGCCTTCAACGCGCAATAAATCTTCGCGTACGATATTCGCTTTGGGTGCTGTTGCCATAATTAACCTTACTTCAAATAAACGTTTTTTTGATATTTGTAACGAGATGCTTTATTTCAAAAAATTGACAGCTCTTTCACACAAACCTTACAAGTTAGTTTAGGCGAAACGCTGTCTATTTTTGCTGCTTACATAATTACAAGCCAGTTTTAAAACGTGTATATAAGCGCGTTGTAACACGGCGGATATTGCTATCGACGGCTTCTGGCGCTATCAATTTTGCAATATCAGCATCTGATAAGAAAATTGATTTATTATTTTTAATCTCAGCATCCACAAATGGTGTTGCCGCTTTATTTGGATTGGCATAAGTAACCGTGTTACTAATGGCGGCTACCACTTGAGGTTTTAGGATGTAATTGATAAATTTATGCGCATTGCCTGGATGAGGCGCATCAGCAGGAATGGCCATTGCATCCATAAACGTAATGCCGCCAGTTTTAGGCACTAATGCCACAATATTTTGTGCCGACTTATTCTCAATAGAACGCTTACGCGCCATGTTGAAATCACCAGCCCAACCAAATGCCACACAAACATTACCACTAGCTAAGTCATCAATTTGTCCGCCTGAGTTAAACTTCTTAATATCTGGACGTACTTTTTTCAACATTTCAAAAGCGACTTTATAATCCTCTGCGTTGCTACTATATGCTGGCTTGCCAATATAATGCAAAGCCGCTGAGAACACGTCAGTTGGTGTATCTAAATAAGTGATTCCACAAGATTTTAGTTTATTGGTGTATTTTGGATTAAACACTAGCTCCCATGCATTATCTGGCATAGGCGTAGTACCAAGCGCTTTTTTCACTTTATCGACGTTAATACCAACCGTGTTATAGCTCCACATCCAATCGACCAAGTAAGCATTACCTGGATCAACTTTAGCCATTTGCGTTAAAATTCCGGGGTCTAAATTACCCCAATTAGTCAGCTGCTTTCTATCTAATTTTTGGAATAAGCCACCATCTATTTGCAGTTTTGCCCAATTTGAAGATGGCACAACAATATCGTAACCAGTTTTTCTGGCCACTAATTTGGCATGTAAAATTTCGTTAGAATCGAATACGTCATAACGCACTTTAATGCCGGTCTCTTTCTCAAAATTGGCAATCGTATCTGGTGCAATGTAATCTGACCAATTATAGATATTTAACACTTTTTCTTCTGTAGCGGCATAACTTGTAGCGACACTTGCGACACCAATGGTGAAGCCGACTAATACACTGACAAGCCGTTTATTAAACATTAAATTCATTAATATTCTCCCCAAATAAAATCTAAATCAAATTAAAAATTAAGCGCTAAACATAACAAAAGAACAGTAGCAAATTAATGCCATTATGTAAAAATTTATTTATCATCCCATTCAGTTTACAGCCACTAATTGTCATTAATTACTTAGAAATCCGCCAGTTTTCAGCTCTTCAAGCGTAGCGTCTAAGCATTTACGAATCAGCACCATCATGTCGTCTATTTGCGCTTTATTAATCACTAAGGGCGGCGCAATAATCATTCTGTCGCCTACGGCACGCATAATTAAACCATTCGCAAAACAATGGTTACGGCAACGCATGCCAGCACCTACAGATTCATCAAAGGCAATATGCTGCTGCGGATCTTTCATCAGCGCAAAACCCGCTACCAAACCACAAGTTTCCGCACCACCCACTAATGGATGGTCAGCTAATTCAGCAAAATTTTGTGCGAGATAGGGCCCGGTTTCGTTGCGTACACGGTCGACCAAACCTTCTTTTTCAAGGATATCAATATTAGCTAAAGCAACGGCGCAGGCCACAGGATGACCAGAATAAGTATAGCCGTGATTAAATTCGCCGCCCTGCTCTATCAACACTTTGGCTACACGTTTGCCTATCACCACACCACCGAGCGGAATGTAGCCGGAAGTCACACCTTTAGCGAAAGTCATTAAGTCAGGTTTAGCACCCATGAGTTCAGAGCCAAACCAATAACCTAATCGACCAAAACCACAAATCACCTCATCGCAAATCAATAAAATACCGTATTTATCACAGATGCGCTGAATTTCTGGCCAGTAAGTTCTAGGCGGAATAATTACACCGCCGGCGCCCTGTACTGGCTCACCAATAAACGCCGCAACTTTGTCCGCGCCGACTTCAAGAATTTTAGCTTCTAGCCATCCTGCGGCCTCAATACCGAACGCGTCTTTATTTTTATCATGTGCTAAGCCGTAAAAATAAGGCTGCTCAATATGGACAATATCCGGAATCGGCAAGCCGCCTTGCTCATGCATGTAACTCATGCCGCCTAAAGAAGCACCGGCCATGGTTGAGCCGTGATAAGCATTTTTACGGCTAATAATGATTTTACGTTCAGGATGCCCTAACGTTGCCCAATAATGCCGCACCATACGGATATTGGTATCGTTAGATTCTGATCCTGAGCTACTAAAAAATACGTGCGAGAAATTATCACCCGCCAACTTAACAATGCGCTCAGCGAGTTTGACGGCAGGTACGTTAGTGGTTGAAAAAAAGCTATTGTAATACGGCAAAACTTGCATCTGTTTGGCGGCAGCATCTACCAATTCTTGGCGGCCATAGCCCACATTCACACACCACAAACCAGACATGGCATCTAGGATTTTTTCACCTTTAGAGTCCCAGATATAAATGCCGTCCGCTTTTTCAATGATGCGCGAGCCTTTGGCCGCCAAGGCTTGGTGATCAGTAAACGGATGAAAGTAATGCGCTGAATCTACTGCTTGAATTTTACTGGTATTGCCGTTCATAATATTCTCAGTTCACTGTGCTTAATAGATGATGGGTTGAAATCTAAATTTTCTAAACATGCATCAACAAATGTTCACGTTCCCACGGACTAATCACACGCATAAATTCATCATGCTCAGTTTCTTTTACCGCAAGGTATACATTAACGAAATTTTCACCCAATACTTTATGCAAAGCTTTGGCATGCTCTAATTCTCGAAGCGCTTCAGAAAGCCCGCGTGGTAACTGATAATCAGAGGCGTAGGCGCTGCCAGTGGTAACTGCGGTTGGTTGTAATTTTTCTACAATACCTAAATAGCCGCAAGCCAGTGTAACCGCCATGGCCAAATAGGGATTGGCATCAGCCCCAACCACCCGATTTTCAATCCTACGGCCAGAAGGCTCAGAGATAGGCACGCGAATGCCAACAGTACGATTATCGTAACCCCACTCAATGTTAATCGGCGCGGCGCCATCACGCACAATACGGCGATAGGAGTTAACATAAGGCGCCAAAATAGACATGGCTGCTGGTAGATATTTTTGTAAACCGGCAATGTAGTTAAAAAATAGCGGCGAAGCAGAACCATCTGGCAGGCTGAATATATTTTGGCCGGTTTTACTATCAATCACACTTTGGTGAATATGCATAGCAGAGCCAGGCTCGTTTTGCATGGGCTTGGCCATAAAAGTGGCATACATATCGTGACGCATGGCCGCTTCACGCAAGACTCGTTTAAAGAAAAAAGACTTATCTGCCAGAATCATCGGCTCGTCGTGCAAAAAATTGATTTCCATTTGGCCCGCGCCAAATTCATGAATCAGCGTATCAAGCTCCAAGCCCATCACTTCGCAGTAATCGTAAATATCTTCAAACAGCGGATCAAACTCATTCACCGCATCTATGCTATATAACTGGCGACTAGTTTCTCTGCGACCACTGCGACCAATCGGCGGCGTGAGTGGCAAATCCGGATCAATATTTCTAGCCAATAAATAAAATTCTAATTCAGGCGCGACAATCGGCGTCCAACCTAAATCTTTAAATAAACCCGTAACGCGGCGCAATACATTACGTGGTGCAAAATCAATCGGCTTGCCATCATGTCCAACACAATCCATAATCACTTGCGCGGTCGGGTCCGCTGCCCATGGCACTAACCTTAACGTGGTTGGGTCTGGCAGCAACACCATGTCTTTATCGGTAAAACCCATTACGCTGTCGTAGCCAGCATGGCCTCGAGGAGACTCACCAGTTACCGTTACCCCAAGCACAGCCTCGGGCAGGCGCATGGCGCGATCGGTTGAAAACTTTTCACGCGGCAATATTTTTCCGCGTGCAACACCGGTTAAATCTGGCACTAAACATTCAATTTCAGTGACGTTATTATCAGTTAACCAGCGATCCATATCAGCTAACTTAAAATCTCTTGGGCTAATCATTGTTATTCTCCAGCGTACTTTTTAAGATCTAAAGTTTATTAATTACCTTGCAGTTCTTATCAGTTGACTACGTCTATTCGGGCCCAGCCAGTATTTGCATGCTAAGTTGACGCGATTTGGCTCTTTCGCGGCAAGCATCGCCAAAGGCTTGAAAAATAGCTAGCGAGGTAGGAGATTCCATTACCTTCCACTCGGGGTGCCATTGCACACCTAGTGCAAACGCAGCGGCACCTTCAACACTTACAGACTCAATTAGGCCATCTGGCGCATGCGCTTCCGCGACTAAACCTAGACCTAAGCGGTCCAAACCTTGGCCATGTAAAGAGTTCACCAGTATTTCAGTGTTACCAACTATGTTAGCTAACTTGCCGTTAGCCACTAATTTAATCGTATGCGCTGGGGCGTATTGTATTTCGAGAGGTAAATCTTTAGCTTCACGATGATCATTTAAGCCAGCGGCTTCGTGTACCGCTTGGTGCAAGCTACCACCAAAGGCCACGTTCATTTCTTGAAAGCCGCGGCAAATTGCCAACAGTGGCACTTTCGCTGCAATAGCCGCACGAATTAAAGCCAAAGTCAGCGCATCTCGGGCTGGGTCTAGCGGCAATGATGGATTGTGTATTTCTTGTCCAAAATGTAAAGGATGTACATTAGAAACTGCGCCTGTTAGCAAAATTCCATCTGCAATAGTCAGCAGCGCTTCTATGTCCAGTTGATCAGCAATTGCGGGAACAACCAAGGGTAAGCCGCCAGCGGCTTGAGCTACCGCCATAATATATTTCTGTCCTGCCATGTGAACAGGATGCTCGCCTAGATGTTTAACATCGGCTGGAATTAATACTACTGGTTTTATTTTTATTGCTTTCATTACAAAATATCAGTCATCTCTATTAAAAAAATACTTTTACATGCTTGGTGTTGTGATCCTGACTAATGCGAATTAGTGAACTGTATTGGTTAATAACTACTGCATTTGTGATGCTTATGTTTGTTTATCACTTTTAAGTATATTATTCCTAAAATTGGTAATGCTACAAGTACCATTTTAATTATATGAATAGAACCACTTAATATTGAGTAGCAAAGTGATACTAATATTTTAGTACGTGAGGAATACGCAACGATGAAACAACTGGTAATTTCTGAATGGCTATTAACCGAACTTGCTAGGGATAACTTTCCGCTAAACATGCCTAATCATCGACGTGTGTATGAAGCGATTCGCCGTGCCATTACCCAGCAAATAATGCCTGCTGGCGCACGTCTACCTTCTACACGAAGTTTAGCGCAAGACTTATCCGTATCGCGCAACACCATACTGGCAGCTTTTGAACAATTGTTAGATGAAGGCTATGTCGCAGCCAAAAGCGGTAGTGGCACTTACGTGAGCTATGAGCAGCCAGATGAATTTACAAAAAAAAGTGCGGTAGCAAACGTGATAGTAAGCAAACTTGAAGATTTAGCGAAAACAACACTTGCCGATAATTATTCAGCACTATCCAAACGAGGCATGGCTGCCTGCATTTCAACTAGCACACAAAACCATCCCAATAAAAAAAGCCACGAAATCCAACCATTCACCCCTGGTGAAGACGACTATTCTGGCTTTCCTTATACACTTTGGCGGCGTTTACTTAATCGCCAATGGCGTACTCCGAACACTAACATCCCTCAGCCCAGCATGCTCGACTCCAGCCATGAAGGCGGTTATTTACCTTTACGCAAAGCCATTGCTGATTATCTACGAGTATCACGTGCGGTTAATTTGACCTTCGAACAAGTCCTTATCACCTCTGGCACACAACAATCGATTGATTTGTGTGCTCGCTTACTAACAGACCATGGTGACCAAGTATGGGTAGAAAATCCGGGTTATTGGGCGGCACGACGCGTGCTAGAAGTAAACGGCCTGCAACTGCATCCGGTTAATGTGGATAAGGAAGGCATGGCGCCAAGCACACAAGATTTCAGAGTGGTGCCACGCATGATTTACACCACACCTTCGCACCAATATCCCAAAGGTATGGTAATGAGTTACGGTCGCCGGCGCTTATTACTAGATTACGCACAAAATGTAGGTGCATGGATTATTGAAGATGATTACGACAGCGAGTTTAGGTTTGAAGGACGTCCTATTTCATCGTTACAAGGCATGGATCAAAACGGCAGAGTCCTTTATTTAGGAACTTTTTCAAAAGTGATTTACCCTGGCATTAGATTGGGTTATTTAGTAGTCCCAGAAAAGTTAATCGAATGTTTCAAAAGTGGCTTATATGAGTTACAGCGGCCAGGCCAAATGCTTATTCAGGCAACTTTGGCAGACTTTATTGAGGAAGGTCATTTCTCCAGCAACATCAGACGCTTGCGTCTAATTTATGGTGAGCGTCGCCGCTTACTGCAAGCCGCATTAGCACCCATCGCCAGCGTAGGCGCTCGTTTATCTACACTAGATTCCGGGCTGCATTTAGTGGTTGAATTTGATCAAAGCTGTGATGATGTCAGCATCGCCGAATTAGCCGCTGAACAAGGCATTCGAGTCTATCCCTTGTCACATTACGGCATGGCTGAAAATCGCGAAAAAGGGCTAATCATTGGTTATGCTTACGCATCTACTGAGCGCATTACGCATTATGGAAATTTACTGGCTGAGCTTATTCAGTCTGCGCTAAAATGACGCTTAACGAATTTTTGCACGCTAAGATTCGAGCGATAAAAATTAGGTAATATTTAAATTCCCACTAAACATTTATTAACATTAATTTCAATAAAAAAGGTATTCCATATGCACGTCATTCAAACTCCCAATGCGCCCGCTGCCATCGGCCCATATTCGCAAGCGATTGTTGTGGGTAATTTACTATTCACTTCCGGCCAAATTCCACTGCGTGCAGATGGCTCGCTTAACGATGGCGATATTATTGTGCAAACAACGCAAGTGCTAGCGAACCTAAAAGCTGTTATTGAAGCAGCTGGTGCAGATTTGTCTAAAGTAATTAAAACCACGGTATTTTTGAAAAATTTGGATGATTTTGTGGCAATGAACGGTGTTTATGGCGAAGTTTTTGTAGGCCACGCACCAGCACGTTCTACCGTGCAAGTCGCTAAGCTACCACGTGATGTATTAGTGGAAATCGAGGCAATTGTTTCACTAGCATAAAAAGGAAGTTAAAAGAGCTTCATATTACACAAGCACCCGAGCATACATTTTCTAGCTTTACGTAAATTATTAAACCTTAATCAAACGACCATAGCTAATAATTTACGTATAAGTATCATGCAACTAAAGCTACTTTTTCAATTTAGCCGATTTACTTGGACTAACATGCCATATGTTTTTGGCGTATTCACCAATAGCTCGATCACTTGAAAATTTAGCCATATTGGCTACATTCAAAATGGCTAAACGCGTCCATTCGTCCTGATTTTTGTAAACGCCAGCGACTCTATCCTGCGTTTCGATATAACTAGCATAATCAGCAAGTAATAAATATTGATCACCATGATAAAGCAAGTTATCTACAATGGGTTGATAGCGATTTGGCTCATCCACCGAGAAAAATCCACTGGAAATCATATCCAGCACTATTTTTAAGGTCTCATTATTATCGTAATAATCACGAGGATTGTAGCCATTAGCTTTTACTTCAGCCACTTGTGGCGTCGTTAAACCAAATATGAATATATTTTCATCGCCCACTTCTTCTTTAATCTCAACGTTAGCACCATCTAATGTACCGATAGTTAGCGCACCGTTAAGCGCCATTTTCATATTGCCGGTGCCGCTTGCCTCGGTACCCGCCGTTGAAATTTGTTCAGATAAATCACTGCCGGGGAACAAAATTTCCGCCGCTGAAACCTCGTAGTTGGGGTAATACACTACTTTCAATTGATCACCAACCGCAGGGTCGTTATTCACGATTTCCGCGACATCGTTAATTAAACGGATAATCTGTTTCGCCATCCAATAACCGGGCGCAGCCTTACCGCCGAAGATTACTGTACGTGGCGTAACGCCTTGTTCGCCGTGGCGAATGCGATTATATAAAGTAATGACATGCAATACGTTAAGTAACTGACGCTTATATTCGTGAATACGTTTAATTTGCACGTCAAACAAGCTATTAGTATTGAGCTTAATACCAGTTAGATGCTCTATCTTTTCGGCCAATCTTATTTTATTGCCCAATTTTACGGCGGCAAAAGCTTTTCTAAAATCAGCATCATTTGCTAAAGGCGTGATTTTTTTGATTTGTGTGAGATCTTTTTTAAAGCCCGCACCAATGGCTTTTTCTAGCAAACTGGTCAGCGCTGGATTAGCCTGATTCAGCCAGCGACGCGGAGTAATACCGTTAGTTACGTTGGTTAATTTACCTGGATAAATGCGATTAAAGTCAGCGAATAAAGTTTCCTTCAATAGCTCACTATGCAATGCCGCCACACCATTAACGGTATGGCTTCCAACGACCGCCAAATGCGCCATCCGCACGCGACGACCATGTGTTTCATCAATAATAGAAACACGGGTTAATAAATCAGTTTCACCAGGAAACTGATGATTTACCATATTTAAAAACTCTTTATTAATTTGATAAATAATTTCTAAATGGCGCGGCAGCAATTTCTCAAACAACGCAACAGACCAAGTTTCTAACGCTTCAGGCATTAAGGTGTGGTTGGTGTAGGCAAATATCTTGACCACTAAAGACCAAGCCTTTGCCCACGGTAATTGATGATTATCGACTAATTGATACATCATTTCAGCCACGCCAATTGAAGGATGCGTATCATTCAATTGAATAGCAATTTTGTCTGGCAAAATATCCCAGTCTGATTGTTTGGTGATGGTGTGAGAGCTTAGAAAGCGGCGCAATATATCTTGAATAGAAGCAGAAACAAAGAAATATTGCTGTTTTAGGCGTAATTCTTTACCCAATACAGAACTATCATTTGGGTATAGCACTTTAGAGATATTCTCAGTTTCATTACGTTCTTCAACCGCACGCTCGTAATTACCATCATTAAAGTGGCGCAAATCAAACTCACGTGCGGCTTTGGCTGACCATAAACGCAATGTATTCACTGTTTCCGTGCCGTAACCTGGCACAGGTACATCGTAAGCCATCGCCACAACATGTTCAGCGTCTACCCAATGCTGAAACTCGCCGTCCTCGGTTGGAAATTTCACTACATGCCCATGAAATTTAATATTGTAGGTCGACTCTGGACGTTGAAATTCCCAAATATTACCGTAGCGCAACCAATTGTCAGGGTTTTCAACTTGCTGACCGTTTTCTATCGTCTGCTTGAACATCCCGTATTCATAACGAATGCCATAACCAGCTGCAGGAATATCCATAGTAGCCATTGAATCTAAAAAGCATGCAGCAAGGCGACCCAAGCCACCGTTGCCTAAAGCGGCATCAGTTTCCATCTCAACCACATTTTCTAAATCTCGGCCCAATAAAGCTAGCCCATCTTTCAATTCATCTTTAATGCCCAAATTTAGTGCAGCATTACTCAGCATGCGCCCTATTAAGAACTCGAGTGATAAATAGTAAACTCTTTTTGGATCATCACGATAATAGGCATCTGCGGTTGTAATCCAACGCTCAACCACATGATCGCGCACTGTGTGACTTGCTGTATGGTACCAATCTCTTGGTGTTGCACTCTCGCTAGTTTTAAAGCTAGAAAACATCAAGTGATTACTAAGTGACTGATTAATTGAACCTATATTTTCAGATTGACCTACTTTTGATTTAGTAGTTAGCTTATTTTTTACTACTTTTACGCCAGCTACTTTGGCTTTTTCAGCACTATTAATGGTTTTTATGGGTGAGGTAGTAGCACTTTTTTTTACGGGAGTTTTCATAGTCATCTTTTTTGCATAGTCTAATTAGTTATCACTATAGATATTCTAGCAAAAATTATACCCACTTACGAACGAAGGATTTATTCTGCTAACAAAGTCAGACTAGGCCATTAGAAATTCACTATATTGTGCTGAAAATAATTAATTAGATTATCCATTAGCCGTATTTTTTCTTATTTTATGAATAATAGCCTAAGTAGTTCAACTGTTTCTCATGAACTGCTCAAACTGCTCAGCAGTTACTGGCTTGCTATAGAAGTAGCCCTGAACTTCGTTACAACCCTGTTCACGTAAATAGCTAATCTGCTCTTTGGTCTCAACACCCTCCGCGATGGTCTGCAGACCTAGACTTCGTGCCATACTAATAACTGCACTGACAATAGCCTTATCCTCTGGATCGGTATTAATATCACGAACAAACGACTGGTCAATTTTGAGTTTATAAACTTTAAATTTCTTGAGGTAGCTCAGCGATGAGTAGCCTGTACCGAAGTCATCTATCGACATACGAATACCAAGCGCATGTAAACGATCCATCACAGCAATGGCATCTTGCGGATCATTCATCGCAACGCCTTCAGTCAATTCTAATTCTAGAAACTCTGCTGCTAGCCCCACATCATTAAGAATACGCGTAACCATATCAGGCAGATCAGGATGGCGGAACTGCGTTGCAGAAAGGTTAACTGCCATAATCAGCGGAATTTGTCCCGCATCCATCCAATTTTTAGCTTGCTGCACAGCTTCACGTAATACCCATTGTCCTATAGATATAATTAAACCAGACTCTTCAGCTAGCGGAATGAATTCAGCGGGTGATATAACACCTAACTCAGGATGATGCCAACGTAATAAGGCCTCTGCGCCCAATATTTGGCCATTATGCATAGATAACTGCGGTTGGTAATGCAAGCTTAATTGTTTATGCTCTAAAGCATAGCGCAAGGCTGTCATTAATTGCAGATTACGTACTGATTTTGCCTGCATTTGAGCAGTAAAGAAGCGGTAATCGTTACGCCCTTCTTGTTTAGCACGATACATCGCAGTATCAGCTTTTTGCGAGAGTATTTCTAAGTCGGCACCATCGTCCGGATAAAGAGCAACACCTATAGAACCGGTTACAATTAGCTCATAAGGTACAATACGATAAGACTCCGACATCAACGTCAGTAATTTTTTTGACACATTCGCGGCACCAACGGCATCTATACCAGGAAGGATTAAAATGAACTCGTCTCCACCTAAGCGCGATAACGTATCCTCATCACGTAATAAAGTCTTTAGCCGAACTGCTAGCTCTTTCAACAACACATCGCCAACACTGTGCCCTAATGTATCGTTAATATCCTTAAAATGATCGAGATCAAGGAATATAACGGCTAACTTTCCATTACCTTGCTTTACTAAATTGAGCGCATGTTGAAAATGCTCATTTAACAGGCTTCTATTAGGCAAGCCGGTCAGCGTATCAAAATGTGCAAATCGCTGAATTTTAGTTTCAGATTCCCTACGCTCGGTAATGTCTCGAATAAAAGCACTGAAAAATACATGAGGCCCACGCTGAATTTGTACAACTGACATTTCCACGGGAAACTCTATGCCATCGCTTCGCAAGGCATCCATTTCAATACGCCTGCCTATCATTTCTGATTGATTGCTTGCTATCAGCCGTTGCATGCCATGATTGTGAGCATCTCTGTTTCTAACCGGAATAACAAGTTCAGATAACCTCTGCCCTAACGCGTCTTCGCGATCATAGCCAAAAATATTAGATGCTGCCGCATTCCAAGCGATGACGAAGCCATTACTATCTATATTAATAATTGCATCTATTGAGTTTTCAAGCACTAATTTGATGCTTCCTTCACTTTCCAGCAGCTCATCTTTCAACTGGATACGTTCAATTTCAATTTGAAATTTATCCAGTGCGTAATCAACTTCTGCTGACATTTCAAGTAACAGACTTTTACCAGCCTGATCAAAAATACTATCATCGTACGAATAAATGTTAAACGTACCTATTACCTTACCCCTGCAATGTATCGGTAACGCTGCCAATGCACCCCATCCGAATTTAGCGCTAAATTCTTGCAATACACTGGTCTCTAGATATTGTGAAAAATCCGAGCACCAACAAGCCTTATTTTCACGGAATGCAGTCGCGCTTGGGCCGCGTCCATCCTTATCATTGCCATTAGCGGAAATTCTAATTTTATCTAAATACTCTATACCTTCGCCATAAGCTGCAACCGGTTTAATCAACTGAGTTTCCTCATTAAACAATCCAAGCCAAGCCATTTTCATTCCGCCAAAAGTCACCGCATCATGACAGATTTGTAAGAATAGTTCTTCGGCGCTTTTGCAACGAACAACAGCCTGATTACATTGACTTAAAGCTTCATAAAGTTGCGTTTGCCGAAGATTCCTAATAGCCATTGCATCATGATCGGCAATTATTTTGGCAAATTGAATCTGCATCTCTGACAGCCAAGCCATCACGCTGTTTTCCATCCCCATAGTAACGGGAACCTTGCAAGATAAATTACCAGCACCTATTTTTTTGAAATAAATATTTAGCTCATCAAGAGGGGCACCTAATGTCCTAGCCAACTTTCGATGCGCTTGCCATAGCATGTACGCCAGTAGAATACCTAAAGATATGACGAGCATGCGCAATACTAATGCAACAGTCTCAGCATAATGAACAGTATCTAACGTGCGCTGACCCATCATCTGATAAAACTCACTGACTGGCTGCATTACCTTGGCCTTAGCCTGATGGTAGCTAGCATCATTTAGCATCATGCTTGCCTTTGTTTGATTAGCAACAGTAAATCTAGGCGTTGAATCAACCAACTTCATTGCTGCATCTTCTATGCTTACTAAGGCGTCAGATTCAGCCTTTGCCTTAGAAAGGCGATCAAACTCAGCTTGAGTAATACCAGTTTTTTTTATCAGCGCCATCAACGAAATTTTTAGCCCACTAACTCTTGGTCTAACGTCATCTGCAAGCACTAGATCCCAATATATATAGTTGTTTGCCAACGGCCGCGACTGTTTGCCATCGCGTATATCAAGAATCTCTTGATAGTGTTTTTTATACAAAACGTTGCCAGTAACAATATAAGTTCGAATCATGCGCGTTAAATCGTCAGAGGATTGACGCAACTCTTCCGCGAGCAAATAGGATTGAATCCTAAGCTCATTTACCCTGTCTATTTTCTTTTCAGCTTGCGCGTAAGCAAGAAAAGTGAAGCAAAAAATGATTAATATCGCTAGCGTTAGGCTTAGCCACAAGTCTTTTGTAATACGCGATAATTTTAGATTGTTAATCATTATTGTTATGAATACCTTAAATTTACTATCTACTAAGCCAGATAATTAATATTAATACTTTTAAAAACTTCGCTTGTAACGATAAATTGATGCTTGGCCATAAAGCCAGCATAAGAATGATCAGCAATTAAGAATAATTTTTTGGTCAGACTAAATTGCAACTACTATTAAATTTCCATGCAAGCAAATCTCAATCTCATAACATTCAGATTTCGCCAAGTTTTTGTTTAGGACTAGACATAATTAACTACCTGCGAATAATAATATATTTATACTAAAGTTTATATAAATATACTAAAGTTTATTTTATTATTTTAACTTTACAGCTTAGCGTGGTTACATGTACGAAAAAAACGCCACTTGATTACGCAAGTGGCGCTTATAAAGACTGATCTGATAACACTATTGTTTTTACAAACAATCAATAAATGAGCCGATTTTCAAGATAAAATAATTGTTATGTTAAAAATCAAAGAATAAACATAAATCAGCCATTAACAAGTGATCCAATAATTTAACTAATCAAACTGTTCATACGCTTAACAAAACTTGCCGGATCATCCAATGTACCGCCTTCAGCCAGCAAAGCTTGATCAAACAACACTAACGCTAAATCACTAAATACCGCATCAGCAGACTCATTTTCTAGACGTTTCACTAGCTTGTGTGCAGGATTAATTTCTAAAATAGGCTTCGCCTCGGGTGCGCTTTGACCTGCCGCTTTTAACATACGCGCTAAATTGCCAGATAAATCTTGTGCATCGCTAACTAAACAGGCTGGTGAATCAGTTAAGCGATGCGTCACACGTACATCCTTAACCTGCTCACCTAATGCTTGTTTAATGCGTTCCACTAGCGTTTTAGCTTCTTCTTCAATTTTCTTTTGGATCTCTTTTTCCGTTTCAGACTCAAGCTTACCTAAATCTAAATCGCCCTTAGCGATAGACTGTAATTTTTTGCCTTCAAATTCAGTCAAACTGCTCAATAGCCATTCGTCTACGCGGTCAGACATCAACAATACTTCAATGCCTTTCTTGCGGAAAATTTCTAAATGCGGGCTATGCTGCGCTGCAGCAAAACTATCGGCGGTAATATAATAAATCACCTCTTGCTCGGGCTGCATGCGTGCAATATAGTCTTTCAACGATACCTCTTGATCATCGTTGTCTGCCTTAGTTGAGGCGAATCTTAACAAACCTGCAATTTTGTCTTTATTGGCAAAATCTTCGCCCGGACCTTCTTTTAAAACACGGCCGAATTCTGTATAGAATTTTGTGTAATCTTCAGGCTTATTTTCAGCCATGTCTTCTAACAGACTTAACACTTTTTTCACAGAGCCAGCTTTTATCGCATCTACATC
>CANCPF010000015.1 GCA_947379975.1 Methylophilaceae bacterium | reverse complement strand
ACAGAGGCTGCTGCTATGGCTATTCCAGGCATGCCAGATGATGAGCAATTGCAGGAGTTTTTTAAGCGTTTTGGTATTCCAAATATGCCAGGAATGCCCGGATCTCCTGGCCAAAATGGCACCCCTCAGCCAGATTATAAATCTCAATCACTAGGTTCAGGTTTTATTATTAGCACTGACGGCTATATATTAACCAATGCTCATGTTGTCAGTGAAGCTGATGAAGTAATCGTTAAGTTATTTGATAAACGTGAGTTTAAAGCAAAAATTATAGGCGCAGATAAGCGTACCGATGTTGCGTTGGTTAAAATTGAAGCAACGGGCTTACCTAAAGTCACTGTTGGTGAACCTAATAAACTTAAGGTGGGCGAGTGGGTGGCAGCGATTGGTTCTCCGTTTGGCTTGGAAAACACCATGACAGCAGGTATCGTAAGCGCCAAAGGCCGGGCCTTGCCACAAGAAAACTTTGTACCGTTTATTCAGACTGATGTAGCGATTAATCCAGGTAACTCTGGTGGTCCATTGTTCAATTTGGCGGGTGAAGTAGTGGGTATTAATTCACAAATTTATAGCCGTAGTGGTGGATCTATGGGGCTGTCATTTGCGATTCCGATTGATGTAGCGATTGATGTTTCTAATCAATTAAAATCTTCAGGAAAAGTAACACGAGGATGGTTAGGTATCGCCATTCAAGAGTTGACTAAAGACCTCGCAGAATCTTTTGGTATGAAAAATACTAATGGTGCTTTAGTGGCCGGAGTAGAAAAAAATGGTCCTGCCGACAAAGGTGGTTTAGAAGCTGGTGATGTGATTACCAAGTTTGATGGCAAAGTTATCGTAACTTCAGCCGACTTGCCAAGAGCTGTAGGTGCAAGCAAGCCAGGAAAAATTGCGGTTGTAGAGATATTGCGTAAAGGTGGTGCCAAAACGTTGAGTATAGGCGTCGGTGAAATGCCATCTGAGTCGGCTGAAGTAGCACAAAGTAATAAGCCTGCAGCCAAAGTGGAAGCCAATAAAATTGGTTTAATACTTAAAGAACTCACTCCACAACAAAAGAAAAAACTGAATGGTAAAAATGGCTTATTAGTAATAGATAGCATGGGTGCTGCAGCTCAAGCAGGAATACGCCGTGGAGATGTGATACTGGGTTTAAATAATAGTGAAATACAAAGTTTAGAGCAATTTAATAAGCAAGTGAATAGCGCTGCCGCCGGCAAGACTGTTGCTGTTTTAGTTCAGCGTGCTGAAAATACTTTGTATGTACCGATTAAAATAAGCAAATAATTTACTTTAACAATAATATCTATTAAATCACCCACTTTTATGAGCTGTCTCAGTTTGCTTAAAGGTGGGTTTTTTATTGCTCGTTAGAATGACCAATTAATCCCAAAAACCAGCGCACTAATCCATACGCAAGCCATGAGGAAAATCGTTTTGCGAAAGTGCCTCGCGACCATTCCTGTGGTGAAATTTGATGCGCTCCCGCTTGAATGGATGCCAGAACATCGTTGCGTAGTTCTGTTGCAAACACTGTATTTCTTACCAGCAGATTCGCCTCTCTCGCTAAAAAAAGGCTAAATGGATCGATATTTGAAGAGCCTACCGTCGCCCAATGTTGATCGATTACCGCGATTTTACTATGCATAAAGCTTTTACGATATTCGTAGATCTCAATACCATTTTTCAGAAAGTCACTATAAAACGCATGAGTGGCAAACATTAGAAAATACTCCATACGACCTTGCAGCAGCAATTTTACATTCACGCCACGTTTGGCGGCATCCAATAAGGCCTGTCTGAATCTTCTACCCGGCACAAAGTAGGCGTTTGCGATAATAATCTCTGATTGTGCCTGCGTAATTGCGGTTAAGTAAGCCTCTTCAATATCACGCCTGTGCAGCATATTGTCTCGTAACACTAGTGCCGCTTTAGTGCCATGATTGTTGTGTTTTAGTCGGTCGATACGTAGTAACTTATTTTTAGGGAGTGTTGTGTTATCTGTATCTAAAGCGCGTAAATGCGCCCATGAAGTGTGGCGCCAAAGCTTATCAACATTTAATGCGATTGTTGGGACTAAATTACCTTCTATCTGAACCGCATAATCAATGCGTGGTGGGACGTTGTTGGGTGTGCGATTTGGCACATCAAAGTCGTCGATAATATTAATGCCACCAATAAATCCAATTTTACAGTCGATCACAATCATTTTATGATGTAAGCGCCTTAATCTATTTTTTTTGAGCGTCCATGGCGATATTTTTGGTCGGTAAAACATGACTTGCACATTGGCGAGCTGTAATTCCTTCACAAATGATGGTGGTAAATCCTTGGAGCCAAATCCATCGAGCAATACATTGACCATTACACCGCGAAGTGCTGCTTTCTTCAGTAAATTTCCAATCTGAATGCCAGTCGCATCGGCTGCATATATATAGCTTTGTAGGTGAATCTCATGCTGCGCAGATTCAATAGCCGCTTCAAGTGCAGGGAAATATTCTGCACCATTGCGTAATAGTTTAAGCTGATTGCCACCGACAAAGTGCGTCATATTCTATTTAATGTTGCCGTGAGAATTGCGTGGTCAGATACTTTAATAAATTGAGGCCCGGAGTGCACTTCGACATGTTTGACTCGGAAGCCGCGTATATAAATTCGATCGAGTCGCAACATTGGCAGCCACGAAGGGAAGCTTTTCGCGTGTTTGCCGGCATGATGCTCGAACACTTCATGCAGATTCAATCGTTCAGCAAAAACGCGTCCACTACTCACACCCCAATCGTTAAAATCTCCGGCAATAATCAGCGGTGCAGCTGCCGGTACGTGTTGCTCAATATATTCAGCAACACTTAATAATTGCTGTTTACGCCACTTCGCAAACAAGCCCAGATGCACGCAAACTGCATGTAGGGATGTATCCCAATGTTCAACCTTGATTTCACAATGCAACATACCGCGCTGTTCAGAAGTGTGTGCAGAAATGTCTTGGTTAGTGCTATTGATAATTGGAAACTTAGAAAGTAAGGCGTTGCCATGATGGCCTGCTGGGTAGACTGAATTTTTACCATAGGCATAGTCTGGCCAGACTGAATCTGCCAAAAACTCTGCCTGACCGAATGCGGGCCAAGCTTTGAAACGTTGACTATGCTGTGCGTGTTCCTCACGCACTTCTTGCAGAAAGACTATGTCTGACTGTAATTTTCTGAGCATGTCCCTTTGATGGTGCAAGGCAAAGCGAGCGTTAAAATGTGTAACGCCTTTATGAATATTAAATGTTGCGATGCGTAGTGTGTTGTGCAAATTAATCTCAGTGAATATGGCGCTTCATTGGATTAATCATACAACAATCGCTCTTTTAAGCAATGCCTAATAGCGCACTGAACTGTAGGCTTGGTTTATTTAGCTTATCTGCATTTCATCGTGTCTAGCTATATAAAATGGGCGCAGGTAAAACTTATTTATCTAGCAATGATCGGATATTACACGCATTGTAATGCGGCGTGCATACGCCTAAAAAGCCGTTATACTGGTTCAGTGCAGATTTGCTCTGCTAATACAGCCTTACATTTAGAGTCTCAATATATGAGTTTGATCCTAGAAATTACCGATAGTATTGGGCAGGTTGATGCGAATCAATGGGATGCTTTAGTTGGTGATATGCCGTTGTTAAGTCATGCTTTTTTAAGTGCGCTTGAAACTTCGAATTCTGTTGGCAAAGGTACTGGTTGGCAGTCTTACCCAATGCTAGTGCGTGATGATGGTGAACTCGTGGGCGCTATTCCGCTCTATTTAAAAAATCATTCTTACGGTGAGTACGTGTTCGACTGGGCTTGGGCTGACGCTTATCAGCGGAGTGGCCTCAATTACTACCCAAAATTATTGGCGGCTATTCCGTTTACGCCTATAACTAGTCCAAGATTACTTGCCAAAAATATTGAAATTCAAGCTTTAATGATAGCCGCTTTAGGCGAAACCATGCTTAAACATAAGCTATCGTCAGTGCATGTGATTTTCCCGGATGATGACTCTGCAGCGGCCTTATTGCAA
This sequence comes from Methylophilaceae bacterium, assembly GCA_947379975.1. Classification (GTDB taxonomy): domain Bacteria; phylum Pseudomonadota; class Gammaproteobacteria; order Burkholderiales; family Methylophilaceae; genus Methylotenera. The sequence goes on along the minus strand of CANCPF010000015.1, from coordinate 43,124 downwards.
GATGGCTGGATGCAGCGCCACGGTGTGCAATTCAGATGGGAGAATGAAGGTTTTAGCGATTTTGATGATTTTTTAGCTGTTTTAAGTCACGATAAGCGTAAAAAGATACGTCAAGAAAGAAAAAAAGTCAGCGCCTCTGATATTGTCTGTAAACGTATCAAAGGTGAAGATGTTAGCCCGGAACAATGGGATTTTTTCTATCAATGCTATGAAAATACCTACCTTGAGCATCACTCTACGCCATATTTAACCCGAGCATTCTTTCAAGAAATTGGTTTAACTATGCCGCAAAATATCTTATTAGTCATCGCTTGTGTAGATGATATTCCTGTGGCTAGTGCGCTTAATATTTATCATCAAACCACTTTGTATGGCCGTTATTGGGGCGCTTTGCGCTATGTGCCTAATTTGCATTTTGAGCTTTGCTATTACCAAGCTCAGGAGTTTTGTATTGCGGAAAAAATCAAATACTTTGAAGGTGGAGCGCAAGGGGAGCACAAGTTGGCGCGAGGCTTTAAGCCTAGGCCGACCTGTTCATTTCACAAACTTGCGCATCCAGACTTTGCTGTAGCGATAAGTGATTTTTTGACCAAAGAGTCACTAAGTATTGCCGCTTATACTTCAGAGCTTGAGCAAAGAGCGCCGTTCAAAGTGCTATGAAAGTAATCGGCTTTGGTTGGAAAGTGAAATCCACCTAACTTTAGATATTCAAGCAGGTGGTAAATGTATTTAGTTGAATGGGCTGTATTGAAGTTACGTTGACAATTAATTACAAATTAATCAAGCATTTGTTGTAAAATCACGCCTATTGTGAAAAGGCGCTTATGGCGCCTTATCTTTTTATAAAGCAGATTTAAAAGTCGTAAAAAGCTTAAAGACTAAATGAAAAATATTCGTAACTTCTCCATTATTGCCCACATCGATCACGGTAAATCAACGTTAGCGGATCGTATTATTCATTTGTGCGGAGGTTTAGCTGACCGTGAAATGGAAGCGCAAGTGCTTGATTCTATGGATATTGAGCGTGAACGTGGTATTACCATTAAAGCGCAAACAGCCGCTTTGGATTACAAAGCGGATGATGGCCAAATTTATCATTTGAATTTGATCGATACACCTGGTCATGTGGATTTTAGTTATGAAGTATCGCGCTCGCTATCTGCTTGTGAAGGTGCGTTATTGGTGGTGGATGCCAGCCAAGGTGTAGAGGCGCAAAGCGTCGCAAACTGCTATACCGCATTAGATTTAGGCGTGGAAGTGACCGCAGTACTTAATAAAATTGATTTGCCTTCAGCCGACCCTGATCGTGTGATGCAGGAAATTGAAGATGTGATTGGTATTGACGCTAAAGATGCAGTACGTTGCTCAGCAAAAACGGGTTTGGGCGTACGCGATGTATTGGAAGCGGTGATTGCTAAAGTGCCGCCACCAAAAGGCGATGTTGATGGTCCGCTTAAAGCGCTAGTGATCGACGCTTGGTTCGATAACTACGTGGGCGTAGTGATGCTGGTGCGTGTGATAGATGGTGTGCTTAAACCAAAAGACAAAATTCGTTTAATGGCGACACGTGCAGAATTTCTATGTGAACAAGTTGGTGTATTTACACCAAAGTCTGTGCAGAAAACTGCACTTTCAGCAGGCGAAGTTGGTTTCGTGATTGCTGGTATTAAAGAGTTGGCTAGTGCTAAAGTAGGCGACACCGTCACTTTGGTCAATAGGCCTGCTACAGAAGCTTTAGCCGGTTTTAAAGAGGTGAAGCCGCAAGTATTTGCTGGGCTATATCCAGTAGAATCAAACCAGTTTGAAGCGCTACGTACCGCGTTGGAAAAGTTAAGCTTGAATGATGCGAGTTTGTTGTTTGAACCTGAAAACTCTACCGCTTTAGGTTTTGGTTTTAGATGCGGATTTTTAGGCTTACTACACATGGAAATTGTGCAAGAGCGCTTAGAACGTGAGTACGACATGGATTTAATTACCACGGCACCAACGGTAGTTTACGAGTTGTTACTTAAAGGTGGCGAGGTCGTGCAGATTGAAAACCCCTCGCGCTTGCCTGAAACATCACGCATAGAAGAAACTCGAGAGCCAGTCATTAACGTTAATTTATTGATGCCACAAGATTACGTAGGCCCAGTAATGACGCTGTGTAATAACAAGCGTGGCATACAAAAAAATATGCAATATATGGGCCGGCAAGTGATGTTGAGTTACGAAATGCCGCTCAATGAAGTGGTACTGGATTTTTTTGATAAATTAAAATCGGTGTCGCGCGGTTATGCTTCTATGGATTACGAGTTTTTAGAGTTCCGTGCAGCAGATTTGGTTAAACTCGATATTATGGTCAACGGCGAGCGTGTGGATGCATTAAGCATGATTGTACATAGAGCGAATAGTGTACGTCGCGGCCGTGAAGTTGCAGCAAAAATGCGTGAATTGATTCCCCGCCAAATGTTCGATGTGGCTATTCAAGCGTCTATTGGCGCTAATATTATCTCTCGCGAAACCGTTAAAGCGATGCGTAAAAACGTAATTGCTAAATGTTATGGTGGCGATGTTTCACGTAAGCGTAAACTGTTAGATAAGCAAAAAGAAGGTAAAAAACGCATGAAGCAAGTCGGCAACGTAGAAATTCCACAAGAAGCATTTTTAGCCATTTTACGCATTGAAGATTAGTCTTTATTTAGTTAGAACTGATACACATTAATAGGATATATACGCAATGATGTTTGCATTATTCATGATAGTAATACTGCTTATCACTGGGCTAATTTGGCTACTTGATATTTTGGTGTTAAGTAAAAAACGCGCGGTTGGTGCTAGTGAGCCTATGCTGGTTGAGTATGCCAAGAGTTTTTTTCCGGTCATTTTGGTGGTGTTTTTTGTACGCTCATTTATTGTTGAGCCATTCAAAATTCCATCAGGCTCTATGATGCCAACCTTACTAGCGGGCGATTATATATTAGTCAATAAATTTACTTATGGCTTACGCGTACCTATTGTGAACCACACCTTCATTAAAGTTAGCCAGCCTACACGTGGCGACGTGTTCGTGTTTCACTATCCGCCAGAGCCTTCAATTGATTACATAAAGCGTGTGGTTGGTTTGCCTGGTGACAGAATTAGCTACAAAGATAAGCAATTGACCATTAATGGTAAAAAGCTAGATACGCAAGATATGGGTAGCTACGAATATGTCATGTCTGGACTTAATATTATGACTGCAAAGCAATATAAAGAGCAGCTTGGATCAGTGCGACATAGTATTTTAATTCACGATATTGTCGGTAATTATGATGCGGATGCAATAGGCTCTAAATTTGCCAATAATGAAGAGATTATTGTCCCGGTTGGCCATTATTTAGCGATGGGAGATAATCGGGATAATAGTTCAGATAGCCGCGTTTGGGGCTTTGTACCTGAGCAAAACTTGGTAGGAAAAGCATTTTTTATCTGGATGAATTTTGATCAAATTTCTAGAATTGGTAGTGCTATACATTAGATGTTGAATTTTAATTACTCATTAAATACTGGAGATAAGCGTGATTAAAAAAAGACCTCAGCAGACAAGTAACTCACAAAAGCAACGTGGGGCAACTTTCATTGGTATGCTGCTGGTGACAGGATCACTCGTGTTGTTAGCACTCGTAGCGATGAAAATATTCCCAGCTTACCAAGAATATTATTCAGTTCAAACCGCCATTCATGCCTTAAACAAAGAGCCATTAAGTAGCATGAGTAAAAAAGAGATTATAGACTCATTTAATAAGCATGCAGACGCTGAGAAAGTTACGGTTGTTACGGGCTCAGACTTAAAAGTTAATAAAAATAACAGTGATGAAACGGTTGTCTCAGTTCAATACCAAGTGGTTAAACCGCTGTTTGCCAATTTCAGTATTTTGATCGATTTTGCAATACCAAGTGACGGTAAATAATAGACATGTTGAATCAGCAGGACATATCAAAGCGATTAGCTTATAACTTTGCTAATAGCAACCTGCTCGCGCAAGCACTAACCCATCGCAGTTTTAGCGCGCAAAATAATGAGCGACTTGAATTTTTAGGCGATGGCGCACTGAATTTTATCATTGCGCACCAGTTGTATAAGCGTTTTCCTACGATTGCTGAAGGCGATTTAAGCCGTCTAAGGGCTCAATTAGTCAAGGAATCTACGCTATGTGAAATTGCAATCTCACTTGAATTAGGCGATGCACTTAAGCTTGGCGAAGGTGAGCTTAAAAGTGCGGGTTGGCGCAGGCCGTCCATATTGGCGGATGCTGTTGAGGCGCTTATAGGCGCAGTTTATCTTGATGGTGGATATGATGCGGCTGAGGCATTAGTGGCTCATTTATTTATAAACAAGCTTGATACTATAGACCCAAAAGTAATCGATAAGGATCCAAAATCGCTCTTGCAGGAATTATTGCAAGGGAAGAAAATGGCAGTACCAGAATATACCGTAACAAATTTGAGTGGCGAGGCGCACGCTCAAGTATTTATTGTTGAATGTTATATAGAAAAATTAAATATACGCACGATTGGTGAAGGCACTAGTCGGCGAATTGCAGAACAACAAGCTGCGCAGCTTGCATTGGAAAAACTAAAGAAATGACAGACTTAGAGATGGATTCAGATTCAGTATCAACACCTTCAGTATTTAAGTGCGGCACAGTCGCTATTGTTGGTCGGCCTAACGTTGGTAAATCTACCTTACTTAACCATATTTTAGGCATGAAGTTAGCTATAACTTCACGTAAGGCACAAACTACGCGCCATCGTTTACTTGGCATTCACACCACAGAAGACACGCAATTTTTGTTTGTTGATACGCCAGGTTTTCAACAAAAACACTTGAATGCCTTAAATAAAGGTTTGAATAAAACCGTTACTCAAGTGCTGACAGAAGTTGATGTTGTATTGTTTGTGATTGAGCCTATGAAGTTAGGTGATGCAGATCGTAAAGTATTAGCCTTACTTTCAGAAAAGACACCGACATTTTTGGTGGTCAATAAATTAGACTTAATGGGCGACAAAGGTAATATATTGCCTTTGATTCAAGACTTTGATTTAGAGTTTCCATTTTCAGAGATCGTGCCTGTCAGCGCGAAAAAAAGTCTAAATTTGGACGAGCTTCTGGAAACCATACGCAAATACTTGCCAGAGCAAGCAGCCATTTATTCTGAAGATGAATTGACTGATAAAAACGAACGCTTTTTAGCCGCGGAATTAGTACGCGAGAAAATTTTCAGATTAGTTGGCGATGAGTTGCCGTATGCTGTTGCCGTCGAAATTGAAAAATTTGAAATAATCGGTAATTTACGCCGTATTTTTGTCGCAATTATTGTCGATAAAGATAGCCAAAAACCAATGTTAATTGGCAAGAATGGCGAAAAGATGAAGCAAATATCTACTGAAGCCAGGCAAGATATGGAGAAGTTATTCGGTGGAAAAGTGTATTTAGAAACTTGGGTAAAAGTTAAAGGTGGCTGGGCAGATGATGAGCGCGCCTTGAAATCACTAGGTTATTAGACTATTTATTTTAGATTCCTGAGATTTAAAAATCAGCTTCTGTTAAGCAATTAGAATGTCTGGTTTAATGTGTTTTTTATAAAGAGTTTATGGCTTTAGTCAGCACGCACCGTCAAGATAACCAGGCCGTTTATGTGCTACATACTTATCCATTCAAGGAAACTAGCTTGGTGGTTGAATTGTTCACACACGGTTTTGGTCGCGTTGCTACAACAGCAAAGGGTGCAAGACGACCTCGCTCTGCCATGCGAGGTATGCTGCAGTCATTTCAGCCGTTAACGGCAACTTGGTCTGGTAAGTTAGAGCTTAAAACCTTACATAGTCTAGATTGGGCCGGTGGCTTACTGCTACTTAAAGGCGAAGCGCTGATGTGTGGCTTTTACTTAAATGAGCTATTGTTGCGCTTGTTGCCACGCGAAGATTCTCACGGTGCACTTTTTGAATACTACAGCATTACGCTAAAAACTTTGGCATTCAGCCAAGATCTAGCAACCACATTACGCCGCTTTGAGTTAAAGCTTTTGCAAGAGCTAGGCTATGCGATTCCGTTAAATAACGATGTGAATGATGCGCCAATATTAGCTGAAGCAGCGTATCGTTATGAAGCTGAATATGGTGCAATCAGACTAAGTGGCCAGATAAATGCGCCACAAAATGGCATACAGCTAGCTGGAAAAACACTGATAGATATGGCCAATGATGACTACACAAATGTTCAAACACAGCAACAAAGTAAGCAATTAATGCGCTATCTGTTGGCCCATTATTTGGGTGATAAGCCCTTACATACAAGACAACTTTTAATAGATTTACAAGGTTTGTAACATGATTAAATTAGGTGTAAACATAGACCACGTTGCGACTATACGCCAAGCACGTGGCACCAAATATCCTAGCGTTGTACAAGCAGCACTGCGAGCCGAGCAGTCCGGCGCAGATAGTATTACGCTACACCTGCGTGAAGATCGCCGTCACATGCAGGATGCTGATGTGTTTGCTTTACGTGGTTTGCTGCAAACCCGCATGAATCTTGAATGTGCAGTCACGGATGAGATGATAGAAATTGCACTAGAAGTCGCCCCGCAAGATGTTTGCCTGGTGCCAGAAAGGCGCGAAGAACGCACCACCGAAGGTGGGCTTGATGTCGTGGGTAATTTTGTTAATGTGCAAAATGCTGTTAAAAAATTAAATGATGCGGGAATACGCGTGTCATTATTTATTGGGCCAGATTTTGCACAAATTGAAGCTGCAAAAAAAACCGGCGCGCCTGTCATTGAGCTACACACTGGCACTTTTGCTGATGCTGAAAATCAAGTAGATAAAATCCGTGAGCTACAGCGCGTCAAAGATGCTGTCAATCATGGACTCTCGCTAGGCTTAGTGGTCAATGCTGGTCACGGATTGCATTACCACAATGTACATGAAATCGCTTCAATTGCCGGTATAGATGAACTGAATATCGGTCATGCAATTGTTGCGCATGCTCTGTTTGTCGGTTGGGATAATGCGGTGCGCGAGATGAAGGCCTTAATTAAAGAGTTTTCTTGTAAGTGATAAGCGCTAGCGCAGAAAATCTGCTAATTAATTATCGTAAAAAGTTTTGCTAATATGATTTTTGGTATCGGTACAGACATCGTCGAAGTTAATCGTATTCAAGCGTCCATTACACAGTTTGGCGATGATTTTGCTAGGCGTATTCTCGCTGATAGTGAGTTTGAAAGTTATCTGCAATCACAAATTAAAGCACGCTTTTTAGCCAAGCGTTTTGCAGCAAAAGAAGCCTTTTCTAAAGCGCTGGGTACTGGGTTACGTGCGCCAGCCACCTTTCAGAATATTGCAGTTTGTCATGATGTATTAGGTAAGCCTATGCTATTGTTGGCGCCAGAGCTGCAGGCGTTTTTAGACACTAAAAATATCAAACAAACCCATATCAGCATTAGTGATGAAAAGACTTTAGCCGCGGCATTTGTGGTGCTAGAAACATGACTGAAGTTCTAGATTTCGCTCGTCGCTTTGGTGGTGTCTCACGGTTATATGGTGCAGAAGGGTTGTTACGATTGCAAGCGGCGCATATTTGTGTTGTTGGGATTGGTGGCGTTGGCTCTTGGGCGGCAGAGGCCGTAGCGCGTAATGCTGTCGGTACCATTACTTTAATTGACTTAGACAATATTGCAGAATCAAACGTCAATCGTCAATTGCACGCGCTAGATGGCGCCTTCGGACTAGCTAAAGTGTCAGCCATGTCAGCACGTATCAGGTTGATTAATCCTTCGGCGAATGTGGCCGAGATCGAAGATTTTGTTACGGCTGAAAACGTGCATGAAATATTAAGCCATGATTTTGACGGCGTGATTGATTGCATAGACGATGCAAAGGCAAAGGCGGCCATTGCTGGATTTTGTAAGTCGCATAACATTCCTTTAGTGATGACAGGTGCTGCCGGTGGGCGTTTAGATGTTACCCGCATTAAACAGGCCGATTTGAGCTTGGTTAGCCACGACAAATTGCTAGCTAAAGTGCGTAACTTATTGCGCCGAGATTACGCTTTTGCCAAAGCTGAAGTGAGTAAAAACAAGGCGGTAGCATTTGGCATTCAGTGCATTTACTCAGATGAAGAAGTCATTAAGCCTAATAGTGTTTGCGACGCCAGCGACACTGTCGATTCTAGTAATAGTGCAATTACCGGTTTAAACTGCGCCGGTTATGGCTCTAGCGTTTGTGTAACCGCGCCTTTTGGTTTTGCCGCGGCAGGTTTACTGATTAAGCAATTGCTGCATAAATAGTTCATATTTCTTAATACTGAACGACTTATTGTTCTAGTAGTCTGTCATCACATGACAAAATTAACTTCATTTAAAGGCAATAAAAGCGCGCTTGCCAGCAAATTTTGCACGCAGTGTTTTCGCGAAATGAGCTGGCGCAAAGCTTGGGCAAAAAATTGGGATGAAGTTAAATATTGCTCAGATGCCTGCCGATTAAAAGCCAAACCACCAAAGAAAATAGGTCTAGCGCATGCCTTGTAGAAACCTCATCATCATTTTGGGCGATCAGCTTAATCTTAATAATCCTGCACTTGAAGACTTTGATGCCAAACTAGATCACATTTTAATGGTTGAAGCGCCCGCTGAGGCGACGCATGTGTGGAGTCATAAAGCGCGTATTGTGCTGTTTTTAGCTGCCATGCGACATCTGGCGCAACATTTTACTGAACAAGGTTTTTCGCTGACATATTTGAAGTTAGGCGAACATGAGTTCGCCAACTTAAAAAGCGCTTGGCTACATTATATTCAACAACTTAACCCCAAAAAAGTCATTGTCTGTGAGCCTGGTGAATATAGGCTAGAGCAAGATTTACTATATTTAGCGCAAGAAACTAATACGCAATTAGCCATTAAAGATGACTTGCATTTTATGTGTAGCCGCGCAGATTTTAAACATTGGGCGGGCACCGGTAAGCAATTGCGCATGGAGTTTTTTTACCGCATGATGCGAAAAAAATACGATGTACTAATGCATGATAATCAGCCAGAAGGTGGCGCTTGGAATTACGACGCTGACAATAGAAAATCATTCGGTAAAGCTGGGCCCGAGCAAGCACCTAATATACCAAATATAGTTGTGGATGTGATTACCGAAGCTGTGATTAAAGCAGTTGAACAGCATTTTCCTAGTCATCCGGGAAGTTTAGCGCATTTCATTTGGCCGGTAACGCGCGCGCAAGCCTTGGTATTTTTAGATGATTTTATTGCCAATAAATTAGCTAGGTTTGGCGATCACCAAGACGCTATGTGGCAATATGAACGTAGCCAAGAAAATCCATATTTATGGCATTCATTACTTTCTACTTCACTTAATCTTAAGTTGCTTGATCCACGAGAAGTTGTCGATGCTGCTGTGCAAGCCTATAAATCACAGCACTTATCTCTGGCCAGTGTAGAAGGCTTTGTTCGGCAAATATTAGGCTGGCGCGAGTTTGTGCGGGGTATGTACTGGCTAGATATGCCGCAGATGGCGGAGGCTAATCACTACAAGCATAGGCGAAAATTGCCTACCTGGTATTGGACAGGCGACACGCAGATGAATTGCCAGCGCCAAACCATACAGCAAACCATGCAATATGGTTACGCGCACCATATTCAACGTTTAATGATTACCGGCATGTTTGGCGTGCTGGCGGAGATTAATCCGCAGCAGATTGAAGCTTGGTATTTGGCTGTTTATGTGGACGCGGTTGAGTGGGTTGAGCTGCCGAATGTGGCCGGCATGGCTTTATATGCGAATGGCGGACGGTTTACCAGTAAGCCTTATGTGGCTAGCGGCGCGTATATCAAGCGCATGAGTAATTATTGTGCCAACTGCAAATACAAGCCAGAAGTTAAAACTGGTGCTGATGCCTGCCCAGTGACCACACTTTATTGGAATTTTCTAATCAAGCATTATGTAGTATTTGCCAGCAATCCAAGAACAGCTTTGATGACTAAAAATGTGGACCGTTTTAATGCAGAAGAGGTAGCTACGATTCGGCAATCGGCTGATAATATATTGAATAATTTAGATTTGCTCTAGATGTAAAAGGTAGTATTAATAAGTTGGCTCGTATCAAGCATTAAGATGCTCGCGTTGTTTAGGATAAGCTTGTTCAAACTAACGTTTTTTTCAGTGAAATTTTTCATTAAACGGTCATTAATTTGTCACATATTACGCATAATATATAGCGAACATAAAAATTAAAGATAATATGCGCTCAACGTTCCCGCCTTTAAAATTACTCAACCGTGATACTAGTATTTTAGCGTTCAATGAGCGTGTGCTCAGTCTGGCGCGTAACCCTGATTATCCGCTGCTTGAACGATTGCGCTTTCTTTGTATTGTTTCCTCAAATTTAGATGAGTTCTTTGAGGTGCGTGCAGCGCCTCATGTCGATGCGATGCGTGATGATGATCAAAAGGGCGATATTAATGTAGGCAGTTATCAAGTGATTTCTGACGTTGCACACAAGTTGGTAGATAAGCAATACGAAATTTTCAATACAGAACTGATGCCAGCGCTTGCTGAACAAGGCGTACATTTAGTCTCACATGGAGACCGCACAACCGAACAACGACGCTGGGTAGCGCGATATTTTGAATCGGATGTCCGCCCTCTGCTAGTGCCTGTAGCGCTAGATCCATCCCATCCTTTCCCACAGGCGGCCAATAAATCACTGAATTTTATTGTGTCGCTAAGTGGTCATGATGCGTTTGGCCGCAGCAATAATATTGCCATTGTGCGTGTGCCAAGAGCCTTGCCACGCTTAATTAAATTGCCAAAAAACTTAAGTGATAAACAGCAGAAATTCGTATCCTTATCTAGTGTGATTAGAGCACATTTGGCTAGTTTATTTGCTGGTCGGGAAGTCCTAAGCTTCTCTCAATTTCGTGTAACACGCCATTCTGATTTAGCGGTAGATGAGGATGATGTTAAAAATTTGCGTACCGCTTTACGTAAAGGATTAGTAAAACGTAATTTTGGCGATGCGGTGCGCTTAGAAGTGTCGCATGCCTGTGATGATAAGTTAGCCAAATTCTTGCTAGAGCAGTTCGATTTGCCAAAACATTCACTTTATCGTGTCAATGGGCTTGTGAACTTAGCGCGTCTAATGCAGTTGGCTGATCTTGCCGAAGGAAGTCACCTGAAATTTAGGCCTTTTGAGCCTAAAATAAGTCAGGATTTAATTTCCAGTCAATCTTTTTTTACGCAACTTAAGCAGCGTGATGTTTTAATTCATCAGCCCTACGAAAGCTTTGAATCTGTCATTGATTTTTTGCGTGAGGCAGTTTATGACCCTGATGTGTTATCTATTCAGCAGACTATTTATCGCACTGGTTCTGATCCAAGAATGCTGAAATTGCTACAAGAAGCGGTTCGCCGTGGCAAAGAGGTGATGGCAGTTGTTGAGCTTAAAGCTAGGTTTGATGAAGAAGCTAATATTAACTGGGCTGAAGATTTAGAGTCAGTTGGTGCGCAAGTGGTGTATGGTATTGTCGGTTTGAAAACACATGCCAAAATGTTGTTAGTCATGCGCCGCGAAGGCGCGGGATTGAAATATTATGGCCATGTTTCTACTGGAAATTACAATCCTAGAACAGCGCGACTTTACACCGATGTGAGTATGCTGACTGCTGATATGCAAATTACCCGCGATATGGAGCATTTATTCAGACATATTGCCAGTCAAGTGAAGTTGCCTCGTATGCAAAAATTACTAGTGGCACCGTTTAATTTGCATAGACAGATGCTGGCTAAAATTAGAAGCGCAGAACTTGCAGCAAAGGCTGGTAAAGCGGCAACTATTATCTTGAAAATGAATGCGCTTACCGATGAATTCTTAGTGAAAGCCTTGGTAAAGGCTGGTCGGGCTGGGGTTGAAATTGATTTGATTTTACGTGGCGCTTGCATACTGCCGGTTGATGCGCCAGGCTTAGATGGGCGCATTCGCGTACGTTCAATTATTGGCCGATTGCTAGAACATTCTCGTATATTCTATTTTAAAGTGGATGAAGTCGAGAATATGTGGCTCTCAAGTGCCGACTGGATGAATCGTAATATGATGCGTCGCGTTGAAATTGCTTGGCCGATAGATGACCTTAAAAATCGTGCCCGCATCTTACAAGAATGTTGCCAAATGAGCTTGGCTGATAATCAGGATGCTTGGCTGCTGACTGCGGATGGAACTTATGTGCTGAGTGCATCGCCGATATGTTCGGCTAAAATTAAAGGCGCGGATCAGCTGCAAGAATTTAGCGCACAACAGTTCCTTCTTAAAAAGTATGCAGATTAACCCTGTGAGTTGAGAAGTTATGGCTAATTTAATTTTGTGGCGGCATGCTGAAGCTGAATTACAAAGCGCTAATGGCACAGACGCGGAGAGACCGTTAACCAAACATGGCCGCAAAGATGCCGCCAAGATGGCTGAATGGCTTAATGAATTTTTACCAAAAAATACAGAGATTTTATCTAGCCCAGCTATCCGTTGCTTAGAAACTGTCGCGGCTTTGCAGCAACTCAATAAAGCTAAAAGTAAGCGTGAAGTGAAGGTGGTTGACTTTTTAAGTGTGGATGGCTCTGTTGCAGAAATACTTAAGCAAGTAAGCAATGATGATATTAGCCAGACGATTTTGATCGTAGGTCATCAGCCGAATTTGGGCTTGTTTCTTGCTAGCCTACTAGGTTTGCAAGCAGGCGCTTTGGTTGTTAAAAAAGGCGCAGTATGGTGGCTGCGCCAGCGCTATTTACCTAATTTGGATGGCGGTGTTACACAAACCTATTTGTATAGCGTGCAGCACCCAAGTCTATAGTCAGCTGTTTAATAAATAGGCCTTCTGTTTAGGCTATGAAATAAAGCTGGTAGCTTAGGTGTAAGCTTAATTGGTTTATTTCTTATTAGGTCTGCCAGTTTTAATCGCAGGTACTTTAGACATGGCGGCTTTTAGCGCGGCATCGGTCATAGCAGTTAGTTGCATGATTCCAGCACGTAATAATTCACTTTTTTTCGCAGGTTGACCTAGTTTAATTAAACGCTCTTTCAATACTGAGAACTGAGCATATTCAACTTTAGGCATAGTAAAGCTATCACGCTCCATTTTTAATTTAGGCGCTTTTTCTACTTTAATTGGCTTAACTTTTACTTCTGCGGCTAACGCAACTTTTTTTGCTGCGGTATTAGCGGTGCTCGCTAGTTTTGATGTTGTGGCTACTACGGCTTTAGTAATTGCAGGCTTTGCTGCAACGGGCTTTGTGGCAGGTTTAGTTGCCACAGTTTTGCTGCGGGCATCCTTGACTGGTGTAGTTGCTCCTGCAGTGGTTGCAGGAATGGCTGGTGTTGGAATAATTTTTGACATGTTAAACTCCTTAATAAACGGTATAAACAGTTTATACCGTTTAATTTAAATTGCAATATTGTTTTAGTATTAAATGCCCTATAAAACAATGAGATCAAATTGGCAGCTGGTTTTTTGCCAAGTGATTTTTTCTTCACCCAATAAATAGTAGGATTGTGGGTATTTCTCAGGCCAAGTTTTTGGTAAGCTCAGTTGTATGGCGTTGTTATGGTAACGCAGTTGAATGCCGCGTAAGTTTGGCATGATGCGGGCGTGGCATAAAATTACTGCTATGCGTAGACAGGCGAGTTGCATGACTAATGTTGGATTGGAAAAATCAGCCTCTAAACGCTTTAATTTACCTCTGTGCCCTAATATCAATAAGCTTAAGCAATGCAGTTCGCTTTGTGCAAAGCCTTGTGGTTCTGCGTGTTCAAGTATGTAAGCACCATGTAAATTAACATCAATGGGTGAAATAATACCGCCTATTTCATGTAATAAGCCTGCCCAGTGTAGTTTACGCGCTTGAGTCTGTTGCTCATTAGAGGCAAATTTCACGTCCTCGCTTATTTTTTCAAATAACTTGGTCGCTACTTCGGCAACGGTTGCCGCATGTTTCTCATCCACAGCAAAATTTCGTGCTAAGCGTTGCACGGAGGCATTTCTTAAATCGACCATTTCATTATCGCGCGCTAGCATGTCGTAAAGTAAACCGTGCCTTAGCGCACCTTTTGCAACATTTAACGTTTCAATTTTTAAAAAATCGAAGGCGCCAAGCATAATCGATAAGCCGCCAGCAATAACCGCCTTACGATCTTCTTTCAGGCCTAGCAGGCGTAATTTATCGGTGTGTTTCGCACGCAGCAATTCATCTCGCAACCAAAGCAATCCTTCCTTTGTGATGGTGTCTGCGGGTCTGCCATATTGCACCAAAACATCGGCAATTGCACCTACAGTGCCAGATGCACCGTAAGCAATATCCCAATGCTTATTGTTGAAATTGACGCCTAATGTATCAAAAATAGATTCTGCGGCAATCTCCGCACGGGTAAATGCATTTTCAGTTAAATCGCCGCTACCAAAGTGTTTAAGTGACCACGCTACAGAGCCTACATGTAATGAGGCCATATGCTGGGATGTAAAGCCTTGGCCTAAGATGAATTCAGTTGAGCGCCCACCAATGTCTATTACTAGGCGCCTTTCGTTTGATTGTGGTAAAAAGCGACTGACGCCTTGGTAAATTAGTCGCGCTTCCTCAACACCAGAAATTACTTCCACATCAAAGCCTAAGGCTTTTTTAGCTAACTTGATGAATACGTCACGGTTGTTTGCTTCACGCAATGTTTGCGTCGCCACCGCCCGAACATGAGTGGCATCAAAGCCTTGTAAGCGCTCACCGAATCTTGCTAAACAGCGAATGCCGCGATCAATCGCTTCTGCGGTTAGGTTGCGGTCTTGGTCTAAATCTCCACCTTGCCTGACAGCTTCTTTTATGTATTCAACGCGTTGAATATGGCCGCTATCTAGACGGCCGATTTCAAGCCTGAAGCTATTAGAACCTAAGTCAATGGCCGCTAGTAATGCTTTGTCGGCGGGATTGTTGTTAGTGGCATTAGTTTGGTTTTGCATAATTTCTTGTACGTGATTTATCAGTTTTGGAGATAAACAATAATATTGTTTATTTTCTAATTATAGTTTGAAAGTTTGATGACAAAGCGCAAATTTATTGAAATTAAATGCAGTGCATTCAATTGGAATTTTTTTAAATGTCACTTTACGTTGTTAAATGATGCCCACGTGAGACTTTAGGTCTTAATAATCTAACTTATGTTTAATAGCCTTACTCTTTAATGTGCCTCTACTTAACTGGTAGCGTTGTTATTTGACTGTATATCAGCATACTGAAAATTTTTATGGTCGCCCTCGGTTAAACGCCTTGTAAATTAATGTGTTGAGCCAAAAAATTAGTGTTTGAAGCTTTGCGGGTACACGCTTTTTTGGGTTACAATTGCAGCTTAATTATTTAACAAGAACTTTTTCGCATTTAACTATTCTTAAATGCCACTAAATAATAGATTTTTAAAAAATTAGTGTAAGTTCTATGGTTTTATTTCTTATTTGATTGCTTGAATTAAGCCCTTGTTTCAGCGCTGATTTTAATAATTATTTAATAAAAATCATATGAAAATAACAAAATTTCTAATTGAATTTCTCAATTGGTCTTTCAAAGATTTGGCTTGGGGCTGTACGTGTTAGAAAATTACTTTCCAATATTGATGTTTATTCTAGTTGGCTTAGCGGTCGGCGTTGGTCCGTTGGTATTAGGGTTGCTCGTTTCTCCACACAAGCCGGACTCTGCAAAAAACTCTCCTTATGAATGCGGTTTTGAAGCGTTTGAAGATGCGCGTATGAAATTTGATGTGCGTTATTATCTAGTCGCCATTCTGTTTATTCTATTTGATTTAGAAATTGCTTTCTTATTTCCGTGGGCGGTGGTGCTTCAAGAAATTGGCTTATTTGGCTTTATCGCGATGATGATATTTTTAGGGGTTCTTGTCATTGGTTTCATCTATGAGTGGATGAAGGGTGCCTTGGAATGGGATTAATGGTTGTGGGATTGATAGTAATAGGATTAAACCTGTCATGAGTATTGAAGGTATTTTAGAAAAAGGCTTTGTCACCACAACGCTAGATACGGTTATCAACTACACGCGTACTGGTTCTATGTGGCCGATGACGTTTGGTTTGGCTTGTTGTGCGGTAGAAATGATGCATGCCGGTGCTTCGCGTTACGATTTAGACCGTTTCGGCATTGTGTTTCGCGGCAGTCCTAGGCAATCAGATGTGATGATTGTTGCCGGTACGCTAGTGAACAAAATGGCGCCGGCTTTGCGAAAGGTGTACGACCAAATGGCCGAGCCTCGCTGGGTAATATCCATGGGCTCGTGTGCAAATGGCGGTGGCTATTACCATTATTCTTACGCAGTAGTGCGCGGCTGTGACCGCATCGTGCCGGTTGATGTTTATGTGCCAGGTTGCCCGCCAACTGCAGAGGCTTTGTTGTACGGCATTATTCAGTTGCAAAATAAAATTAAACGTACTAATACCATTGCTAGATAGTGCTTTTGCACACTAAAAACGAAAAATTATGTCAGCCAAATTAGATCAACTAGTTTTAAATTTGCAAGCCGCGCTTGCAGAAAAAATCACCAAGCCTATTGTTGCGTTTGGCGAAGTTACTGTCGAATGTAAAGCCGCTGACTATTTAGCGGTTTGCCAAATATTACGTGATGGCGCTAACTTGAAGTTTGAGCAATTAATTGACTTGTGTGGCGTCGATTATCAAGAGTTTGGTAATGGTAGTTATGATGGTTTACGCTTTGCTGTTACCAGTCATTTATTGTCAGTTTCACTGAATCATCGCGTGCGAGTGCGCGTATTTGCCCGAGACGAAGATTTCCCAATTTTACCTACATTAGTCGATATTTGGCCGGTTGCGAACTGGTATGAGCGAGAAGCGTTTGATCTTTACGGCATCATGTTTGAAAACCACCCTGACTTACGTCGCTTACTCACTGATTATGGTTTTGTTGGCCATCCGTTCCGTAAAGATTTTCCTATGATAGGTAATGTTGAAATGCGTTATGACCCGGAGCAACAGCGCGTGATTTATCAGCCTGTTACGATTGATGAGCGTAATAACGTGCCAAGAGTGATACGCAATGACGGAGCGCATCATGGCTGAAATTAGAAACTATACAATGAACTTTGGCCCGCAGCATCCTGCGGCGCATGGTGTTTTACGCTTGGTGTTAGAGTTGGATGGTGAAGTCATTCAGCGTGCTGATCCGCATATTGGCCTGTTACATCGTGGCACTGAAAAGTTAGCTGAAAATCGCACTTATTTGCAATCAATCCCTTATATGGATCGCTTAGATTACGTATCTATGATGGCAAATGAACATGCTTATGTGATGGCGATTGAAAAAATGATGGGCATAGATGTGCCGATTCGCGCACAGTATATTCGCGTGATGTTTGATGAAATTACCCGTGTGCTGAATCATTTGCTTTGGTTGGGTGCGCATGCACTAGACGTAGGTGCGATGACGGTGTTCTTATACGCTTTCCGCGAACGTGAAGATTTATTCGATTGCTACGAAGCTGTTTCTGGCGCCCGTATGCATGCGGCATATTACCGTCCAGGTGGCGTATATCGTGATTTGCCAAATCAAATGCCGCAATACGAGGTTTCACCGCTACGCAATGCCAAAACAGTTAAAAAGCAAAACGAGAACCGTCAGGGTTCATTGTTGGACTTTATTGATGACTTTACACAACGTTTTCCAAAATATATTGATGAATACGAAACGTTGTTAACGGATAACCGTATTTGGAAGCAGCGTACCGTCGGTGTGGGTATTGTTACGCCAGAACGTGCGCTAGCGCTAGGCATGACGGGTCCAATGTTGCGCGGCTCAGGTATTGCTTGGGATTTACGTAAAACGCAGCCTTACGAAGTGTATGCCAAGCTTGATTTTGATATTCCAGTGGGCGTAAATGGCGATTGTTATGACCGTTATTTGGTGCGTATGGAAGAGTTTAGGCAATCTAATAACATTATCAAACAGTGTGTTAATTGGCTACGCCAGAATCCTGGCCCAGTAATTACTACTGATAATAAAGTAGCTCCGCCTGACCGCGAAGGCATGAAAAGTAATATGGAAGATCTTATCCATCACTTCAAGTTGTTTACTGAAGGATTTCATGTGCCAGCCGGCGAAGCTTATGCAGCGGTTGAGCATCCAAAAGGTGAGTTTGGTATTTATATGGTTTCAGATGGGGCGAATAAGCCATACCGTCTAAAAATTCGTGCGCCAGGCTTCCCACATTTGGCGGCATTAGATGAAATGACGCGTGGACACATGATTGCCGACTTAGTCGCGATTATTGGTACGCAAGATATTGTTTTTGGCGAAATTGACCGATAGATAAATCGGTCAATTTATTAAGTCTAATAAATAAAATAGTTAAACGAGTTTGATAAACAAAAATGCTAAGCCAACAAGCCATTGAAAAAATAGATTACGAGCTGACTAAGTATCCAGCTGACCAGCGCATAGCCGCAGTGATGAGTGCCTTGCGTATTGTGCAAACTGAGCGCGGCTGGTTGTCAAAAGAAAGCATTACCGATGTTTCGCAATATTTACGTATTCCAGAAATTGCCGCTTTAGAAGTCGCTGGCTTCTACAATATGTATGATTTATCGCCAGTCGGCCAATACAAAATAACGGTTTGTACTAATATTTCATGCATGTTGCGTGACAGCGATGAAATCGTAGATCACCTGAAAGCTAAGTTAGGCGTAGGTTTTAATGAAGTCACGGCCGACGGTAAGTTTTGTTTAAAAGAGGGCGAATGTATGGGCGCTTGTGGTGGCGCACCGCTGATGACTGTGAATAATCACACTATGCATGAGTTTTTAACGACAGAAAAAGTAGATGCTATTTTGGAGGAGTTGAAATAATGACTACAACAATTTCAGCACAAATTCCAACGCCTGCGAACAGCTACGAAGCTGGCAAGCCTGTAATGACTGATTTAAATGGTCAAACATTATTATGTTTACGTACGCTTGCTGAAGAAAATCCCGCCTCATTAGAAACTTATATTAAGCTAGGTGGATATTCAGCTTTAAAGCGTATTGTTAGCGAGAAAACAAAAGCGACAGATATTATCACCCAAGTTAAAACCTCTGGTTTGCGTGGTCGTGGTGGCGCTGGTTTTCCTACCGGACTTAAATGGAGTTTTATGCCGCGCTATTTTGACGGCGTAAAATATTTAGTCTGCAATAGTGATGAAGGTGAACCTGGCACATTTAAAGACCGCGATATTATTCGTTATAACCCACACCAGTTAATTGAAGGTATGGCGATTGCCGCTTACACATTAGGTGCGCGTGTAGGTTATAACTACATACACGGTGAAATTTGGCAAGATTACGAGATTTTTGAAGCGGCTTTGCATGAAGCAAAAGCGGCTGGTTATTTAGGTGAAAACCTATTCGGAACCAATTTTTGTTTCGATTTATACGCTGTGCATGGTTATGGCGCGTATATCTGCGGTGAAGAAACTGCGCTTATCGAATCTATTGAAGGTAAAAAAGGTCAGCCACGCTTTAAGCCGCCATTTCCAGCGAGTTATGGTGTTTTTGGCAAGCCAACCAATGTGAATAATACTGAAAGCTACGCGAGTATTCCATGGATTATGCAGCATGGCGGTGAAGCCTTTGCTGCGCTTGGTGTGCCTAACTCTGGTGGCACTAAATTATTTTCAGTATCTGGCCATGTCGGTAAGCCAGGAAACTATGAAGTTAAAATGGGTACGCCATTTACTGAATTGTTAGAAATGGCTGGCGGTGTTTGGAAAGGGCGCAAGCTAAAAGCGGTGATTCCTGGTGGCCCATCTACGCCAGTGATGCCAGCGTCGGCCATTATGGGCGCGACTATGGATTACGAAGGTCTAAGCAAAGCTAGGTCTAGTCTAGGCGCGGGCTCTATGATAGTGATGGATGAAACAACTTGTATGGTGAAAGCCTTGCATAGATTGTCATACTTTTTCTATGAAGAAAGTTGTGGTCAATGTACACCTTGCCGCGAAGGCACTGGCTGGGTTTATCGTGTGATTACCCGCATTGTGAACGGCAAGGGAAAAATGGAAGATTTAGATTTGCTAACTGATGTAAGCAATAATATTTCTGGACGTACTATTTGTGCGCTAGGCGAGGCTGCGGCAACGCCAGTGTTAAGTTTTATAAAACATTTTAGACCAGAGTTTGAATATTATATTCAGCACGGAAAAAGTATGGTTGAAAGTCAGATTGACGCAGTGGTTGATGGTAAGGCGGAGCCGAAATAATGTTGAATATTGAAATTGATGGCAAAGCGCTAGAAGTAGAGCACGGCAGTACTATTATTGATGCTGCTGATAAAGCGGGTATTCCAATCCCACGTTTTTGCTACCATCCAAAACTATCCGTCGCAGCTAACTGCCGCATGTGTTTGGTACAAGTTGAGAAATTTAATAAGCCATTGCCAGCCTGTGCAACGCCAGTTGCCGACGGCATGAAAATTTTCACACGCTCTAAATCTGCGATTGAAGCACAAAAAAGTGTAATGGAATTTTTGCTGATTAACCATCCTTTAGATTGCCCAATATGCGATCAAGGTGGTGAATGTGATTTACAGGATATTGCCGTGGCCTACGGTACTAGCGGCTCGCGTTATACTGAAGAAAAACGTGTGGTGTTCAACAAGAATATTGGCCCATTAGTCAGCACAGATATGACGCGCTGTATTCAATGTACCCGCTGTGTTCGCTTCTTGAAAGAAGTCGGCGGCATGATGGAGTTGGGTATGGTTGGTCGTGGCGAGCATGCTGAAATCACCGCATACGTGGATAAAAGCGTTAACTCTGAATTATCCGGCAACATCATTGATTTATGCCCAGTTGGCGCGCTTACCAGCAAGCCATTTAGATATTCTGCCCGTAGCTGGGAGCTGACACGCCGCCCAAGTATTGCACCGCACGATGGTCTAGGTTCGCACATTGAAGTGCATGTTAAAGACAATAAAGTCATGCGTGTATTGCCGCGTGAAAAAGAAAGTATCAACGAATGCTGGTTATCAGATCGCGACCGCTTTTCTTATGAAGGCTTAAATAGTCCAGACCGACTAAAAGTGCCTATGATTAAACATAACGGCGCTTGGGTAGAGACTGATTGGAAAACGGCGCTGGAATTTGCCGCCGGACAAATTAAAGACATTACCAACGAGCACGGTAGCGAAGCATTAGGTGTACTTGTTTCACCCAATAGCACGATGGAAGAAGGTTATTTGGCTAAAAAATTAGCCGATGGTCTAGGCTGTGGAAACGTCGACTATCGCTTGCGCCAAACTGATTTTAGGTTAGATGGCAAGCGCCAAGGTACACCTTGGATGGGTATTAATATTCATGAAATTGAAGAGTTAGATCGTATCTTGGTGATTGGATCTAATTTACGTAATGAGCATCCGCTACTTGCGCAACGCTTTCGTAAAGCTGTAGCCAATGGCGCTGAGCTTTCAGTGATTAGCCCGTTAGACAATGATCCGTTAATGGATATCGCGCATAAAGTGATTGTGCGGCCTAACGATATGGTGAACGTACTGGGTCAAATTCTCAAAGCGATGTCTGGCTTACAGCGTCTATCGCTTTGTTTACCAGCTTCACTTAATCAGTTGCTTGAAGAAATTAAAGTGCGTCCGAATACTCAAGCAATTGCAGAAAGCATGGCTGGACATGGTAAAGACTATGACTTGGTTGCCCCAAAAGTGGGAATTTTTTTAGGAAATATGGCCTTAAGTGATCCACGCTTTACAGAAATGTACAGCATGGCTGAAGCCATAGGTGGTATTTCAGGAGCTAAAGGTGGTATTTTGCCAGCTGCTGCAAATAGTACCGGTATGCATATGATGGGTGTGATGCCGAGTAGTACTGGTATGCATGCGCGCGCAATGTTAGAAGTGCCACGCAAAGCTTATTTAATTGTGAATATTGAACCGGAATTAGATTGCCAACATGCAGCGTTAGCTAAAGTTGCGATGGCAAAAGCTGAATGTGTAGTCGCACTAACTGCTTTTAAATCACAGGCGCTAGAAAATGCAGATGTGCTACTACCTATCGCGCCGTTTACCGAAACTTCCGGCACCTTCATGAGCATGGAAGGCCGCGTGCAAAGCTTTACTGCTGTGGCTAAGCCGCTTGCTGAATGTCGTCCAGCTTGGAAAGTATTGCGCGTATTGGCCAATACATTAGGCTTGCAGGGTTTTGATTACGAAACTAGCGAGCAAGTTAAAGAGGCCATTTTCTCGGGTGAAAAACCGTCAGCCGTAGTGTGGCGTAGTTTAAATAACAACCTAAAAGAGTTGGTTGAGATACAGGTCAATATTAAACATGATGGCTTGCAACGAATTGGTGAAGTGCCTCAGTATGAGTCTGATCCGATTGTGAGGCGCTCACCACCATTACAAAAAACAAAATACAACATTAAGCCTATGGCGCGTATGTGTGCAAGTCAACTTGAAGTATTAGGTCTGGTTGAGGGTGATAATGTGTTGGTGAAACAAGATAAAGGCAGTGCGGTGTTAACGGTTAAATTAGATAATCATGTGGCTAAAGGTTGTGTTCGTGTAGCTGCCGCGCATGAAGATACGATAGGATTGGGCGATTTAATGGGTGATATTACCGTTGAAAAACTATCTGTCGAGCAGTTGCAAGCACATACAAAAGCTAGCATGGAGGCGCGTGCCTAATGGAAATGTTAGCTAATTTATTTGGTGCTTACTGGCCAGCGGTGCAACTGACCGCTTGGACGTTAATTAAAATTGTCGCAATTGTCGCGCCGCTGATGGGCGCTGTGGCTTATCTTACCTTGGCTGAACGTAAAGTCATTGGCTATATGCAAGTGCGTATAGGGCCTAATCGGGTCGGTTATTTCGGCTTATTACAGCCGATTGCAGATGGTCTAAAGTTATTATTCAAAGAAATTATCGTACCAACGGCTTCTAATAAAACCTTGTTTTTATTAGGACCGGTATTAGCTATTGCACCGGCCTTTGCTGCATGGGCGGTTGTGCCATTTGATATGAGTATGGTATTAGCTAACGTAGATGCTGGCTTGTTGTATATTCTAGCCATGACATCGGTTGCGGTGTATGGTGTGATTATTGCTGGATGGGCCTCTAACTCTAAATACGCATTTTTAGGTGCGCTACGTTCAGCAGCACAAATTGTGTCTTATGAAATTGCCATGGGCTTTTCGCTAGTGGGCGTATTGATGTGTGCTAACACCTTGAACCTTGGCAAAATTGTAATGGGCCAATCAGGTGGCATGTTGCACTGGTATTTTTTGCCATTATTTCCTCTTTTCATTGTCTATTTTATCAGTGCAGTGGCCGAAACTAACCGTGCTCCGTTTGACGTTGCCGAAGGTGAATCTGAAATTGTGGCAGGGTTCCATGTGGAATACTCAGGCATGGCATTCGCGGTATTCTTTTTAGCTGAATACGCCAATATGATTTTGGTTTCAATGTTGGCAGCGCTGATGTTCTTGGGCGGATGGTTGTCACCAGTCACATTCATTCCAGATAGCTTCTTGTGGTTGCTAGCTAAAGTTGGCTTCTTATTGTTCTTATTTTTATGGTTTAGAGCTACTTTTCCAAGATACCGTTATGACCAAATTATGCGTTTAGGCTGGAAAGTGTTTATTCCCATTACCATTGTTTGGATAGTATTTGTGGGTGGCATGATGCAAACCCCTTGGGCTTACTTGTTCCACTAGTTTTAGGCTAGTTTTCAAGGGCTAGTTTATAAACTAGTGTTTCATTAATTCGTACTTATTGTTGATATAGACTTAGATAATTTATGATTGCAAAAATTAAATCTACGCTCTCTAGCTTAATGCTTGTTGAGTTGTTAAAAGGGATGGCGCTAACAGGGCGTTACTTTTTTGCGCCTAAAATTACAGTGCAATATCCTGATGAACGCACACCGCAATCGCCGCGCTTTAGAGGTTTGCATGCATTACGTCGCTATCCAAATGGCGAAGAGCGTTGCATTGCTTGTAAGTTATGTGAGGCAGTCTGTCCGGCAATGGCGATTACTATCGAATCTGAGCAACGTGAAGATAATTCTCGCCGAACTACACGTTACGATATTGATTTAACTAAATGTATATTCTGCGGTATGTGTGAAGAATCATGCCCGGTTGACTCAATTGTCGAAACACGTATTTTTGATTATCACGGTGAGCAGCGTGGCGATTTACTCTACACCAAAGAAATGTTGCTAGCGGTAGGCGATAAGCATGAAAAACAAATTGCCGCAGATCGTGCCGTTGATAAAAATTTTAGATAAGAATTCTATCAATCAAATTGAATATCAGACTTAACCATAAGACCTTAAAGACAAGAACTAACCACCTATGACCTATTTCGGCTTACATTTTCAAGACATCGTTTTTTATGCGCTAGCGGCAGTATTGCTCTATGCGGCATTAAGCGTTATCACTACACGTAACCCAGTATATGCGGCCTTATTTTTGGTGCTGGCCTTTTTTACAGCGGCAGGTATTTGGTTGCTACTCGAAGCCGAATTTTTGGCCATAACATTGGTGCTTGTTTATGTGGGGGCGGTGATGGTGCTGTTCCTGTTCGTGGTAATGATGCTGGATATTAATCTAGATAAACTGCGTGAAGGTTTTTGGAAGGCGTTACCCATTGCGTTACCTGTAGGTGGATTGATGGCGGTAGAAATGGTGATGATTGTTGGCGTGCGGAACTTTGGCTACGATAAAATCATTGCGCCGCCAGTTCATCCTGCCGACTACAGCAATACCGCTGAATTAGGCCGCGTGCTTTATACCGATTATTTATTGCCTTTTGAGTTGGCCTCGGTCGTTCTGCTAGTGGCTATTGTCGCTGCAATTGCGCTAACTTTGAGGGATCGCAAGGGTAGTAAATCTATGGACCCTTCTAAGCAAGTGCTGGTTAAAAAAGCTGATCGTTTACGTATTATTAAAATGGATGCTGTGGTTGAAGCGCCAGCAGATGCTTCATCAGCCACTTCAAAGGATGCTTCATAATGGTCGGATTATCACATTATCTTATTTTGGGTGCATTGCTATTTGCCATTAGCGTAGTTGGCATATTTTTAAATCGCAAAAATGTCATTATTTTATTGATGGCGATCGAGCTAATGTTGCTTGCGGTTAATCTAAACTTTATTGCTTTTTCGCATTATTTACATGATATTGCTGGTCAGGTATTTGTATTTTTTATCCTCACCGTTGCTGCCGCAGAATCTGCCATCGGTTTAGCTATTTTGGTTGTGCTATTTAGAAATTTACGCACGATTAATGTCGACGATTTAGATACATTAAAAGGCTAGGTTTTTCTAAAAGCTGGAAAGTTTAAAGGTTAATACTCACAAATGACAATGCAACAAATTTACTTAGCTATACCGTTATTGCCCTTAGTTGCTGCCATTGTGGTTGGCTTATTCGGCAAGAATCTACCACGTGCTGCAGCTCACATTTTGACAATATTGGGTGTAGGCGCGGCCTTCGCCTTGTCTGTATACGTATTTAATGATGCGCTACTAGGCCATGTTTATAACGAGACCGTTTATAGCTGGTTGAAAAGTGGCAATGTGTCATTCGAAATTGGCTTTTTAATTGACCGTTTATCCGCCATGATGATGGTGGTAGTGACTTTTGTTTCATTGATGGTGCATATTTACACCATAGGTTATATGCAGGAAGACAAAGGCTATGCGCGTTTCTTTAGCTATATTTCCTTGTTTACCTTCGCCATGCTGATGTTAGTCATGAGTAATAACTTCATGCAATTATTTTTCGGTTGGGAAGCTGTAGGATTGGTATCTTATCTACTGATAGGTTTTTGGTACACAAGACCAACTGCTATATATGCCAATCTAAAAGCCTTTTTAGTTAACCGTGTCGGTGACTTTGGTTTTTTACTCGGTATTGGCTTGGTATTATTCCACTTTGGTAGTTTGGACTATGCGGCGGTATTTTCTGTAGCGCCACAAATGGCCGATGCGAAAATTAATCTTATTGGCAATACCCAGTGGTCGTTGATGACCGTGACTTGTATTTTGCTGTTTATTGGCGCGATGGGTAAATCAGCGCAAGTGCCTTTACACGTTTGGTTGCCAGATTCAATGGAAGGTCCAACACCAATTTCAGCCCTGATTCACGCCGCTACTATGGTGACAGCCGGTATATTCATGGTGGCACGCATGTCGCCATTGTTTGAATTGTCTTCAACGGCACTATCGTTTGTAATGATTATTGGTAGTATTACCGCGCTATTTATGGGATTTTTGGGCATCATCCAAAATGATATTAAACGTGTTGTTGCCTATTCGACTTTGTCGCAATTAGGCTATATGACCGTAGCCTTGGGCGCTTCAGCTTATTCAGTGGCTATTTTCCACTTAATGACACATGCCTTCTTTAAAGCTTTGTTATTCTTGGGTGCGGGTTCTGTGATTATGGGCATGCACCACGATCAAGATATTCGTAATATGGGTAATTTGAAAAAATACATGCCTGTCACTTGGATTACCTCACTTATTGGTTCATTAGCATTAATCGGTACACCATTATTTTCAGGCTTCTATTCAAAAGATAGCATTATAGAGGCGGCTAAAGCTTCAACCATTACTGGTAGTGGCTTTGCTTATTTCGCAGTGCTAGCGGGTGTTTTTGTGACTGCTTTTTATAGCTTCCGCCTATATTTTTTGGTGTTCCATGGTACCGAAAAATGGCGTGAAGTAAAACATGACGAGCATCATGTCGATACAAATGTTGAATCGCATCGCGATTCTCACGAAGTAGCACATGACGATCACGCACATCATCATGGCCTAGGACCGAACGATGATCCGCATGAGCCAGGTTGGGTGATTAAATTGCCATTAATTTTGTTGGCTATACCCTCATTATTTATTGGTTATTTTGCCATTGAACCGATGCTGTATGGCAACTTCTTTAAAGGTGTTATTTTTGTAGATTCAGCCGCGCATCCTGCGATGTATGAACTTACGCACGAATGGCATGAAGTCATACATTCAGCTGCCGGAATGGCTTATCACGGTTTAATGTCATTACCATTCTTGCTGGCTTCTTCAGGCGTGGCTTTGGCCTGGTTCTTCTACATGAAGCGGCCAGATATTCCAGCTAAGATTCAAACTAAATTTTCACTGATTAATCGTGTATTAGAAAATAAATATTACTTCGATAGCTTTAACGAGAAAGTTTTTGCCGCAGGCTCACGTTTTATTGGTAACAAGCTTTGGCTGATTGGTGATGTGAAAATTATTGATGGTGCCATTGTTAATGGTACTGCTAATTTGGTGGTAAAGCTCTCAGGTATAGTGCGTAAACTACAAACTGGCTTAATTTATCATTACGCTTTTGCCATGATTATCGGCGTGTTTTTCATGCTGTCATTCTATTCGTTCAAATTTTAAGTAAAGTATAAAAAGAAAATGGTTGATTACTTTAGCCTTGATTACTTTCTCAAGCATATTTTAAGTTTTGCAATTTGGGTGCCTGTATTGTCAGGTATTGTTTTGCTATTTACGGCGGATGAAAACAAGCCGGATAACACACGTTGGCTTGCATTAGTGGGTGGTCTTGTTAGCTTTTTAGTGACAATTCCGTTGTACACGCATTTCAATTTTGCGGATGGTGGCTTTCAGTTTCAAGAAGGCTTTCGCTGGATTCCAGCCTTTAATATCAACTACCATTTAGGTGTTGATGGCATCGCAATTCCACTGATTTTACTGACAAGTTTTACTACAGTCATTGTCATTATTGCTGCGTGGGAAGTCATTGAAAAACGCGTTGCGCAATACATGGCTTGCTTCCTGATTATGAGCGGCCTAATGATAGGCGTCTTTAGTGCCTTAGATGCCATTCTTTATTACGTGTTCTGGGAAGCGATGCTCATCCCAATGTTCTTGGTGATTGGTATTTGGGGCGGTCCAAATCGGGTTTACGCTACCATTAAATTCTTTTTGTATACTTTGCTCGGCTCATTGCTCATGTTGGTTGCATTTATCTATTTGCATATGCAAACGGGTAGCTTTGAAGTGACAGATTTTCATAGAGTCACGCTGCCGCTCAATGTACAAATTCTTATATTTTTAGCGTTCTTTACTGCGTTTGCGGTAAAAATTCCAATGTGGCCAGTCCATACATGGTTGCCAGATGCGCACGTAGAAGCGCCAACAGGCGGTTCAGTGGTATTGGCGGCGATTGCATTGAAGTTAGGCGGCTATAGTTTCTTACGCTTTGCGATGCCAATTGCACCAGATGCCGCACATCATTTATCAGGCTATATGATTGCCTTATCGCTGATTGCAATTGTCTATATTGCTTTGGTCGCCTTAGTGCAAAAAGACATGAAAAAGCTTATCGCTTATTCGTCTATCTCACACATGGGTTTTGTAACACTAGGCTTCTTTATCTTTAATAATCTAGGCTTAGAAGGCGCGATTGTACAAATGGTCTCGCATGGCTTTATTTCGGCCGCCATGTTCTTGTGCGTAGGTGTACTTTACGACCGCGTACATAGTCGCCAAATTGAATCCTACGGCGGTGTGGCTAACACTATGCCAACCTTTGCTGCGTTTGCGGTATTGTTTGCAATGGCGAATAGTGGGCTTCCTGGTACATCTGGCTTCGTCGGAGAGTTTATGGTGATACTGGGCGCGATTGAAGCTAACTTTTGGTACGCATTCCTAGCCTCATTCACACTGATTTTCGGTGCAGCTTATACACTTTGGATGGTTAAACGTGTGTTTTATGGTGAAATTGCCAATAGCCATGTGGCGGCTTTAAAAGACATTAATAAACGCGAACTATTAATACTATCGACATTAGCAATCATGGTGTTAGCTTTAGGTATTTACCCGCAACCTCTGACCGATATGACCAATGCAACCGTTACACAACTATTATCTCAGCTAGCGCAAAGTAAGCTGCCAGCCGGCTTCACTTCAGGTTTATAAGACATGGAAAACATACGATACGACCTCATTACCGCATTGCCTGAAATATTCATTTTATGTATGGCAATGGTGATATTGATTGCGGACTTATTTCTTAAAAAAAATAATCGCATTGCCATTTATGGTTTAGCGCAATCAACATTATTAGGTGCAGCTTATATTACATTTACTACTCATGCGCCTAGCGTCACTTATGCGTTTACTGGTACGTTTGTAGATGATGCAATGGCAGATGTACTTAAATTGATGATCTATCTTGGTACATCATTAATATTGCTTTATAGCCGCCAATACATTCAGCTACGTGGAATGTTCCGCGGTGAATTCTATGCGTTAGTACTATTTTCAGTGGTCGGCATGATGATTATGGTGTCCGGCCAAAACATGCTAACACTGTATGTTGGTCTAGAATTATTGTCCTTAAGTTTGTATGCGCTAGTGGCTTTAGACCGCGATAATGCCAAAGCTACTGAAGCTGCCATGAAGTATTTCGTACTTGGCGCGCTAGCTTCTGGCATGTTGCTGTACGGCATGAGTATGGTTTACGGCATGACCGGTAGCTTGAATATTGCTGATATTAATAACGCGCTTATGAATGAGTCAAAAATTCATGCAGTGCTGGTTTTAGGCTTAGTGTTTATTGTGGCGGGTCTGGCGTTTAAACTAGGCGCAGTGCCTTTCCAAATGTGGGTGCCAGATGTGTATGAAGGCTCTCCAACCGCAGTTACCTTACTCATTAGCTCGGTGCCAAAATTGGCCGCTTTTGCTTTTATTATTCGCATGTTAGTTCAAGCCTTGCCGACCTTGGTGGTAGATTGGCAGCAAATGCTGGTGATCATGGCGGTGCTGTCTATCGTTATCGGTAATATTACCGCTATCGCACAAACTAACTTAAAACGTATGTTGGCTTACTCTACGATCTCGCATGTAGGCTTTATTTTATATGGTTTGATGAGTGCCAGCATGAATGGTTTTGTCTACGCAATGTTCTACGTAGTGAGCTACGTGCTGATGACTTTAGCTGGTTTTGGTATTATTTTATTGTTGTCACGCAAGGGCTTTGAAGCAGATCAGTTGGATGATTTAAAAGGCTTGAATCAACGTAGCCCGTGGCATGCATTTCTGATGCTAATTGTGATGTTTAGCATGGCTGGCGTACCGCCAACTTTAGGTTTTTATGCTAAGTTTAGTGTGTTACAGGCGGCGCTAGAAGCAGGTTATTTGTGGTTAGTTGTATTTGCTGTGTTGATGGCAGTGATAGGCGCATTTTATTATTTACGCATTATCAAGCTGATGTATTTTGACGAGCCCTTAGACCACTCACCAATTGTTGCGCCATTAGACATGCGCATAGTTCTTGGTGTTAATGCTTTAGCATTATTAGTCATTGGCATGATGCCGCAAGGTCTAATGGAGTTATGTATTTACGCTGTTACCAGAAGCTTGAGCTAAATTGATCGGTTCTAGTACAAACTGGCTATTACTAAGCCTAATTATATTAGCAGCAAACCTACCTTGGTTTTCCAATAAACTATTGTATGTAATTCCTGTGCATAAAGATTCTAATAAGCATCAATCAAAGCATCTGGGCTGGTGCTTGTTAGAGTTGATACTTTTGTACTTTATGATTGGTAGCGTTGCTCTATATGCCGAGAAGGCGACATTCGGCCAAATCTCCCACCAAGATTGGGAGTTTTACGCAATCACGTCCTGTTTGTTTATTGTATTTTCATTTCCAGGCTTTGTTTATAAGGCCTTATGGAAGTGAGTTTGTATAAGTATTAGCACTTTCTAATAAAGTGCAGCTTAAAACTCTCTAGTTGATTTTGGGTAATGAGTTCAGATGTGATTGTTACGTAAAATGATTCGCTAGAGTCTCGGGTTCTTAGAGATTTTTCAATATTCACACCAAGCTATTCCAGCTTATTCTCAGCAGTTCAATCCATTACAAAAAACTAAACGGGTAGTTCCCATTCAAGTTTACACCTACATTTAGGTTGGATATTTTCATGTTTGTATTTGTGGCTCATTGTCACATTCGAATCACCCTCGCAAGGAATTTTCGCTATGAAAAACTTGATTGTTAAATTACTGATCACGATCTATTTATTTGGATTGTTTAATAGCTCAGCTTTCGCAGAGACAAAACCCAAAGTCATCGTGTTGGATTTCCAGCTCAATGATTTGACTGACCTACCTAATGCGCCAGAAGAGTTAGCGCGGATTGCTTACTTATCTGCCACGTATAAACAGCAGTTGTTAACAATGGGCGTGGAAGTTTTGCCCGCGAATGACAAGCTTGACTCTTATTTAAAAACACAATCCGCGACCTATTTATTTGATAATGTAGAGCATGCCGCATTATTAGCTGCGGGAAGTGGCGCGGATTATTTATTAATAGGGGTCGCCTTGAAGCCAACTTACTTATTTGTTTATCCACGCATATTATTGATAGACATTAAAACCCAGAAAGTGGTGATGGCGAAAGCCGCGCAATTAGAAAGTTCTTGGTCAGATAAGAACACCACTGCACGTACCGCAGAAAAACTTGCCAAAATCGTCAGTGATGCATTGAATAAAATACAAGCACAAAATACTATTTCCCAGTAATGCTCTATACTTTAAGCTTAATTTCTAAGTGTTGATTTTAAATTTATCACATAATATTGATCACTAATTCATTATAAAAAAACCTAGGGCCAGCTTGATGAATTTAGATTTAACTGAGCATGTTATAAGCTCGCAAACGATTGCTACTGGCGGAATGTTAACAGTAAAGTGTGACCAAGTACGTTTGCCTAACGGTAATGTTGGCCAGCGTGAATATGTCATGCATCCAGGTGCTGTTTTGATTATCCCGCTGTTGCCTAATGGTAATGTTGTGCTTGAAAAGCAATTTAGGTATCCATTGCACCAAGTTTTTATCGAGCTGCCCGCCGGTAAAATAGATGCTGGAGAAGACATTCTGCTTACTGGGCAGCGTGAGTTGCTAGAAGAAACTGGCTACAGCGCCACTGAATGGTTAGCGATAGGTCATCAACATCCGTGTATTGGTTATTCTGATGAAGTTATTCATATGTACCTTGCTCGCGGCTTAACTTTGGGATTGCATCAGCGTGATGAAGATGAAGCATTAGAAGTCTTTGATGTCAGCTTTGCTGATTGCTTAGGCATGATACAAAATGGCCAGATTACTGACGGTAAAACAATTATTGGCCTATTAATGGCAGAAAAATACTTACAAACCCATGTTTAGTTGAATAAAAAATCATGCTTAAAGTACTCATTATTGGTTGTGGTGATCTAGGCGGTGAAGTTGCAAGCCAGCTAGTCGGATTAGGGATGAAAGTTGCAGGCGTACGGCGCAGTGATCATGCTACTGAAGGCGTTAAGCTTATTTGTGCCGATGTTACCCAAGCTGAAAGCTTGGAAGTGCTATTGCCGCTACAACCACAAATCCTCATTTATTGCGTTGCCGCCAATGGGCAAACTGACGCGCAATATAAGGCACATTATGTAGATGGCTTGCGGAATGTATTGGCCACGCAAGTTGATAATAAAGAACTCAAGCACGTATTTTTTATTTCCAGTACGCGGGTTTATGGGCAAAACACAGAGGCTGTCTTAGACGAAAACATGCCTGCTATTCCGGCAGATTTTGGCGGCGAGCGCTTACTTGAAGCTGAATGTTTGCTCAATAGCCTAGATTGTAATTCGACCATTTTAAGGTTATCTGGCATATATGGCCCAGGTCGTTTGCGCATGATTAACTTGGCTAAGTCACCAGAAAAATGGCCTTTACAAAATAGCTGGAGTAATCGCATACATAGAGATGATGCAGCAGCTTTTATGGTGTTTTTAGTACAGCAAGTACTAGCCGATAAGCCAATTTTGCATTGCTACATAGTCACAGATTCAAAGCCAGCAACACAGTTTGAGGTGTTAAACTGGATTGCACAAAAAATGCAGCCCAGTATTGCAATCACTCGCCAAGCCGAAATAACCGGTGGCAAGCGACTCAGCAATCAAACTATGTTGCGTACAGGCTTTATTTTGCAGTACCCAGATTACCAAATTGGCTATCAGGCGTTATTGTCGTCAATTGATAATCAGCCAGTCTAATACGTGCGTATTATGTTGATAGTGACGTGTATGTCCTAGCGTGTTAAAAACCAGCCGGTCAGACTTTTTCTATCTCTAATTGCGGGTAGCACTTCATGGTAAAAAGTGTCTGACAAGAACATGATTAATCTACCACCAAGTGGCGCTATATTAATTTCTGAAGCTATTCTCGCTGGAGAATTCCCGCTAGCTTCTATTGCGTTAACGTATAAGCGCAAATGGCCGCCATCAGATTCAAGCCAATCTTCGTTTAAATATAAAATGCAGCTGATTTGGCGTATAGCAGCATCAATCTTTTGACTGCTATTGGCTGATCTAAATCGATCAATATGTTTTTTATAGCCTGCGCCTATTGGGTAAAGTGCTAAATGACACTCCAGTGAAAATAAGCCTAAATATAAATGCTGATTTAAACCCTCACGCAATGCCTCCATTTTTGCAAAATAAACCTTTTGCGCAATGCTCGCAGGCGCTTCATCCAGCCAGTAAATTGAATCGCCACGTAGGTGTTTATTAATTGAAATTAGCGTTTGGCCAGTACCCGCTTCATTCATGTTGGCACCATCATGTAAAACATTTATTTCATTGGATAAGGCTAAGGCAGTACTGCTAGAAATAAAATTATCCATCACGCAAAAACCGTGCTCAGTAATTTTACTCAACTGTTGTTCAATATTTAGTGCAAAGTATTCAGGTAACATCAGCCATTATAGCGTTTGAAGTTTGCGTGCAAGGCAACAATCAGCTAAAATCGCGCACTTACTTGAAATGAGTTTGATTAATTCTAGTCAGCGCATACAAAGTCACTAATATATAGGCGGTTAGCTCAGTTGGTTAGAGCGCTTGGTCGACATCCAAGAGGTCACCAGTTCGAATCTGGTACTGCCTACCAAATACCCCTTAATTGGGGTTTTTTTTCGTCCAAAGAAATCCACATAACCCCCGTACTTGCTGGTAATTAACTTGTATTAGTGTTTTTTAAGGTTTATTATGAGCTTAATAAATCCAGTATTTTTGTTGGTATGTATGTTGGTACTTTGAAATACCAGCAATTACGATACCAACAAAAGACCATAAAAGGCGTTAAAAATGGCACTTACAGACATGACAGTTAAAGCCAATAATCACAAAGATGAAGACGGAGAGATTAAAGCCGCTCCATACAAATTGAGTGATGCAGGCGGGTTGTATTTATTTGTTACGGTGGCGGGTGGTAAATTATGGCGGCTTGCTTATCGCTTTGATGGCAAACAAAAAACATTAGCCTTAGGTGCGTACCCAGCCATAACACTTTTAGAAGCCCGCGCTAAGCGTGATGAAGCTAAAAAGCTATTGGCTAATGACATTGACCCCGCCGCCGAAATTAAATCCGATAAAGCAAAGGTACAAGCCCACAAAGCTAATACATTTAGAGTATGGGCTGAAATTTGGCTAGCGCATTGGCGTGTAGATAAATGCACCCGTCATGTTGATATTACTAGCCGCCGATTAGATACCAATATTTTAACGGTGCTGGGTGATATGCCAATGACCGAGATTACGGCGGTAGATGTGGCTAATGTAATGCGAGGCATTGCCACACGGGGCGCGTTAGATGTTGCAAAGAGTGCGTATCAAAATATTAGTCAAATTTTCAGACATGCCATAGCGAACGATACCAGTGGGCGTGTAACTCGTAACCCTACCAGCGACATTAAACCTAGCGACATTATTAAATCACGCCCTGTAGTTAATCAGGCGCGGGTAGACATTAAAGAGCTGCCTGCTTTACTTCGTACCATTGATACCAGCGAAACACGCGCCGCAACACGCATAGCTATAAAGTTGATGGCATTAACCTTTGTGCGTACCAGCGAGTTAATAGAAGCTAAGTGGTGTGAGATTGATTTAGAGGCTAAACAATGGCGTGTACCAGCCGAACGCATGAAAATGAAAACCTTGCATATCGTGCCATTATCTATGCAAGCGATTGAATTATTAAACGCGCTAAAATTAATCACTAGCTACAGTGAGTTTTTATTTCCACACCAACACCATGCTACAGAAACCATGAGTAACAACACGATATTGCAAGCACTCAAACGCATGGGTTATGGTGGGCGTATGACTGGACACGGTTTTAGAGGGGTAGCAAGTACCGCCTTGCATGAAAAAGGTTACGACCATAATCACATTGAATTGCAGCTAGCACACGCACCACGTAACGCAGTAAGCGCGGCTTACAACCATGCGCTATATATTCCACAGCGTACAATTATGATGCAGGATTGGGCGGATTATTTGGACGAACTAAAGGCGGGTGCAAAAGTGTTACCGTTTAAGCAGGCTTAACGCACATCTACCTATTACACCTAAGCTGATTATTTAATGTAATTGATCTATTGGCTGGGTGTGGTGGGTCAATTAAATACACAAAAACTACTTTTAAATTATTAACTAAAATTTAAATACATATTTTGTGGATAAGTCTGTTTATAAGTCTGTGGATTAATACTTAAATGGCGCTCTTAAAGCCTTGTAGGATATGGTCTTAATGATTTGCAAGCAAAATCTTACTTAATTTGGCATATTTATTTTGTAAATAGACTAATTTATTTCATCCAAAATAACGCTAAGCATTGTATTATCTGTTTATGCCATAGCAAGCCAATACATTCTATTGATGTTTTTTAGTTGTAAAAGCTAGATGTTGTGGTTATTTAAAGTAATGGTCTTTTGACCAAACCATAAAAATTGATGAAAAAAAACCCCAAAAAACGAGTCGAAGCGTTTTATGGGGCGTGTGCCAAGTCATATTTCAGACCTAACAGCAGTTGCTCTGTTTCCTGACCGTGATTTGTTACATATCAAGGCGGTGTATGTTTGGTAATTCGTTATTGGATTATAAGTTTTCTTATATTCCATATTCGGCATATTAAACCTAAGTTGATTGAACGTGCAAGAAATATTATAGCTTTTCTGATATTTCCTGATACGGTAAAAGACACTAACCAACAAACATATACCGCCTATGGTGATTTGCAATAAATCATTGTCAGGAATAAACATGAATAAGATTACAAAGCAATTTAACCGTTTAAATGCAGTTAAGTTAAAAGTTGGATTAAGTAGATCATCAATTTACATGATGATGGCAGCTGGCACTTTCCCTAAGTCAATATCATTAGGGCTTAGATCAGTTGCATGGCTAGACAGCGACATAGACGCATGGATAGATGGCAAAGTAGCCGCAAGTAAGGTAGGTGCTTAAATGAAAAAAAGCTCACCACCGTCTAAAGTAAGTAAGCTTCTTTACAAGGTTAATTATACCTTATCACTAGCTAACTTAATCAATATATTCAATTGGTTAAAGCTATCAATAGCCAGTCTGACTAAAGCGCACTTTTACGCAAGTTTACCGATTATCTACCTAGCTATACTTTTGGCCGCAATTAGCCGATTGGTATTGGGTGGCAGTCTATGAATATATCCACACAATTCATAAACGCCATTAATCAGGCTGGCATCATTCCACCATTAAGCGTTATTGATGATGGCCAAATTCATAGATTTTCAAGCAACGGTAAATCTACCGATGAAGCTGGTTGGTATGTATTACATAATGACGGTGTAGCCGCTGGTAGTTTTGGCAATTGGCGAACAAGTGAAACTCATACTTGGTGCGCTGATATTGGCAGACCATTGACCGCAGCCGAAAATGTAGCAAATAAGGCGCGTATTGATGCCATGAAGCTACAGCGTGAAGCTGATCTATTAATCAGTCAGGCCGAAGCTAGTATTAAAGCAACGGCAATATGGGATAAAGCAACACCATGTTTAACGCATGATTATCTGACCCGTAAAGGCGTTAAAGCCTACGCGCTAAAGCAGATTGATGGCAGTCTGGTTATCCCGTTACGCGATGGCCTTAAAATTCATTCACTTGAATATATCAAAGCAAATGGGGATAAGTCACGAGAACCCAAAGGACGCGTTACAGGGTGTTACTTTGCTATTGGCAAGCCGAGCGACATTATTAGATTTGCCGAAGGTTACGCGACAGGTGCAAGCATTCACGAGGCCACAGGTGATGCTGTAGTGGTTACTTTTGGGATTAATAACCTGTTAGAAGTGGCTAAAACTATTCGCGCTAAATATCCCACCATTAAGCTAGTGATATGTGCTGATGATGATCTAAGCGGTGTAGGTATTAGAAAAGCGAACGAAGCCGCTAAGCAAGTGGGTGCAAGTGTTGTTATTCCTATATTTGGCGAAAATAGAACTGCTAAAGATAAGGATTTTAACGACTTACATCAACTAAACGGATTGGAAGCGGTAAAAGCACAATTAGCAGTGATACAAACACCCGTAAGCGATTTAAAAGTGGTGACTGATGTTATGCCATTGGCTATTAATGTTAGCTTGTTATGTGCCGCAAACATTACCCCAGAACCGATACGCTGGTTATGGAATGGCTGGTTAGCTAAAGGCAAGTTACATATATTCGCTGGCATGGCTGGCACGGGTAAAACCACCATTGCAATCGCGTTAGCTGCAACCATAACCACAGGCGGGCGGTTTCCTGATGGCAGTCGATGTCCAGTAGGTAGCGTTTTAATTTGGAGCGGTGAAGACAGCCCAGCTGACACCTTAGTACCAAGGCTAATGGCAGCGGGTGCTGATTTAAGCAAAGTCCACTTTGTAGGTGAAACAACGGCTAATTATGAGTTACGCAGTTTTGACCCAGCAACCGACATGCAGCCACTAATGATTAAAGCAGCGTCAATCAGTGACCTAGCTTTATTGATTATTGACCCCATTGTGAACGCGGTAGCAGGTGACAGCCATAAAAACGGTGAAGTTAGACGCGCACTGCAACCCGTAGTTGAATTTGGAGAAAAACTGAATTGTGCTGTATTAGGCATTACACACTTTAGTAAAGGCGGCCAAGGTAAAGACCCGTTAGAACGTGTAACTGGTAGCCTAGCCTTCGGTGCGTTAGCGCGTATTGTTTTAGCCACTGCCAAAATAGTAGACGGTGATAAAACCAAAAGAATTGTATGCCGTGCTAAAAGCAATATTGGCATTGATACAGGCGGCTTTGAATATGACCTGCAAGAAAAAGAAGTTGATGCTGGCATATTTTCAAGTTACGCATTATGGGGTGAAGCGGTAGAAGGCAGCGCCATAGAATTATTGGCCGAACCTGATAACCGTGAAACTGGTGAGAATGGCAGCGCGTTAAATGAAGCCACAGAATTTTTACAAGACTTGTTAGCGGATGGAGAGTTATCACAAAAGCAAATTGAAGTAGATGCTAAAGGTGCTGGTTTATCAATGGCCACAATTAAGAGAGCGAAAAAAGACCTGAATATTCGCTCAAAAAAGAGCCTTTTAGATAAAGGCTGGTATTGGACTTTAGCAAGTAAGGGGGTCAAAGATGACCAAGGGGATCAAGAAGCTCATATAAATAATGTGAACCCCTTGAACCCCTTACCCAAAATTGACCCTATTTCACACCAAAAAGGCAATATTGACCGCAATAATCAGATAGCAACATTTTGATTATGCAAAGTCACCTATTGAATAATACTGTCATGGCTAGTGGTGAACCTGTTTCAAATTGGTGGTTAGTCAGCTACTCAGATATTGAAAACGTGCAAGTTGCTATCTGGCCGCCTTCTACTCACCCAGAAGTAATGGCGATTAATCCGACAGCCTTATCAGTAAGGCCGACAGAGTCACCACACACGCAAACCGTGAACATTTATACACCACAGGCGCTATTAGATTTAATGCGTATAGGCGGTTACAGCGTAAGTGTGAACGGTGACAGTTTAGAAGTCAGTCAGGCGCAATGTATTGATGCAGAGCTGGCAGGTTTAATCACTAGCCATAAAATTGGCTTAATTAAAATATTGAAAAGTGAGATTTAATAATGACCACTAAACAGGTTAAAAAGCTTGATGCTAAAAGCAAGGCTGATGCAGTAGCTACTAAGAAAGAGAATGACAATAAACGCGATGCTAAAAACGCATTAAGTGCTTCTCTTATGGGTGCAGTAATTACAGAGACATTCACGAAAAGCATGATTGGCGACATCGACTTAAAGGAATTGTCAGGTCAATTAAGCGTTAAAACCAAGGCCGTGCAAGACGGTGACATGAAAGCAATGGAGGCTATGCTAGTAGGGCAAGCGCAATCACTACAGGCCATATTCAACAGCCTTGCATATAAAGCGTCTAGTCAGACTAACTTAAACCATTACAGCGCCTTTCTAACAATGGCATTAAAAGCACAGTCACAAAGTAGATCAACCATACAGGCATTGACCGAGCTTAAATATCCCAAACAAGCCACATTCTTTAAACAAGCCAATATCACGACAGGCAACCAACAGATAAACAACGGCTTACCTAACCCCTCGCACGTGAAAGAAAAAACAATTCAATCAAACGAACTATTGGAGAACCAAAAAAATGAATGGCTGGACAGCGGAACGAAAAGCACGGCAAGCGGAATTAATCAGAACATGGCAACCGTGGCAACATAGCACAGGCGCTAAGACAGTTGAAGGTAAAGCCATATCAGCGCGTAATGCTTTCACTGGTGGATTGATGCAAAAGATTAGATCACTTAACAGTGAGCTTAACCAAGTATTAAGAAAGCAGCGTGATGAGCTTAATGAGTTGTAAGTGATGCGGTAAATTTACCCCACCTAAGACGTGGGGTTTTTGTTGCTTTACTATACATATCCAGAAATTGTAAGTGCAAGCACTTATTTTTTTAGAAACCACAATCTTGTATATTCATTTAGATGGTTTAGACAAAAAGCGTTGTTTGGACTTTAAATAGGTTCTTATGAAAATAGAAGCATTGCTGACAGAAGTCCATTAGGTCAGAGGGTTAAATAATATGAAAAATAAACAACTCGGCGTAGAGGCGCTAGAAATGGCTTTAGTTCTTCCGCTTCTATTACTGATAGTATTTGCAATAATTGATTTCAGCCTAGTGTTTTACGATAAAGCTGTTATTACCAACGCTTCCCGTGAAGGCGCTCGATGGGCGTCAATTCAATCAAGTTCTACATACGGCAATACCTTCTCTTCTACGGGCGTAAATGCTACAGACCCATGTGGGGTTGCCAACTCTTATGCTAAAAACTATTTGGTCACGCTTGGCGGAGCTTCCGTTACTCCATATTCCAGTTGGACACCTAGCAGTAGAACTTATTCCACTGGAGAACTTGAATCTATCACGACTACTTATACCTACACAGGGATTGGTTTTGGCTTAGGTACAATGTTAAGTAGCATAGGATTGCTTGCTGCAACTTCAAGTATGTACCATGAGTAATCTACAAAAAAATCAAAGAGGCGTTGTGGCTATCATTGTTGCAGTAATGCTGATGACTTTAATTGCCTTTTTGGGTCTTGCTGTAGATAGTGGCTACATGTTTATGAAGAAAAATGAATTACAAAATGCGGCCGATGCCGTTGCACTTACTTGTTTGATAAAAAATAATATCACTGCGTGTGGAACCTCGGCACTCCCTACCAATTCGACACCTGTCACTAGCTACACAGACATAACTCCGGTTTTAACGCCAGTTATACCGCCGGGAAACATAGCTGATTATGTTGTTCTTGCAACCTATCCATTTTCTTTATGCCCGAGTTCAGCCAGTCTTTGTTCTAAAGCCTCAGTTTCTACTAATTTCACGCCATTTTTTATGAGCATATTTGGATTTTCAAACATATCATTAAGTGCGTCAGCTGTAGCTGCCAAAATGGGTACGGATTGCATAATTGTATTGCAAACGCTTGGTTTGAAAGGTACGCCAGATATTCTGGGGCCAACATGTAATATTCGCATGGGTGCCTCATCTACTAATGGGAATGCTAATCAAGTAGCAGCTAACAATTATATTTATAATGGCCATCCCCCATCTGATTGCGGAAGTCATTGCGTTCCATCAGCAATATCCATAGCTGGTGCAGTCCCTCTACCACCATTAATGCCTAATGCCCCAATCTGGGACGCAACAGCAACCTCTAGGTCAGATCCACAATGCAAAAATGCGACCTGTAATTTATTGCCAGGCTATTACCCAGCAGGAATTGATTGTTCGGGAGCTAAAGCAAATTGTCTTTTTGCGGGTGGCAAGTATTATCTTGACGGTCCCTTGAATCTTGCCAGTAACAATGGCCAATCAAGTGGTACGGGTGTTTTTTTCTACATGAGGGGAACTGGAAGTAATGGTAATGTGGACATAAATGCTGGTGGTATGTCTAGTTTAACCGCTTTTGGTACATCGGTCGGCACATGCGCGACTACAAATAATCAATTGCTGATTTATTCTCCAAATTCCAATAGCGGCCAAGCATTCAGCCTTAAAGGCAACATCAAAAGCTCTCTTGTAGGCAATATTTACCTAAATGGCTATGATATGACTTGGAAAGGTGGTAATGATGTTTTGCTAAATGGAACATTAGTAGTACGTAACTTTAGTCAAAATGGTAACAATAGCCTATCAATTGACCCGACATATATATCATGTAATCTATCTAGCGGTGCGAAAATATACTTGATTCAATAACCTCACATTGCAGGTGGTAATCTGAATTAATTAGCTCAAAAGTATCATTATTTTTTCGTTAAGTAGATAAATTTGGAACTACGATATTTATTTTCTGCTTAACTAATGTTAATTCATTTCTCTTCAAATACTCAATTTTGTAAATACTACCCTTCTCGTCCAAGCAGTAATCCGGCGCGTCACCCTTATTCTTTACTAATTGCACAATTTTTATATTTTCAATCATTTGGAATTCCTTGTTCATAATTTACATTTACGTAGTAATGCAGGTAAATCTCATTTTTTGGCTTGACTAAAGTTTTCATAGCAGTTTGGTGAAGTGATTTCTTAAAGAATTGTTAGCCTATGAAAATTAAAGTAATTACTTATAGTTGTTAATGTGGCTAATCGTAATCAGGAATTACGATATTTATTTTTTGCCTAAGAAAAGTCAATTCATTTGTTTTGCCAGTTTCTATTTTGTAGACATGACCTTTATCATCCAAGTAATAATCACAAGCTTCAGTTCCACTTGTTATTGATTGAACAATTGTTATTTCTTCACTCATTTTGAAGCCCTTAATCATTCTGTAAGATAACCAACTCTTTATTCGGTACTAGCTATATTATTTTCTTATAACAATTCAATAATTGAATCAATCATTACTAATTCCACTAAATGGTAATAATTGAAGCGATTTATAACTATTATTAAAATATTGGCCTTTTAGAATCTCAAAAACAATAAGTGCAACTACTTATGATAATTCTAAAGTCTAGTACTAAATAAAACTTTGTTACTGACCGTTGCTTAGCATGATGCTGAAGTAGGTCGCAAGTGACGATGATTAGCTTCTTTATTAGGTGTTAAGCAATTTAAATATCATTAGAATAAATAAGTTAAAAGATGAAAAATGGTTAATTATTTCCTATTGCTAGTGGTTCACAATTTAGTACGTACATAAAGAAATGTTATCAACGGCAGACGACAAGCAGTGACAATTTGTTAAATGATGCCATATGTGACTATGGGGGCTTGAAAGTGTAAGACTTAGTTAGCCAGTACCGTCATGCTCACTTAGTTTTATAAATGTCTTAAAAAGGATAATTT
This sequence comes from Methylophilaceae bacterium, assembly GCA_947379975.1. Taxonomy (GTDB): domain Bacteria; phylum Pseudomonadota; class Gammaproteobacteria; order Burkholderiales; family Methylophilaceae; genus Methylotenera. The sequence goes on along the minus strand of CANCPF010000015.1, from coordinate 307 downwards.
ACAGTTAAGAATAAATTTTTGTTGGTATTTTTGTTGGTATTTATAAATTATTTAAAATAAAGGTATTAATAATCAATGTTTTGTAAGTCAATTAGGATTTGGTACTGGAAAGCAGTCCACTAAACCAGCCTAATTGCTGGTTTTTTGTTGCCTATTTTTCCCATGCGATTTGATGTAACTCTAAATAATCTGAGACTTTATTCTGATATTTTACCATTTTGATAATAGGCTTCTGATTTCACTTTGCCATCGTTGTCCCAATAAATTTCACGACCTATTTTTAGTCCATCTTTGAAATTAGCTTCTG
>CANCPF010000014.1 GCA_947379975.1 Methylophilaceae bacterium | reverse complement strand
TAACGGAAACGGCAGTTGGTGCATTAATACCTAAGACTTTATTTGCCCTAATCGCTGTACTTGTACCAGCACTGTTGGTAGCCGTTACATCGTAGTAGTAACTAAATTCAGACGGTACAACGAGTCCTGCAACATCTGCATCTAAATAGCTATTAACGTTAGCTGGCAATGTAATGACTTTTGCTGGCAACAATGGTGTTGGTGTTGTTGTGCCACGTGTCAAGGTAAAGCCAGACTCACTAATTAAATGTGAATATGATGTAATCGCCGCACCTCTAGGCGTTGCATCGTCCCAAGCAACAGTAGCACCAGTAAAAGTTACATTAACCGGTGTAGCAGGCACTACCACCGTACCGATGTTAAAGACTACTGGACGCATAAAGTCACTTTCTTCATGACCTAGGATGTGACAATGCCACACATATTCCCAGAAATAATTAGCCGATGCGTTAACGATAGGTGTAAGCGGTGCAACGCCAGTTGCAGGGTCAATCAATGAAAAACCAGATGTAGCACCGATTACTTGTGATGGGTCATTACTTCTCACACTATTTGGTAGACCAAATGGCAGAGCCGGAGCACGTGATCTAATCGCAATATAGGAGGTTGTCAACGGACTCAATACTACGGTCTCTTTCCACCCTTGCTCCTCTGGTGTCACTGGGTGGCTCATACCATCGATACCGACTCGATTTAGAATTTGCACTTCGAACAAGTGAAAGTGAATAGGATGACTATCAACGCCCACATGGTCGATACGCCAAACATACACCTGACCATCTGCGATATTTTCAGTTGGTGCATCGATGTAAGCCAGTGGAATTACAGTATTGACTAAGACATTACCTTGAGGTGGTAACTCAACACCCAACACTGCGTTCATGCGGCCATAAGTAGCATCAAAACCCTCAAAAACAACCTTACCATCTACATACAGATTAGCAATTGAACCATCACCAAGGAAGGACGTTGGCGGCGGGGTTGCGCAAGGCACTGCAAGTGCCAGTAAAACATCTGCCGTACAAGTTGGCGCTGAAGTATACTTATAAGCACCATTACCCAACACAACTGACCCACTAACACAGTACTGGCTAGTTCCACAAACATTTCCTGCTTGCAAATCTGCCCCTAGAATACCTTCAACCACTACACTATATAGGTTGCCTCTTCCATCCTTTACAAACTGACCAATACGTAGTGGTGAGCCTGCAGGCCAACCCAAATTCGTTTGGCTAGCAAAAGTAAGAGGGGAATATGCAAAAATACCAGAAACAGCTGTAGGTACCATATAACCACCCGTATCTCTCCCACCAACCGTACCTTGCGGGACAATTGGAACCGGTTGATGTAGATTATAATAGTCCACTACGGCTGTCTGTGTTGCGCCATTGTCTGTTGCACGAGCTCCTGGTAAAACGCCATTTGAGTCAACGTACACTTGAACCATGGTGCGACTGTTCGGACCATAACCTGGCGACACATCATCAGAGCCACCACCGCCAGTTTGGTCACCCATAGCCGTGTAATAACTTAAACGCATATCTGGTGCTGGTAAAGGCGCAGGCGCATTATTGTACATAATCAAAGTAGTGCCGCGATAAGCGCTAAAATCCACCACCGCATCACTACGTACAGCAGGTGGCAAGTACCAACCCATTTCTGCAATATTAAGGAACACGGCATTCTTAATATTACTTTCCCAGTTGGCTGGGGTCGAAGGAATTATTGCACCAACTGGGTCAGGCAAATAGCCACCCTCATTCATAATCATTTGAATATCTGGTCCAACGAAATCTGAGTGAGGTACAGGAGAGTTAAATAAACCTGGTGGATATTTAGAACCCCAACCGGTACCCGTTAGACCACCAGTAGTTGGCCAAGTGGTCAGAGCAGCCGGGTCTGACTCAAATACTTCAGTACAACTACTAACGTTGGTGAGGTACTGCATTGCACCAAAGTTTGCATCAGTATTAAATTCAAGGGCATGATTAAATGACAGTAGTGCACCACCATTTTTTTGGATAACATTAGCTAATAAAGTTACCCACATCGGTGAAGAATTAGTAGCTACATCAACCAAGGGCACTGTTGGTGCTTGCATTGTAGCTAAATTAAATATGGCAGAGTTCTTACCATTAGGTGTATAGCCTAATACTATTAATGGAGTATTTGGAGGTACAAGCGCAAATGTCGAGCTCAACATCACCACATCACCAGCTTTAATGGGTATCAGATTTGCCGTGTTGTAAGTGTATACGGTACTAGCCAAAATTTGCGCTTGCTGATCAGATGGTGCCGCAGGTGGAGTAATACCTAGCGTTGGACCAATGTAGGCAGTAACTTTCGCTGGGCTATAACCCACACCAGAAGACGTAATAGTCACTGTCGGCGCTGATGTACAGCCGGCTCCTGGATTAAGAATATCGACTGAGGTAACTTTCCCATTTGTCAAAGTTACATTTGTGGTTGGCACAGTTGTACAACCACCACCAGTAATAACCACATTTGCTGATTTGTAATTCTTACCTTCATAAGTCACCACAAATGCAGTCACACCGTTAGTCATACTATCTACATTAAAGACGTTACCACGGCTGTGAATCATTTCCCCTACACCTGCCATACTATTTGCAGTCCATCCTCTAGCAATCAAGGTTGTATTACTATTTGGCGCTGCACCTAGCGTGCCACTTGCAACCACTCTGTATAAATAGCCGGCCTGGTCAATAGTGTCACCTGCATTGACACTTAATCCAGACTTCCAGTTGCGAACAGGATAATGAAAACCACCAGGTACAGTACCATCGCTGGTTGCAATATAGTAGTTACCATCATAAACATACTGGTTACCAGCAATGATGTTGATATCATTCCCATTCACTACTAGACTAGGATTTAATACATCTAACACATCTCCAGTACACATCACTGGGTCATTAAGCACCGGACGATCAAATGGTGACGTTTGCGCGTAACTGAATCTATCAGCGGCAATATAAAGTCCCAAATTAAAAAAGCGGTCACTTGCACCGTTTAAAGCTCTAAACCTGTAGTTGTCAGGCTGAACAGTAAGCGTTGGGTAAGCCTTACCGTTTACAGTGGTCGTATCCTGCCAAGCCTCGGGCGTCAACGTTACCTCATCAATTCCTGTAACCACAGCTGCAGCAGGAGCAGTTAATGCAATTGTTTGCGGATTTCCAAAAGCCCACGAACTAGCAAACGAGCCTAATGTAGCGCCATCAAGCCCACTCGTTGCGGCAGTATTGGTAATCTTGACATGCTCACCAGTTGGCAACCTGCCATAATAGGCGGGTACTGGCGGAGCCATCCAAGGCCCCCAGTCCCAACGACCGGTCGGGCTAGTATTATCGCTAGATTTCGGATTTTGGTTTGTTTCTATGACATGCGGATACCACAGGTCGCCATACACACCCCAACCAGCGCCATTTGCAGCTCCATCCCACTTAGCATCCTGAACTTTAACGTCTTTTGGTACAAAGGTTTTATCTTGCAATATTAACGGAATATCCCTGCTTGCAGGAAAGTACAACGGACTAGCTGTGTCAGCATGCCCATCATACGCATCTTGAAGAATGTACATTGAAGCTTCACCGCTATATACATTTAAGCGTGTCAAGCCGTAACTATGGTCATGATACCAAAGCGTATGCGCACTTAATCCGTTTGGATAGTAATACGTAGTCGCGCCAGGGCCAGGGTCAGTCATATCCGGTACATTTTTATTACTAGGGCCGCGCGTATAGTTAGTAAGCATTGCTTTTTTTGCAGCAACAGCCGTTCTATTGTTGGTGGCAACCTCACAAGCCAAGCTATTAGTAACGCCAGACATACTACATGCATCACCAACAAGTGAAAGTGTTATGGCACCGTTTGCTTGGGCAGCAAGTACAGCATTACCAGTTGGCGTTACTGGAGCTGTTGCACCGGTCAAGCCGCTAGTTCCAGTATTCTGATACCAATATCCGTTGTAAGTTATATAAGCATTCTTTGCAACAAATATTGTTTGCGCCCAATTGACTGCGTATAGATTACCACTACTAAACTGGCCAGTTTCCGCTGCAGGAGCAATCCACTGATGAGGCGTACCATCACTAATCCATGGGTTATCACCGCCATGCAAATGCAGCAAGGCACGATTTTGACTATACTTAACAGCACCATCTGGGCCGTAATTAGTGCCTGACAAAGTCAAATCGACCGGCAATGGTAGGTCACCATTTCTTTTACCGCCCGCTGCACGACCAGTTGGCAGTGCATTATAAAATTTCACTCGGGTAGGCACGCCATGCAATGCAGAAATTACCGGCCCTAAGTAATGTGGAAGGTCAACACCGTAAGCCTGCTTAAGCACATAAGTACCATCACCAATCGGCCTTGCAATTTTCACTGCATTTCCTTGTGCATCGGTCAACGCCAAGCATTTCGAACCTTGCGGCGCACGAGCATTGACATCAGCAACCAGCGGCAATGTTCCGTGAGAATCAGTACAAGCAGGATCAATCTGCACGTAGCCACGAGCGATGGTCCCAGCACCAGTCAAATCAGTATGATAGTTATGCCTGTATTCCATTACAGCTATTTCATAATAATCATCATTTGTTAATACGCCATCAGGAGACATCCACTTAACAGGCAAGGCAGCCGGGATGTAGGTAGGAGAATTTGATCCACTAGGAGCTTCAAGTACCGGCAAGTTGTCGACAAACTTACGCAAAGCAGTACCAGAGTCACACGCAGACAAATCCATCGCTGTGCCTGTACCAGCTAGCGTACTGCTTGCTGTCGCAACAAAAATCTCACCGACCATGTTTGCTTTCGCGCCAACACTTGTGAAAGCGCTCGCGCCAACAGTCACTATTTGATAAGTATGTCCGATCACAAGTGCAGTCGCACTGACGGTTGGCGTGCTGGCCAATAAAGTTGCTGGATCAACACCAACGGATTTTCCTCCAGCAACGGTTTGCTTACTATTTCCATTTGTACCGCTAGTAGGCGCGACGAAACAGGTACTATGAATTCCACTTGGACTATTTGCATAAAAGACCGGTTGTTTACCACCGTCGGTCACATCACCCCAACCAAGGTTGGCATTAGCGCTATTGGATAACACTAAGACGTTGATCAGTAATGTTGCAAAACTTAACAGGATTTTCATATTAAACGCTCGTTTTAATCATAATTTTATAATTAATATCATTCTATAGAATGATTATCATTAAAATCAAGTTTATTTATTTATTTATTTATTTATTTATTTATTTGATACCTTTTCACGAAGCTGAATTATCTGCAATTTAATATAAAATTTTCAATTCTCGTCATTCCCGCGCAGGCAAGAATCATGGCGAATCAATACCTTAAGTGGATTCCCGCCTGCGCTGCAATGACGGTGTTGATATATTTTGGGTTGAATAGCGCTCGTGCAAAGCTCTCTATTTATTTGAGACCTTTGTACATGCCTATTTATGAGGTTAGATCCAGTGACGTTTCTGCCAAATAGCGGCAATACTTGCTTGCGTTCGCAAACGCGTTTTTTGTTTGGCTATATTCCCAACCACGTACAAATGAACACAGATGACTAATTAGAACGGTTTAGGTGCGTGATCCCAACCAATGGCCAGTGGCGGAACGTAAATAAATTTCCAATCAGCATATTTGTCAGCATTATCGAATTTATCATCTTCAGCAGAGAATCCAGTTTTCTTAAGTGGGATGTTCTGCGATAAACTATAAACACCAATCACACGGGAATCTTTACCTAATACAAGGCCCCAGTCTTTTTTACCGCTTATTGGATCAGTGTAAATTTTGCGCAGCGTTCTGGTAGCCACGCTAGGCTCATTACCACCGGTCATTTCCATCAAACTTACTGGAAAGCGATTTCCAGAAATCTTATAGAACGCAGCGATAGCATTGCGGTATTCATGGCCGATAGAAAGCAATTCCCGCTCTTTCTCTCGTAACATCACCGTATGCCAAACTTGCAATGCCAAACCTAGCCATACCATTAAAACTGCAAGCATAATGAGTAGCCCAATCAGCGTTGCGCCATACTGACTTTTACCGGCGATCTTTTGCCTAACTTTATCTACCATGAAGAAAAGCTACTGCCATCTGACGCGGTACCGGTCGCGCCACTCTTAACATCAAACACATTGCCTTCAACGCCGCTTTCAGGCGGCACTGCAATCCAGGTTTGGTCGCTCACAGTAATCGGATCTTGCGGTAGCTTCCGTAGGTATTTTTTTGCAACCAAGTCGTCTATGGCGTCTGGATACTTTCCGGTATCTTCATAATACTTATCTAGTGCCTCTCTTATTGTTGCTAGATCATGGCGCAATACCGTTTCACGAGACTTGTCTACCATACCAAAGTATCGCGGCACGGCCAGTGTCACCAGCAAACCAACAATCGCGAGTACGACTAGGAGTTCGATTAAAGTAAACCCACGAAAGGGTTTCGCAGCTAATAATTTCATTGGATTTAAATTACCACTCTTTATAAGGAATGCCATTTAGGCCAACGGCAGGATTTAATGAATACACATCAAACACATCCGCACCCGCGGTAGGTTCAGAGGCTGAACTGTTGTAGCAGCGCAAACCCCACGACTCGTAGCCTTTGCTATCCGCTTTTGAAAACGGGTCACTAGGTACTTTCCGCAAAAAAAATATCTTTTTGCTAGTCGCACTTTTCGCGTCGGAAACACCTTCTTCCAACACTTGTAGTGTGGGAGGATAGCCAGAGGCGCCAACTGTTTTCAGCATATGTCCTTGATCATAAGAAAGCTTATATGCGTCAATTGCCGATCTAATCTCTCGCAGTGCTGAGCGCAGTTCGTGCTCCTTATTACGGCGAATCACCACCTCACCCATAGGCACAGCCATTGCGGCTAATATGCCAATAATGGCAACAGTCACAATCAGTTCTATCAGGGTAAAGCCTTTACGATGGCGGTTACTCGAAAAAAAATGTATGGTAGTCACTTAAGTCTTCAATACTCATTTAGTCGCCGGCGAATATAACACCGCATCAGACATGCCTGATGAACCTAAATCATTTTTTTGCACAGTCGATGGCGCGTTATTAGTTGGCGCTATGACAGCTGCCGGCGCTGGGGTCGATTCTGGTGTTAACGGCGCTTCAGGACTACGCTCAACAGGCAAAGTACCCGTATCATTTTTTGCTCCCTCTGACACTGGCGGAACAACTACACCTTGCGGCTGCAAAATAGAATTTGGCGTCGGTCTACGTATCGTATTTGATGGGCGGTTAATGTCACCCGCTGGTAATACAGGATTTTGTACATTTGATTTGACAGATTGACTCGTATCGATCGCACCAACGCCACTTTCAATCTTCATGACACTCATTTTTTGCGTAGTAATCGGCTTAGTTTTTACCGAATTATCTGTGCCAGACCAATACTCCGACAGCTCTGCATTCGGCTGCTGAATATTTCTGACGATATGTGGCGTGATAGCTAAAATAATTTCCGTTTTCTTCTTATCGGTTGAATGTGAAGAAAAGATTCGGCCGATTAATGGAATATCGCCTAGACCCGGCACCTTCACAGTACTCTTCATTTCTTGCTCGCTGATTAGGCCAGCCAGCACTTGAGTCTCACCATCTTTTAATTTCAAAACGGTGTTTACATTACGTGTGCCGATTTGATAAGCCACAGAACCGCTGACCGAGTTAGTCACCGTATTAGAAATACTGCTCACCTCAAGAGAAGTCTTGATGCCGACCTCACCATCTGAATGGATATCAGGCTCGACTTCTAACTTAAGTCCCACATCAATATATTGTACGGTTCCAGTCACCACTGGGGTGCCTGTGACCACCGGCGTGACGGTATTGGTGATTAACGGCACGCGGTCGCCGATATGAATTTTAGCTTTCTCATGTTGCTTCACGCGGATTTTAGGACTAGATAATAAGTTAGTGTCAGAATCTTGCGCCTTAAGATTTGCTACTAAATTGATGCCACCTGCTGCAGTCAGGACTTTAAAGCTAGATGAATTTAAGTGTGTTAATTCACGTAAGCTTAGCCCGCCAGTAACGGCCGGCGTCGGTGTAGCTCCAGTACCGGCAGGCTGTGAAGCAGCACCAATCGACAATGTCACTTGGTCAGGATAAACCACTCCAATTTGCGCTAGCTTATCCAAAGAAACCTCAATGACTTCAATCTCCAATATCACCTCAGGCTCACTAACATCCTGAGAGGCGATTAACTTTGCAGCTAATGCCACCACGTCAGGGGTATCTCGCATAATGACTGAATTTGTTTTTTCATTCACAAAAATGTCTTTGGCTTTAAGCACACCTTTAAGTAGAGCTTGCATCTGCTTTGCATCTGCATTGGAAAGTTGAAATACACGAATCACTAAATCTTGGTAGTCTTTTAGCTTAACGGCTGTGGCTGGGTAAATGAAGATCGTATTATCGTTAATGACTTTTTTCTCTAACTGATTTTGCATCAGTAACAAACTTAGCGTATCTTCAACTGAAGCCTGCTTAACAAAAAGAGAAGCTTTAAGATCGTTTTTAATGTCCTTATCTAAAAGAATATTGACGCCACTAGACTTTGATATCGCCTCAAAAACCATTTTAAGGTTTGCATCCCTAAATTGCATGGTGATTAATTTATCACGAGGCAGGATAACTTCTGGCGATTGGTCAAGCACATCACCGCCATTTTTTTCTTTATTAATCTGCTCAACCAAAGACTGCGCCTCTTCGTTTTTTGAGTTTTCAACTAAAACCGGGTGCAGTATTTTCTCAGCGCGCGAATAGCTTGATTGATCCAGCGCATCTTTTGTATTGTTAATCGCATCCACATGACGCTTATTGCGATTAATTAAAGCCAAGCCTTCTTTGGCAACAGGGCTATCTACGTCAATTTCAGCAATCCGTTTATAGATTTCTTCTGCACTATCCCATTCGCTTTTATTCACCAAAGCTGCGGCATCGGCTTTCAGCTTATTCAGCACACGCTCACGTTCACGAAAGTAGTCTGCGCGGAAAGTAACATTCATTGGCGAGGATTCAGAAGATTGCTTAAGACTTTTCAATCCTTCTCCATAAGCCCCTTCCTGAATTTGTTTCATGCCCAATTCATGTAATGGCTGACTACTACAACTGGCCAATAACACTAGAAAAAAACCGCCTAGAATGCGCTCATTAAAAAGGTTGAAATATTTCATCCGAACAATATCCTTTGATTTTTTTAATCTCATTACTTATCGCCAATAGCTAATGTTTGTATCTTATTTAACGGCAAATACATCATCGAAAGCTGACCGTCTTTAAATGCTTCAATTCTATAAGTACCACCTAAAACTTCACCAACCTTAACCGAATACAACTTATTGGCCATGCTCAGATGAATAATCATCGTGCCATTTAAGTTGTCATAAGCGCCCACAAAAACGTAAGGGAAAGGCGGTGGCACTGGCTCTGGTGGTGGCAAGACCTCTACGGGCACCACCGGCATTGGTTTTGCTGCGGGGGGAGGTGGTGGTGGTACAAACCAATGCTTAATTTGAAACAGGTCTACCTCATCCAGTGGCACCTCGACACGTTTTTTAAGCAACAATTCTGGCGCGGGTTTATGCGCGCCAGATACCCGCACGGGTGCCGACAAATCAGTTAAAGATTTTTCACTAGCATCATCGGTTAAATCGGCTCGCAGAAACATCACTAACCCTATCAGCGCGCAACTAACTAAGGCAAAAGCCCAACGTATTTGAAGTTTAGTCATCACGAAGTTCTTTTTTTCACATAAAGCGTGAGCGTTAGGGTTACATCAATCACTTCGTCTTCTTTGTCTTTTCTGTGTAGCGAAATATTATCTAACGCTAAGTTAGGTAGATTAATCAGCGCGTCCGAAATAAATCCAGCCACCTCGGTATAACTACCATTTAGCGGCATAGCAATTTGATAGCTAATCAAATTAAGTTGTGCATTGTTCACTACATGATAAGTAGCCTCAGCCGGTGTTAGATCACGTTCTTCTGCCAACGCAATCAGCTTGTCTATACTATCCACAACCGTTGAGTCGTTTGGAAAGCCATCTTCAAACACAGCCAACTGTCTTGCCGGCGATTGGCTTAGCTTACTTTCCAGGTCAGCCTGATAGGATTGTTGGTTTACCTGCATTCTTTGAAACTCATCTCTGACTTGATGATTTTCGGAATAGCTGGGCAGGACAATAAACACTAAAAAAATGCACATTAGTATAAGAAAACTCTGTGCAGCTTTCCAAGCCCATCCCAATTGCCTATTCCAATAGACCCAGTAGCTCCAATAACTTTTAAATACCGTCATCATTGCGCCAATCTCCAGACACATTTAACTGAGAATTTGATGGGCTTATTTGGCGCTTGCTCATCCACTTTGTAGCTCAGTAAATAAACCTCTTTAAATTGATCGCTGGTCGAAAATTTACGAACAAAATCTAACATCGATGCGTAATCTTTTGCTTCTGCAAGAATTCTCACATTTGAGGTTTGTGGGTCAGGGTCGATTTCCAGTAGTGCGACATCGACGACTTTCAACTTGCCAATTTCGTTAAATAAACCAATCCAAGGGAAATTAAGCTTAAAAGCAATCTGTTTAGACAGCTTCATTTCTTCTGCTATTTGTTGACCATCCTTAGGCGATAACTTAGTAGAAGACAGCTTGGCTTTTGCAATAGCCTGCTGATGCTCAATAGCCTCATGCCATTGATTAACTTCCTGCTGCATGGTGTAAAACTGCCAGCCCAACATTGCCCATACAGACAATACCAATATCAATGACAAATAAGCGAGATAAGCCCAAGCCTCTCCCCCTCGTATAAATTCTAAGCGTAATACTTTCACATTCCTACCCTCTACAACGCATTCATCGGAATGTTATCAAGCAATGCATATAGCGGCGGTACAACTAAAGTCCGCACAGGCCCACTAGGGGAAAAATTCATAGTGAATTTTTGAGGAACACATAACAAAAGCTCATCCTCTAGTGTCGCCATGTCTGTTAACAAGAATTCTCGCTCTATCATTGCTGGCAACATCTCTTGCCAGTGACCTTCAAATCTCGAGCAACGTAAACTAGTCCAGACACCTTTATTGACAAAACCGGCGCACAAACGTCCGTCCTCAATAGCAAGGAAACGCATGGTTTCTTTCTTAAGTTTTTTCTTTAACAGATTAAACAATTTATTTAAATACGGCTGAGCAGAAACTAGTCGGCATTTGTACCTTTTGCAGATAACGGTCAGTTGCGCTAACAACTCACGGTCAATAGCACAAGCGACTTGAGGTAAAAGTGCAAGCCCAGGCCCCCAAGATAGCGTCCACTTTGCAAGCGCATCACCGTACACCTCAGCAAAATTAAAGTTTACATAAGAGCTCTCTTCTTCATAAGAGTTAAGCGCTATCTGCGCTGGAATTAACTGGTATCTGATAAATGCGTTGGAAATGACTACTGACACATCTGCAACTGACTCTAGCTTACGCATAGCTTGTTCAAACAAAACCAGCGTAGCAGACCAATCCGACGCTTGCACAACATCTGTCGAGCGAAGGGTAGTAAGCGTCACATTCTTTGATAAGAAGCTAAACTTTGTATGGCGCACAATAATTTCTGTTGGCGCCAAAAAGACTTTTACTTGATCACGCAATAAGGGTAACACGATTAATTTCCCTTAATGTGGTTTCGCCATTTTTAACCATTTCAACCGCAACCTCACGGAGAAAGCGTGTTCCGTTTCTATGCGCGGCCTCGCGTACTTGCCGCGTTGGACTTCTATTAATAATCATTTCTCTGAGTTCGTCATTTAAAGTCATCAGCTCACCTATTGCTTTTCGCCCCTTGTATCCAGAACCTCGGCAGTGTCCACAGCCCTTGCCAACTGAAAATTTAAATTCTGCAATCTCATTAGGTTTCAATTTTGAATATTCAATCAACTCTTGGTCAGGATAATCAGTGGTCTTACAGTGCGAGCAAATTACTCTAATTAACCTTTGAGCAAAAATGCCGTTAATGGCTGAAACGAAACTATATAAATCGATTCCCATGTGGGTAAAACGCCCGATAACATCAAGCACGTTATTCGCATGAACCGTAGTAAAAACCAGATGACCAGTCAGCGCCGACTGAATTGCAATTTGTGCAGTTTCTGGATCGCGAATTTCACCTATCATAATTTTGTCAGGGTCATGGCGCAAGATTGACCTTAATCCACGGGCAAAGGTAAGTCCTTTCTTTTCATTCACTGGAATTTGAAGAATGCCAGATAGTTGGTACTCAACTGGATCTTCGATTGTGATGATCTTATCTTCACCTCTATCAATCTCAGTAATCGCCGCATATAGCGTTGTTGTTTTGCCGCTACCTGTTGGCCCTGTTACGAGTAGCATTCCATAAGGTTCTGAGGCCAACTTCCGTACTGAACGCATCGTCGGAAGATCAAAGCCTAGCGCATCTAGGCTAAGTCCTTTTGGATGATCCGACAAAGTTTGCTTATCTAGAATCCGTAGAACAGCATCCTCACCAAAAATACTAGGCATGATTGAGACTCGGACATCGATCTCACGACCACGCATAGAAACCTTCATCCGCCCATCCTGCGGCGTTCGTGTTTCTGAAATATCTAGCTCTGAGACGACCTTGATGCGTGAAATAACCTGCTCAGCAACACTTACCCCATCAATAGTACTCGCGGTGCTTAATACGCCATCAAGGCGGTAACGAATAACCAAACCCTTATTAGTAGACTCCAGATGAATATCGCTGACGCCTATCTTTAGCGCATCATAAAGCGTTGAGTGAACCAACCGCACGATAGGACTTGCATCACCGCTAATGCTGGCGATAGAAAGGTCTTGTGTCACTGCAAATTTATTAAGCTCAGAAATATCTTGCGTACCTACGCTATCTAATGCGCTGATGCTTTCTTCATGTCGCTTAAGGTAGGTCTCTATATCTGCAGGATGTGACAAGCACCATTTAAATGGCACTTTAATTTTCTCATCCACAAGACTCTGTAACTGCGTACTATAAGGGTCGCTAAACACAACAGCCAACGCATCTTGCGCACCACGAAATACAATAAGACCCGACTTGTGTGAGAGTCCGTAATCAATCACATCAAATGCTGGCGTCATAGTATTGAAATCTTCTATGCCAAGCACAGAATATTTCAATAAATCACCCAACTCATGAATCAATTCATATTGATCGCCTTGCGTTAAGTCAGCCAAGACCTCAAGAATCGGGCGGTTTAATTGTAGCGACTCCTTCCTCGCCATAAGGAGTATTTGATGCGATATTTTATTATCTTGTCGACTAGCTTGCGTCATTGCAAACTCCCTGCGAGTTCAAATATTGGAAAGTACATCATGACTACGATTAATCCAATCACAATACCAATAACTGACATCAGAACAGGTTCAAATAGTTTAGTAAACCATTCAACCCAACGAGCAGTCTGTTCATCATAATAATTGGCAATATATTCAGACATGTCGCCTAGGCGCCCAGTTTTTTCTCCCACCCGCAGCAAGCTGAGTGCAATGGGAGTCGTTAATCCAAACCGCTCAAAAGAGGCTGAAGCAGCACCGCCCTCATAAATGCTTTGTTTAGCCAAAATGAGGTTAGATTTTAAATTGGACTCAAGCACGCCACCAACCATATCTATGGTAGGCAATATATGTAATCCGCCCTTAAGTAACATACTGATGGTTCGATAAAAAAGTGACAGCTGGTATATATGTACTTGATGACCGACTGTCGGCACTCTTTTTAATTGTTTCAGCAGCCAAGCGCGCACTGTGGGACGCTTGCTAGCTAATATCAAGCTAAAGACTAACCCAAGCATAGCGCCTAAGACGAGGCTAACGTTGTCATTGCAGAAATTACCAAAATTCATCAGCAGCCTAGAAAAAAACGGCAAGTCATGCCCGATATCTTGGTAGATAAGACTGAATTTTGGAACAACATAGAACAGCAAAAACATACTTACTATCAATCCTGCTGTTAATAAAATTGCCGGGTAGATTGAAGCATTTATAATTTTCTTTCTGATTGAATCAATTTGATTTCGGTATTTTATATATTGCTTGAGCGACTCGCCAATATCGCCGGTGCGTTCGCTTGACCTGATCATCTCAATATATAGCCGAGGAAACTCCACAGGAAATTTCTCCATTGCGGCAGACAAAGACTTGCCTTCATATAAGCCAGTAGCAATTTCTTTAATTACATTAGAGGTAGCGACATCATCACCCTCATCTAGAATGGTTTTAATTGCCTCTATTTGCGTCATGCCTGCGCCCATTAACACCAAAAATTTTTGGCTAAACATCAGCAGAGGAAATTTAGGAGGAAACAGCGAAGGAAAACCTGTTAATGAAAATACCGGACTAATTGAGAGTACCGCATAGCCTTGGGCCACCATCTGAGCATAAGCATCTTGAGAGGAGCCAGCAACCACTTCTAGACTAACCAATCCAAGTTGGGGGCGCATTACTTTGGCACGGTACTTCATAACAGCCTCACCCACTTAAGATTTTATAACGATATAAACGCTTATATTAGCCTTTTTACCACATGGCTATCAATTGACTTATATTAATTCATTTTAAATTATAAGTGAATTAATATTGTAGGCATAGTAACCGAAGTTAATAAAAGTGAGGTTCGCTACTACGCTTAGTAAGACGAGTGAAAATTATTGCTAACACTTAAGGTTTAAAAGCCTCTCCAATTTGAATAATAGCTGGGCCTAACAACACCATCATTAGCGTTGGAAATATCATAAATACTAAGGGGAACAGCATTTTCACTGGAACCTTAGCTGCGATTTCTTCTGCCCGTTGCATGCGCTTAACGCGCATAAATTCAGATTGTATTCTTAGAGATTCTCCTAAGCTCGTTCCAAACTTGTCAGCTTGCACGAGCATCGCAACTAATGCGTGAAGGTCCTCGATATTTACACGAGTTGATAGGTTTTTAAGCGCACTTATTCTGCTGGATCCTGCACGTATTTCAAGACAGGCCAAATAGAACTCCTCTGAGAGTACGGCACTACTACGACGAATCTCAACCGAGACTCTATTGAGCGCTGAGTCTAGGCCCATTCCAGCTTCGGAACAAATCACCAGCAAGTCCATTAAATCTGGCAGATTATTCTGTGCATCGGCACTTCTTTTATTCGTAATATAGTTCAAAATAGTATCTGGCAGATAATATCCTACGCCTGCAATCATCAATAAATATAGGGCGTAGTTCATTAACCTATCGTCTGGAATAAGTATCATGATGGGAATCGTACAAAGCAGGGGAAACGCAAAAAAAAGTAAGGTTTTAATGGCAAAGAATGTTGAAGGTGCGGAGTTCTGCCTGAAGCCAGCACGGATAAATTTTAGCCTAGACGTAGAGGCATTCCAGCCATCTCTTGGCAGAGATAACTGCTGAAGCGGACCTAGTAAATTATTCCACTTTTTACTAGTTTGTGCTAATCGCACATCAATGCTTTTCTGCAAGGTATGCTTATTAGCCAATTGCTTAATTCGTTTATTTACCTGAAATTCAGAAAATAGCCGGCCTAGGCCAAAGATCAATAGTGACACCGCACCAAACGTTAATAGGATAGATAGGTAACCAAGGATAGAGTCAAAAGTCATCATTATTCACTCACACCTTAATCTGCACGATTTTCCACATCCACAACACTCCGACTGGAGTCAGCACGCCTGTATACATCAACATTCTTTGACCCGATGGCGTGGTCCACAACTGTGAAATATATTCGGGATGGATGAAATAAAGTAGCACACCAATACTAAACGGCAATAGAGTTAAAATCATACCGGAAAGCCTTCCCTCAGAAGACAGTACGCGAATCTTGCCCTTCAGCTTAAGTCTATCTCTAATGGTTTTGGAGATCACATTAAGCAACTCTGAAAGGTTTCCACCGGTATCACGCTGAATCACTAGCGAAGTCACAAGGAAATTCAAGTCCCTACTCTTAACTCGGTTCGTTAAGTTCGAGAGCGCATCATTAAATGACAATCCAAAATTGATTTGTTCTGAGGTGATCTTAAATTCACTACCTATAGGGTCTGGGAGCTCTTCGCCAACCATGATAATTGCTGATGATAAACCATGTCCAGCACGCAGTGCGCGTGAAATAAAATCGAGCGCCTCCGGCAACTGCTCTTCGAACTTAATCCCTCTATTTACCTCTTTCAACAACAACCGAGCGATTGGAATAAGGCCTAAAATAATGGCGGCGATTGCTGCAATCAGAAAGCTAAATTGTAAGAACATAAGCATAATTATGCCGGCTAGGTAAAGACTAAGGCACAGGATAATCACTTGCAGTGGGCTCTGGTTTGAACCAGACCTTACAATAAGCAATATTAGCCTATCATAACTAGGTAGCTTCTTAATAAACCAAATCCAAAAATCAGAATCAGTGCCTAGACTATTAGATAGCGTAGATGAAATCACGGCAAAGTTTTTAGGCGTAAGATCATTCAGCCTGTTGCTAAGCGCCCTAGCCCTCGGACTTAATTTGTTAGTCCAAACCAATACAACGATGACCGCCAAGCCTGAAACCACCAAGAATGCAAGTGCAGGAATTCCAAATATGAATTGATTACCCATTATTTTATAAGGCTCGTTGAGATGGATTGAAAATGTCTTCGCGAAGTTGGATGCCGGAAGATTGTAAACGGTCAATTATCTTTGGCCGCACACCCGTGGCTTGGTGACGCCCCTCTACCTCACCGTCCACAGTAATATTCACTTGTTCATACTTAAAGATTTCCTGCAGGGTAATTATTTCCCCCTCCATGCCACTGATCTCAGAAACGCTGGTAACTTTTCTGGAACCATCACTCATACGATTTACTTGAATGATGACACTAATCGCTGAGCAGATTTGCTGACGTTGCGATCTCGCCGTCATATTGAGCCCGCCCATACTCATCAGATTGTCTAGTCGGCCCAACGCATCTCTTGGGGTGTTTGCATGAACGGTAGTTAACGATCCATCATGTCCGGTATTCATCGCCTGAAGCATATCAATCACTTCTTCACCACGTACTTCGCCCACCACAATACGGTTGGGCCGCATGCGTAGGGAGTTTTTAACAAGTGTACGCATCGAAATCTCGCCCGCACCTTCGATGTTGGCTGGCCTGGTTTCCAATCGAACAACATGCCTTTGCTGTAACTGGAGTTCTGCCGTATCCTCAATAGTCACAATACGCTCTCCCTCAGGAATATATCTAGACAATATATTAAGCAGGGTAGTCTTTCCTGAGCCAGTACCACCAGAGATCAAAATATTCACTTTGGCCTTCACCATACCTGCAAGTAATTCAGCCATCTCCTGCGTAAGGGATAACTTTTCAATCAAATCATTCATTTCTAAAGGAACAACAGCAAATCGTCGAATAGTCAACGATGGTCCATCGAGTGCTAATGGCGGAATAATAGCATTTACACGGGAGCCATCAGGCAGGCGTGCATCAGCTAATGGACTGGATTCGTCAATCCTACGTCCTACACGAGAAACAATTTTGTCAATAATCTTCATAAGATGATCATTGTCGCCGAAACGAATACTAGTTAATTCCAAACGGCCTCTGCGCTCTACGAATACGGTATCGTAAGTATTCACCATAATCTCGGAAATGGTCGGATCAGCAAGCAGAGGTTCTAATGGGCCTAGCCCTAATATTTCATTTTGAAGATCGGTAATAATTGCCAAACGCTCTTGGCCATTGATGGCCAGTGCATCTTCGGCAATGAGTGCAGTAACCAAGTCCTTCAGCTGGGCACGTAACTGATCAGGCGGCATAGACTCAATTGAGCTGAGCTCTAACCTTGAAATTAGCTTTTGATGGAGTTTTGTTTTTTTGCTGTAGTAAGAAGATGACATCGCATTTAACGCAGCTTCATCTACCCGCTCTCTCTCATTCAGGACTTTAGCTGCCAATACATCATGAACGTCAAATTTCTCTTTACTAGCAGACACATTTACCGAATCCTTCTCTTTAGAAAGCGGTGAAAATCCCCAGCCGGCTATCTGTTCTTTAAGCGTTGCCATAACGATTTTCCCTGTACTTTGCCAGACCATTCTGATGCCCAATTAAAAATGGACTTTGTGAATTCAGAGTTTGGCTTTAAATCAATGAGCGGTATGCCTTTTAACAAAGACTCTTGAACCCCAACATTATCTTGCGGAAGATAATGAACCACACGCCTGCCCATCGCCTTCTCTATGTCGCTAATTTTAATATCAGCTTTGGACTGGAAACGGTTCACTGCAATGGACAACCTGTTCTCATCCAGTCCTAGTTCCTGCCAGTAGCGAAGTACTTGAGTCGCTCTTTTAAGTGAAGGCACAGTCATCGTAGCGACGACAATTAACTGGTGAAGTTTGGCTAATGCGTGAATGCTAATGGGATCAATTCCGGCGCCGATATCAATGATGATGTAATCATAGCTTTTAGAAGAAACTTCAATCAGCCTATCGATATGCGTCGGTTTAATATGAATCAGCCTATCAACAGAAAGTGGAGAGGCAATCAAATGTAAGTTATCACTTACATGCTCTACCATGGAGTCCATAAGAGAAGCATCTAGCCGATCGATCTCATCAGAAAAATCAGCCAAATCATTCGTTTGTTTTTGACTTGTTAGAAACATCTCAATGTCGCCAAAAGGCAGAGAGAAATCGATCACCAGTATGCGCGTTTCTTTATGTTTTGCGAGTGCTGAGGCAATATTAGCGGCAATACAAGTGCTGCCGTCGCCACCCTTAGCTGACATAAAGCCAATGATGCGTGCTTCGTTAGCATCTAGTTTTTTATTGTTTTTTGCTCTTACACTTACACGAGCAACCGTCTCTTTGATTGACGCTTGAGTGCTAGAGCCAATCACCTCTCTAACACCAGTTCTAATGGCTCGCATAAGAAAATCAGGCTCTGGATCTATCACGCAAAGGGCAATCTCAACATTGGGAAAGGCATCATAAATAATCTGTAATTTACTGAGCAGCTCATCCGAAAGGGCAAAGCCACCAATAAAGATTAGTTGCGGCCTATGCTCGTAAACTATATCAACGAGCTTATCTAGCACAGCTTCAATATGAGCCAGCGTATTGCCTTCTAAATCGGCTTTAGCCGAAAATAGATTTGAGTCAGGTGAAGAAAAAAACAATATATGCATTTTAATAGTAGAGCCTAAAATTTGGGTTAAGAACAGTCTTTGTTAATTACAGCCATAGTTAATTACAGCTAGAGTTAGCATCTGAGCCAATCTGATCATTCATTGATTCACGCATAGCAACGCTGCTGACTTTGCTTGTTAGTTGAACATTCAATCCTGGAATCATCAGTGGCTTGAATGTTAGGTTGGGAATAGCCGCTTGAACCAGCACGCAGTTATCTGGCCCAGTACAGCTTGTGCCATCACTTTTTAAGTAAGTCAATTCTAACCAGCTAGGATTACTCTTTGTATCAATCAGCCCGGATGCATCAATGAGTGATTTAACACGATTTTGAATATCTGCTACGTTATGATCCATTGAGCAGACGCTGGCTATTCGCGCAGCGGCTCTTGTGGCCTGTGAAGCAGAATTCAAGGCCAACGTCACTCGTGCAAATTCAATCACACCGATGAATGCCATAAAAAAAATAATCGACGATAAAGCAAATTCTATTAATGCAACACCGGACTGAAGTTTATGGGCTTTCATCTCTAGTTCGCCTGCCGCATGGTCATACTGATGGAATTAAATTGTGCAACTCCCGGCGTAGACCGCCCGAGTTTGTTGTACAGATAATTTTGAAAAATCAGGTAATGATTGTAATTAACCACCTCTAGACGTACCGTATTTACTTTAACGCCATTTGAACTCGATGGACTAGTTCTTTGATATAACCTTTCTGCAGCATCGTTCGCTGAGTCGGTGATATTTACTGTAGCACTTGAGGATCCGCTGATGGGATCAAGCTGGCTTAAAATGGCATTATTATTGATGCTGGTGCAAGTGGCGTTACCATAAGCTAAAATACATTTAGCTTGAAGATAACCGGTTCCCGGTGTTCGCGTCGACAGATAACGTGTAGCTAATCCAACACGTTCAACAACTGTTGTGTATTCACGTACCACCAACCCGATCTCTAGCGTTGCTAGGCACATCAGCACCAGAATAGGTAGCGTGAATGCCAGTTCGATAAATACTATGCCAGATTGACCGTTATAAAAGCCCTTACGTTTAATTAGTGCTACTTTAGTGGTCGACTTCATTGAATGAGACTCGGTACAAGTGGCCCACTTGTGCCTCCAGGTAGGCCGAATGTTCTGCATGGAGATGAAGAGCTAGCGGCATCACCGATATAGCCTAAGGAAGCTATTGGGTAACTCAGCGATAATGTGGTTGTGCTATTAAGTAAATAAGAAGATTCTGGATTCAATAGTATGGCACATGCCCAGCCTTGAATTACGTTAGCAGATACAATAGGAATGACAACAAGCCGCCTATTTGAAGCTCCGTTCGCCACCTGCGCACTTGCAAAACCGGTAATTGTTGGTGAAGTGTAATTTATAATTGGTGTCTGCAAGATGCTACGACTGGGCACTCTAGTGGTAGTGTAATCTACTAAATTATAAGCAGCATAGCTGTAGCCCGTCAGATCGGGCAGAGTCCCGGTAATTAGTGATGGCATTGCCGCCCTATAAATCCCAAAACGTGAATTCCAGGCATCCTCAAAGCTAAGTAAACTTGACAAACTGCTCGTAGGAACGGTGATACTCGCACCCACTTGCGTTGATGGATAGTAAGCGCCATATTTTTGCATCGTCAGAATAGGGTTACTCGTTACTGGGTTTGCCGCGTAGTCACTAGCTGAAGCAGCGAGGAACGCTGAAGCCGTTGCAGTGATAGAAACAGGTGCAAGAGCAGTACCTAGAGTCAAGGGGTTATTAATCAAATAAGTCCCGCCCATCCCTATACCAGTGCCATTGGCGTTAATTTTAGTCCCCGCAGGAATACCCGTAGCCGTCAGAACCGTCCCTACCGCAAGAAAGGTAGTAGGTTGAAGGCTAGCAGCAACCGTTAACGTCGTGCCTAAGATGCTGCCTTTGAACGTGCCAGTCTTATTAAACACAAATGGAACAACATTACCGGTTACATATCCAGAATTTATGGCCATTGGTGCTGCGCTCGCTGCCTGAGAAGGTAATAAAGTGGCAATTGATGATGCGGTAAGGTTTGAGCTATGAATACCTAGCATTCCCATGAAGTAATTAATTACACCTTGTGAATTTGCCCGGCACTTTACAAATCTAGATGTTGTGTCGGCTGACAATTTGTCTTGAAATGGACCACTGGCACTGGTGCTAAATTGTACATCTTCGCTAGCAAAGCTAACTTGGTTGGTTTGAAAATCTTTTAGATTTAGGCTACCGACATATACACCCGCTTGTTCAGCACGTAATAGTGAATCACTAACTCCATTAAGTTCAGATGCCGCTGCAATTGAACAGGCATCAGCAGCATTTTGTAATTCTGTGTGTATTGTCATTTGTCGGCTTAGATCAACAGCCAAACCAATGAAGCCAAATAGAACCACTATCGATAGCGCAAGGATTATATAAAAGGATCCCTGCTCACTCTTTCGAGTCGAAGCCACTATATAGGATTCCTAATTTGATTGAATCTTGAAATTACTATCATTGCCAGCCTTGTTTTGGCTATCAGTGCTTTTCCCTGATAAATAATCACGGGTTGATGGCTCTAGCTCTTTTGAACTTGCCCGGGCATTGATTAAACTCTCGACTGATTTCCCAGTTAGGCGCTGGGTATCCTTAGCCAACTGTAGTGACTGACCAGTAGTTCTATCTAACTGCATTTGATTACCAGCACAGCCTATAACAATAGTACTTGCTAAGCTTAGCAGTACTAGCTGCAATACTCTTTGTAGCGAAAATTGCGCAGCTAGCATTGCAAATAAATGGCGAATAATCATCTTACCTCCGTCGCTTTTGCTGGCCTACCTTCTAGAGAGTTTCCAAGAAAAAAATCTGCTCGTGATGGCGGCGTAAAATGATCAGTCGGTAGGCTTGGCGCACTGTCAGTTGCCGCCACTAAACTCGGGCTAATCACAATAATAAGCTCGGTTAAGTCAGAAGCGAATGATTTACTTCTGAACAATGTTCCAATGACAGGCAGTTCACCAAGTATTGGAAAGGCTTTCATCGTCTCAACCACATTGTTTTTCATCAATCCGCCAATAACCAGCGTTTCACCTTCGCGAATTTGCACTGTGGTTGTAACAGAGCGTATGGTAAAGTTTGGAAGTATTGATGAGGTGTTGCCGCCCTGTAGGACTAATTCCTTGGCAATGTCAGATACTTCAGGGCTCACTCTTAGGCTAATTCGTCCCTTATCTAATACAGTGGGCAAGAATTTGAGGCTCACCCCATAATTGACTTCCTGTACACCCGCTTGTCCGAGGCCCGTTGGCAAAGGGATGTAAATTTTACCACCGGCTAAGAAGTTTCCTTCTTGCCCACTCATAGCCACTATGGTCGGTTCGGCAAGTATTTTAACCAGACCATCTTCTTTTTGGGCGTCAACTTTAATTCTAGAATTTAGGAGGTTCAAAATACCACCGCCAGTTGAAGAGAATTTTGAGACTATGCTAAATCTAGTGCCACCCGCTGAGGCAGTCAAACCAACGCCTAACTGATCCAGCAAGGACTTCGAAACCTCAGCAATTTTCACTTCCAACATGACCTGCTGTGGGTCAAGAATTTTCATAAAATTAATGACTTTAGGTCTTAATGAGCTATTAGATACATTATTCGTAGCAGGAGTACTGTTTTGTTGATTGGCCTGCTGACTATTAACGTTATTAGCCTGACTATTATCTGCGTTACTTGCAGCGCCACCACGCATTGAGCGCGCTATATTTTGCATGTAGGCATCCGCCAAATTAACCGCTTTGTCGGCAGCAATCACATCGGCAACGGAACCATTTAACACCACAGAACCTGAGGACTGACTTACCTGAATATCTTTTTCATCCGGTAAGACTTCATGTAATGAAGTGATCAAGGCGCTTAAATCATTCGATACATTCACCTCTTTGACTTTTGCCGCGCCTTCTTTGTTCCAGAAAATAAAATTGGTTGTACCAACGGCTTTGCCTAGCACATAAATCTCAGTTGGACCTACGACCGTGATATCGGCAATTTTAGGGTCAGCGACAGAAACGCGTGACACCGGACTAGGCATTGTAATAACATTAGCGTGACCAACCGTCAACTTAACCGGGCTTGATAGGGCCAAGCTTTCAGCTTGCGCTAAGGAGATAACACCGTGCAAAGTTAATAAGATAGCACTTAGTGCTATTTTTGCTGATACTTTTGCAATCTTCAAAATCCAACCTCACTAATGTTATTCCCACGTATAACTTCAACTTTGCGTTGCACGGGAGTAAGTTTTTTTGTGCTAGCCGGATGCTTTTGTTTAGGTTCAGCGACTTTAGCTGTTTGAACTGGAGCAGATTGCACTGCAACATACTGAACTGACTTATCTTTGTTGGATGCCGCACCAAAGACATCATCGTATTTAGTCCCAGATGTTGCATCTGATGACGTATCATACTCATTGCGCAGTACTAATGACAACGATCCAATATTCCTAGATAAGTCTAATGCCTCTGATTCTTTTGGCGTTAATTCTAAGGTGACAGCATTCACAACTTTGGGTTTATTGGGATCTGCTGAAATTTCTTGTGCTACGGCTAAGACTTTCACACGGTTAAGAACAGTCTTAGAAAAAGAAAGATTAGTAGCGGAATCTTTTACGTTGACGATGACATCTATAAAACTTCCCGGATGTGCGAAACCCGCAACGGCAATCACCTCATTAACTCGAACGGTAATAGCGCGTTTACCAGTGGAAATAGTCGATTCCAAACCGCCTTTTGATTCTACTCCAGCAAGCTTATACTCAAGGATAGGCTCACCCTTGAGTATTTCTTGACGCGTAATTCTACCTTGTACTTCTTTTACTTTAGAAAAAGATCCCGGCGGCACACTAGCACTAGGCCAACTAAAGGCTTTTAACTTATTAGCCGTAATAGCTGTACCAGGCGCTATCGCACTGGTAGCTAAAACCACCTTGGACCCGGTCGACCCACCTACACCTATCCAACGCGATACGCTATAGGCCGATATGCTGCCTAACACCAAAGACAATATAATTAAGTTGCGTGCGTTCACGGATTAAGATCTTTTAACCATCATTAGCTCTAATAATTATCTGACTACAATGCGGTTTATTAGGGTAAGGCAGCTACAATAGCTGTAAACGTGCTTGCAAGTTTAGCTTCTACTGCAGTAAGGTTTGTAATTAATGCTACAGCGATAATGGCCGCAATCAGCGCGTACTCAATGAGTGTTACGCCTTTTTGACCTGACTTACGTGATTGAATATTTTTCATGTTAAAACTCCTTTGATAAAGTAAACAACATACAACAGGTGCGATAGTCCATTTAATTAATAAGTTTGTCAATACTCTTAATGAAAAACATTTGAAGAATCATCTAATATGTTGTTAATAATACTAATTTTTTTTAAAAAAATCACAAAAAAGATACACAAGTATATACAAAAGTATATTTTTTCCTTAATGTCACACACCTCAACCAAATAATTATTTAACCTAAATAGCCAGCCAGTAGACCGCCAAAAGCCAGAAATGGGCCGAAGGGAATTGCAGAATTTTTATCTTTTCCAGAAAAGGCCAGTAATAAAAGCCCGATAACAGAAGCCGCAACAGCAGATATTAATATCACCGCGGGTAGCAATTTCCAACCCAGACAAGCGCCTATTGCGGACAGCATTTTAAAGTCGCCGTAACCCATACCATCTTTACCAGTAATGTGTTTGAACACCCAATAAAGCACCCAAAGAATCAAATAACCAAACACAGCACCAAGCACCGCAGAGCGTATATCAGTAAAGCCTGTATTTAAATTGTAAAGTAAGCCCAACCAAATAAGTGGTATCGTTATCCGATCTGGGAGTAAGTGGGTTTCTAAATCAATCGTAGCAAGGGCAATCAAGGTAAACATGAACACCGATAAAGCTAGTGCGCTTAAAGAAACGCCAAATTTCCATACAATAAAGCCAAGGGTAACTCCACTTATTATCTCAATGGCTAGATAGCGCATGTTTATTGTAGCCTTGCAGGATCGACACTTGCCACCAAGCATCAAATAACTAATCAGGGGGATATTATCTAGCGCAAGGATTTGTGTCTGACATTGCGTGCAAGTGGAATTTGACGTGAGTAGATTATATTTTTTGGGGTAGGGACGGTTTTGGTTGGCGAAGACTTCATATTCCAACTGCCATTCATGCTCCATTATTTTTGGCAATCGAGAGACAATTATATTGATAAAACTACCGATTATTAGGCCCGCCAAGCTGGCGGTCATAACAAGCAGACCTTGTGTCTGGCCTATAGAGGTCATAAGTTTTAAAGTACCTTAAAAAAACATTTAGTCGACTGGATAACTAAAATTATCTTAACTCACTATTAATACTTAACCAAGTAGTAGCGCTGTTTACGATTCTTTAAAGGATAAGTTATTGATGCTTAATCCAATTACTAGGCATCGTTACAAAGCCACTATAGCCCTCCAAACATCCTACTTAGAAAAAAATCTGCAACTTTGAAATCAGCTTTCATCTTAAACAACAGGACATTGTCGTATGCAATAAAAACAATCCCAATTATTTTTATTTAACTCATTTAATTTAAATGCAAATTTCTAAGAAAATTAATTACGTCACTTGCTTCAATACAGTCCAAATATTGGATAGATTTTTTGGAAGTAGTAATTTTTTCTAAAATGGTTTTCAATCTTGGTTGAGATGGAGATAATATTTTTACATTATTTTGAACAGATATTGCACCCCAAACTAGAGGTTGGGTCTTTGCAGTAAATATTTCCACTACATTTGTACCAATTAGTCCAGCAAAGTGACTTAGACCACTATCGAAACCTATAAAAATACTTGCAGAAGAAATAATTGTAAAAGCTTCATCTAGATTTGTCTTACCTCTTAAATCAATAGTATTTTCAAAAACCACTCCATCAGTTGAAGCTTCTTTTCCTAGGAGAATTATTGTAAATTTGCCAGACAATGCAATTGCAAGGTAATCAATAAGAGCCCTTGTTTGGGAATTAGCCCACATCTTTCTTGAACTCCTAGCTTCCGGGCAAAAAACAATGCAGTCAGTTTGTGTAATCTTCGGGTAAATATTTTTTAAGCAATCATTTGATCTCTTCTTAGCCTCTTCAAATGTTATATTTACAGAAAGGTTTTCATTAACTAGAATTTCTGAAAAATAATTAAAAATTAATCTCGGGCGGTATCCATCAAGTTCATGACTGTAAAACTTAAATTGATTGGGCTTATAAGGCTCTTCTTTTATAAGATGATCATTCTGGCAAGCATCTGTTAACAATCCAATTAAAGCTCTATCTTTTTCAATTCGATATACTTTTTCTGCTTTAATCCAGCCTGTTAGAAAAAAGTTATCCCCATCCGGTCGGGCATCTATAAGTATTGAAACTTCACCTATTTCGTCCGACAATTTTATATAGTCATGCTTAGATGGCAGAGTCCGCTTGCCACGCTTATTAAATACAGAAAATACATAAATATAATTAAATAACCCACATTTCCGAGACATGTCTAGGTTGCATGGATCAACTAATATATTTATCAAGTAATCATTTGCAATATGGTGCTTCAAAGTTATAAAGCTTGGTAATGAATAAATGAAATCGCCAATATGATCTGGTCTAAGTATTAAAATTATTTTCTTTAACTGAACATACCCAAGTATTTTTTCTTCCTCTAAGCGGCTTCCAGAAATAAACCTATCAATAAATACTTTTACAAATTTATTGCGTTGTGCAAAAAAAATTAATACGTCATAAAGTGGGAAAGTTAGTATTTTTAAAATCTTTATTTTAAAAACTTTATAAGCCAAATATCTAATTCTATTAGCCAGAAGATTTGTTTTGATGTGCTTGAAGTTTGTCACAGTATCTTTATTTTATTGGTTGTTGTCTGCAAGTAAATTACGGGCAATGTGACTAAGATTAGTCACAGGCTCCCAATCCAGTAGTTTTTTAGCAAGATTGTTGTTAGCAATAGAAATTGACACATCGGAACTATCAAGATTATGAACTCGGAAGTTTATTTTTTTTCTACTGATTTTCTCAAACACATCAAGTAATTCAAATACTGAAGTTCCAGTTCCAGTCCCGATATTAATCGAAAAAAAACCTTTTTTGGTTGCAGTAAAATTGATACTTTTATCAATAGCACTTATTACATCAGATATATAAATATAGTCTCGAATATATGTACCATCGCTTGTAGTGTGGCTGGTTGAATTGATATCAAGTATTAAACGATTGTCTTTAGCTGCCTTAGCAACGTTCTTAATTAAGCTTGAATTGTTAATATAATGGTATTCATTGCCAGCAACATTAAATATCCTTAAGGCTACTGCACAAAACTCTAAATTTCTATTAGCGTACTCAAGTAATGTTTTCTCCATTAGAAGTTTACTTTTGCCATAAATACTTTGCGGGTCAAGTGGCTGTGATTCAATTGTTGGACCTAATATAGCATTGCCATAGACAGCGGAGCTACTAGTGAATATAAATTTATTTACATTCAAACTACTTACTAAAAGCATTATCTTTTCTAGAATAAACTCATTTTTATTAGCATCATATGAACGCATTTCATCTTGACTTTTAACTACAGCACAGTGACATATGAGATCTATTTTACAATTCTCAATTAACGAAATTTTTTTATCCAGATTCATTAAATTAACATTGAGAAAAATGAATTTATTGGGAATCAGCTTATTTAGTCGAATTAAAGCTTCTTCATTATCTTTAGATAAGAAATCGAGTAAATAAATGTCATATTTTTTTGCTAGAGTGATGGCTAGATGACTGCCAATATAACCAAGCCCGCCAGTGATTAAGATTGCCATTGATTTTAAATAGGGATTAAACTAAGCCCGAATCCATTGTATATTTTTTAAATTCTTGCATGCTACGCTTTATTGCTAAATTGATTTCAATTTGAACTCTAATAAAACTCAAAAAATCCTTTTCCTGACCCAAGAATTTAATTCTGGGGGTGCAAGCTATCTAGCAATAAGGCTAATAAAAAAACTTATTGCTAACTACCAAGTTGATCTCCTGGTGGTTGGTCGAAGTGACGATAAAATGTTTGCCGAGCTACCTGAAAGTGTAATTGTTTATAAATTAAAACCAATCATATATGACATTAAAGGCCATTTTGGCTCTAGAAACATCATAAAGCAAATTTCTTATTCTAAAAAACTCCAAGCACTCGATACATTTAAGACGTCTTACAATATTGTCATTTCCACATCAATTTTTCCTAGCTGGCAAGCTTGTATTGCGCATGCAAACATTAAAGCGAAACATAAAATTATTTTTTTAGTTGACGAATCACTAAGCCATTATAAACATTTTAGGTTAGGTACAAAAACAGCGATTGATTTAAGTATTCTATGTTCAGAAACTATAGTATCCGTGTCTAAGTCGTTATTTGATTCATTAGTCAATGCTTGTGATTCTTTGAAAAATAAGCGTCTGATTGTTTTACCACCATTAATTGATAATGCGTTTGATGAGTATCTTGTCAAAGAAAGTTTCAAGCAGACAAAGGCTCCCCGTAGGCTTTCTGTTTTAACGGTAGCTAGGTTGGTTCCGGGGAAAAGAATTATGGACTGCCTGAGAATTCATAACGAACTTCTAAATGAAGGAATTTTTTTTGATTGGTATGTTGTTGGCGAAGGTAAAGAAAAAAATAAAATAAAACATGAGATTACACGTTTAGGACTAGAGGACTCTTTTGTATTAGTCGGAGCTCAAAAAAACATCCCAGAATGGATGTCTAATGCTGATATTTTTGCGTTGTTTTCCGATTCAGAAGGCTGCCCTACAGTCATTTTAGAAGCATTGCATATGAAATGCCCAGTCATTACGACTCCAGTTCACGGTGTGAGCGAATTTATTCAGAGTGAGGTGAATGGATTAATTGTATCTTCAGAAATAAATGAAATGAAACATGGGCTTAAAAGATTGCTAACAGACAAAGAACTTAGAAAGTCATTCAAGAATGATCTTGCAAATGACTCAATAAAATCTAGAATAGATATTAATTTCAATAAACTAATAGATACTTTTATGGAGAAAGAATCCATGCAAATATCTATTCCCCTTGTGTCGATATTAATCCCAACGTACATGCAAGAAGCGAGTATAGATAAGGCAATCGCAAGTGCACTAATGCAAAATTTCGAATCTCTTGAGGTTGTTGTAATAGATGACTGTTCAACTGACTCAACGAGAGATTTATGCAAAAAATGGTTAAAAGATCCAAGATTCCACTATGTGAGAAATGACGAAAATATTGGCAGGGTAGGTAATTATCGAAAAGCTTTATACAACATAGCAAGAGGCCAATGGGTTCTTATGTTAGATGGGGATGATTATCTTATTGCGCCAAATTTTATTGAAAAATGTTTTATATTAATGAAGCAGTACGAGCAATCTGAAATAGTTTTTTTACAGGCCGGGCATACCGTTAAATATATTAACAGCACAAAAAATGATGTGGAGATTCTACCAAAAATAAATGCTGATCATATGCTGATGAGCGGTGGCGATTACCTTAAGTTCGTTTTTAAAACTAGGTTTTTTACCCATTTAGGAATTTTGTACAACAGGAAGCAAGCAATTAAAAATAATTGTTATCAATTAGATATTAGCTCATCTGATATGGACTCCTTTATGAGATTGGCACTTGAAGGAGACGTTGTTCTAATTAATGATACCGTCGGCTGCTGGGTGCAAAATGGGTTAAATGCGAGTTCTAACTTAGCCATTAATAAGGTATCTGAAAATGTAGTTATTTTTAGAGATATAGCTAATTTAGCGGTACAAAAAGCATCACTCAGTAAAGTTGAGATTGATAGTTTGCTAACAAGGTATGAAGCGCACACATTAGCTTATTTATATTGGAATGCCATACATAGAGAATCACACACCGATATATCGATAGCCCATCTTTTCAAAACGATCAACTCTATTCATCCAAGTTTATTTTTCACAAAAAAAATAATAAAACTTATGATTAAATTGGTCTATCTCAAGTTTAAGGCTATTTCAAATGAGTCCTGAAGTAAGTAGTATATTTAGCGCTATATTGAGCGAATGTAAATTGATTGGTCCAGTATTGGAAATAGGCGTCACTTCGGATGATGACAGCTTAATAAACTTACCATGCCTAAACGAAATTCCAGTTAAAGTCGGTGTTAACTTAGAAAATTTTAACAGTGGAAAATATAAATTTATTATGGCCAGTGGGAACGATCTAAGCCAATTTGAAAGTGCCAGCTTTCAAATCGTTCTATGTAACTCAGTGCTTGAACATGATCTATTTTTTTGGAAAACCATATCAGAAATCAAACGTGTAACTGCATCTGGAGGAATAATTATTATTGGTGTACCAGGTTATCGAGATATGGGTTTAGGTAAGTTTTTATTTAAATCGAAGCTTATAAGAAAGCTGTTTCGCATCATTTCCCCAAGTAGTTTAAATGAAATTATTGATGCATCTACTATTACATTGGGTGAGCATTTCTATCCAGGGGATTTTTATCGCTTCTCAAAGTTCTCTGTAGAAAAGCTGTTCATGGCAGACCTGTTAAATATTGAAATATACGAGATTATGACACCACCAAGATTTATAGGTTTTGGAGTAAAGCCTTGAATGAGAGAAAAAAATTAGTACTTCATATTGGGCAACATAAAACCGGCTCAAAATTTCTACAGACATTTCTTGCCCTTAATGGGAGAAACCTAAACAGTCATGGAATACTTTACCCAACTACATTAAATTATCAGGAAGTTAGTGCTTATAGAAATAGCCACTTTAATTTATACGCACTGCTAAGAAAGGAAATTATTGAAAGTTGCAGCGTTAATGCAAGCGATGATTTATTTTGGACTGAGCACGGTCAATATGCAGCTCAGTTAAAAAGCATATCGGAATTATTTGGCTTTATTGAGATGGAGAGTTTAAGGATTAATGCACACACCATAGTAATGTCTTCAGAAGATATTTTTGATATGCATACTGCGCATGAGTTAGATTTTTCTCTGGATTTAGTTAAGCGAGCTGCAATTATGTTACTGGAGTATTCGAAAGAATTTAAATGGGATCCAATAATTGTGATTTACTTACGAAGGCCAGATTACTTACTTAACGCCCATTACGCTCAATTCATCAAAGGAAAGTCTTCAAACACCATTGAATTTAATGAATTCCACACTAAATTTTCTCCAAGACTTGATGCTCTAAAGATTCTAGATATTTGGGGATCTGTATTCGACAAATCTCAACTTAAAGTCAGACCTTATGACGATACTCCTCATAGAACTGAAATCGTTAGTGATTTCTTTTATGATGTACTTAATCTCAATCTAGATGACGCATGGATTTCTGTTCCTCAAGAATTGGAATACCTAAACATTACGCCCGATCCAGAATATACAGACTTAATTCGACAAATAAATCATGGAAGTAAAATTCTTGCTGGATTAGTTTCTAGAGAAGATTTACTGAGATTAGCTTTTGAAAAACGATCTAACCATGCGCTTAGTAGTTTTTTGTCTGAGACGCTTGTGAGCTCGTTAATAGACAAATATGACAATGATTACAAATTAATTGCTGAGAAATTTATGCATCGGAAAAAATTTTTTATTAAACCATGGATTGCACAAACTCAGATTAACGAACATAAGACATGCTTATCAACACTAGATAAATTTTTCATAACCTTGAAATCAATAAGGCTTAAATTATGAATTTTTACTAGGGCTCATAGCTAGATTAACATTTCGTATTGGCCGCCCATAGTTACCTAACGACCCATTAATTGAGTTACTTTAAAGCAAACGCTAACCAAAAATTGTAGTCTGTAATTGGAAGCGGCTTCTAAGGTTTATGCCTTAGAAGCCGCTTATATATTGGTAGGGCGTACGCGGATCGAACGCGTGACAAATGGATTAAGAGTCCACTGCTCTACCAGCTGAGCTAACACCCCAATCATTGTGAAACTTTACCTTAGCTACATTATAACAAAACAATACGCCTAAGCTTGTAATCCAAAGAATAAAACAAGCTGGGTGCTTAATGGCGAGTTTTACTTAAATAGACTTATTTTCATTGTTTCGCTTGCTTAACAATAACCGAGCAAGTCATGCCGGCTACTAGCATTAATTCTTTTGGGATAGCATCTAGTTTTATGCGAACTGGCACACGCTGAGCAAGCCTTACCCAGTTAAAGCTAGGATTAACATTTGCTAACAATCTCACATCGGTAGGGTTATCGCGGTCAGTAATGCCTCGGGCGATACTTTCCACATGTCCGTAAAGTCGTTGGTCCGAGCCTAGCAATCTTATTTCAGCGGGGTCTCCGATATGGATAAGCCTCAATTTATGCTCTTCAAAATAACCGTAAACCCAAAAAGACTTCTGATCAATGATGGCTAATTTGGCAGCACCCGCTTGTGCATAATCCCCAGGACGAACCACTAAATTTGAAACCCAGCCATCTACCGGCGCAAGCACAGCGGTGCGGACTACATTGAGTTTGGCGTGATCTCGCTCTGCCGCAGCTTGATCGTATTCAGCTTTGGCACTAGCAGAGAACAGATCGGAATCTTCTCGAAGTTCTTGAGAAATGACTTCATTATCCAGCGCATCTCTGCGCTTTGATTGGGCGCGCTTCATTTCAAGCATCACTCTACGCTGGTCCAGCTGAGCTTGCATTTGGGCCAAGGTGTGGTGATAGCGTTCTTCATCAATTTTGAACAACAGGTCGCCCTTATGCACAAACTGGTTGTCCTTTACTAATACTTGCGTTACCAGCCCTGAAACATCACTTGAGATGTTAACAATATCCGCGCGAACGCGGCCATCTCGTGTCCAAGGTGAATCCATATAACGCACCCAGAGCATGCGGCCCAACAATAGCGCAATCACGACGATAGTCAGCGTGAAGGCTATGCGTAAGATTAATTTTTTAAAGTCTTTCATGCGATACGCCTTTTAATAAATCATTAGTCCTAATACTGAAAAAAAGCAGATAAATACCGCTAAGCGAAACAAGGAGCGATACCAGATATGTTGATAAAGTCCTAGGTGAGAAAATAACCAATCCAACGCCCAAGAAAGAAGGACGCTTATCATAAAAGCTATCAGTAAAGTAGGCACTAATGCGTCTAGAAGTGCAATCTCACGCGGCATAAACAGCGCCCTCTCTTGATGTGACGTTTGGATTATGGGGCGGCAACACAGCGTCATTGTCCAACAGTGCACAGCGGATAAAATGCAACATCGTCAGTAATTGATGTTGGGTGAACTGTGGTAACTTAATTACAAGCATACTGTTTTCCAGCGCGCTGGCTACATGATTGATACTATTGATGGCATATATCTGATTGCGTCTTGAAGGTGATGTATACAGCTCAGCAATTCCCTTTAAACAGTCAGTAATCTGTTGCTGAATTGAAATGTCACTGACTTCATTCATTTGATCTCTCAGCGCAATCACTGCTCGGCCTATTTCTAGTGTTGAAAGCAAGCAGTCAATGACCTGCTTATCTTGCACATTAGCCGCTCGATGACCGCCATCTAAACGTTGTACTAAATCTCGCGCTCTAGTTTCTAGCCTAGATGGGCGTTGTGGTAGTGGTTCTAAGCACGCTGAAACCACCAGTTCTCGCAGTTTTTTGACAATGCGTCTACGTGACCAACCACTGCTAGTCAGATCAATCAACGCGTATAAAATACCCGAGGTTGCAATCGCAAATAAGTCGGCTACAGCATCGTTCATGAAAGTGATTGGGTTTGCGCTATAGGCACTATTAAAGCCGATATGCATTAGGAAAATAATAAATATTCCTGAACCTATGGTCGCAACTGCTGGGCGCGTGGTTATCCAAGCGGCAATGACAATCGCTGGTGCGACCGCTAACGATAACATTAGAAACCCATGCGCTTGTGGCAAGATTTGAAAGTTGCAGATATAGACGAATACCGAGCCTAAAATAGCCCCGAAAATAAACTGCTTGACCGTTTTTTTTGGATTCGGCGATGATGCATAAAGAGTACTCGTGATGATACCGATGGTTATGGCTTCAATGCCGGAGCGCCAGTCAGCAAAAATCCATAAACAAGCCATCGCAGCTAGAGACAGTGCACCACGAACGCCAGCCAAAGTAACGGCAAGTGGATCAAAATGCATTCCTAAGCGTGGTGGGTGCTCGGCAATCGCATCCTTAGCGGCCGTTACGGCATCACTACCCAATGACGCATAAGTGGTTGTATAAACGTAGAGTTCATCAACGAATCGTCTTAAGAGCTCTGCACCAGAGTCAAAATCGAGCCGTTCACTGGCATCTAAACCATCAGGCAATGCTTTACGTACCAGATCTATTTGTTGGTGAAGTGTTGTTCTAAAGTCTTTAAGTGCCATAGCAAGCTGTCGTGCTTCAACCTCATTGATAATGCTTCTATCTTCAATGCTAATGACCGCTTTTAACAGTTGGTACAAGCTGAATAAAGCCTCAACCACTTGAGTGTGGCCAGTGCTATTTTGGCGGCGTAGCAGTTGCTCTAAGCTATGAAAACTAGTGGACACTTGCATAAATTCAGCATTAAGCATGCTTAGGCGTAGCCTGTAGTTGCGGGACGCATCGTTTTCCAACCCAGAGGAAGCACGAAAAGTTTCAAGTTCAAATACATCACTAACGATACGAAATGCTGCATATTTTGATGATTCTTCACTCACTTTTTCAATGGACATTGCGCGGAGCATATCTGAGAAATCACTGAAACGGCGTCTAATTTTTGCAGTCATTAAGTCGCCAATACGCTGAGGAAAAATAAGGTCACTGATGAGACTGGCCGATATGAGGCCTATTATTATTTCTGAGATGCGGGTTACACCAATGCTGAAGGTTAACTCTGGAGCGATAGTGGCAGGCAGTCCGACGATACAAATAGTGTATCCAGCCAAAACAAACGCATAAGATTGATGATTACGAAACAACATTGATCCGGCTGTACAGAAACCAATCCAGATGGCCATCGATACTAAAAACAGCACCCGTTCTTGGGCAAATAACGCAACCAGTAAGAAAGATACTAGGATGCCTATAATGCTACCCAGTAAACGATAATAGCTTTTAGCGAACACCATACCGGTTCTAGATTGCATCACAATTGCCACCGTCAACATTGCTGTTCTGGGCTGGTCTAATTCAAAACGAAGCGAGAGCCACATGGCAAGTAAGCAGGCCATAAGAACCTTCATGATATAAATCATGGTCGGCGCATCCTCTCTAAGCCAATCACGCAGCGCTAACCTTACCAACGAGAACATGCGGCTTTTACTGAGTGCACTAATGCTCACTAGCTGCACCTAATCCTATATTTTTTTCTACTTTAGTTTGGTCGGATAAGCTGCGATTATTTTGCGCATCAAAAATACCGCCACCTAATGCTTGCATCAGTTCTGCATAGGCTTGCAATTGCTCTCCCTGCAAACTCACCATTAACTCTTGTTGAACCAATAAATTGGCATTAGCCACTATGACATGTTGATAGTTTTCAAGCCCAGCTTGGTAACTTTTTTGCGCTAACGCGTAAGATTTTTTTACTAAGGTGAAACCAATTTCAACTTCGCTATGTTGCCGACTATTCGATTGCAAAATAAGCAGCTGCTTACTCACATCCTGCAGAGCGTTAATGAGCGTGGCATTATATTTTTCTACCGCAATATCGTACTCAGCCGTTTTAGCTGAAAGATTTCCACGTCGTTTTCCGCCATCAAAAATGGGCAGTGAAATGGCTGGGCCAATACCAGCAACCATTGATGAGCCACTGATGAATTGACCAAATCCTAGCGCTTGAAATCCGACAAATGCCAGTAAATTGATATTGGGATAAAAATCTGCTTTTGCGCTTTCAATGTCTTTTGCAGCGGCTTGCATATGCCAACGATGGGCTAAAATATCTGGGCGGCGCCCAATCAAGTTGGCTGGCAATTCATCGGGCAAACCTATCGTGGCATTAAATAAGACTTTGGGTCGTTTAATTTCGCTTGCTGCTCCAGGTCCCTGACCTGACATTGCAGCGATTTGATTGCCAATTAAAGCGATGTGCTGATCAATCGCTTCAATTTGTACACGAATGATTGATAAAGGCATTTCAGCTTCAATCACGGCCAGTTCTGTGCCGACCCCAGCGTTAAGTGCTCGTCGTGCGATATCGAGTTCTTTTTGTCTTAATGCGAGTCTTTCATAGGAAATATCACGGAATTCATAGGCAATAGATAATTGAATATAGTTGCAAACCACTGCAGTTATTAGTGTTAGTTTGACTTGCTGAACTTCGGCTTCACTAGCTTTAGCCTCATCGATAGTAGCTTTCCAAATACTTTGCTTACGTCCCCAGAGGTCGAGATCATAAGCCAACGAGCTTGTAGCTAGATTACTCCAGTCGGAGTTGCCGGCCCAAGGAGGCGGAATAAATTGTCTGGCGGTAAATCGCTCTCGACCAGTTGAGGCGTTAGCACCGACACTTGGCAATACTGTCGCATGGGTGCTGACAGTAAAGGATTGAGCAAGTGCCACGCGTGCCTCAGCAAGGCGTAAATTTGGGCTACCAGAGATGGTTTGACTGATCAGTGCATCCAACTGTGCGTCATGATATCTTTTCCACCAAGCTTCTTGAGGCCATGGAATATTATGTGCTGCGTTTGCAATGGCTTTACCTGCCTTAAGCTCATTGGCATTTTGCGGGTTTGAGGCCGGCGAAATCCCAGACATATTAATGCAGCTTGTCAAAAATAATGTAGCTAAAGTCAGCGTAAATATGACTTTAACATTGAGGTAAGCCTTCATTATTTTTTCATCTTTCACACACTCAAACACTTTTTTGAATTTAATATTTATAGTTAACAATAATCTTGTTCGGGCCCTAACTATATGGACAAAAAAAATGCTATTTCATGGCGCCAACATTTGAACCAAGAATTTTCATGGTTTCAATAATTGCTGTCCTTTGCGCCTCAGTGAGCACACTCATGAGCGCGCCAACTCTTCGATAATAATCTGGCATGACTTCATCCAACTTTTCTTCACCGAGTGGCGTTAACTTGATTTGTAGCATGCGACCATCTTCATCATGCATTAATCGGCTGACCAATCCTTCTCGCTGCAATCCATCAATAAAGCCTGTCATGGTTGCTTTTGTGACACCAATTTTTTCAGCAAGCGCAGATGGAGATGAGGTTAAATTATCCTCTCTAAGGAGTAACACTAAAATCCACCAGCGGCCTTGCATTAAACCATGCTCATTTAGGAGTTTGTCGAGTGCCACAGATAAATCAGAGCTAACACTCAGTATTGTGGCAAATTCTTGTATCGCTTTGACATCCGCTTCCGGATATCTAGCCACTAGCTTAAGTAGTGAGTTGGTAGACGGTAAATCTTTAAGTAGCAACATAATGCGAGCAATTTTAGTACGGGGCCATACTAAATGTCAATTTTAATTTCATGGTGAATATCAAGCGTGAAAATAGTTAAGCCGATATTTGAGCAATTGCCTAAAAAAACTTGAGTAATAACCTTTAAATTTCGCATAACCGCACTTAACTAAAAAATGTTATTCACGGCCGCTAACGTTATATTTTAAGCCGACAAATCAAACACGAGCACTTCTGCCTGATCTCCATGCTCAATGTTTAATTGACTTTCGTTCTCAAGCAAAAGAGCATCTCCCGCAGCTAAATTAATACCATTCACTTCAAGCTTACCCTTAATTAAATGAACATAAGCTTTACGCTTTGGATCGAGATCTAAATGATTCGATTGCCCATCGCTGAATAATCCGGCATAAACTTTAGCATCGGCATGAATTAATACTGAATCACCAGTACCGATTGGTGAGGCAATTAAACATAACTTACCTCTATTCTCGGCTACGGATGTCGTTTTTTGTTCATAGCTTGGTGGTATATCTAGTTTATTTGGCTGAATCCAGATTTGCAACAAATGCGTCTGCTGACCTTTCGTATGATTGAATTCACTATGAATCACGCCGCTACCAGCACTCATACGTTGAACATCGCCAGGGGGAATACCCTTGACGTTGCCCATACTATCTTCATGTGCTAACTCACCCGAAAGAACATAACTAATAATTTCCATATCGTTATGCCCATGCTTACCAAACCCTCTGCCAGATTCAATATAGTCCTCATTAATTACGCACAAATTACCCCATTTAATATGCTGAGGGTCCCAGTAATTTGCAAATGAAAATGAATGATAGCTTTTGAGCCAGCCGTGATTTGCATAACCACGTTCTTCTGATTTTCTGAGCTTTATCATAGTTTATTGCTTGATAGCTTCTACTGGAAGGCTAATTGTGACTTCATCACCAACATACGGCGCATGTTTACCCATATTAAAATCTGTACGTTTTACGACTACGCTCGCATTAGCACCACATGCGTCTTTTTTCACCATTGGATGAGGCATACACATAAATGAAGTCACGGTTAGAGTAACAGGCTTGCTCACACCTTTAATGGTTAAAGTACCATCAATTGTTGAAGGCTTATCGCCATCGAAATTCATTTTATTCGAGATAAAAGTAGCTTTAGGAAATTTAGCTGTGTTCAAAAAATCCTCAGCTTGAATATGCTCATTAAACAATGGGAAACCAGTATTTACTGAAGTCGTATCTATTGTGACCTCAACAGAACCCGTTTTGGCTACGCGATCTATGGTGATTTTTCCTGAGGTCTGATCAAAATGACTTAACTGTGTCGAATATCCAAAGTGGCTATAAGAAAAACGTGGCATAGAATGATTGCTATCAATGACGTAAGTTTCTGACGCAGCAATAGCCATGGTTGAAATAGAGGCTGCAATAGCAAGAAGGGCAAAACGTTTCATAAATATATTTCCTTTTAATAAAATTGAACTGATATTTGGCAATCTGAGTAATGAAATAGTTAATCTTTTATATGTAAGAATAAGTAGTGCTGGGGCCTATGGCTAAATCTCTAAACCAATCCGACTTACACCAACAAACCGATTAACAGCACGGCTATTAATCAGCATAGGCTTATCGCTGTGTGCGTATAGCATCCATTTTATGAGTTTAAACATTAATTTACTCATCCGTACTACAGGCCAAGCATTTAATCACTATATTTTTAGATGAAAAAGTATAATAATTAGCGTTAATCAATCTAAAAATTAGATAACTTATGAGTCATGCGCAAATTACATTAGAACAATGGCGAGCTTTAATTGCCGTGGTTGACGCTGGAGGTTATGCACAAGCCGCTGAGAAGCTCTATAAAAGTCAATCCGCGGTTAGCTATGCTGTGCAGAAAATAGAATCATTGCTCGAATTAAAAGTGTTTGAAATTGAAGGCCGCAGGTCAGTGCTAACGCCTACAGGACAAATGCTGTATCGACGAGCTCTGGCATTGGTTGAAGAAGCCAATGATCTTGAGAGAGCCGCACATAATGTTTCCGCAGGCTGGGAAGCTGCACTGGGTATAGCGGTAGAAGTACTGTTCCCCACTAATTTATTGCTTAAATGCCTCAATTTATTTGGCCAAGAAAGTCCAAGAACGCGCGTCGAACTCATTGAATCTGTACTAGGTGGAACATCTGAAGCGCTTCTTAATAAAGAGGTAGATATCGCAATATCACCAAAATTGCCGCCAGGTTATTTAGGCGAATTGTTAACGCGCATTAAATTAATTGCCGTTGCCCACGCAGACCATCCATTAAACAATCAAGATCACACACTAACAAATCGTGACCTTCGCGCCTACAGACATTTGGTTACTAGGGATTCCGGCCAGAATCGTGAGCTATCAACTGCCATTCTAGAGGTTGACCAACGATGGACGGTGAGCCACATAAAAACTTCCATCCAAGCAGTGGTAATGGGCTATGGCTTCGCTTGGTTACCAGAGAACCAAATTAAGCAGGAGTTGGCAGACGGAATCCTAAAACCAATCCCATTGCATGAAGGCGGTATTCGTGAAATACCACTTTACATCATCATTTCAAACCCTGATTTTGGGGGATCTGGCGTTAAACGATTGGTTGAAATTATTAAAGAAGAAGCTGCTAGCGAGCTAAATCTACAATAATTTTAATCTGACATCGGCAGATTGCACGTAGCTATCTGTCCCATCGTTGAAATGATAGCCCGCATTGAGCGATGACTATATTAATATCAGTAATAACTTACTGTTCAGGCGGGCAGTTTGATGGCACTTCGTCAACCTGCCCGAATACTAACAAATATTAAAACTTATAACCTAAAGTCACTAAGCCCAAGGTTTGCGTGGCTTCTGATTTAATACTGACCGTTGACGGAACTGGGAAAGTGCCTTGAGGATTATTATAATAGGTACCGCTTAAGCTCTCATTACTATAATCAGCACGCGAAACTTCAGCACCGATATATAGATTAGATGTTAAAAGCTGCTTTATACCAAAACCATACAAAAAGGCACCCACACCTTTTGACTGGGTGCTAGCGTAATCGCCATTTAATGGAAGTGCCCCATTCAACTGAACGTCTCCTCTCTGATAACCCAACTTAATATACCCTAAAGTATTTTCACTAAAATAGTAACCTGGTTCAAAAGAAACACCCCAAACATTTTTTAATTTAGCATCAAGTGTCGCAGCATTACCTAATAGGGATAATCCACCTGACTTATCTTCGCCAAAATTGTAAAAGATATTAGCCGCTAAGTTAAATTTATTATCAAAACCGTGAGAGTAGCCGCCTAAAATTTGACCAACAGCACCATCTTTTGATAAATCGGCTGATATAGCCCCAAAACCAGTATTATCCCCAATATTAGCTTTTGTAGAGTTGTTCACCATACCAGCACCAATTTGGACATAAGGGCCATCAAAAGACGCTGCATTGGCAACAGTTGATAAAAATAATGATGCGATTGATACAGCTAAAATTTTGTTCATGTTAATTCACTCCATATTATTTAAAAAAATTTAAGAAAGCGCAAAAATAAAAGAACTTTGCAACCACTCAAAAATCTATATTAAAATATAATCTAGCTAATAAGATTTACATATACGTGTAAGCACGCACTCAGATTAATGCCTAACCACCTTCAGATCCTCGCAATCTAACGAGCCATTAATACCTTACTTTAAGGCAGATTACAGCTCCCAAATCCCAAAGCACTTGTCGTGAATGAGTTTCAGTAATAATTAACCGCTACTTACAAAATTTCCTGACACAATGACACATAGAGCACAAAAATTACTTCTTTTTCTTAGGTATGACTTCATCCACGCCATGCCCAATAACGCCACCAATCGCCGCACCACCAACTGTACCTAATGCACTGCCACCAGTCAGAACTGCCCCAGCAACACCACCAATAGCAGCGCCTGTAGCAGCATTTTTTTGACGTGTGGATAGATTTGAGCAAGCACCCAAAGCTAAACATGAAATAAGCAAAGTAATCATAGTAATTTTTCCGAAAATCATCATCCATTTCCCTTCAACTTACAGAATCCAAAAATGACAAAAATATCATCAATATCAATGCGTAGCTACGTTATCACTTTAAAAAAACCATACCCAGCGCAGTGTGTGCTACATTCACTAGACTTCACAACATCACTTTGTCCTTATTAATATCTCTCAGCAATACGTGCGATTACCTACAATTAGTATGACGATGCAATGAAGTTCTTCCTCATAACGAGGAGTGAACTTCAAATTGTGGTGCATAAACTTAACCTGTAGGCGGGCCAAGTACCCCTACTTACATGGAACCCACAGCGATGAATTTTAATTTGGCGCAAAGAGATAAACACATATTGGTGAGCTATCCTTTAGGCTTTCGTAACTTTTGAAAAGGAGCGTATAGCCATTTGAATCCATGAAGTAAAAAAATCATGGAATTAAAGGGTAAATTTTCAGACTGTAAGGCTAGTTTTGGCTATGAGGTCATAGACGGCGAAAAGATATCAAATAAGGAAGAGCAAAAAATCATCAACAATATGAGGCGACTTAATGCACGTGTAAAGAGATGGGTATAGCGAACCGATTAAAGGTTGGGAAGGACGTAGAAATGACCTTTATGGGGGTCAGGGCAATACTAAATTACAGCACTCCAACCCCATAAAGTAATCTAGAACATATACCCTACAGAAATTAGAGCATTTGTTTGTTCGGACTTAGAAGAAACTTTAACTTCAAGATCACTTAGATTAGCAATACTAGAGCTAGATCCGTAAGAATATCGGGTTAAATCAGCACCGATAAAAAGTTTTGTTGAAACGAGATGTTTAATGCCGACGCCCCATAAATAGCCATCAACGGAATCATTAATATTGACATTAATGTTGGGGACTTGGTAGTAGCGAGAGTACTCTTTATCAGCACGAACCCATCCAGCCTTCAAGAAAACTAATGTCTGGTCATTAACGTAATAACCAGGAGCAATAAAAATACCTGCGGTATTTTGAAGGCGCTGCTTAACAGTATCTTGATAGAACGTAGCCTTTATGTCATTAACCTTCTCGCCCCCAAAGTCGTAAAACGCATTTAAAGCAACATTGAATTTATCATAAAAATCAATGCCATATCCTGCTTGAATTTGTCCAAAATAGTCGTGCTTTGAAGCATTTGGTTGATCAAAAGAAGGAGCCCCAGTAACAGCTCTCACATTTTCCTTATCGATAACATTATATTGATTGCCTAACCCTAAACTCACATAAGGTCCACTAAAAGACGATGAGGCATCT
This sequence comes from Methylophilaceae bacterium, assembly GCA_947379975.1. GTDB lineage: Bacteria > Pseudomonadota > Gammaproteobacteria > Burkholderiales > Methylophilaceae > Methylotenera. The sequence continues at coordinate 4,783 of CANCPF010000014.1, read as the reverse complement.
TCAGCCAAAACATTAGAAACATAACTTAAAGTAATAATAGTTAGCACTAGGTGTAAATTTTTCATATCTTTTCTTTACATTTTTTATAGGATTAAGTAATACGATGATTGTATTACAATTATTACGCCAGAAAAGGAAAAAACCACTAAAGTCTAAACTTTAGTGGTTTTTTGTCGGGAACCTTGCGGAACCCTGTATTTGGTAGTGGTGTCAGTCCGATGCCACTTTGTCTTTCCCTGCTAACAGGGAATTTTACAGGGTATTTCAATTGAACTGAGTAACAAAATCCAGAAAAATGCTCTTCCCTACCCTAACAACACTACATATCAGATAAAACTAACAATTTATGAACAGGGAAAAACAGGGAATCCTCCTAAAAAATTACGATTGATCTAAGACAACAACGTCTGTGTTTTTAGCCAAACATAGTTCAATTAATCTATCAGCAACCCATTGACGATTCTGATCAAATAATGTGTCGAGAATAGCTAACGCAGCATTAAAATCTCCTAACTCTCGATAAATTTCAGCCTTCAATAATAAGTCATCTTGTCGGTAGCCTAATATATCTAAAAGTCTTAATTTGTTTTTTTTGCTTTCATCAGACGAGCTTATTTCTGTTATGCCTTTTCTATAATAATCATTGAAGCAATGTAAGAGTTGAGACCTGATGTAGATTTCATCCTTGGTGTTTAAATTTGAATTATTAAGTACTTCTATGTAATCAGTAACTCTGGGGCTCTCATATGACTTTATATTTGAATTTTCGGACTTCATTAAATCAGCCAAAGCAATCCTAGTGATTTCAGTTGCTTTATCGGTCCAGATAAACGAATTACATTCGGGGCAAATGCCACAACGACTACTCTCCAGCATCATTGGGGCGTCAAACTTCCTGTCTGACCATAATTTGGCTCCAAACGTATTTCCTGAGCTCATCGTCATTTGACCAAATCGTTTTAAGCACTCGGGACATTCTCTAATTATTTTAGGACCTAGTTGCATTTAGTTATTCTTCTTTAATTTGATTATTTGCTTTTAGGCAACGTTTAGTTTTATTACAATAAAATATTACTTCATTTAGCATAATACGGAAAATTTTCTGCCAAGCCATTTACGTCCTGTTATAAGTATTTAAAACAAGCTAAGATATTCTTAATTAGTTTTATGGTGTGTTAAAGACCCAATAATTATGAAGGATACATAATGTCCAAACATTTCGCTTTAGATTTTACAGATTTACCTGCTGTTGTCATTTATGAGGCAGAAAAATATAACAACTGGGGAAGTTGGCAAGATTTCATTGTTGTTGAAAAAGAGAGTGATAGTCTATTCTCCGTTTATGGCAGAAAATATGCTGACAAGTTTGTTGATGGAGGTAGTGAGCAAATATGGGAAGAAATTTTCTCATCCTCACTAATTTCAGAACCTAAAGACTTTATTAAGGCTGTAAGTGATTGCGAATTTGAACTCTCTGTTAATGTCTTTTGGGATGAAGTATTAGAGAAGTTATCAAAACTAAATTCTAAATTTTCATCTTCAGTTGGTAAGCAATTATTAGATTAAATATTAATTTTTTCATTTTTACCTCAATAAAATCAATTAATAATTCGACTCTTTGGGGTTTTGCTGGAAAATGGATCAGGAGTTATTTTAAGCAGACTAGTTCGATTGCGTTTAAAAAGTCAAAACTGAAAGTTTATCAACCTCAACTAAAGAGGGGGCGTTCCACACGTGCTAAGTTAAAAATTCATTAGCAACTTTTATAGCGCTGGCTATAGGGATTGAGAACGCGTATTGTAATTACCTTAATTAATCTTTTTTAACAATTTGTGATTTAAGATCGTCGTATCTTGCAAAGATATCTTGCCGACCCCAATTATCGGGCATCCTGCTTTTCAATTTCAACACTGAGTCTTCATCTCGGGTCATAATTACAACGATTCCAAAATATTTTATTTTTTCAAAAATATCTAACTCAGTTGCATCTTTCGGCATTTTAAAAAGAATATTTTCGGCGAGATAAATCAATGGCACTGAATGTTCATGTCTTAGATTATCAGATAAGGATTTTTTTATTGCTAAGTTATCACCCAAGAGCTCAAGAGCATTCTTAGTCCAATACAGATGCCCCAAAAACTTCCCCTTCCCAAATTTTGATTCAGCTTGATCATGAGCTTTTCTAAAACCCTCTACTAACATCTTAGCGAAGAGTTTTCTTTCTAATTCTGTAAAGTTATTACTTAGTACAAATTTAACAAATTTTGCACATCCTAATAACATTGAATCGGATTTATTCAATTTTATTTTCCTTGAATTGATTTCATAACATCATTTAACTCATCAATAACACAGGATCACCTCCTGCAACAAGAGCAAATGCCCGAGTCGCGATAAGATCATCCATACTTAAATTTGGTGAATTTAATCTTTCTCGAATTGCATTGTTAGTTATTTCATATGATTTAGCTTTAATTATTCTATCCATAGCCTCACGGATATCGCAATTCCAAGCTGCTGACTTTAATGCTTTTCTCTCTTCTCGCAACTCGTCAAGACTTGGGTTTATTAACTCAAGCTGGCTTCTTAATTTTTCTACAGAAGCTTCATAATTCATTATTTATCCAATTTTGAACTATTGATTGATGATGCTTGATAAATGACTTTGGTATAGATCTAGTGCTTCGCTTAAATTTAGTGGTAAATATTATTATAGTTTGATTAATTTTGACACCTCATTACGTGATTATTGGCTATTAATTGGTGTCCAGTTTCATCAGACTATTACAGATACCAATTCGAAGCATTTTGGGAAAAATTAGCTTATTATCTTTACTATTGAGTGTCATCCTAACAACCCACAAAACTTTTGGCCGCAACTATGATTAAGCGAGTGGTGCACGCAAAAGAAAGACGTGTTGGAGCTTCGAATTTACAAGCTAGTATGCAATAGCATAGTGCCGTTAGAAGATGTTAGAAACGCAATGGCACTCAACTGGATAGAGCCATACAAGCGCCATTTGCGTTAACAGCGAATATCTTGAGTTTTGCTAATTAAACTCTTTTAGGATTGCGCTCTGCCTTTGATCATAAACCTCCGGAGTTACTAAACCATCATCTTTGAGCTTTTTTAACTCCTGTAAGCGAGCCGTTGTTGTTTTAGAAATCTGAGCTTTATCGGTAGGCGCCGCTTGACCGCCCATTAGAGAATTAGCATTACTTGGCGCGGCTTCTTTATGCGTTCCTATCATAATGTCAGACCCCATCACCACTTGAAGGAAGTTCGGATACTCGTAGGCACTACCGTTGCTGTGGTCTATGATTGCACCAATACCGCCACCAAATAAGATATTGCCAAACATTGACCCTTTGGTATCCGATACTACGGAGGCTTTGCCATTTTCAAAAGCGTCTTTTCTGCAGGTTACATGCAGATCATCATTTGAACGGCTAATCACAATAGTCCCTGGGGTGGTTACAAAGTATGTGCCACGCTTATTAATTAAGTCGCACTGTACTTCTTTTAGCTCCTTCCCATCAGGCGTTCTAGCTTGTACTGAAATATTCTGAGTGGTCGACCCAGTAATAGATGCACAACCAGTTAAAGATAAAGCTAGGGAAGCTAAGGCAATTGACATGCGTTTCATGGAACTCTCCAATTTTAAGAGTACTTATTATTGGAGAGTCTGGTGTCACAGAGTGAGCTAACAAAAATTATTTACGCCGCCCCAGTAAGCTCTATTTATAAACAATCATGCGTAAAGTAGCTAATTTGCAGGGGATGTCTTTAAATCAATAAAATAAGTTGCGGCACCGCATCCGCATCGCACCAAACAATTGCATTTTGTTCGTAGTGCTTACCTAACGCTTTTGCAGCTTCAAGGCCAAGACCAAGCACTAGAATGCTATCTTCACCGGGCCACTTACGCTCAGGGTCTTGGCCAATACCCGCGATAAACTTTAGGCTACGCTGTTTGATTTCGTCAACTAACTTGGCATTCCTCAATCTGTTTTCATCTTCACTTAATGGCTGACTAAATGGGTTATATGCCGTGATGAATGTGACTGAATTAACGCGGCTAGCTTTATATAGCACTGCAAGGGGTTGGCTAGGAATATCAATGTTTAAGGTGAATGGCTGATCAGCGTTAACCTGAAAGTCTGTAGCTTGGTAAGCTTCAATGATGTCTGAATCTAGCAGTGTATTATTTGACATAGATAACTAGTTTGAGAAAGTAATTCAGTATGATGCCTTAGTCCCTTCTGCAAAGATATACAGAAACGACTAGGCGCCAACTAGACTGGCATATTGTCATTAAAATCCAATCATTTTTTATCGTCATTAAAAAATTGTGCTTTACCCTGTGCAGACTTTCTTCTCAGAAAAGCTGGAGTATCCTCCTCCATATCCAGAAAGGAACTCTCATTTTTGGAAGATAAGCGAGTACTCATTTTACTCATAGAAAAACGAGCTTCTTTCATAAACATAATGTCATCACGACGTGACGCAAGGTTTTCCATTGACAGAAGGACATCTTGCGCCCATGGACTCGAGCTAAATATGCGTCTAGCTTCATTTAGGATGAAATCTGCCTCAGCCCAATCACCATGCTCTACTGCACCACGTGCGCGGTTCTGTAATGGTCTAATAAAACGCAACACTTTCTTAGAGGTTATAATCAACTTTAAGAGGTGTAAAAATGAGTAAAGTTAGAAATCAATTCACAACAGAATTTAAGCAAGAATGTGTCAATTTAGTCGTTAATCAAGGCTATGGTATTGC
>CANCPF010000013.1 GCA_947379975.1 Methylophilaceae bacterium | reverse complement strand
ACCATCACCATAGGTTCGGCATTGACTTCGCTTTTAGCATTTTTCTGCCATGCAGCTGCTTTACGTGGTGCTCTAGCTTTTTCAGTTTCAACCGGTGTGGCTGCTTTAGGCGCATCCGCTTTAGTTTCAACCAATTGCAAACCTACTGCTGCTAAGTCTGCTGGCTTAGTTTCGGTTTTCGCTTTACGTGGACGAGCAGGGCGCTTGCTATCAGCTTTAGCTGGGGTATTCACTATTTCAGCGGCTGGTTTGGTCGTAACTACTTCAATGGCATCTACGCTAGCAGCAACAGCTATGCTTGCTTTAGCTGGTCTAGCTTTTCTGCCTTCAGGTTTCGCTTTAACAACTTCGCTGGTCGACGCTTTAGTGCTAACTTCATTAGTAGCTTGTACTGAAGTGGCTTCGCTAGCCTTTGTCGATAAAACATTTTCTGTAGAAGTTACAGCTGTAGTGCTGACTAAATCAAAAGATTGTTGATCCATTGGTTTTGCTGCCACTACTTCAGCCTTAGCTGTATTGACTGCAGGTGACTCTTTAGAAACATTTGCTTGAATGGCAACAATTTCATCATTCGGCACAAAAGCGCGATTTGCATCTACTGTTGTAGACTCATCACGATCACGACGGCCGCGACGATTGTTACGATTTCGACGACCACCACGCGATTCCGGAGCAGATGCTTCATTTGCTGGCGCCTCTGCAGTTACCTTTAACGCACTAGTTTCTGCTTGTGGAGCATTAGCACGCTGCTGCTCTTTACGAGCTTGATCGTTGCGAGACTGTTCGCTACGTTGCTGTTCAGTACGTTGTTGCTGGGGTTTTTGTTGACGCGGTTCTTGAGGTTTAACATCCGAACGCGTTTCTTGTGTACGTGCCTCTTGACCTTTGTTTTCATTATTGCGGCTTGCTATGGCGCCCTTGTCTGCGCGCTCATTCTTATTGCGCTCATTACGGTTACGATTGTTACGGTTACGATTGTTGCGGTTGCTATCTTTATTAGACTCTGCAGTTTTAGCCGCTTCAGCATTCGCCACTTCAGCATTCGAAGATGAAACACCAAAGAATTTTTTAATGCGTGCAATGAATGACACTTTAACGCCAGCCACAACTTCAGCCGCTTTTTCAGCCACAATCGGCGCTGGTGCCGCTGGTGTAATACCTTTTACCGCTGCGACTGGTCTTACCGCTTTCGCAACTTCTTCTGCATTTGGAATATAAGAAGTTTCTGTTGGCAATTCTACTAATTTGTAACTTGCACGGCTAGTTTCTTCGTTCACATCATCATGCTTAACACGCACTATATTGTAGTTAGGGGTTTCAAGGTGAATGTTAGGAATTAACACCACTTCGACGCCCATACGCTGTTCAATAGCATGAATGTCAGCACGTTTTTCATTCAATAAGAAGGTCGCAACTTCAACTGGCAATTGCACTTGAATAATCGCGCTGTTGTCCTTCATCGCGTCTTCTTGGGTAATGCGCAAAATATGTAATGCAGTAGATTCAATGCCGCGGATATGGCCAGTCCCGCTACAACGTGGGCATGGAATATGATTAGTTTCACCCAAGCTAGGACGTAAACGTTGGCGTGATAATTCTAGCAAACCAAAGCGTGAAATCTTGCCGGTTTGAACACGAGCACGATCAAAATGCAGAGCGTCACGCAATGCATTTTCAACTTCACGTTGGTTGCGCTGGCTTTCCATATCAATAAAGTCAATCACCACTAAGCCGCCCAAGTCACGTAAACGTAATTGGCGTGCAACTTCTTCAGCCGCTTCCATATTAGTATTAAATGCAGTGTGCTCAATATCGCTACCACGTGTTGCGCGTCCAGAGTTAACGTCTACTGAAACTAAAGCTTCAGTGTGGTCAATGACAATGGCGCCACCTGAAGGTAAGCGTACTTCACGTGAGAATGCTGATTCAATTTGGTGCTCAATTTGAAAGCGTGTGAATAGCGGAATTTCATCTTGGTACAATTTAACTCGAGACACATTACCCGGCATTACGTGGTTCATAAATTGAACCGCTTGCTCGTGAATATCCGGTGTGTCGATTAAAATTTCGCCGATATCAGAGCTAAAGTAATCGCGAATCGCGCGTATCACTAAACTGCCTTCTTGGTAAATTAAGTAGGCACCGGCTTGCATGGCAGAAGCACCATCAATGGCCGTCCATAATTGTGTGAGGTAGTTTAAATCCCATTGTAATTCTTCTGCGTTACGGCCAATACCAGCGGTACGGGCGATAATGCTCATGCCTTTTGGCACTTCTAATTGTGCTAATACATCACGTAACTCGTCGCGATCTTCGCCTTCAATACGGCGAGATACACCGCCGCCACGTGGATTGTTCGGCATTAATACCAAATAACGTCCAGCCAGTGATATGAAGGTAGTGAGTGCAGCGCCTTTATTACCGCGCTCATCTTTATCCACTTGAACGATTAATTCTTGGCCTTCTTTTAATGCGTCTTGGATGCGAGCGCCGCTACCGACACCTTCTTTGTAGTAACTGCGTGCGACTTCTTTGAATGGTAAAAAACCATGTCTGTCCATGCCATAATCGACAAATGCCGCTTCTAAAGAAGGTTCGATGCGGGTGATAACACCTTTGTAAATATTGCTTTTACGTTGTTCCTTACCAGCGTGCTCAATATCTAAATCGATAAGTTTTTGACCATCTACAATCGCAACGCGTAATTCTTCTGACTGCGTTGCATTAAATAACATGCGTTTCATTGTTTGCTCCTGCGCTATGCAAGGCGGGCAGACTAACTGCTTGTTTATTAAGCATTTAGTGAAGGCGTATAAAGTGAAAGTACCAGAACTCTGGCTGGATTACTATGAAGGCGCAAGGGCGCAGCAATGCATTTTAACGGTGTGTGGCGGATAACCGCATTCTACTTACCAATCCAACTAGGTTGGTCGCTTGGACGCCGTTAGCTGGTGCTGGTAATTTAATTGTTTTAGTTGAAAGTGATCAAGTTAAAACAAATCTATTGTTCGTTAAAGCAAACTAATTATTAAATTTACGCCACTTATGGCCTAAACTCGTTAAAATTCTATCTTCAGTAAATCCTAATTTGCTTGTCTGTTTAACCTTTTAAATATATTTAATACCAATATATATAGTTGCTAGAACAGCAAATTTCACTATCACTTTAAGTCGCGCTTTATGTTTGTTTGTCTGCGGCGGCTTAAGCGCTAAATTTTACTTACCGCTACTTTTTAATTATGGCGAGCGGTGTTAACCAAGTATTTGTTGTTGCTGAATTTAACAGTGTTACAGAATAAACTGTAGGACAAAATTAAAAAAAATGCATTTACTTACAATATATTTATTGTGTTTAAGTGTATTCTTATTAGGAATTTAATTATTAAATTCAAAATTACCGACAAATTATAAGCTACATCAATCATTTAAGCAAAGCATGAACAACATAACAACATCAGATCGTAGTGATACGCTAACAACCGTTAGTGAATTAGCCGCAGCATTTTTAACTGTAGATGAGGCAAGTGAAGGGCAGCGTGTTGACAACTATCTCACTAAGACACTAAAAGGTGTGCCAAAAAGTCATGTATATCGCATTTTACGCAGTGGTGAAGTCCGTGTTAATAAGAAGCGCGTGAATGCTGATTCACGATTGAGTTTGGGCGATATTGTCAGAATTCCACCTATCCGTGCGACGATTATTGAAAAGCCGTTGCACGCGACGCCAACAACATCAAAGTTTGAACAGGCTATTATTTTTGAAGATGATGCAATGCTGGTGATTGATAAACCGGCTGGCTTTGCCGTACATGGTGGTAGCGGCATTTGTCGTGGTGTTATTGAGCAACTGCGATTAGAACGACCAAAAGCTAAGTTTTTAGAATTAGTACATCGTTTAGATCGTGAAACTTCTGGCGTGCTAATGCTGGCTAAAAAGAGAAGTGCGCTGGTGGCTTTGCACGAGGCAATTCGTAACCACCAAACTGATAAACGTTACGTGATGTTGGTGCAGGGTGAGTGGTTAGAAGCAAAAAAACGCGTAGTGCTAGATTTGCAGAAATATCTTTTACCTAATGGTGAGCGACGTGTGAACGTAGTGACTGATGCCTCAAAAGATAAATATGATGAGCGCCAAACTTCTGAAACGCTGTTTAAATTACTTAAAAATTACGATAACCCTGTGATCGGCAAGTTCAGTTTGCTTGAGGCGCAATTGGTCACCGGTCGCACGCATCAACTACGCGTACAACTGGCGCATTTGGGCTTTGTGATTGTGGGTGATGATAAATACGGTGATTTTGCGCTGAATAAGACTCTGGTAAAGCATGGCCTAAAGCGCATGTTTTTGCATTCTTCTGTGACTAAAATTCGACATCCATTAACAAGCGATAAGCTTGAATTAGTAGCGCCAATGCCAGCAGAGCTTAGTAAGTTTTTATTAAAGTTAGAGCCATAGACTTAATTAGCAAGTTAAATATTACTCAGAACTTTAGACATTAATTTGAGCCCTAATCATTAGTTAGCTCATAAAAAAATATCAATCTAGAAAGTGTAAATACGAATGGCAAAGCAGTTTGATTTAATTGTATGGGATTGGGATGGTACTTTAGCCAATTCTACAAGCATGATTACCGATGCAGTACTTAAGGCCGCGGAGCAGGTTGGCTTGCCGACCATCACATCACAGGCGGCAAGCGATATTATTGGACTGGGTCTACGCGAGGCTATTCACAGTTTGTATGGCGATATTCCAGCTGAAAAAGCGCAAGCATTTGCAAGCCAATATAGTGCTAATTACTATGCAGGTGAAAGTAAGATTCCCTTGTTTGAAGGTGCCGCTGAAACAATCAAGGCGCTGCATAAACGTGGCTACAAGTTGGCTGTGGCTACTGGCAAAGGTCGCCGTGGTTTGAATTTAGCACTCGAACATACTGGTTTGACTAGATTTTTCCATTCAACACGTACGGTAGATGAGTGCTTTTCAAAACCACACCCACAAATGTTAGATGAATTAATGGATCATTTTGTTGTATTGCCAGAGCGCACACTCATGATAGGCGATACCAGTTACGATTTACACATGGCGCAAAATGCTGGCGTTAGTGCGATTGGCGTTACTTACGGAGCCCAACAGGCTGAGCAATGGCAGCACTTGAATCCAATTCAGCAATTTAATGATTTTTCCAGCTTGAGTCTATGGTTGCTGGAAAACGCCTAAGTTATTTTCATATGAATCAAACCGAAAATATCATTAGCTACAAAAGTGAAGATTTAATAAATGAAGACAAGGGCATTCGTTTTCCATTACCTGCATTAGGTGAATTTGCTACAGGTTTTGTCGTACGTTTTCATGGGAAACCTTATGCTTATGTTAATAAATGCGCGCATGTACCGGTTGAATTAGACTGGAATGAAGGCGAGTTTTTCACAGTACAAAAAGATTATTTAATTTGTGCCACACATGGCGCACATTATCAGCCAGATACTGGCTTTTGTGTGATGGGTCCGTGTAAAGGTAAGCGCTTAAAAGCAATTGAAGTGATAGAGAAAAACCAACAAATCATTATTAATATAGACACTGCTAGTTAGAATAAAGTAACTTGCATCAAACTATTAGAAACGATAATTCAATATATTTTAAAATTTGTCATTGAGAAAAAACATGTCAGAAGATAACCAGCAATCACACGCTCCAGCACAAGATTCTAAATGGCAACGTGACACTATAGAAAAACTCGCTTCTTCAGCACTTGCCGAGCAAAAAACCTCGCGCCGCTGGAGTATTTTTTTTAAAGCCCTGATTTTTATTTATTTGTTCATAATTCTCTTTTATGCCCTAGGCGTATTCGGCGGTGGCAAAAAAAGTGCAGCATTTCACACTGCGCTGATTGAAATTAATGGCGTTATTGAAGCCGGCGGTGAAGTTAATGCAGACTCTGTGATGAGTAGTCTACATGACGCTTATGATAATAAAGGTACCAAAGGTATTATTTTACGCATTAATAGCCCAGGTGGCAGCCCCGTGCAGGCAGGCATTATTAATGATGAAATTTATCGTTTGAAGAAATTACATCCGACTATTCCGGTGTATGCCGTGGTCGAAGATATTTGTGCATCTGGAGGTTATTACATTGCCGTTGCCGCCGATAAAATTTATGTTGATAAAGCTAGCATAGTTGGATCTATTGGTGTGTTAATGGACGGCTATGGTTTTACTGAAGTGATGAAAAAAGTGGGTGTTGAGCGCCGTTTGATGACTGCAGGTGAAAATAAAGGCATGTTAGATCCATTTTCGCCGATTAACCCGAAGCAGCAAGTGTTGGCGCAAACCATGTTAAATGAAATTCATGAACAATTTAAAGCCGTGGTGAGAAAGGGCAGAGGCGCACGTTTAAAAGAAACACCTGAAACCTTTAGCGGCTTATTTTGGAGTGGCGAGCAAGGTGTTAAATTGGGTTTGGCGGATGCTATCGGTAGTGCTGATTTCGTTGCACGCGAAGTGATTAAGCAGGAAGAAATCGTCGATTTTACCAACCAAGAAGATTTTGCAAGTCGTATTGCAAAACGTATTGGCGCTAGCGCTAGCACGGTGATTGGTGAAACTTTAGCCAAGCAGTTAGTTTCAGCTGGTGAAGTAAAATTACGCTAACTTAGTTAAAGATATTGGTTAATATTGCTGATTAGTCAGCAATTGTGAGAGATTCCAACTCATGCTAAATGTGAGAGATTAAGCTTCATATTTTTAAGCGTATTTAAATATTAGTCTTAGCTGTTACGGTAGATAGAAGTGTTAAATAAGTATATGTTGCTGGATTGAATGTAAATTTAATTAACAAGAATCATCGCCACTAATGACTGAGATTTAAATATGAAAAATATCCTTATTGCCAATACAAAAGGTGGCTGCGGGAAAACGACATTGGCCACTAACTTAGCGGCTTATTTTGCCTTGAGTGGTGGCCAGGTAATACTTTCCGACATGGATAGGCAAAAGTCATCAACACAATGGATCTATCGCAGGCCTATTAATGCGCCGTTGATTCATGCCCATGACGCACGAGGCAAGCCACCTAAATTTGAGCCTGACTGGCTTATTACAGATTCACCTGCAGGCATTCGTGATGAGCGCTTATCTAATGCAATTAAGTTGGCGGACTGTGTCATCGTGCCGATTCAACCCTCTGCATTTGATATTGGTGCTACAAAAGATTTCTTAGACATTCTTGCTGAGGAAAAAGCTATTCGAAAGAATAAAACTTTTGTGGCTTTAGTGGGTATGCGCGTCAATGCCCGTACAAATGCTGCCGCTGGATTGGCTCAATCTATAGAACAGATGGGTTTTCCTGTCCTTACTTATCTCCGAAATGCACAGGTATATGCTAGCGCAGCAGAACAGGGTATCTCACTATTTGAGATGCGCCCATCGCTAGTTAAGCAAGATTTAGAGCAATGGCGCCCACTACTTAAATGGATATCTGACACGACCTCAACTAAAATTTAATCACGTATATATGCGCTAAATGTAACAAAAAATTCACACAGACGTCATTCGTTATTTCTTACAATGAGCACTTAAATTTCACATAACAAACCTGAGAAATAGTGACTATGGCAAGTAAAATAGCGAGTGAAGAATATCAAGATAAAGTAAAACTTTTGAAGGAAGATGAGGCTGAGCGACTGCTGTCGAGGATGAGCGGTAAGCTACCAAAACGCCTAGATAAAGATAAGTTAAGTCGAGATGACGCCTTAGCCTTGCAGATGGAACTTGAGGACGAGCGACTCAATGAGTGGCGTGAAAGAATGGCTAAAATTAAAAGTGGCTCAAAGAAATAGTGGCTCAAAGAAATAGTGTAATAATACTATTTACTGGTGTTTTGGTAAGTAGTAATCTTATTTTGATTGTTTAAAAATTTTTGTAAAAATAGTCATTTGCAGCTACATGTTAATTTTCAGAAATTAATTAAAAGTCACTAAACCAATAGCGTTGCCAAAGATTTTTTGACCATTTACTAGTCATTCTAATAAAACCTTAACTTGCTGATACAGTGTTAAAAGTTTTAACTGCACATGCTGCAAATAATCCCATTTATAGTGCTAGATTTATTTACTGCCATTCTTGGTATTGCGTTTAATACCAAAGCTTTCGGTAATTCTGTCTAGCATAATTGCCAGTAATACTACGCCTAGACCACTTTCAAAGCCTAAGCCAATATCCAAGCGAGATATACTCGATAACACGTCATTACCTAGGCCGCCAGCCCCTACCATAGAGGCAATAATCACCATGGATAATGCCATCATAATCGTTTGATTAATGCCGGCGAATAATGCCGCCATCGCGCTTGGAATTTGCACTTTCATTAGCAGTTGGGTAGGCGTACAGCCAAAAGCAATGCCTGCTTCCACTTGCTCTTTATTGACTTGGCGGATGCCTAGCGAGGTTAGTCTGACTACCGGTGGCATGGCGAAAATCACTGTTGCGATAACGCCTGGTACACGACCCAAACCAAAGAACATGGCAGCTGGAATCAAATACACAAAAGCCGGCATGGTTTGCATAAAGTCTAGTACAGGCCGAATAACCGCTTCGGCTTTATCACTTCTGCCAGCCCATATACCTAATGGAATACCGACAGTAAGACTGATTAAAGTTGCAGAAATAATAAGTGCTAGTGTGACTAAAGTTTGCTCGCTGAAGCCCATATTATTGATTAGCCACAAAGAAGCTGCACAAAATAACGCAAGCTTCCAGCCTCTGCGCCAATATCCAATCGCGATAAATATTGCAGCAAACAACCAAAACGGTATAGCGAGTAAGCCATTTTCAATGGCGGCGGTTGATGTGTCGATGATCGCGCCTATGCTGTCGAATAAACCATGATCATTGACTTCTAGCCACGCCACTGCGCTGGCAACCCATTCACCTAGAGGAAGTTTGTAAGTCATGCTTTTTTCTCCTTATACAATTTGCGCAGCAGAACTGTTTTGGTGATGGCACCAATGTATTCACCATTTTCATCAACAATCGGTAGCGGACACGGATATTCCACCACTTTTTGTAACACTTCATTGAGTGGAGTATTGCCGGCAATCGCAATTTTTCCTGGTAGAAGTGCGTCTCGTAGCGTTTTTCCCGATTGGTTAATGCAATTAGTTAAAGACTCTGCTGAAACTACGCCAACCACTTTTTGTTGTTCATCAAGCACAAATGCATAGATACGATTATAAAGTTGCATGCGTGCTAATGCGGCGCTAAAGCCAGCCACTGAATCATCGGCACGGTCAAAAATTGTGACTTCGCCTTTTTGTGCAACGTCTTTAGCCGTTAGATATTTATTGGTATCAACCCCAGTGAAAAATGCTTTTACGTAGTCATCAGCAGGGCGCTGTAAAATATCTTCTGATGTACCTACTTGCACCACGCGACCGCCTTCCATAATGCAAATACGGTTGCCTATTCTGAGCGCTTCATCTAAATCGTGCGAAACAAATACAATCGTGCGCTTTTGCTCTTGTTGCAGCTTAATCAGTACATCTTGCATTTCTGTGCGGCGTAATGGGTCTAGCGCAGAAAATGCTTCATCCATTAACATCAGTGATGGGTTTACTGTCAGCGCACGGGCGAGGCCCACACGTTGCTGCATACCGCCAGAAAGTTGAGCCGGTAAGTGCTTAGCAAAAGTATGCAGACCCACTTGTTCTAGCACTTCCATCGCGCGTCTTTCGCGTTCGGCAACATTTACGCCTGCGATTTCTAGGCCAAATGCCGCATTCTCTATAACAGTGCGATGTGGAAGGAGGGCGAAAGATTGAAACACCATGCTCATGTCGTTACGGCGTAAGTTAAGTAATTTGTCGCGACTCATTGCCGCGACGTCTTCACCATCGACAATGATGTTGCCGGCGGTTGGTTCTATCAATCGGTTGAGTAATCGAATAAGTGTTGATTTCCCTGAACCCGACAAACCCATAATGACAAAAATTTCGCCTTTATTGATTTGAAAAGAGGCATCTTGTACGCCGACGACTTGGCCGGTACGTTTGAGGATTTCGTCTTTATGTAGACCATCTTTTAACATCTGCATAGCAAGTTCCGGCTTATTACCAAACACCTTATGCAGATTCCGAACAATTACTTTTGCTTCCCCAGCCTCTGTACCAGCGGAGTTTGCCTGTTGTGTTGCATCCATCTTATTATCCCCTTAACTTCTAGCCATGTACTTAAAGCGTTGTACCAAAATTACTTTCTCTAAACTACTTTACCTAAAGTACTTTGCTTAAAGCCATTAACTTGAAAATCCAATACTTCAAAAAATGAAGCTATTCTCCAGAGCACACACCATCATGATTGATGTTCTTGATGACATCGGTAGCTGCGCTATTTAACTTTTGATGTTGTGAGGTATTGCTATCGTTCTATTACTAAATCACTTAATGGTTTGGCGCAGCACGGTAAAAATAGGCCTTGATCAATTTCACGCTGGCGAATACCGCCACCATGTTTCATCTCAACCTGACCAGACACTAATTTACTTTTACAGGTGCCGCATAAGCCTTTGCTGCATGATGAAGGTAAGCGTAAACCTGCCGCTCTTGCGGCATCTAACACAAACTGATCTGGCGCACATTGGACGGTCACACCACTTTTAGTCATCTCAATTGAAAATGATTTACTGGCTTCGTTACCAGCAATACTGGCATTTTCATCATCAATCACTTCTGCCTGAATTTCAGCAGGTAACTCGTCAAAGGTGAAGCTTTCTTCATGGTAATGCTGCATATTGAAACCAGCCGCTGACAACATATTTTTTACAGCCATCATGTAAGGTGCAGGGCCGCAAGTGAAAACCTCGCGCGTCATAAAGTCGGTGGTGCTTAACTTTAAACTTTCTATAGTTAAAAAGCCTTCTGAGACAGATTTCGGCTGTAAACGCCAGCTCGGATTTTTATCCACTTTTGCGCAGATATATGACGTCTGAAAAAGTGGCTGATTCAGCGCCATTAAATCTAATTCGTCTTTAAAGATAATGTCAGCCGGTGTTCTTGCACTATGTACAAAGGCGATGTCAGCGGTTTCGGCAAGTTGGTAAAAGGTACGTGCCATCGACATGAGTGGTGTAATGCCTGAGCCACCCGATAAAAAAAGGTATTTTTTTGCCGGGTTATTTACACAGCTAAATTCACCCGCTGGGCCTAATACTGATATCGGCATTCCGACTTGCAAGTTGTCATGTAGCCAGTTTGAAACCAAGCCTTCTGGCTTACGTTTAACGGTAATGGAAATTACATGTGGCTGGCTAGGTGCTGAGGAAATGGTGTAGCTGCGGTTGATAATTTCACCGTTAATAGCTAGCTCTAGTGTAATAAATTGGCCAGGTAAAAAAGTAAATAGGCTGGGCTGACTTGGCCGAAAGAAAAAGCTTTTAACATCCGCTGTTTCTTGTCTTATTTGGCAACAAACCAGCTCATTATCTTTATCACCTTGCCATACAGACAAGGTCGATTCCCAAAGCGCAGTGGTGTTGCGTGATTCCATTAGCGACAAACCTTAATCGGAACGGCTCTAGAATTTGCGTTGGCCTGTTTTGCAATAAACTCCGGCTTTTGTATGGTGGCTTCTAAACGCTGAATATACCAATTAGTGAATTTCTCCACTAAGTCTTCAGTATAAGGCGAGTAGGGGCCAGGTTCATACCATTTGCTATTGGCGCCACGTTGTGTCCGTTCTACTAAGTTTGAATCTTGTTTGTTGGTGGCCTGCCAAACTTCTGTAATACGTTTTATATCGTAATCTACGCCTTCAACAGCGTCTTTATGCACCAGCCATTTAGTGCGCAACATGGTGTGGGTTGCATCAACCGGCATCGCGCTAATGGTGACAATATGGTCGCTCATAAAGTGATGCCAAGAGTTAGGTTGCGTCCAGAATGACAGGCCACCAAGGTTACGTTGTGTTAATTCGCCCAGCAGTTTTTTACAGGCTACTTTGCTATCCATTGTTTGTGACTCGCCTGCACCAATTAAAGGTAAGCGTTGTGTTCTGTAGCCAGTTGCACATGATTCAAGCAAGTCTATTTCAGCGGATGCAAGTCCGCAAGATTCCCATCGGCTACTTTCAGTTTTGATTAGCTCAAAAAATTCGTTTACTTTTTCTGCATTGGCTGCAGAAGGTTGATAACCAAAGCCGTATTCGAAAATTGAAGAGGTAAGTTCTGGGTGATTGGCAACGCAGTGATAACACTCGCGATTGTTTTCCATGGTAAGTTTCCAGTTACCATTTTCAATAATATCCTCTTGCCAAATAATCTTGCAATCTGCCACATGGTGAGGAGCAATATACGGCTCCATCGCCTTCTGCATTGCTTCAAAATCTTCTGGCGGTTCATCGGCTAAACAAATGAAAATTAACCCAGCCACATTGCCTACATGTACAGATTTTAGACTGTGATCATTAGGATTGAAGGCTTCACCCATGTGTTCAGTGTGGATAAGTTTTCCGGTTAAATCATAAGTCCATTGGTGATAAGGGCATACTAGGTTGCCAACACTACCTTTTTCGTCATCACACAATTGTGAGCCACGATGGCGACATACGTTGTGAAATGCTTTTATGTTCATATCATCGTCACGTACGATAATCACAGAATTCTTGCCAACTTCAACAGTAATGTAATCGCCAGGTTCGGCAATATCGGGTTCCACTGCAACATAAATCCAGTGCTGGCTAAAAATAGCAGCAATATCTAGATCAAAAATATCTTGGTTCAAATAAAAAGGCGCCTCTAGCGAGTAACCTTTACGACGATTAGCAATCATTTTTTGGATTTCAGTTGAAATAGTCATGCTGTTTCCTAGCGTAAATTTAGTTCAAATACATTAAAAGTTGATAAGTCGATGTTCACGCAAATAGCGCAGAATAACTTGTGCTTTTTCGACAGAATTTCCATCGATTACGACAGCGCCACCTTTGTTCTCACTAACAGTCGCTGATAACATCCGTGCATGCCCCGATTTATTCTCACGTGCTTTTAGCTTTATTGGCTTGCGTAAAATGCTTTGTTTTTGCCATTGCAAGCCGTTGTCCTGATCCATGACTGGTGTAAATCGCAATGAGGGATGTTGACTAATGTTACCCGTCACTTGCTGCGCATAAGCATGGCGCAATTCAACAGGTGCTAATGGATGAATGACCACTACCGCTGGCAACTGCACAATAACACTGCGGCGCTTTCCTTTTGGTAAAAACTGTAAAACCTCTAGTCCTTCAGGCGTTAGCTCAACTTCAAGCGCATTTGCGACCAGAGAAAAGCTTAATTTCTCGGCTAATAGATAAGGTACTAATCCACTATCTTGGCCATTTTCTGCCCGGCTACCGGTTAAAATCAAATCGGTATTTGTCAGCTCATTGGCTAAGCTGTCAATAATATTGCACTCCGCTGTCAGCGCAATAACGTCGATATTCTTAGCGCCCAATGCCAAATAATCTTTGAGTGCAGCATTGTCTGGATTCCCTGCGTGCATAACTCTTAAACTAGTTTTGTTGGTACTGCCTGCGTTTGGACTTATTGCATTGATTTTTTTTGTGAGTGCCAAGCCTATACCCATGGCAAGACTGTCGTTACGACAATGACGCGCTTCGCCACTGACTGGATGTCGACCGGCTGAAACAAGCGCTGCTATCTTTTTTATAATCATGCAGCCTCCTGCGTGGCTAATTTAGCTTCAGCAATCGCGGTAATAAGTGCTTGCATGATTTCCTCAGCATCACCAATCAGCGATAAATTGGCGCGCTTTACAATCGCGGCACTATGATCACGATTTATCGCAATCACATGGCGACAATCCTTAATGCCTTGTAAATGTTGCACTGCGCCAGAAATGCCAATAGCAAAATAGGTGCTGGAGCTAACGGTTTTGCCGGTGGCACCAATTTGCTTATCACGTGCAAATTTTCCGTCATCGACTGCTACGCGGCTTGCGCCTATGGTGGCATCTAGTGCAGTCGCCAAGGTTTGAAAGGTTTGCACATTATTGACGCCATTTCCTGCGGAAACAATAAAGTCAGCTTCTTCTAAGGCAATTTTAGCTGCAGCTATCGTTTGTATACCTAAGCTGGTGTAATTGGCGATTGCTACTTTATCTTTTACTGGATGAGCTAATGCCTGATCTAGCTTCAATGCTGATGCGGCAAATGGCAAATTGGTGTCAGCAGTTTCAGGCGCAAGCAATACGATGAACGGTAAGTTGGTTAAGGCTAGCACTGTGCCACCTAATTGATAATTAGCAATATGGCCTAGATTTAATTCTATTACATGTGTTGCAGCTAATTTTTCTGGTTGGCTAGCAATTAACCTACGGCCTAAATCACCGTCACCGATTAGATTGTCTGGCATAAAAATATGGCTAGGCTGCAATGTTTCGACCACTGCTTTTACACAAAACAGCTCTGATTCAGGTTGAAAGGCTACATAATCCAATTCCGCAATGACTAGTACTTCGTCAGCGCCAGTATTGGTGAGGTCTTCATGCAATTCGCCAAGTACCAACGCAACTACTGCTGTATTGGCATCGGCCAATATAGCTGCGGCGGCCAAACATTGTTTGGCATGATCATCCAGCGTGCCACGATCACTATGTGCAACTACTAAAATGCGAGTTTTCGCTTGTTTAGGTGTGCGTAGCGGTTTGCTTGTGCCGTGCTGTAGAGCAGCTTCATGTGCAATAAAGTCGCTAGTCGCACCTAAAACAATGCGCTTCACACCATTTTCCATAATTTCATATGCACGGCGTGGGTTGATACGCTTAGCGTTATTTTCTATCATCGTGCTGGCTCCACGTTTTGATCTAATGCAGAGGCTAATAATTCTGCAATATCTAATACATCTGGACGCTTGCCAACGACGCCTTCTAGCATTGAGGTGCATTGTGGACAAGCGACTGCGACTAATTCGGCGTCTATGCTGCGTGCATCTTGTATCCGGATGTCTGGAATACGCTGCTTGCCTGGAATGTCGGTAAGCGGTGCACCACCACCACCACCACAGCAACGGCCACGTAAGCCTGAGCGTTCCATTTCATTAATTTGCAAACCGATACTTTTTAGCAAGGTACGCGGTGCTTCAGTTTCACCATTATAACGGCCTAAATAACATGGATCATGATAAGTAAGCTTGCGTGTTTCAGTTGATTTTTCTAACTTTAATTGGCCACTACTAACTAATTCTGCCAACAAAGTAGTGTGGTGCAATACTTGGTAATGTCCACCAAATGCTGGATATTCATTTTTAAGACTATGCATGACATGCGGATCAGCAGTCACAATTCGCTTGAATGTTAGGCTGTTAAACGTTTCGATATTTTGTTTCGCTAGCATTTGAAAAGTGGCTTCATCACCAAGTCTGCGCGCAGTGTCACCGGTGTCTCGTTCTAAAGCACCCATGATGGCAAAATCTAAATTGGCCGCTTTGAGTAGTTTGACCAAGGCACGCAGGCTACGCTGGTAACGCATATCAAAAGCACCTTCGCCTGCTACCAATAAAATATCTACCGGACTATTCTTCTGTATGGTTTTTACGTCTAGGTCCACTGCCCAGTGATAGCGTGCATTTCGGTCGTAACCGCCAACGGTGGAGGTTTCGCGCAAGTTTTCTAGTGTTTGAGGCGCTTTCCCCGGCGCTGATCCTTGCGTTAAAGTAAGATTACGTCGCATATCTACAATCGCATCGACATGTTCAATCAGCATAGGGCATTCTTGCACGCAGGCTCGACAAGTGGTGCAAGACCATAAGGTTTCAGCTGGTATAAGCAAAGGTATAATCGGCGCATGTATGCTGCCAGAATGGTCACCCACAGCCACGCCAGGGTAAGGACTGCCGGCAAAGCTAGCATCGGTAGCACCTGATTTTTCATCGTTTGAAAGGCCGATTACTAAATCTTGTATGAGTTTTTTGGGATTCAGTGGTTGACCTGCGGCAAATGCTGGGCAAGCTGCTTCGCACTTTCCGCATTGTACGCAGGCATCAAAACCTAATAGTTGATTCCATTTAAAGTCTGATGGCTTACTCACCCCATATTGTCCATTCTCCAGCATTAATGGTTTTAGTGCAGTTGATAGCTTGCCGCTAAAACGTTCTTGGCGTGGATGAAAGGCTAAATGTAATAGGCCGGCAATTGCGTGTTTCATAGGCCCGCCCAGACCTATTCCTAAAGCCAATTCCGCTGAACCTGCCAGTAAAAGTAATAAAGCCAATAGTGCAACGCTGCCCGAAATTATAGGTACAGGCAAACTAATGATAAGGAGTCCAATTGCAAAAGCTGCCAGTGTGTAGGGTAGACGACTCCATGCGCCACGGGATAATCGTGCAGGTGCATTTCGTCTACGTAACCATATAAAAAAAACACCGCCTAGCATGATGGTTGTAGCACTTAATATCGCCCAGTTAAGTGCCGCTGAATACATCATCAAGCCGTAATTGACTGCAACTAAGGCCAAAGTAGCCACCGCACCACCCGCCGTAGCTACGTGAGTGCGGGCAATATATGGCTCGCGTGACACTACATGATGTAAATCCACAAAGTAGCGCTTAGGAATGGCTAGTAGATTAAGCCATAAAAATGCCGCAGGCTGGCCGGCACGCCACAATTGTGTGCGTCGCCATAGGCCAATTGTAAGCGCAGCGCTTGCTAGCCAGAACAAGGCCGTGACGCTGTAATTAAAGCCAGTGTAATTCAACATTTGCATGATTAAAAATCTTTACACAAACGCAGCGCATCGTAAATTGCACCGTGAATATTGTGCATGGAAATGCAATCACCGACGCGGTATAACAAAAATTCATCTGCTTTTAATGGCATAGATAGAGCGGGTTGTGGCTGCGACGCGAACAATGTATCGATGTCAGTTTGGCCATGATTAACTGATTGCTCTTTTAGCGCCCAGTACAGCGTATCGTTAGGTGTAGTGCCATTTTCAATGACCACTTGATCAACTGCACGCTCTTCAATCTCATCGGTATATTCATTACGAATAACGGCAATTTTTTTATCGCCTTCCGCATACACACGATCCAGCCAGTAATTTGGCGTTGGGATAATGCCTAGCGAATATAAGCGACGATAAAAAATCGGGAAAGTAGTGCCGCCAACATCATCTGCCACTTTCACATCCGGCGTCACTAACTCTACATTATTGCCACGGCTAGCGATAAAGTCCGCCGTGCCAAAGCCTGCGTGTGTGCTCATTGAGTCATAGATTAATACATTTTTGCCAGGTGCGACCTTCTCGGACAAAATGTCCCATGAACTAACGGCTAAACCTTCAGCCACTCCCCAAGCCGGCACTTGATGTATATGGCTACTGCCGCCTGTGGCTAACACCACAATATCCGGTTTCTCAGCAAGAATCATTGCGACATCTGCATCTACACCAAATCTACGGTCTATACCTAAACGTTTAGTTTCCATGTCGAACCAGCGAATAATACCGGCCATTTGTTCCCGTTGCGGTACTTTAGAAGCCAAGTTAACTTGGCCACCAACACTGCTATTGCGCTCAAATAGTACTACATCATGTCCCCGCTCAGCGGCTACACGAGCCGCTTCCAAGCCTGCTGGACCTGCGCCTATGACCACGACTTTGCGTTTGGGGCCGCTACTTTTGGCAATAATATGTGGCATGGTCGCTTCACGCGAAGTCGCCGCATTTTGTATACACAATACATCTTGTCCAAGATATTGGCGGTCTATACAGTAATTCGCACCTACACACTGTTTGATTTCATCTTCGCGACCATCGCGGATTTTTGTGACAATGTGCGGATCAGCCAAATGTGAACGCGTCATACCCACTAAGTCGACCCAGCCATTTTCTAAAATACGCTCAGCCTGTGTCGCGTCACGTATGCTTTGTGCATGCATCAGCGGGATTTTTATCACCGATTTAATGCCGGCGGCCAAATGTACAAATGGCTCTGGCGGCAATGCCATAGGTGGCATGCAGTTAGCAATAGTATTATGTGTATCTGCCCCAGAACCAACCACGCTAATGAAATCTATCAAGCCTGTTTCAGACATATATTGCGCGATTTCCTTCAACGTTTCATGATCTAGACCATCTTCGTGAAACTCATCACCGCACATACGCATGCCTACGCAAAAATCTGCGCCTACCGCTTCACGCACCGCACTTAGCACTTCTACACCAAAGCGCATGCGGTTAATTAAACTACCACCAAAATCATCCGTCCTGAAGTTACTACGCGGACTCCAGAATTGGTCGATTAAATGCTGATGCGCGGCAGAAATTTCAATGCCATCCATACCCGCGTCTTGAACGCGTTTAGCAGCTAAGGCAAAGTCTTTGATAATGCGACGAATTTCTTCATACTCGATAGTTTTTGCGTTACCGCGATGCACAGGTTCGCGTACACCGCTTGGTGTGACTAAATGCGGCCAATGTTCACCATAATAGGCTGAGCGCCTTCCCATATGGGTCGCTTGTATCATGATTTTTGCGCCGTGCTTATGCATGGCTTCAGCTAAATTAGACAGCGGTTCAATAATCTTATCCGTCGATAAATTGACTGATTTCCACCAACTTTGTGGGCTGTTAATAGACACTGGGCTAGAGCCACCGCAAATTGCTAAACCCAAGCCACCCTTAGCTTTTTCTTCATAGTAACGAATATAACGTTCACCCGGCAAGCCACCTGGCTCGGCATAGACTTCAGCGTGCGCAGTGCTAACAATACGGTTCCTTAAAGTTAGCTTATTGAGTGTTAAAGGTGAAAAAAGGTGAGGGTAGCGCATGGTTTTTCCAATTGTGCAGATTAGGCTTTTTTAGCGAGCGGAGTCACTGAGAATATGCAATGACTATTGCCACTGGCGCCGCACTGAGACTCCGTGCAATAGGTCTCGGCGCAACTCACTTCACCGCAATTAGTATGGGCTGAATGGCCTTTTTCTTGTGTGACCCAATCCATTGCACCGGCAAACCAGCCGGCGAACATATAACAAAGTTTTCCTGGTTTATCGGGTTGAGCCAGTACAAATGATGAATATTCCAACTTAATTTCTGCGCTGCCTGTGACAGGATCTACAGATTCAAAACTAAACAGACCCCAACCGCGCTGAGATAGACGTTTTAAATAATGATCAAATACCGCCATGCCGGTAAGTTGGTGTTTTTCTGCTTCTTTTTCACACCAAAAATAGGCTGATTTATAGCCTGCATCGTAAAGAATCTCGGCATATTTCTGCTGACCAAGTGCATCTTCAACGGCTAAGTGATTATTAGTGAAAAAATGACGGGGCACGTACAGCATTGGTAAGCCATCGGTCGTCCAAACGCCGGTTTCTTCGTCAACTTCAATCGGTACTAGTGGTTGCATTTGATTCTCCTTGATTCTTTAAACACAATTTCTTAAATAAAGTCTTTAAGTAATCGCTAATACTTAATGGACGTTACTTATAAATATCGTTAGTGTAGATTTTACTTAGTCCAAACTTCGCCAAACACACGTAGCCAATTTTCGCCTAATACTTTACGAATACGACTTTCGCTCCAACCAGCGCGCTCCATTGCGGTCGTTAAATTAGGAAAGTCACCTATGGTGCGGAAGCCTTCTGGATTCACCACCGTACCAAAATCGGTTAAACGGCGGTGGCGGCCTTTGTCATGTGTGAGCCACTCGAAAAATGGCTTGCCGTAACCTTGGGTAAAGTCTGTACCAATGCCCACGCAATCATCGCCTACAAGGTTAATGATGTAATCAAACGCCTCAACATAATCATCTACTGTGGCATTACTACCGCGCTTAAGAAACGGCGGAAACATGGTGACGCCAATAAAACCGCCATGATCAGCGATAAATTTAAGTTGCTCGTCATCTTTATTACGTGGATGTTGCTTTAAGCCTGTCGGCAAGCAATGTGAATAACAGACTGGTTTTTTAGAAGCTAAAATAGCTTCAGTCGAAGTGTTACCGCCTACGTGGGATAAGTCCACCATGATGCCGACACGGTTCATCTCGGCAATGACTTCGTGGCCAAAGCCAGATAAACCGCCATCTCGCTCATAGCAACCTGTGCCTATCAAGTTTTGCGTGTTGTAGCAGAGTTGCACTACGCGCACACCTAAGTCCGCAAATATCTCGATATAACCTAGGTTATCTTCAAATGCATGGGCGTTTTGAAAGCCTAAAATGATACCGGTTTTACCTTCTTCTTTCGCGCGACGAATATCATCCACGCCACTAACTAAAGTTAATAAATCGCTACTTTCACGAATTAGGTTTTTCATATCGATCACATTACCGACCGTGCCCTGAAAGCCTTCCCATACTGAAATGGTGCAATTAACCGCAGTAAGGCCGCCTTTTTTCATGTCCTCAAAAACCGGACGATCCCATTTTGAGATGTTAAGGCCATCAATAACGATACTATCTTGGTGTAAGTTTGAGTTTGATAATCTAGACATTATGTTCCCTAAGTAAAATTAATAATTATTTAAAAACAATGTATTAAAATAGTTTTTTAATAACTTACTTTAGTTTATTTTTGATTGAAACTAGTAAATCGGAAAACGTTGGCATAAGGCGAAAATCTCGGCACGCACACGTTTTTCAACAAGCTCATCACCGTCCGGATTGTTTTTCAAACCTTCAAACACTTGCAATATCAATCTGCCGACTTGTCTGAACTCTTCTTCGCCAAAGCCGCGCGTAGTGCCGGCTGGGGTGCCTAAACGCACTCCTGAAGTTACGGTTGGTTTTTCATCGTCAAACGGAATGCCATTTTTGTTGCAAGTAATACCTGCCCGCTCAAGCGCGTGTTCTACTTGATTGCCTTTTAAACCTTTAGGGCGCAAATCCACTAGCACTAAGTGATTGTCTGTACCGCCAGTCACTAAATCTACACCGCCAGCAACCAACACTTCACCGAGTGCTTTTGCGTTGGCTAACACTCGGTCGATATATTGTTTGAATTCGGGTTGTAGAGCCTCGCCAAATGCAACGGCTTTCGCTGCAATAACATGCATCAGCGGTCCGCCCTGTAGGCCGGGGAATACCGCTGAGTTGATTTTTTTAATCATATCTTCATCATTCGTTAAAATGACTCCGCCTCTAGGGCCACGCAATGTTTTATGTGTCGTCGAGGTGACAATATGTGCATGATCAACTGGGTTTTGGTGGCGACCAGCCGCGACTATGCCGGCAAAGTGTGCCATGTCCACCAGTAAAGTTGCACCTACGCTATCGGCAATGGCGCGGAATCTTGCAAAATCAATTGCACGTGGATAAGCTGAATAGCCGGCAATAATTACTTTTGGTTTATGTTCGTGGGCTAAGGCTTCTACTTGGTCGTAATCTAGGCGGTAATCTTCACGTCTAACGCCATATTGCACAGCGTTAAACCATTTTCCTGAAAGTGCAGGCCTAGCACCATGGGTTAAATGGCCGCCAGCATCAAGTGACATTCCTAAAATAGTATCACCAGGTTTGGCAATGGCTAGCATTACTGCACCGTTAGCTTGTGCGCCAGAATGTGGCTGCACGTTGGCAAATTTTGCGCCGAAAATTTGTTTAAGTCGTTCTATTGCCAAGGTCTCAACTTTGTCTACAAATTCACAGCCACCGTAATAACGTTTCCCTGGATAGCCTTCGGCATATTTGTTGGTTAATACCGTGCCTTGCGCTTCAAGTACCGCACGTGAAACGATATTTTCAGAGGCAATCAACTCGATTTGTGATTGCTGACGATAAAGTTCTTCGTTAACTGCGGATTTAATCGCGGCGTCTGCATCAGCCAATGATGCAGAGAAAAATGAGGAGCTGGCATGATTCATTTGTGGTGATCTTTGCTTAAATTAGGATTAAATTAAGATTCAATTTTGGCAGTAGCTGAAGCTAAAAAACGACTAGCATGCGACAACATTTATCGCTAATCCGCCAAGTGCAGTTTCTTTATATTTAGATTGCATATCCACGCCAGTTTGGCGCATGGTTTCAATGACCGCATCTAGTGAAACGATATGGCCGCCTTCGTGCATCATGGCAAGTCTAGCGGCATTAATTGCTTTCACAGCGCCCATGCTGTTGCGTTCTATGCATGGAATTTGCACCAGTCCGCCAATCGGATCGCAGCTCATGCCTAAGTTATGCTCCATAGCGATTTCGGCAGCATTTTCAATTTGTTCGTTATTGGCACCTAGTACTGCTGCTAAACCAGCGGCTGCCATTGAGCATGAAACACCGATTTCACCCTGACAACCCATTTCTGCGGCTGAGATTGAAGCGTTTTTCTTATAAAGCATGCCTATGCCGGCAGCAGTAAGTAAGAATTTAATGATGTTATCTTCAATTTCTTTTTGTGTTCTTTGTTGCTGGCAAAAACGTGTAAAGTAACTTAAAACTGCTGGAATAACACCAGCCGAGCCATTGGTTGGCGCAGTAACAACACGTCCGCCACAGGCATTTTCTTCATTCACGGCGATGGCGAAAGCACTGACCATATCCATTGCCTGAAAGTCGGATGAAAGTTTGCCACCTACTGTACTGGCTTGTTTGTAGAGTAAATGCGCGCGGCGTTTTACTTTCAGTCCACCCGGCAATGTGCCTTCTGTGACAAGTCCGCGCTCTATACTTTCATTCATGACTTGCCAAACGCGTAGCAACTTAGCGCGCGTCGCGTCGGCATCTTGATATTTCAATTCGTTTTGCCAGACCATGTCCGCAATTGAAATGGCTTTTTCGTTACCCATTCGTAATAAGTCAGCAGCGCTACCAAACCAATAGGGTGCTGAACGCAAATCTTTTATGACTAAGTCGACTTTTGTTTCAAGTTTATTTTTTAGACTAGCGCTAATTTCTTGTTGATCCAGCACTGCGCCGCCGCCGATTGAAAAGTAGGCATTACGATAAATTGAATCACCGTCTTCAAAAAAAGCCTGTAACACCATGCCATTAGGGTGCTGTGGTAGCGTTTCATCGCGATGAAAAACTAAATGTTCGTTGTAATCAAACTTAATAGCTTGTTTATCCATTAACATTAATTGGCTAGTTTCTTTAATACTTGCAACCAAGGGCGCAATATTCTGTGGATCAATGCTATCTGGCAGTGAACCAACTAAACCTGCTAGCACGGCGTGATCGGTGCCGTGGCCTATGCCAGTTAATGCCAATGAGCCATAAAGATGCACTTGTACTTGCGCGACTTGTGGAAGCAAATCGCGTTTTTCAATTTCCAGCAAAAAACGGTTTACCGCAATCATTGGCCCAACCGTATGGGAGCTAGATGGGCCAATTCCAATTCGGAAAACTTCGAATACGCTGTAGTTCATTATCTAGCGCTCGTCATTTAATTGAGCAATACCAAAACCATAAGGCAGGGCGCTCCGTTCAAGATAACGCCAAATATAATCAGCAAAACTGCGGCGGAAGACTAATCGATAGCCATTTTTATCTTGCTGTAAAAACAAGCTTACCTTGCCAAAAGTAGTACCTACTACTTTGCCCGCTTGTAAGGCGCTTAAATCGTACACCGTGCAGTGATGCAAAACGTCGCTGGCATTTTTACCTTGTAGTATTACTGAGGTAAAACCGCCTGAGTTATCAAATACTTGGCTGTGAATACCCTGCAGTGCAGTTTCTAGTAATTTTTGTAGAGTCGCACGTTGCTCACGTGGGCAAATTAAAAGCCATTCGTCAGTCGATAGCCATAAAATAGAACCGAAACTACTGTCAAGCATGCTGCAAGGCTGCGTTGGCAGGCTAATACCTAATGCAGAATTTACCGCATTAATAAATGCTGCGTTTTGCACATTACCACGCAAGCTAATGTAGCCCAGTAACGGCACTTCATTAGCCCAAACACCTTTAGTGCCGTTTACCTTTTCTTGCTTGGCAGCCAAACCAAACGGATGCAATGGCGATTGCATCACGGGTTTAAATTGACTGGTCTGGTTAGATTGACTTGAATTAAACATTATGTCGAGCTCCTTCTGCGTCTACAAAAACGCTTGAAACTATTTTTACTTTAACGGCTTTACCTTCAGCCCAAGCGTAAACGATATTACGGCCTTCCTCATCGCGACGTTTAATGCCATCAATAACAAAGCCCATAGCAATAGAACGACCCAAAAATGCGCTGTAATAACTAGAAGTGACATGACCTAGCATCGGCACTGGTGGCGTAATATCCGACGAATTAATCAGTTGCGCGCCTTCTTTAAGTACTACATTTGGATCTTCTGGCAGTAAGCCGACTAATTGTTTGCGATCTGTGCGACTGGTATCGCTACGCGCTAATGAGCGTTTACCTAAGAAGCTGTAAGGTTTTTTCATACCCACCGCCCAAGCCATATCTAAGTCGAACGGCGTCACTGAACCATCGGTATCTTGGCCAACAATAATGAAGCCTTTTTCTGCGCGTAATACGTGCATGGTTTCCGTACCATAAGGCGTAATATCAAATTCTTTACCAGCTTTCATTAGCTCATTCCAAACGTAATTGCCGTAACTGGCATCCACGTTAACTTCATAAGCCAGTTCGCCAGAAAAACTAATGCGGAACACTCGGGCAGGAACACCAGC
Source organism: Methylophilaceae bacterium (assembly GCA_947379975.1). Lineage (GTDB taxonomy): Bacteria > Pseudomonadota > Gammaproteobacteria > Burkholderiales > Methylophilaceae > Methylotenera. The sequence continues at coordinate 23,553 of CANCPF010000013.1, read as the reverse complement.
CACGGTGCCATCGCGCCAATCCATAAATTTAAATGCGTCTTTGGATAAATCAATATCAGTACAAAGTTTGGCTAATACATCACGACTTTTTGGCCCCACTAAAGCTGCTGTCGTCCAATGATCTGTGACTGAAGTCATATACACTTCTAGTTCTGGCCATTCAGTTTGATGCCATTTTTCTAGCCAAGTCATCACACGAGCAGCGCCGCCAGATGTCGTGGTCATTAAAAAGTGCGTGTCTGTGATGCATGCGGTTACGCCGTCATCCATCACCATGCCAGCTTCATCCAACATCAATCCGTAACGGCATTTACCTACTGCAAGTTGCGTCCAAGCATTGGCATAAATACGATTTAAAAACTCACGTACATCTTTACCGCGAATATCTATTTTGCCTAATGTTGAAGCATCTAACATACCAACGCTATTGCGCGTGGCCAAACATTCACGATTAACCGCAGCGTGAATGTCTTCACCCGGTTTAGCAAAATACCAAGGGCGTATCCATTGACCAACGTCCTCAAACTCGGCGCCATAAGCTTCGTGTGTTGCTTGCATTGCAGTATAACGGCGTGGCTCAAAGGTAATGCCAACATGCGCACCCGCTAAAGCGCCAAAAGAAACCGGTGTGTAAGCAGGGCGGTAAGTGGTTGTGCCAACTTCTGGTATGGTTTTACCTAAAGCTTCAGCGGCAATTGCAAAACCATTCACATTAGATAACTTACCTTGATCGGTACCAAAACCAAGTGCGGTATAGCGCTTGATATGCTCAATGGAGCGATAGTTTTCGCGTACAGCAAGTTGAATATCGCTCACGGCAACATCGTTCTGAAAGTCAACAAAGGCTTTGGGGCGAGTAAATATAGTGCCATGAACATCTTTACCGTCAGGTACATGAAAGATATGTCGCGCTGGTGTGACAGCAATTTCATCGGTCTCCAAGGCTAAGCCAGAATCATCGATGGTTTTATCTAAATCAGTTAAAACTTCAGCTAAAGTGATACGTGTTTTAGCCAAACCTTCTTGCAGGGCAAACACACCGGTAATTGCACCTACGCAAAAAATACCGTCTTTTGCGCGACCATTCGCAGAAACTACAAAGGCCAAACGTGCTTCATCCCATTTTGGGCGGCCACCATCGTGGCAGAATAAATGCACGGTAGGCGATAAACCACCAGAGCTGGCTAACACGTCACAGCTAATATCTGGGCCGCTGCCAGTAACGATATTTTTTAATGCGCCTAACTTAACCAGCTTTACACCTTGCACAGCGCTAGTACCAATTGCCTCACTAACGCCATAACCGCTGTACACTTTAATGCCTAACTTATTTGTTCTATTCGCCCATTCTGGGTTGATATGCTCTCTGGTATCGACTATCGTCACCTTGACACCCGCAGCCGCCAAGTCAACTGCACCTTGATAAGCTAAGTCATTGCTGGTCATAATCACAGCATTTTTTCCGCAAGCCACACCGTATCTATTGATATAAGTGGTCAGCGCGGAAGCCGTCATAATGCCTGGTAAGTCATTATTACCAAACACTAATGGACGCTCAAAAGCACCTGCTGCCAACACTACTTTAGTCGCGCGAATTCTGTGCATGCGCTCACGACGTTGTGTGGCATTTCTAGCTGAATGCGGCAAATGATCTTGCAGTAATTCAACTGCTTGAATCATGTTCATGTCGTGCAAGGCGAACGCCGTAGTGCGGGTAAGGATAGTGACGTTAGGCAAACTTGCTAGCTCAGCAATGATATTAGCTGACCAATTTTGCGCAGTTAAACCACCAATTTTCACATTCGGCATGGACAGTAAATAGCCACCAAGTTCAGATTGGTCATCAACCAATAACACTTTTACGCCGCTACGACCAGCCAATAGTGCAGCCAGTAAACCGGTCGCACCACCACCAACTACTAGTAAATCTACGTGGTGATGTTGATGGTCGTAGGTTTCAGTATCCGCCTCAATGGGAGATTTACCATAACCTGCTGCGCGGCGAATAATATTTTCATAAATTGGCCACATTTTGACTGGCGCTTTAAAGGTTTTGTAATAAAAACCGGCAGGCATAAAACGTGAAAACTTTCCGCCTACACTTTTAAGATCAAATGCCAATGATGGCCAACCACTTGTGCGGCCAGCCACTAAGCCCTCGTATAACTCAACTTGCGTAGCTTTTAAATCTGGTGTGGTGCGGGCTCCAGTATCAATTTGGACCAATGCATTAGGTTCTTCAGCGCCGGCACCAATAATGCCACGTGGACGACCGTATTTAAAGCTACGTGCAACTACTTTTACACCGTTGGCTAGCAATGCTGAGGCGAGTGTATCGCCAGCAAAACCTTGGTAACTTTTACCGTCAAAGGTAAATGACAAGGGTTTGTTTAAATTGACTTTGCTATGCGGATGCTTAATTCTATTATTCATTCTATTGTCGCTCATTATGCATTCGCCTCTTCTGCGTCATATTCTTTACGCGCTTCAGTCAGCGACCATGCGCCGCCAATACTGTGGTTAGCCGTGTTGCGTTTGACTACAAAAAACTTACGGCAGCCGCTACTATGGCCCCACATTTCCCAGTGCCAACCTTTTACATTTCTTTTCATAAACAAGTAGTCGCCCCAATTTTCATCGCTTTCTATTTCAGGCGCTGATGGACGTGCTACAAAGGCTTCGCCACTGTAGCTAAACTCTTCTTCTTCTCGTACTTCGCAACAATGCGGGCATCGAATCACAAACATAATTTTTCCTTACATATAATTTCTAAAAAATAGCTATTTATGTATTTAACTTTTTTAGCAAAAAGACTAGTGTGCAACACCAGCAGCACCGTGTTCGTCTATCAAATGGCCGCTATGGAAACGGTCAAGTGAGAATGCTGCATTCAATGGATGCGCTTCATCATTGGCAATGGTGTGTGCAAAGACATTGCCAGAACCCGGTGTTGCTTTAAAGCCGCCGGTTCCCCAGCCGCAATTAAAGTACAAGCCTTTGACTTTGGTCTTGCTGATAATAGGGCAAGCATCTGGCGTGGTATCTACAATGCCGCCCCATTGGCGGTTCATACGCACGCGTGAAAACATTGGAAATAGCTCAATAATCGCTGCTGCCGTATGTTCAATAATGTGTGGGCTGCCGCGCTGAGCGTAGCTTAAATAATGGTCAATACCAGCACCTATGACTAACTCACCTTTATCTGACTGGCTCACATAGCCATGAACAGCGTTAGACATCACTACGGTATCTAATATTGGTTTGAGTGATTCAGAAACAAAGGCTTGTAGTGGATGGCTTTCTAGCGGCATACGAATACCCGCGGCTTTGGCCATTACTGATGAATGCCCAGCGGTAACGCAGCCAACTTTTGAAGTGGCGATATAGCCTTTAGTCGTTTGTAAGCCTTTCATGTTGCCGTTGACAATGTCCATGCCTAACACTTCGCAGTTTTCAATGATATCAACACCATAGTTGCTGGCGGCACGGGCAAAGCCCCATGCCACAGCATCGTGACGTGCAACGCCGCCACGTGGCTGGAAACTAGCACCCAATATTGGAAAGCGCGTATTTTTAGAAATATTAATCATTGGAATGCGGTCTTTAACTTCTTGGGCATTTAATGTTAAAGCATCAATTCCGTTTAAGTTATTGGCATTTACTCGGCGTTCAATGTCACGCATATCTTGTAAAGTATGGCCTAAATTAAATACGCCGCGCTGGCTGAACATCACGTTGAAATTAAGGTCTTCAGTGAGGCCTTCCCATAATTTTAACGAGTGTTCATAAAGCATCGCTGCTTCATCCCACAGGTAATTAGAGCGCACAATAGTAGTGTTACGCGCAGTATTGCCACCGCCCAAATAACCTTTTTCTAACACAGCAATATTCTTAATGCCATGTTCTTTAGCTAAGTAGTAAGCCGTAGCTAAGCCATGGCCACCTGCGCCAATAATGACTACGTCATACGAAGGTTTAAGTTCAGGATTGCGCCAGGTTGGCGTCCATCCTTCATGATTCTTTAACCCTTGGGACAGTAGTTTCCAAATGGAATAATCTTTTTTCAAGCGGCCTCCGGTAATTGTTTCAAGCACTGATCTGAAATGATATTTTCACGTTTCAACACATTGCTAATGTGCCACATGAGACAACATCTTTACTGAATACGACATGTGTCGTTTTCAGCTAAAACATAAGGACAATCTTATTTTGTTTAAAAATTCTAAATTGGACTGATTACCCATTGAATTTTGCGGCTTACTGCAACAAAAAAGCCACAACAGTTGTATGACTGTTATGGCTTAAAAAGATTTAATTTAGATATTTTTTAAATACTTAAATTAAGCACCAAGTATTAAGCGCCTAGATATTTTTTAACTGCGGCTAAACCAGGTTTGCCATCTTTGGTTTGAACACCTTCTAACCATTTATCAAGTGCTGCTGGGTTCTTTTTTAACCAAGCTTTAGCCGCAACATTTGGGTTGATCTTATTCATAATCGGCAACATCACTTGGTTTTCCATATCTAATGAAAACTCTAAGTTACTCACCAGTTTATTAACGTTAGGGCAGCGTGTCGCTAAGTCGGTTGAGGTGACGGTGTAAACTTTAGCTTCGCCATAGTTCGCGCCAAATACGTCATCGCCACCACTAAGATAAGTAATGTTTTGTTGCACATTCATTGGGTGTGGCGCCCAGCCTAAAAACACTACCCATTTTTTTTGTTTAACTGCGCGGCTTAATTCTGTCAGCATGCCAGCTTCGCTAGATTCAACCATTTTGAAGCTTTTAAGACCAAATTGGTCTTTATCAATCATGCCTTTAATTAATAAGTTGCCATCGTTACCTGGCTCAATACCATAAAGTTTGCCATCTAACTTATCTTTAAATTTAGCAATGTCGGCAAAGCTTTTTAGGCCAGCTTCATACGCATAAGTTGGTACCGCCAAGGTATATTTAGCACCAACTAAATTAGGTTTTTCTAACACTTTAATGCCGTTATCTTTAAGGAACGGTTCAACAATTGGTGTCATTGAAGGCGACCAGTAGCCTAAAAATGCATCAATTTGATGTTTTTTAACACCAGCAAAGGCAATTGGCACGGTAGCAATGGTGACTTTTGGCTTGTAGCCTAGGCCTTGTAGAACGGTAGAGGTGAGTGCGGTGGTTGCGGTGATGTCTGTCCAGCCAATATCAGCAAAACTAACTGTACTGCAACTAGCTTGTTCCGCCGCTTGCGCTTGAAGCGTGATCATGGTGAGAGAGGCTAGAATACATTTGGAAATCGTTTTCATTTTAACTCCTGCAAAATATGTATTACTTAAAGAAGGCAGTATGAGAAAGCTCATACCGTTACCGCATGGCCAACCGCTAAAGCAAGTAGCCTCACTAATTTATTACATCAATATTACAAGTGATAACATATCGTGCAGGGTGTTTAAGCAAAGTGAATATTCCGACACAATCTTGTTTAATCACGACATGCTGGAATTTGTTAGAAAAATGCGGGGCAGGGGGATGAATTAGCGGCGGAATTGCCTTGTAAAATGTGCCTGAAACTAAATGTACTTGAACCTAAATGCTAATATTTAACCTAGCGTCTTGGCTGGATCATGCATCTAAATCTATGCATCTAAACTGGCTGTCATCATATTGGCAGTGCTCGCCAGCGAGTGTATAGCAGGCGTATGCTGATGCTGGCGTCTTTCATTGCTAGGCGAATAACCGAAAAGTGTACGATAAGATTTACTAAAATGGCATGAAGACTGAAATCCGCAAGCAACCGTAATAGTCATAATCGACATTTCAGTTTGTAACAATAAAGCACGTGCGCGGCGTAATCTTAAATTTAGATAATAATGCATCGGGCTCATGCTTAAAGTATGACTAAACATGCGTTGCAAATGCCGTTGCGATAATCCAGCTAATCGAGCTAATTCGTCGAGCGGTAAAGGCTCTTCAATGTTAGCTTCCATTAAGGCGGAAACTTCTACTAATGCTTTGTGGCTGTAACCAACGCGGGCCGCCACTGGAATATGTTGCTGGTCTTTGCTATCTCTAGCGCGCACCACCATAAACTGGTCGGAAATCTCGGCCACTAAATTTTTGCCGAATCTGGCATGCACAAACGCTAACATCAAGTCGATCGGCGCAGTACCACCTGCACAAGTGCAGCGGTCGCGATCAATCACAAAAAGCTCTTCCATAAAAATAATGTAGGGAAATTTTTCACGCAGGCTGGCCATGTTTTCCCAATGAATCGTGCATTTGTAGCCATCTAGCACGCCGGCTTTTGCCAAAGCAAAGCTGCCCGTACAAAGACTGCCTAGCCAAATATTATGTTTGCTGGCTTGCGTAATTAGTTTCATTACCGCTGGGCTCACTACGTCTTGTACATCTACGCCACCACACACTAGCAGCATGTCTGGCATGTTTGCAAAATCGAGCATGCTTGATTTTGCAAAGGTCAGGCCATTACTGGCAGTTGCAGGTTCGCCATCTACCGTAATGACAGACCACTGATAAACCTCTTCACCCATTAGGTAATTGGCCATACGTAAAATTTCAATGGCATTTGAAAATGCAATCATGGAGAAATTATTTAAGGTTAAAAAGCCAACGTGCTTAACCTGTGACATTTCTTTACGAGACATAATGGCCTTTGAAATTGAAGGAAAGTAATTAATATTTTTCGCAAACATTAATTAACAATTGATCTATGTTAAAACAATTTTAACTAAAATGTGTTACTTGTTTCAAGTCTAGCAATTTTCGCGCCACAAATATTCAACGGCTAGCAGCCTTGCTAAGCACCATCAAAAATACGCTTTATATTCAAACTTGCCATGCAAAATCTAGCGAACTAAATTTAAATAAATGCCTGCCTGCTTCAAGCCGCAATACATCATCAGGCAAACCTTAAATAGTGCTGTAGCGCACAAATTTAGTGCCAATTTAAGTGTTGAGCACTATTTTTAGGCGGTGCTTTTTGTTGTATTTATGTTGAAATGTTGCATTTTCGTCAATAATTTGTTGCACGCCATTAATAATTAATTCATTATGAATAAAACGTTGATGAACAATTGTATGGTTAAAAGTGCAATTAATATACGCGCTAGGCGTTTTTGTTATGTTTATTGTCGCAATTGCAACTTTAAATAAATTGGCTGACTTTGATAATGTGACTACGTAACTAGATGATGGCTATAGTTTAAGTTTAACTAAAGTTTTAACCGTGTTTTAAGGGCAATATAGCTTTTGAGTGTTAGTAATAAATGGTTTTAGTGAATAGCTGTTTTAGTAAATTACTCGTTTTAAAACAAGAATTACCAATAACTAAGCATTACTTTTTAATAATTAAGGATACCCAATGAAAGCTTTAAACTGGATTACACACCGCCAAGTGCTTAGCGCACTATGTGCCGCGCCACTTTTATTCAGCAGTGCATTTGCTTCTGCAGAAGATGCAGTAGCTGCCGCAGCTGCACCAGCACCGGCTTATACGTTAACGTATAACCTTGGTATGTATAGTAACTATATATTCCGTGGTATTAACTATTCGTCAGGTCCAGCTTTGCAAGGTGGTATCGATTGGGCGCATAGCAGTGGTTTTTACTTAGGTACATGGTTTTCTAATTTAGATCCTGATCTCTATGGACAAACCACAACGCAAAAAGGCGATCACGTAGAAACTGATTTTTATGCTGGTTACGCGCATACCTTTGAAAATGGTTTCGGCGTAAATGTTCTAGGTAATTACTACGCTTATCTTGAGGGTAGGAAGCAGTATACCGAACCTGGTTATGGCGCGCATAAAGCTGATTCTTTTGAAGGCTCAATCGCACTGTCGTATAAATGGTTGACTTACACTTATTTTAATGTATTTACTGATTGGTACGGTTTGAATAAAACTGACGCCAATTTGGCTGTGATTGGCAATCGTGACACTAAAAATTCTGACTATCATGAGTTGAAAGTTAATTACACTTTACCTATCGCTGATTTAAATTTTATGGCAAAAGTAGGTCGTCAAACTACAACTAATCTACAAGGCGACCAAAGTGACTTCGCGATTGGTTTAAACAGAAACTTTTCGTTGCCTAGTGCTGGTAAACCGATTGAAGGCTTTAACGCCGGAGCGATTTACTCAGATACTTTTAACGTAAAAAATCAAAATTACTATAATTTAAACGGTACGGCATTTAACGGCAAAAACTTGATGTTTTTTGTTAAACGTAGCTGGTAGTTAATTCTAAATAATCACTTAATATTTAACTCGTTATTTTAAAGAAAAGGGCGCTTAGGCGCCCTTTTTTTCGTTTCAATCAGCTTTAATAATGCTGACTTTTTGATACAGAATAACCATCGCTACTTTTTTAATGCCTATGGTCGGTTTTAACTAATTTTAAGTCGTAATTCAGTTGTAGTGATATGGTCAGGCTTTTACACTATGCCATAGTTAATAACCTAAAGTTTGGAGAAAGCAATTGCCACGATTTAACCTACAACAACTTTACATAGGCGGCTGTCGTGTAGATGCCACCAGTGGCAAAACTTTCCAAACCATTAATCCTGCCAATGGCGAAGTATTGGCCGAGGTGCAAGTCGCGTCTGCAACTGATGTTGATTCTGCTGTAGCGAGCGCCAAACAAGGCCAGTTAGTTTGGGCGGCTATGACAGCCATGCAGCGTTCTAGAATTTTACGCCGTGCCGTGGAGATTTTGCGTGAGCGCAACGATGAGTTAGCCGAATTAGAAACTTTGGATACCGGCAAGCCACTTTCTGAAACGCGTTATGTTGATATTGTGACAGGTGCAGATGTGCTGGAATATTATGCGGGTTTGGTACCAGCACTCGAAGGCCAACAAATACCCTTGCGCGAAACAGCATTTGTTTACACAAGACGCGAACCATTAGGCGTAGTTGCTGGCATAGGCGCATGGAATTACCCGATACAAATCGCCTTGTGGAAATCTGCCCCAGCCTTAGCGGCGGGCAATGCCATGATTTTTAAACCAAGTGAAGTGACGCCATTAAGCGCATTAAAACTAGCGGAGATTTATACCGAAGCTGGCCTGCCAAATGGCGTATTCAACGTATTGACAGGCACAGGTAGCGAAGTGGGCGCTTTGCTCACAGAGCATGCCGGTATTGAAAAAATATCCTTTACTGGCGGTACTGTGACGGGTAAAAAAGTCATGGCGAGTGCGTCCAGCTCAACCTTAAAAGACGTCACGATGGAGCTTGGTGGTAAATCGCCATTGATTATTTTTTCTGACGCAAATATCGATAAAGCCGCTGACGTGGCGATGATGGCAAACTTTTACAGCTCTGGCCAAGTCTGCACCAACGGCACGCGGGTTTTTGTGCATAGATCTAACATTAAAGAATTTGAACAGAAAATTATTGAGCGTGTGCAACGTATTCGTCTTGGCGATCCGCAAGATGAAAATACCAACTTTGGCCCTTTGGTCAGCCTAGCGCATATGAATAACGTGTTACGTTATATTGCTTCTGGTGTTTCGCAAGGCGCGCGCTTATTAATTGGTGGTCAACGTGAGCTAAGCGGTGATTATGCAAACGGTGCATATGTGCAAGCGACGGTGTTTAGTGATTGCACCGATGAAATGACGATCGTTCGCGAAGAAATATTTGGGCCAGTCATGAGTATTCTTGTCTACGATGATGAAGATGAAGTGATACGCCGTGCAAATGACAGCCTTTATGGCCTTGCTGCAGGTGTGATTACTGATAATATTAGTCGTGCGCATCGCGTAATTCACCAATTGCAAGCGGGTATTTGCTGGATTAATACTTGGGGCGAATCGCCAGCGGAAATGCCGGTTGGCGGCTATAAGCAATCTGGCGTAGGGCGTGAGAATGGTTTAATGACTTTGCAAAACTATACACGGGTTAAATCCATTCAAGTTGAATTGGGTAATTACACTTCAGTGTTTTAGCATTTGCGCCATTAGCATAGATATTTGTCAATATAGACATTTAGGCAACACAGACCTTTAGGAATCAAAGTCATGAGTAATAATCCAGCATACGATTACATTATTATAGGCGCAGGCTCGGCAGGCAACGTGCTAGCCACACGCCTAACTGAAGATGCTGATGTTACCGTGCTTTTACTAGAAGCCGGCGGGCCTGATTATCGTGTGGATTTCCGTACCCAAATGCCAGCGGCTTTGGCTTATCCATTGCAAGGCAAGCGCTACAATTGGGCGTATCAAACCGACCCAGAGCCGAATATGAATAATCGCCGGATGGAATGTGGCCGAGGCAAAGGTTTAGGCGGATCATCCTTGATTAACGGCATGTGCTACATACGCGGCAATGCGTTGGATTATGATGGTTGGGCAAAACGTGATGGTTTGCAAAGTTGGTCTTACTTAAATTGTTTGCCGTATTTTAAGCGTGCCGAAACGCGAGATATTGGCGGCAATGATTATCATGGTGATAGTGGTCCAGTATGCGTGACTACACCTAAAAATGGACATAGTGTATTGTTTAAAGCTATGGTGGATGCTGGCGTGCAAGCCGGTTATCCGCGCACAGATGATTTAAATGGTTATCAGCAAGAAGGTTTTGGTCCTATGGACCGAACAGTAACGCCTAAAGGTCGCCGTTCTAGCACCGCGCGTGGTTATTTAGACCAAGCACGTCAGCGTAAAAATCTGACAATAGTCACACATGCGCTGACTGACCGTATTTTATTTGCCGATAAACGTGCCGTTGGCGTGGCGTATTTATTGGGCGACCAGCCACAACAAGCTAGCGCCAAACGTGAGGTATTGTTATGTGCTGGTGCGATTGCTTCGCCGCCTATATTGCAGCGTTCTGGTGTTGGTGCTGCGGCCTTATTAAGTGATTTAGAGATTCCTTTAGTACACGATTTGCCTGGCGTAGGCGCTAATCTGCAAGACCACCTTGAAATTTACCAGCAATATGAGTGCAAACAGCCGGTATCTTTAGCGCCAGCATTAAAACTTTACAACCAGCCCTTAATCGGTGCGGAATGGCTGTTTTTTGGCACTGGCATTGGCGCCAGTAACCAGTTTGAAGCGGGCGGCTTTATTCGTAGTGATGATAGTTTCACTTGGCCAAATATTCAATATCACTTTTTACCAGTAGCCATTAATTACAACGGTAGTAATCCCATTAAAGTGCATAGTTTTCAGGCGCACATGGGCTCTATGCGTTCGCCTAGCCGTGGCTGCATAAAAATTCGCTCTAAAGATCCCGCTGAACATCCAAGCATTTTGTTTAACTATATGTCTACAGAGCAAGATTGGCGAGAGTTTAGAGCTGGTATTCGAATTACCCGAAAAATTATGCAGCAACCAGCCTTGGCGCCATACGTAGGTAAAGAGATTTCCCCCGGTATTGAAGTGCAAACGGATGATGAAATTGATGCTTTTGTTCGTGAACATGCTGAAACAGCCTATCATCCGTGCGGTTCATGCGCGATGGGCGTTGGCGAAATGGCCGTAGTTGATGCAGAAGGGCGTGTACATGGCCTGCAAAGTTTACGCGTAATAGATGCTTCTATCATGCCAGAAGTAGTCACCGGTAACTTAAACGCACCCACAATTATGATCGCTGAAAAAATATCCGATTTGATACGCGGCCTTAAACCGCTGCCAGCAGTTGATGTGCCTGTGTTTATTAGTCGGCTTCATCAAGCTTAGTGTCGTTATTCGACAGTTTTTTGTTAGGCTAAGCGGCCTTATACTTTTGAAATTATTTAGTTTGAAGAATCAACTTGCGTTATGATTTGACATAAAATCTGGCGAGCTTAATGTGATCTTTACTCAAACTAATATTCTGGCCTTAATTGAATTGTTAGGCGTGCTTGCATTTGCTTTTACCGGCATCATAGAAGCGCGCAAAAAAAGCATGGATATTATTGGTGTGTACACTGTTAGCATGATTACCGCATTTGGCGGCGGTACCTTGCGAGATGTCATGATAGGACATTACCCACTATATTGGGTGCAGCACTCAGCCTATGCCTTGATGTTGTTAGGCTTTTCTATTGCGGCGACTCCGCTTCCAGCCAAATTTTATCAAAATCCAAAAGTCAGCAAAGTGTTCGTTGTTCTAGATGCGCTAGGCTTAGGCTTATTCAGCACCGCAGGTGCAAGCATGGCTCAACAGGCCGGCTGTGATTTTTATATCTGTATTTTGATGGGTGTAGTGACCGGCGTGTTTGGTGGCATTATGCGCGATATTATTTGCAATGAAATTCCCAATGTTTTTCGACGTGATGAGCTTTATGCAACTTGTGCTGCACTTGGTAGTTTGGTGTTTTTAATTTGTCTTTATACTGGGTTTAATGAACTGTCTGCCACACTTGCTGGACTTAGCTTTACCGCAACCTTGCGCTTAGTGTCAGTCAAATATCAGCTTCAACTTCCAATCTAAAGCCAATGCTATATGAATTTGATGATAAGTTTTTATTAAATCCTAGCGAAAATAATAGTAGTGAAGTTTGTGAACAAAAGCCTAATATGCTATAGTTTCCGTTGATTTACGCGGAGCATGTGGCCTATAAAACTAGATTTTTCTGGTAAAACGTAAAAGTTGTATGAGATTGATACATTGTCTCCTGCAACTTGTTGTCAATGACAGCGTAACTAGCCGTTAATGACAGAGTTTTAGGCTTTCTCTTCGTACCAACTTAATTATTAAGCAAGTCTCAACTGTGTTTATCTAAATGCAGTTTACGACCTGCATTTAGATCTTAGGAATAAAACGCATGGCACTGAATGTTGAAACTATTAGCAAGCTTGAACGCCGTATTACTGTTACGGTTCCGCTTCAACCACTAGAAGCGCAAATTCATCAACGATTAGTGCAGATGTCACGCACTGCGAAATTTGCTGGTTTTAGACCAGGCAAAGCGCCTATGGGTCTAGTGAATCAGCAATATGGTAACCAAGTGCGTGATGAAGTTTATTCTGGCGCGGTTGAACAAAGCTTTGGTGACGCGGTTGATGAAGCAAAATTGCGCGTTGCTGGCTACCCTAATATTGAGCATAAACCATTTGTGGCTGCCTCTGAAGTATTGGAATACACAGCAACCTTTGAGGTGTTTCCAGAAGTGACTATTGGAGACTTGTCAAAAGTGAAAATCGAGCGCCCAGTACTTGAAGTGGGTGATGCTGACGTTAAGAAAACATTAGATGTACTAGTAAAACAACGTGTTAGCTACGAGCCAGTTAAACGTGCTGCAAAAAAAGATGATCGTATTAACGTAACACTTAAAGCTTCTATTGATGGTAAAGAAGTTGAATCTACTGGTGATACTGGTATTGATTTAGTGTTGGGCGAAGCTGGCCGTGTTGCATCATTTGACGAACAATTAACTGGCGGTAAAGCCGGTAGCACAAAACAGTTTGAAATTACTTACCCAGCTGACCATGAGCCAGCGCAGCTTGCAGGCAAAACAGTGAGCTACGAAGTAAAATATATCAGCGTATCACAACCTAAATATCCTGAACTTGACGCAGACTTTGCTAAGAGTCTAGGTATTGATGATGGCGATATTACTAAAATGAAAGCGGAAATCACTGAAAGCTTGACGCAAGAAGTGGCTAAGCGTGTTAATGCTAAATTAAAAGAACAAGTGTTCCAAGCTTTAGTGGATAACGCAGATTTCGAAATTCCTAGCGTATTGTTAGGCACAGAAATTAACCGCATGATGGAAACTACAGAGCAAAATCTTAAGCAACGTGGCGCTGATTTAAATAACATTAAATTAGAGCCGTCAATGTTTCAAGACCAAGCAAAACGTAGTACAAAATTACGTTTAATCTTAGGTGAGTTAATTAATACCAATGCTTTGCACGCCAGCGCAGATCAAATTCGCGCCATGGTAGATGTGTTCTCACAAAGTTTTGAACGTCCAGCAGACGTTGTCACTTGGTACTTTGCTGATCCTAAACGTTTGGACGAACCATCAGCGTTAGCAACAGAAGAGAACGCAGTTGCATGGGTCTTGTCTAAAGCTAAGGTGACTGACAAAAAAGTTAAATTTGATGATTTGATGGGAAATGCCTAGATGGCCAATTTGCAGATGAACAATATGCAGTTATCACAAGCGCAACAGGATTGGAACCCGCAAGGTTTGGGCTACATTCCTATGGTTGTGGAGCAAAGTGGGCGTGGTGAACGTTCATTTGATATTTACTCGCGCTTACTTAGAGAGCGTGTAGTGTTCTTAGTAGGCCCAGTCAATGATGCCTCCGCTAATCTTGTGGTCGCTCAATTATTGTTTTTAGAGGCTGAAAATCCAGATAAAGATATTTCTTTCTATATCAATTCTCCGGGTGGCTCTGTAACGGCAGGTATGTCAATTTATGACACGATGCAGTTCATTAAAGCAGACGTCAGTACTTTATGCATAGGCCAAGCCGCAAGTATGGGCGCATTCTTACTGGCTGCTGGAGCAAAAAACAAGCGTTTTAGCCTGCCTAACTCACGCATCATGATTCATCAGCCATCTGGCGGCTTCCAAGGTCAGTCATCTGACATCGAGATTCATGCTAAAGAAATATTGTATTTACGCGCCAAGTTAAACGATATATTGGCTCACCATACTGGCAAAACTTCTGAAGAAATTGATCGTGATACTGAACGCGATAACTTCATGAGCGCAGAACAATCTGTAGCGTATGGCCTAATCGATAAGGTTATTACAAGCAGAGTAGAAGCGGCATAGCTTCTGGCCATATCGCTTCCATTAATATGGTCTGGCGGTACAGTTGTTAGCGTTTTAGCGTCGATATTTAGTTAACAGCGCCTATTATATTAGGCGCTGTTTCCATTCAAACAGCATTTAATAGGAGGTAATCGATGGCGACTAAAAACGACGGCGATAAATTACTTTATTGTTCATTTTGTGGCAAAAGCCAACACGAAGTTAAAAAACTTATTGCAGGACCTTCTGTATTTGTGTGCAATGAGTGCGTTGATTTATGCAACGACATCATTAAAGAAGAGGCGCAAACAACTGACGGTTTAAAGTCAGCTGAAGACAGCTTGCCTACGCCACAAGAGATTTGTAAGATATTGGATCAATATGTGATTGGCCAAACCCACGCTAAAAAGAATTTAGCTGTGGCGGTTTACAACCACTACAAACGCTTAGGTCATAATAATTTGGCTAATGGCGGTCAAAAAGACGAAGTTGAAATCTCAAAAAGTAACATTTTATTGATCGGCCCAACCGGCTCCGGTAAAACATTGTTAGCACAAACCTTAGCCAGAGTACTAGATGTGCCGTTTGTGATGGCGGATGCGACTACCTTAACCGAAGCCGGTTATGTGGGCGAAGACGTTGAGAACATTATGCAAAAATTACTGCAAAAATGTGATTACGATGTCGAAAAAGCTAAGCGTGGCATAGTCTACATTGATGAAGTTGATAAAATTTCTCGCAAATCAGAAAATGCATCTATCACGCGTGATGTATCGGGTGAAGGCGTTCAGCAGGCTTTACTCAAGCTTATTGAAGGTACTGTCGCGTCAATTCCTCCACAGGGTGGCCGTAAGCATCCTAATCAGGAATTTGTGCAATTAGACACGACTAATATTCTGTTTATTTGTGGCGGTGCATTTGATGGCCTAGAGAAGGTTATTCGTCTACGCTCAGAAAAAGGCGGCATAGGTTTTGGTGCAGAAGTTAAAGGCAAGGCTGATGTGCGTGAAATCGGCGCAGTGCTTAGAGATGTTGAGCCTGGCGATTTGATTAAATTTGGTTTGATTCCAGAGTTTATCGGCAGATTGCCGGTAGTTGCGACGCTAGAATCATTAGATGAAGCTGCTTTAATGACTATTCTAACCGCACCTAAAAATGCACTAACCAAGCAATACATCAAATTATTCAAGATGGAAGGGGTAGATTTAGAGTTTAGAGAAGCCGCATTACTCTTAATCGCTAAAAAAGCCCTAGAGCGTAAAACCGGTGCGCGTGGTTTGCGCTCTATTATGGAACACTCATTACTAGAAATCATGTACGAGCTACCATCGCTCAAAAACTTGAGTAAAGTAGTGATTGATGAAGGCGTTATTCGCGGTGACGGAACGCCGATTTTGATTTATGCAGATAAACCAGAAGTGAGCCCAGAAGCAAGCTTAGGTGAAGAGGCTGTAGGCTAACGTCCGTGCGCATTGCTAAAACTATCTGGCGATATAACATAATTGTCAGTTAGTTTTAACTTAGAATTTGCTTTTAAAAGTTACTCTTGCTAGTACCGTTTCACAATAATATTTACTTCGCGTTTTTAGGCTCCAAGTTCTAATCTCTTATTTTTTATATTTAAATTTTTAATTTATGTTTAGGCATTAATTAAGGTTTAATATTAATAAATTAAGGGTTGAAGAGACGGGATTCAGCCCCATCATCTTACGTATATACGTTTTTTGCATAACTTGATTACTTAATTTGATTGCTTAATTTTAGAGGTCTATTCATGACACAATTATTTCCTTCATATACATCCGAAAACGGAATGTTGCCGGTGTTGCCACTGCGCGATGTTGTTGTATATCCGCATTTAGTTATTCCATTATTTGTAGGCCGCACTAAATCCGTCAAGGCACTTGAAATAGCCTCAGAAGGAGATAAGCGCATTTTATTGGTCGCACAAAAATCAGCTAATAAAGACGAGCCTGAGGCTAATGATCTTTATGAAGTCGGCACGATTGCTACCGTACTGCAAATGCTTAAATTGCCAGACGGTACCGTTAAAGTTTTGGTGGAAGGCATACAGCGCGTTAAAGTTACCGGCTTTGTAGAAACAGAAGAGTGCTTTGCCGCGCATGCTGAGTTGATAGAAGACTCAGCCAGTGATATTGAAATCCAAGCTTTAATGCGTACGGTTTTTGCCCAGTTTGACCAATACGTCAAGCTCAATAAAAAGATTCCGCCGGAAATTTTGACTTCGCTTGCTTCTATTGATGAAGCGAGCCGTTTGGCCGATACCATCGCCGCACATTTAACTTTGAAGCTGGATGAGAAGCAAAAAATACTTGAAATGTTTAGTGTCGCTGAGCGTTTAGAGCATTTGCTACGCCTGATGGAAGGCGAGATTGATATTCTGCAAGTTGAAAAACGTATCCGCGGCCGTGTTAAACGCCAAATGGAGAAAACACAACGTGAGTATTATTTAAACGAGCAAGTAAAAGCCATTCAGAAAGAACTTGGCGAGCAAGATGAAAATGCGGAAATGGAAGAGTTAGAAAAACGCATTGAAGCTGCGCGTATGCCAAAAGATGCGTTAGCTAAAGTAACTAGTGAGCTGAAGAAATTAAAGCTTATGTCACCAATGTCGGCAGAAGCTTCTGTGGTGCGTAACTATATTGATATTCTGATTAATCTTCCATGGAAGAAAAAAACAAAAATCAGTAAAAATCTATTGGCTGCCGAAGCTATCTTAGATGACGACCATTACGGCTTAGATAAAGTGAAAGAACGCATCGTTGAGTATTTAGCTGTGCAACAACGGGTAGATAAAATTAAAGCACCGATTTTATGTCTAGTGGGTCCGCCAGGCGTGGGTAAAACTTCATTAGGCCAAAGTATCGCCAAAGCGGTTAACCGTAAATTTGTCCGTATGGCCTTAGGTGGTATGCGTGATGAATCTGAAATACGTGGCCATAGGCGTACTTACATTGGCTCTATGCCAGGTAAGATTTTACAAAGCATGACTAAAGTTGGCGTTAAAAATCCACTTTTCTTATTAGATGAAGTGGATAAGTTGGGTCAAGACTTTAGAGGTGATCCATCTTCTGCTTTATTAGAGGTTTTAGATCCTGAGCAAAATCATACGTTTGCCGACCATTATGTTGAAGTGGAATATGATTTATCTGACGTGATGTTTGTCGCTACGGCAAACTCAATGAATATTCCTGCGGCTTTATTGGATCGTATGGAAATTATTCATCTTGCTGGCTATACCGAAGATGAAAAAGTGAATATCGCGATGCGTTATTTATTGCCTAAACAGCTAAGATCACATGGATTACAAGAGCATGAAATTAATGTTTCTGAGCCAGCCATTCGCGATGTGGTGCGTTTTTATACACGCGAAGCGGGTGTGCGTAAATTAGAGCAAGAAATATCTAAAATTTGTCGGAAAGTGGTAAAAGAATTAATTACTACTAAAGCCAAAGAAGGTGCTAAAGCGACTAAGAAAATTAGTGTAACGCCTAAAAACTTAGATAAATATCTCGGCATTCAGCGCTTTGATTACGGTGTTGCCGCTAAAGAAGACCAGGTAGGGCAGGTAACTGGCTTAGCTTGGACCTCTGTTGGCGGTGAATTACTTACCATTGAAGCGGTATTGTTGCCGGGTAAAGGCAAAACAACTACGACTGGTAAGCTAGGTGATGTGATGCAAGAATCAACGCAAGCGGCCATGAGCGTTGTGCGTAGTCGCACCAAGCGCTTAGGTATTGCGCATGACTTTTATGAGAAAAATGACATTCACATTCACTTCCCAGAAGGCGCCACACCAAAAGACGGGCCAAGCGCAGGTATTGCCATTACTACCGCACTAGTTTCTATTCTTACTGGCATTCCTGTGCGTGCAGATGTGGCCATGACAGGTGAAATTACACTAAGAGGTGAAGTGTTGCCTATTGGTGGATTGAAAGAGAAATTGCTTGCGGCACATAGAGGTGGAATCAAAACGGTATTGATACCACAGCAAAATGTTAAAGATCTCGCTGACATTCCAGAGAATATCAAAAACAAGTTAGAGATTCATCCTGTGCAATGGATTGATGAAGTATTAGCTTTAGCTTTAGCATCACAACCACAGCCTTTGCCTGAAAGTTTAGTGGTAAATGAGTTGGCCGCTAAGGACGCTCAAGTTGCGGATAAGTCAGCAGAAACTGCTGATGCGACTAAGCACTAAAAAATAAGTGTAATATAGTTTTATAAATGCTTGACAGGGCCTTTGTAGGCTTGATATAAAGTTATACGAGTGTAAATTACTCGTATAACTTTCTAGTCTTTATTTAACCAGCCTTAATAGGGGATTACACATGAATAAATCTGAACTGATTGATGATATTGCAAACGCTGCAGGCATTTCAAAAGCAGCAGCTGGACGTGCGTTAGATGCAACCACCGCTTCCATTACAAAAGCGATGAAAAGTGGCGATTTGGTGACTTTGATTGGTTTTGGTACATTTTATGTAGGTAAGCGTGAAGCTAGAAATGGCCGTAATCCACGTACCGGAGAAACGATCAGCATCAAGGCTGCAAATTCTCCTAAATTTAGGGCTGGTAAAGCACTTAAGGATGCTGTAAACTAGCGTTCTTGTTGGTTAAGCGGGTGCTTAGCTCAGTTGGTAGAGCGTCGCCCTTACAAGGCGAATGTCAGCGGTTCGACCCCGTTAGCACCCACCAAAAACCAACAAAATGTGACTAAGACTTTCCTAATTTAAAAGTTGAGAGTGCTAGTAGTTTATGCGCTCTCTATTTTTTTGTAACATTAAGAGCGCAAGAGTTTTGGAGTGGTAGTTCAGTTGGTTAGAATGCCTGCCTGTCACGCAGGAGGTCGCGGGTTCGAGTCCCGTCCGCTCCGCCAAAATCAAATAAACCTGCTAATTCTATGAGTTAGCAGGTTTTTTGTTTTTTGTTCTAGATTTCTAGATAAAGGCTTTTCTAGAAAAATCTAGAAAAGGATGTTTAGATTACCGTACATTAGATTTTTATCCCATTAATGCCTCAGTAGAAGCTTTAAGGAAGTAAGCGTCATTATTTGACCTGAATAGTATGATTCTCAACTAAAACAGTTTGATTCTTACGAATTTTGGCGGTTTTTCTGGTCTCTATTACACCGTCAACTTTTACCATTCCTTCAGCTACCATTGTTTTGCCGCGGCCGCCGCTATCGGCTAAACCGACTAGTTTTAGTAGGTTACATAACTCTACATATTCTGTGGTTAAATCAAATTCAATATTTTGTGACATAAATAGTTCCGGTGAATAGAGTAGAATGTGATGTTAATTGGGTGCTAAAAGCAGTTTTTAAGCTTTGCGCTCAATATCAAAAGGACTTGAAGTCTGTGCGTAACAGCTAAGTTATTTTAATTTACTGTGGCATGTAATACATGAAAGCTTTGGCTTTCACGATTTGTAATTCTAAGGTTTTGCCTTAGAGCCTATGAATTGCTTTGAATTTTATATTAAAGGTAAGCTTTGTCAATGACAAAAAATAGTAACAAAAACAAAAGAAGTAGTGATCCTCACGCAGACCGCGAAGCGAGTCGTTATGAAACGCCGTTACCGAGTCGAGAGCTCATATTAACAACCATGACTGATCAAGGCGTTCCCCTGAGCGTCGAGCAGTTGTATGTTTTACTGGATATTAGCGATGATGAGCGCGATATTTTTAATAAACGACTAAACGCCATGGAGCGTGAAGGTCAGATTATTCAAAATAGAAAAGGCGCTTTATGTATCGCCGATAAGTTAGATTTAATCTCGGGTGTGATTCAGGGTCATCCTGATGGATTTGGATTTCTGATTCCTGACGATAAAACCAAGTTGAATGGCGAAGATTTATTCTTAAGTCCTAAGGAAATGGCTCAAGTAATGCATGGTGACCGTGCCATGGTGCGTATGAGCGGCTTAGATAGAAGAGGCCGACCAGAAGGTAAGTTGGTCGAAGTGCTTGAGCGTCGTACGCAAAAGCTGGTAGGGAGAGTGATTCGCACTAGCGGTGTCACGATTGTTGCTGCTGAAGATAAGCGTATTAATAAAGACATTCTGATTCCATATCATTTAGATATGGATGCTAAGTCAGGCCAAGTGGTGATGATAGAGTTGACTGAACAACCGTCAGCGCACGCCCAGCCTATGGGCAAAGTCATTGAGATTTTAGGTAATTATGCTGATAGCGGCATGGAAATTGAAATTGCCTTGCGTAAGCATAATCTGCCACATGAATTTAGTGCGGAAGCGGTCAGTCTTGCCGAATCTTATCCAAAATTAGTACAAGCAAACGATTTCAAAAACCGCATAGATTGTCGTGAAATGCCGCTGATTACCATTGATGGTGAAACCGCACGCGATTTTGATGATGCGGTTTATGCAGAACCACAAGGAAAAGGCTGGCGTTTAGTGGTCGCCATTGCTGATGTGAGCTTCTACGTTAAACCTGGTGATGCTTTAGATAAAGGCGCGTTTGATCGTGGTAATTCTGTTTATTTTCCACGACGCGTTATTCCAATGTTACCGGAAGCATTATCTAACGGCTTATGCTCGTTAAATGCAGATGTCGAACGACTTTGTATGATTTGCGATATGCAGGTTGACGGTGCTGGCATCGTCAAGCAATATAAATTTTATCCTTCAGTGATGCGCTCAAAAGCGCGTATGACTTACACGCAAGTGTATGAAATTTTACAAAATCCTGAAGGCGAACTTGCTAAAGAGTACGAATGGCTAATGCCGCATTTGCAGCATTTATATAGCGTTTATCAATTAATGCTAACGCAACGAGAAAAGCGTGGTGCGATTGAATTTGAATCGTCAGAAACCGTGATGATATTCAACGATAACGGCAAAATTGATACGATAGTACCTAGTTCACGTAATGAAGCGCATAAGCTGATTGAAGAGTGCATGCTGGCCGCCAATGTGTGTGCTGCAGATTTTTTAAAAGCGCATGAGCATCCAGCTTTGTATCGTATACACGAAGGCCCTACGCCAGAAAAGCTGGAGCTTTTACGCACCTTTATGAGCGAGTTTGGTTTTGGCGTAGGCGGTGGTGACTCTCCGCATGCAAAAGATTATGGCAAATTACTGGCCAAAATCAAGGAGCGGCCAGATGCACAATTGTTACAAACGGTGTTGTTGCGCTCTATGCAGCAAGCGGTTTATAGCCCAGATAATGTCGGCCATTTTGGCTTGGCGTATGAGGCTTATGCACACTTTACTTCGCCTATTCGTCGTTATCCAGATTTGTTAATCCATCGTGCTATTAAAGCTGTTATCAACGGTGATAAATATAAAGCTGGCGATTGGGCTGAGCTAGGCATTCATTGCTCAATGACTGAGCGCCGTGCAGACGATGCCACACGTGACGTGACCAATTGGCTGAAATGCTTTTACATGCAAGATAAAATTGGCGATGTGTTTGAAGGTACAGTGGCAGGCGTAACAAGTTTTGGCTTGTTTGTAGCTTTAGATGGCGTTTACGTAGAAGGCTTATTGCATGTGACTGAACTAGGTAATGATTACTTTCATTACGATAAAGCCCACCACGAAATGGCCGGTGAGCGCACCGGAGTGCGTTATCGTTTAGGCGATAGATTGACTATTAAGGTGGTACGTGTAGATTTAGAAACCACTAAGATTGATTTTACTTTAGTGAATAAAAACATAGTTTTAGATAGTGAGTCTAATGTTATTTATGATAATGAGAGCACTACAATTAAACTACGTGCGGGTGATAAAAAACCTGTAAAATCCAGCGTTAAATTTGATGGTAGGTTTGGCGCGAAGCCTGCATCTTCTAATAAGTCTGGTTCTTCTAGTAAGCCTGATTCTTATGGCAAAGCTGGTTCGTCTGGTAAACCTAGCTCTTCTGGTAAAGCGGGCTCCGCGGAAAAATCAAGAGCTGGAACTAAAGCCAGTGATGGAAAGCCTAGGTTTGGTAGTAAACCTGCTGATCAAAGCGCAGGTAAGCCGGCCTTTAACAATGGACCAAAACCGACCAAATCAAAGAAAAGTCATAAAAAAACAACTAAACGTTAGTAATCGAAATATTAATTTAAGGTAATGAAATGAGCGATGCCCGTATTTTATTTGGCTTTCATGCAGTATTAAGCCGTTTACGCCAGCACGGCGCAAGTGTGCAAGAGATTTTAATTGACCGCGATCGCTTAGATGCGCGTATGAAAGATTTGCTAAAAATGGCTGAAGTCGCCGGCGTACGCACCATGGAAGTGGATCGTGCGCGATTAGATGGTATTGCTGGCATGAATGGCCGTCATCAAGGTGTAATTGCCCGCGTGGTCGATACGCCAATTCCGTATAAAGATATTCATGATATTTTGGAATCTGATTTAACTGAGCCGCCATTTTTCTTAATTTTAGATGGCGTAGAAGATCCGCATAACCTAGGTGCTTGCTTGCGTGTGGCTGATGCCATGGGCGTACATGCCGTTATTGCCCCTAAAGATAGAGCTGTTGGATTGAACGCAACCGTGCGTAAAGTTGCCAGTGGTGCGGCTGAAACAGTACCGTTTATTGCCGTAACAAACTTAGCCAGAACCATACGCGAACTTAAAGAGGCGGGCGTTTTTGTGGTGGGTACCACTATGGATGCGCCTAGTAATCTGTTAAATATTAAACTAGATGGCCCAATCGCTATTGTATTGGGAGCTGAAGGTGATGGTATTCGTCGTTTAACCGCTGAAACTTGCGATGCCTTGGTCACTATTCCTATGTTTGGCTCAGTAGAAAGCTTGAACGTGAGTGTGGCGAGCGGTATTTGTTTATATGAGGTAAGACGTCAGCGTA
>CANCPF010000012.1 GCA_947379975.1 Methylophilaceae bacterium | reverse complement strand
CTGTATTTAAATTCTTCAAAGTGTAAGTTGATTCAGCCCTTAAGATTCTGAACGTCAGCTTTAGAGCTAGCTAATTTGAACGTCATGTGGCAAGTTTCAGCCAGTTTTAGTCATGCTCCAATTAATAAGCAGTGGCTGGAATATCCCCAAAGCCGCCTGTCAGCTACAATATCTCACCGACAAATATCGACCCGAAGCAGACAGTCATCATCTAGAAATAATATCCGCTGCAAGCTGTTTGCAATAATACTTTTTAACAGAAGTAACATTGCTACTCACAAATCATATTCATGATTTAAATATACTCTTATATTCAATTTAGTTATAAATATATAAATAAATATTCTTTTTAATTCTTATTAAAAGTTTATATAGTGCATGCATTCGCATTTAACGAACTTGATTTGAGATTAAAAAATGACACCTAGCAACCATACGACCGCAAGTAGCAACTTCAACAACACTTCGCCTAAGCGCAATGTAGATGAAGAGATTTTGCGTATTGTAGAAGAGCTAAAACAAGGCTCCGGCTTCGGGTCAGTGGAAGTCTTGTTACACGAAGGCCGTGTTACTCAAATAGAAAAGCGCGAAAAGCTTAGATTCACCCAAGATATAAATAAATCCAATCCTACTGTACAAGCAGCGGCTAAATAAAATAGTTCTAACAATTAAACATGCGGGCTGACCAGGAAACTGGATGCTTACAACAGGAGATTAAAATGCAATTCAAATTTACAAAATTCGCCACGGCCCTTATTGCCAGCGGCATCATTTCACTACCACTAGCTGCACATGCTAATGACAGCTCAGAACTTGAAGAGCTACGTGCATTAGTACAGCAGTTAGATCAGAAAGTTAAAATCTTGGCACGCCAAGGTGAAATTTCAGCGGAAGAAACAGCTGCCGTCAAAAAAACGACTCCTGTAGTTAAAGCTAGCGAAAATGGCTTTGGATTAGAGTCTGCTGACGGTAAAAATTCAATTAAATTAAAGGGGCTTTTACAAATTGATAATCGCAATTTCAGCGATGTAAATGGTTTAGGAGGCGATGGTAAAAACATTAGTGGTTTTGATTTTAGACGTATTCGCCCAACGATTGAAGGCACCGTGTTCGGTAAATATGACTTCCGTTTTACGCCTGAGTTTGGTGAAGCCAAAACCGCAAGCGCTACCAGCACCAGCGGCATTGTAGATGCCTACATAGACGCACGCTTTCAGCCTTCATTTAAAGTACGTGCCGGTAAATTCAAACCATTTGTTGGTCTAGAAAGACTTCAGAGCGGCTCTGACATTAAATTCATTGAGCGCAGTTACGTCAGTAATAACATTTTACCAAACCGCGACCTTGGTGCTGCCATTCATGGTGACGTGCTTGAAGGAAAACTTAACTATTCTGTAGGTATTTATAACGGCGTGGTCGATGGTGGCGACATTACAACCGTACAAGATACTAATGTAGATAAAGAGTACGCGGCTCGCTTATTCACTACACCGTTCAAAGATAGTGACAGCGTACTTGCTGGACTTGGCTTTGGTCTTGCTGCAACCCACGGTAATTTTAAGGGATCTATTGCAACAGGCGCCAGTGGTTTACCTGCATACAAAACTGCAGGACAGCAATCTAGCTTCTTTGCCTATACCACGGGCTCAGTATTTGCTAATGGCGTGAGAGAGCGCATTTCACCGCAAGCCTATTACTACTATGGTCCATTCGGCGTAATTACAGAATATGCACGCGTATCGCAAGATGTAACTAACGGTACTATCTCTGACAAACTAGAGAACGATGCTTGGCAGATAGCCGTTTCCTACTTGCTCACTGGTGAAGACGCGTCATTTAAAGGCGTAAAACCTATACAAGTATTTAATACCGACGGCGGTGGCTGGGGTGCTTGGGAGTTAGTGGCACGCTATCAAGAAAATAATATCGATAGTAAGGCATTTCAGACAAGTTCATTAGCCCCCACCGGCTATGCAGACCCAAGGGTTAATGCAAGCTCAGCAAAATCTTGGGCAACCGGTGTCAATTGGTACCTAAACCAAAATGTAAAAGTAGTCTTAAATTATGAACAAACATCGTTCAAAGGTGGTGGTAGCTCAACTTCAGGATTATTTACAAGCATAGCTGATCGACCCGATGAAAAAGCACTATTTACTCGCCTACAACTTTCATACTAATTAAAAGGACCATACCAAATGAAAAAATCATTACTCGCCATTGCACTGCTAGCGGCAGCGTTTGGCGCCGCTGCACCACTCACGGCGTCGGCAAAAGACATTAGCTTACTCAATGTTTCTTACGACCCAACGCGTGAACTCTACCAAGATTTTAACGCTGCATTTAGCAAGTTTTGGTTAGCTAAAACTGGTGACAAAGTGACAGTTAAAGGCTCTCATGGTGGATCAGGAAAACAGGCACGCGCCATTATTGATGGCTTAGATGCTGACGTGGCAACATTGGCTTTAGCCTATGACGTGGACCAATTGCAGGAAAAAGGAAAACTAATTCCTAAAGATTGGCAAACACGCTTGCCGCACAATAGCTCCCCTTACACATCAACCATCGTTTTACTGGTGCGTAAAGGCAACCCAAAAAACATCAAAGATTGGGATGATTTAGTTAAACCAGGTGTTTCTGTAATTACTCCAAACCCTAAAACATCAGGGGGTGCACGTTGGAATTACCTAGCGGCTTGGGCATACGCTCAGAAACATGACGGCAACGATGAAGCTAAAACTAAGGAATTTATCGGTAAGCTATTTAAGAACGTTCCCGTTCTTGATACTGGCGCTCGTGGCTCAACAACAACGTTTGTAGAACGCGGTATTGGTGATGTGTTACTCGCTTGGGAAAACGAAGCATTCTTGGCACAAAAAGAATTGGGCGTAGGCAAGTTTGAAATTGTTGTGCCTTCACTTTCCATCTTGGCAGAACCACCAGTTACCGTGGTCGACAAGTTCGCTAAGAAGCATGGCACTGAAGTGGTTGCCAAAGCTTACCTAGAATACTTATACACCGAAGAAGGTCAAGAGATTGCGGCTAAGAACTACTACCGCCCAACTCTAGCTTCTGTGGCTAAAAAGTATGAATCACAGTTCCCAAAAGTGAACTTGGTAAAAATTGATAATGACTTTGGTGGATGGCAAGTAGCGCAGAAGAAGCACTTTGCTGACGGCGGCACTTTCGATCAGATTTACCAAAAATAGATCGTCACCGAATTAGATGAGAGTTATTCAATATATTACAAACACGCATCTACTTGGCTTAACGCCTGTCGATGCTAAAGGAGAAACCATAATGGCTTTATTAGCAGTTAATGTCCGCAATCAATTACGCGGAAGAATCAAAGATATAACTTGGGGTGATGTAGTTTCAGAAGTGGCAGTTGAAACAACCTCCGGTGTGATTACCTCGGTAATTACTACACGTTCCATCAAAGAGCTAGCCCTAGACATTGGTTCTGAAGTGCTGGCCTTGGTCAAAGCAACTGACGTTTCTATCGCAAGGTTATAAAAATAAAGGTTAAGTACAGGCTGCCAATCTAACAAGATTAGTAGCCCGTACTAAAATTGGTATCACATGGCAAAACACAAAAACATATTACCAGGATTTAACTTATCACTAGGCTACACCATCTTTTATTTAAGTTTAATTGTGCTGATTCCATTATCAGCTGCTTTTATTAAAACGACAGAGTTAAGTCTGCATGAGTTTTGGGCTGTCGTCACCGCCCCTAGAGTACTGGCTTCATATAAGCTTACTTTTGGCGCATCATTAATAGCAGCGTTAATCAACGGTGTATTTGGCTTGCTGACGGCATGGGTCTTAGTGCGCTATCAATTTACGGGTAAGAAGATTATCGATGCTTTAGTCGACTTACCTTTTGCATTGCCAACAGCGGTTGCCGGTATTGCTTTAACCGCAGTTTATTCGAGCAATGGCTGGATTGGCGCTTGGCTTGAACCCCATGGAATTAAGGTAGCATTTACGCCATTAGGTGTGGTGATTGCACTTACATTTATCGGCCTGCCTTTTGTCGTACGTACCGTGCAACCGGTGTTAGAAGATTTAGAAGCCGAAACCGAGGAAGCTGCTGCCAGCCTAGGCGCTAATCGCTGGCAAACATTTTATAAAATAATACTTCCCGCCATTTGGCCTGCGCTATTGACTGGCTTTGCACTCTCATTTGCCCGTGCGATTGGCGAGTATGGCTCAGTGATTTTTATTGCAGGCAATATGCCGATGGTGTCAGAAATTACGCCACTAATCATTATCACCAAATTAGAACAATACGATTACGCTGGTGCTACCGCCGTGGCGGTAGTCATGCTGGTTATTTCATTCCTATTGCTGTTTGCGATTAATGGCTTGCAATGGTGGTTTAGTCGTCGCACTAACGCGGTCAGCTAACCATAATCTTATTAGGTACACATCATGTCAATTAAAACGCCTACACAGTACAGCAGTTACCACACAAAAGTAGCACGCAGCCGAGCAATCTCAGAACCGGTATGGGTTCGATGGCTTCTGGTCGCGCTGATGTTAGCTTTTTTAACCTTATTCTTAATCGTACCCTTAGTAGCTGTGTTTACCGAAGCTCTTCGTAAAGGGTTTGATACATACATTACGGCATTAATTGACCCTGATGCGCTATCTTCAATTAAATTAACTTTAATCGCAGCGGCCATCGCGGTACCACTAAACTTGGTATTTGGGGTTGCAGCAGCTTGGGCTATTGCTAAATTCGAATTTAGAGGAAAAAGCATACTGATTACTTTAATTGACTTGCCATTTGCAGTATCTCCAGTGATTGCAGGATTGATCTATGTCTTGATATTTGGACTACAAGGCTGGGTAGGGTCATTACTAATCGATAACGATATAAAAGTAATCTTTGCCATTCCAGGTATCGTCCTCGCGACAGTTTTTGTCACTTTCCCGTTTGTAGCCCGTGAACTTATTCCGCTAATGCAAGCACAGGGCAAAGACGAAGAAGAAGCAGGCTTAGTGCTAGGCGCTTCAGGATGGCAAATACTATGGCGTATTACACTGCCCAATGTTAAGTGGGGCTTACTCTATGGCGTAATTTTAACAAATGCGCGTGCTATGGGTGAGTTTGGTGCTGTTTCTGTCGTATCTGGACATATACGAGGTATGACCAATACTGTGCCATTACATGTAGAGATTTTATACAACGAATACAACTATGCTGCAGCCTTTGCGGTGGCCTCACTACTAGCTATTTTGGCATTGGTGACACTTGTACTTAAAAGCTTGGTTGAGTGGCAGTCGGCACGTATTGCCGGCGAGCAAGAACAGGCATTAAGCTAAAAATAAACATTTAATTAGGATTCACCATGAGTATTGAAGTCAGAAATGTCAGAAAAAACTTTGGCAGTTTTAGTGCGTTAAACGATGTAAGCCTAGACGTACCTAGCGGCGAGTTGGTTGCTTTATTGGGGCCATCTGGTTGTGGAAAGACAACGCTACTGCGTATTATTGCTGGGTTAGAAACAGCCGATTCTGGCAGCATCTTATTTCATGGTGACGATGCCACATCACGCCAAGTACGCGAGCGCGAAGTGGGCTTTGTGTTTCAACATTACGCATTATTTCGTCACATGACCGTTTTTGAGAATGTCGCATTTGGATTGCGTGTACGTCCAAAAGAAACGCGCCCATCTGATGCTGAAATTAAAAGGCGTGTGCATGAACTGCTAGAATTGGTTCAATTAGACTGGTTGGCTGACCGCTACCCACCACAACTTTCAGGCGGTCAACGTCAGCGGATTGCTTTGGCGCGCGCACTGGCGGTGGAACCTAAAGTGTTATTGTTGGATGAGCCATTTGGCGCGTTAGATGCCAAGGTACGCAAGGAGTTGCGTCGCTGGTTACGACGACTGCATGATGAGCTGCACATTACTAGTATCTTTGTTACCCATGACCAAGAAGAGGCGTTAGAAGTAGCTGACCGTGTAGTGGTCATAAACAAAGGTAAGATTGAGCAGGTAGGCTCACCACAAGACGTTTACGACCATCCAGTATCACCATTTGTTTACCAATTTTTAGGTAATGTGAATCAATTTAAAAGCAACGTCCATGAAGGCGAAGCCAAAATAGGCGATATTGAGCTAAAGCTTAATGCACATCATTCCACTCAAAATACTCCAGCATTAGCATTTGTACGACCGCACGACATTGAAATTAATAAAGAGCGTCGTGCAAATCAACCTGGGTTTGAAGCTGTTGTAACTTACATTCACGCCATCGGTCCGTTGGTGAGGTTAGAATTGCAGCGCACAGATCAAACTGAGCTGATAGAAGCTGAATTAACCCAAGAGCGTTTTCGTGAGCTTTCTTTAACACAAGGTGAAAATGTATTTATCTACCCACGCAATGTGCGTGTTTTTTTAAACAACTAGAACCATCGGTTCAATAGCCGCTTCTGGCCCACAGTACTCATTGACGTTGCAAAACTGTATGACTGCTTTGTCCCCCGATGCAGAAGTAGGTGCACTTAAATCTTAAGGCAGCTTTGTCCCCTTATGCGACGCTCAGTTAAATTTGCGGATGGCACAAATGGACGGAATATGACGTTATACCAATGACTGCAATACGGAAGTCTAATCTATGATTTAATTTGCCAAATCAATCATACTATTTGTTTTTGCTTCATCAGTGACAAAACCCAAAATCACTCACAGAATACGGATACTAATTTTTAGTAATGAAGCCTAGATTCAAGCAACAGGGAATCAGGTTTTAGTAAATGAATGCTGAAATTCAAACAAGCGCGCCTATATTATAAAATCAATATGTTAAAATTATAAAAATTCTATATGAGAACAGCATCATGTCAGGCAACACACTAGGTACACTTTTTACCCTCACGTCTTTTGGTGAATCGCATGGCGCAGCCATTGGCGGTGTTGTGGACGGTTGTCCACCTGGCTTGGCCTTATGTGCAGAAGACTTGCAGCTTGATTTAGATCGTCGCAAGCCTGGCACTTCGCGCCACGTAACGCAGCGCCAAGAAGCTGATTCGGTTGAGATTCTATCTGGCGTGTTCGAAGGTAAAACCACTGGTGCGCCGATAGGCTTGCTTATTAGAAATACCGATCAGCGTAGTCAAGATTACGGGAAAATCATGGATACTTTTCGTCCTGGCCATGCGGATTATACTTACAGCCAAAAATATGGTGTGCGTGATTATCGCGGCGGCGGTCGCTCTAGCGCGCGTGAAACCGCGGTTCGGGTTGCGGCTGGCGCCATTGCTAAAAAGTGGTTAAACAAACGCTTCGGCATCACTGTGCGTGGCTATATGAGTCAAATGGGCGAAATTGATATTCCATTTCAGAGCTGGGATGCGCTTAATCAAGAAGGTAATGATTTTTTCTCGCCTAATTTAGACGTGTTGCCGCAATTAGCGAATTATTTAGATAGCATTCGTGCTGAGCGAGATTCTGTCGGTGCGCGCATTACCGTGGTGGCAGAAGGCGTGCCTGTGGGTTGGGGTGAGCCAGTATTTGATCGCTTAGACGCAGAAATTGCCTATGCGATGATGAGTATTAACGCGGTAAAAGGTGTGGAAGTGGGCGCAGGCTTCGCTAGTATTGCCCAGCGCGGTAGCGTCCACAGTGATGAAATGACACCACAAGGTTTTGTGACTAATCATGCTGGCGGTATTTTAGGTGGTATTTCTACCGGCCAGGAAATTAGAGTGAATGTTGCATTAAAGCCAACTTCAAGCATTCCACAGGAACGACGTTCAATTGATAAATTTGGTAACGCAGTTACTATGCAAACTACTGGTCGCCATGATCCTTGCGTAGGTGTGCGTGCTACGCCAATTGCTGAAGCGATGTTGGCGATGGTGTTGATGGATCATGCGCTGCGCCATCGTGCGCAAAATGCAGATGTAATCTCAATTACGCCTAAAATTGTGTAATGTAGTGAATGGTCATTAAACGCAACATTTAAGTCGTGATTCTGATGGTGATTGACGTATATCATGGTAAACCTCGGTTAGCTGATTGATAATGAAAAAAGAAGCTTATAGCACTTTAACAATGAGATAGTTAAGTGCAGATCAAGCTTACTTTTTTTATTTTATAAGGAGATTCTATGAATGTTGAGCATCACGATTTGGCTGGCGAATTTCCAGAACAACGCGAAAAAATTCATACGTTAAAAATGGGCAATGCCCACTTTGTTAAGTTGTCTGATGAATATCATGTACTTTCAAAAGA
This sequence comes from Methylophilaceae bacterium, assembly GCA_947379975.1. Taxonomy (GTDB): domain Bacteria; phylum Pseudomonadota; class Gammaproteobacteria; order Burkholderiales; family Methylophilaceae; genus Methylotenera. The sequence continues at coordinate 42,147 of CANCPF010000012.1, read as the reverse complement.
TATCGAGCGATTAGAGAATGAAGGCATTCCAGTCGCTGACCGAACTTTTGAAGAGCAGAAGAAAAAACGCGCATTACTTAAAGATCAACTTTATGCCATGATAGTGGCTTGAAGTTAGCATTCGATAAAAAGTCGGTGAATGCCGATTTTTTATTGACCTAATTTTCCAACTGCAAAATGCACTCAAAACTCCATCAGCGCCTCTCTCGTTTTTACTTCGTGTATTACTTCTTTGTTGGGGCCTTTGTCCCATATTGGGGTTTGTATTTAAAGTCCGAACAATTCACTGCGGCCGATATTGGCATTTTGATGTCATTGTTCCAAATAAGCCGCATTTTTGCACCCAATTTTTGGGGTTGGCTTGCAGATCATACTGGCAAACGCGCACAGTGGATTCAGCTTACGGCTTTTTTAGGTTTATGTGGATTTACCGCCGTTTTTTGGGCGCACGGCTTTTATTGGCTGTTCTTTGTGATGGCTGCCCTGAGTTTGTTTACTAGCTCTACTTTGCCGCTTGCCGAGTCGCTTACATTAGCGCATTTAGCCACCACTAACGGACATTACAGCCGTATTCGCATGTGGGGTTCGCTAGGATTTATTGTTGCATCAGTAATTTTAGGCTATTTCATCGACTTTGCCGGCATTAGAAGCTTGCTATGGTTTTTGTTGATTGTTCAAATGGTTTTATTGATGCTTTCCCGCACTCTGCCTGACCCTAAAGTAGTTCAGCATGCGCACGATCAGTTTTCAATTTGGCAGATTATTAAGCAACCTAACGTGATTGCGTTATTAGTCGGCTGCTCGCTTATGGTGACTGCACATGGCGTACTTTATAATTTTTACTCGATTTATTTAAGTGACCACGGCTATAGCAAAGGACTAATCGGTTTGTTATGGTCAGTCGGCGTAATCTGTGAAATCGGCATATTTATGCTGATGCCCAAAATCATGCAGCACTATAGCTTGAAAACTATTTTACTGATTAGTTTGGCGTTGGCAGTGTTTAGATTTTGTCTGATCGGTTTTGCGATTGATAATATTTGGCTGCTGGTTTTAGCGCAAACCTTACATGCAGCTACTTTTGGTAGTTTTCATGCGGCGTCGGTTGAAGTGATTACGCAGTTCTTTAACGGCCGTCATCAAGCCAAAGGGCAGGCTATTTATAATAGTGTCGCTTACGGTATTGGAGGCACCATCGGCGGTGTCTCTGGTGGTTATGCTTTGCAATATTTGGGCGGGCAAAAAACATTCATGCTAGCTGCTATTTTTCCGTTAATAGGCATACTGGTGATCGGCTTAGGTTTAAAGCTCAGTCGTCAGAGCGATAATCAGAGTATGTATAAATGAGATAACAATAGCTCATGACTATATTCAGCAATCTATTACTAGCGGCATAAACAAAAAGGGACAGATTTTTCTGTCCCTTTTTGTTTAACTAGCATTAAGCTAAAAATGCTTTTTTTGAACTCTTAATTTCAAAAATACTATTTAAATCACAATAAATTACTTTGCTGGTTCTGGTGCCACTTCAGCGGCTGTTGCAGCAACTGGTGCAGCAGGTTTCTTTGCATGATCTTTATGGTGATGTTTTTTTGCTGGTTTAGCTGCTGCCTCTGCGGGAGCCGCAACCTTAGCGGCTTCTACAGCAACTGGCGCTTCTACTTTTGCAGGTTCTGCTGCTTTAGTTGCTTTTACTGCATCCGCAGCAAATGCTGAGCTACCTAATGTTAATGCAAATGCGCCTGCCATAAGTATTGATAATAATTTGTTCATTTCAATCTCCAAAATTAAAGTAGTGTTTGTTAAAGCTAAATTTTAAAACGTTAGTTTGTAAAACTACATTTGGCTGTGATTTGCTAAAACTACATCTGCAACCATGAAATGTAATTTACATTAGCAAGCTGACAAGAAGCTGACATAATTTAGTTTGGAAATGTTTTTTTAATCTAGGGGTGAAACTGGTTAAAATATCTTGCAGGCGTTTTATTCTTGCGATAATACTTAATTGAGATTGACTACATGAGACTACAACCTTGAGATTGTTATTAGTTGAAGATGATTTAATTCTGAAAGACGGGCTAGAGCGGGCTTTCACTAAGTCTGGATATGCAGTAGATGTAATGTGTGATGGCGATAGTGCTAATAAATTACTCAGTTATCAAGAATATGACGTTATTGTACTGGATTTAGGTTTGCCTAAACTTGATGGTTTTGAGGTGTTAAAGCGGTTGCGCGCGCGCGGTAATAAAACGCCAGTGCTGATTTTAACGGCCCTAGAAGATACGCAAAATCGTGTTAAAGGACTGGATTTAGGTGCAGATGATTATTTGGCGAAGCCTTTTGAATTGGCTGAACTAGAAGCGCGTGTTCGAGCACTGATAAGGCGCGGTGTGTCTGGTGGTGGTGCTAAAGTTAGCTTTGGCGATTTAGTGTTTGATACCAGTAACCGTCAGTGCTCTTTTAATAATGTCACGCTTTCATTGTCTCAGCGAGAACTTGCCTTGCTCGAATTGTTAATGCTGAAGGCCACAAAGGTAGTGAGTAAAGCCAAAATATTAGAGCATTTGTGTAGCTGGGATGAAAGCATGAGCGAAAATGCAATAGAGGTGAACGTGTCGCGCCTGCGTAAAAAATTGAACGTATTTGGTATCGAAATTCGTACCATACGTGGTCTAGGTTATTTGTTAGCTAAGTTAGAAAATGAAGACTAATGTATCATGAAAGCTAAGAAAATTATACGATGCATCCTTAAATCTGTAGATGAAGCTATCAATGAAGTTAAGTAAAATCATACATGTCAAAACCAATTCCATACGCCAAAAGCTATTAAATTGGTTGTTGATTTTACTAATCCCGTCTTTATTTTTGGGGACGATTTCAGCTTATTATCTAGCCAATCATTTCGCTAATTTAGCCTACGATAGAGCGCTTTTTAGAGTGGCTTTAGCACTTGCGGATCAAGTGGAAGTGCATGCTGGCGTAATGGTAGTGGATTTGCCTGAGAGCACGCTTAATTTAATTGAATATGATCTGGATGATTGGGTTTATTACCAAATACAGGATCCTAAGCACAATATGGTCATCGGCGATGAAGGCCTGATGTTGCCAGAAGTCATGCCTAAGCCTGGAGGCCATGTCTATTATGAAGCAAAGCTCGGTAAAAGGGCCTTGCATATGGTAGCCTTTAATTTGCCGCTAGCAGATCTCCATGCTAAAGGTAATGCAACGATATTGATCGGAGAAACTGCTACCAAACGCGACAAGATGGCACATGAGATTATTGCCATTATGCTGGGACCACAAATAGTATTAATTATTTTAGTGATTTTATTGGTGAATCTAGGTATCCAGCGCGGATTAGTTTCATTGGATAAATTAAAAAATCTAATCTTAAAAAGGCGACCAGCGGATACCAATCCATTAGAAGAAAAAAATGCGCCTGAAGAGTTACAGCCGCTGCTACATGCCATGAACGAATTGCTTGTAAAAGAAAGATCTGCAGTAGACGAGCGCCGGCATTTTTTGGCGAATGCCGCGCATCAGCTTAAAACGCCGTTAGCTGGGCTTAAAATTCAAGCCGAGGCAGCATTAAGAGAAAGTGATTTGGCTAGTGTACAGCATGCACTTAAGCAAATAAGTGCTGGAAGCGATAATTTGGCGCGATTAGCTAACCAATTGTTAAGCCTTGCCAGAGCTGAGCCAGAGGCGAATCTGGCGCAATCGTTTGTGGTTATCGATATAGTGCCGCTTATTCATGAGGTAACTGCAGACTGGGTCCCAACAGCGCTAGAAAAAAACATCGATTTGGGCGTAAGTTGCTCGCTTCGACAATTTAAAATACGTGGCAATATGTTGTTATTACAAGAGTTGCTGAATAATCTGATTGATAATGCTATTCGTTATAGCCCGGTGGGTGCGAAGGTCACGGTATGCCTGAGTATCGACCATCACAAAGTTGTGTTGGCCGTGCAGGATAATGGTCTTGGCATTGCCCCTCAGGAGCAGAAAAAGGTGTTTGACCGGTTTTATCGGGTATTAGGCACTGCACAAAGTGGTTGCGGTTTAGGCCTTGCCATCGTTAAAGAAATTGCCCACCAACACCATGCAATCGTTGAGTTAGCTTATACCAATCAACAAAAGTCACTAGGTACGACAGTTAAAGTTATTTTTGATGACGGTGCTAAAATATTGAGTTAAGTTTGGATGGTTAATTTTTTGCGTTAAAAAAGCCACTTTTGACAGCGGCTTTTTTAGTGCAAAAGCAAGGTTACATACAGGTAACAAGCTTGCGATGTAATGGTTGAAACTTACTTATTGCGTTTGTCGTTCTCAATTAATGCATAGGCAGAATGGTTGTGAATAGACTCAAAATTTTCACTTTCAACCGTATATGCCACAATGCGCTTTTCTGCATTTAGTTGCGCAGCTACATCACGTACCATGTCTTCAACAAACTTAGGATTGTCATAAGCGCGCTCAGTCACGTATTTTTCGTCTGGACGTTTAAGTAGACCATAAAGCTCACATGAGGCTTGTTTTTCAACGAGGTCAATAATATCTTCAATCCAGATAAAGTCATTTACCAGCGCTGTTACGGTCACATGTGAGCGTTGATTATGTGCACCGTAATCGGATATTTTCTTGCTGCATGGACAAAGGCTAGTGACAGGCACTAATACTTTTACCGTGATTTCAAATTTACCGTGGTTAATCGCGCCAATAAATGTCACTTCGTAATCTAATAGACTTTTTACGCCAGAAATAGGTGCCGCTTTATTGACAAAGTAAGGGAAGGTCATTTCTACGTGGCCAGATTCTGCCTCTAGGCGACTGACCATTAAGCGTAAAATGGTTTCAAAAGACTCTATAGAAATAGCATGTTCGTTCATGTTGAGAATTTCAACAAAACGCGACATATGCGTACCTTTAAACTGTTGCGGCAAATGCACATACATATTAAACATGGCAACCGTATGCTGCTCACCGCCAGATTTGTCTTTAACAATGACTGGATGGCGAATCGCTTTAATACCAACTTTGTCGATGGCAAGGTGACGTGTATCGACAGTATTTTGTACGTCTTCAATAATGTTGGGAGTGTTAACTTGGTTCATTTTTTTTCCGTTGGTAATTGCCTGACTTTATTCTTGGCTGCGCTATATTCTTTTCTACGCTATAGTTGAGTATAACACTAGGTTATTACCTTCGCAATTGCGTTAACAATACCTTTAGCATCTAGACCGCATTCTGCCAGCATAGTTTCATGCACACCATGCTCAATAAATTGGTCTGGTAAGCCTAGGCATAAGGTTTTAATTGGATGTTCAGACCTATTTTGTATGGATTGTAAAACTTCCATAACAGCAGAGCCTGCGCCGCCCATGAGTGAGTTTTCTTCAACGGTAACAATGAGCGTATGTTCTAACGCAAGTTTTTCAATAAGCGCATGGTCTAAAGGTTTTACAAAACGCATATTGACCACGGTCGCATCTAAAATTTCAGCCGCTTCTAAACTGGCGCTCAGCATGCTACCAAAGCTTAAAATAGCAGTTTTCTGAGTCGATTGGCTATTAGTCATGGAGCGCTTAATCTCAGCTGTACCGATGGCAATTTCCTGCATTTTCTGTTCTATCACCGCGCCTGTACCAGTGCCGCGCGGATAGCGCACAGCGGCAACGCCGTTATATTGAAAACCAGTGTAAAGCATTTGCCTACATTCGTTTTCATCACTAGGCGCCATAATCACTATATTTGGAATGCAGCGTAGATAACTTAAATCGAAGCTGCCAGCGTGGGTAGGGCCATCCGCGCCTACTAAGCCAGCGCGGTCTATCGCCAATAATACCGGTAAATTTTGCAAGGCAATATCATGGATTAGCTGATCATAAGCGCGTTGTAAAAACGTGCTGTAGATTGCAACGACTGGTTTTAAGCCATCGCATGCCATGCCTGCGGCAAAAGTTAGCGCGTGTTGCTCGGCGATGCCTACATCAAAATAGCGTGCTGGATATTTTTCAGCAAAGCCATTTAAGCCAGAACCATCGCACATGGCTGGCGTAATGCCGATTAAGCGTTCATCAAGCGCGGCCATATCGGTCAGCCAATCAGCAAATACTTGGGTGTAGGTTTTTTTAGGCATACTATTGCTAGTAGCTAAGCTAATCTCAGCACCATTGCACGGATCAAACTTGCCTACACCATGAAATTTATTGGGATTATCTTCTGCCGGTTCGAAGCCTTTGCCTTTTTGCGTCACAATGTGCAAAAACTGCGGGCCTTTTAACTGTTTGATATTACGTAAAGTATCAACCAGTGCATCTAAATCATGGCCATCAATTGGGCCTATGTAATTAAAACCAAACTCTTCAAATAAAGTGCCCGGTAAGACCATGCCTTTGACATGCTCTTCTGCGCGCCTGGCAAACTCCATCATAGGCGGCATGGCAGAAAGCACTTTTTTGCCTGACGATCTGACCTTGTCATAAAAACGGCTAGACAGCAGTTTGGTGAGATAATTATTCAGCGCACCGACATTGTTTGAAATACTCATGTCGTTGTCGTTCAATATCACCAACAAGTTGGCATCCATATCACCGGCATTGTTTAATGCTTCAAATGCCATGCCTGCAGTCATGGCGCCATCACCAATAATCGCCACGGAGCGTCTTTCCAAGCCGGCTTTCTGTGCGGCAACCGCCATGCCCAGCGCGGCAGATATCGACGTGCTGGAATGACCTGTGCCGAAAGTATCATATTCACTTTCAGAGCGGCGTGGAAAGCCGGCAATACCTTTTGCTTTGCGCAGCGATTGCATTTGCTCACGGCGGCCAGTCAGAATTTTATGCGGATAAGTTTGATGACCAACATCCCAAACCAGTCTGTCATCAGGCGTATTGAAAACATAATGTAGCGCAATCGTCAGCTCTACTACGCCTAAATTAGAAGCTAAATGACCGCCAGTTTTAGCCACACTATCAATTAAAAATAAGCGCAATTCTTGTGCAAGTTCAGCCAGCTGTTTACGATCAAGCTGTCGGAGTTGCAATGGTGAATCTATGCTGCTGAGTAATGGCGTCATAAGTTTTTAAAAGCTACGCTGCATAATAAAGGCAGCTAATTCTCGCAGGCGCTGCGCACTTTCACCAAAAGGTGCAATGGCAGCAATAGCCGCTTCATATAGTTTCTGTGCGTGTTGCTTGGCTGGTATTAAACCCAAAATAGTCACATAAGTAGGTTTGTTGCTGTCTGCATCTTTACCCGCGGTTTTGCCTAAGGTGGCGGTGTCAGCTTCAACGTCCAGAATGTCATCAACCACTTGAAATGCTAGGCCTATATTGGCTGCATAAGTAGTCACGGCGGCTATCTGTGTGGCATTGCCACAGATAGCACCTAGCAAAACAGCGGCTTGGATTAGGGCGCCGGTTTTTAAATTATGCATGGCTTCAAGCTCAGCTTGTGTAAGCGGTTTGCCTACAGAAGCCAAGTCGATTGCTTGACCACCTGCCATGCCAGTAGAGCCGGAAGCTTTGGCTAGAATATTTAGCATATGAATTTGCTGAGGTGCTTGCAAGTTTGTGTAATGGCCTAAGGTCGAGTCAGATAAGACCTGAAATGCCAAACTTTGTAGCGCATCGCCAACTAAAAGCGCTGTCGCGTCATTATATTGCTTATGGCAACTAGGCTTACCACGGCGTAAATCGTCATCATCCATACATGGCATGTCGTCATGCACTAATGAGTAAGCATGAATCAGCTCCACTGCGCTGGCGGCGGCATCGGCAATTAAAATGTTGGTGTCACACATTTCAGCGACTGCGTAGCAAAGTAGGGCGCGTACACGCTTACCACCAGCTAGGGCACTATAGCGCATGGCTTCATGCAGTATATTTGGCACTAGGTTGACTGCAGGTAATTTTTGCGTGAGCGTCTGTTCAGTATGTGCTTGTTTTGTCGTTGCCCAGGCCGAAAAATCTGACGTAGCTGAATTTTTTATGCCTACATTGGTCATGTCGATCTTAGTCATTCTCAGACTTAAAAGCGACTAACTGATTTTTATCATTCAAAATTTGCACTTGCTGCTCAACGTCGGCTAGCGACTTTTGACAAAACTGCAATAGGAAATTGCCGCGTGTATAAGCATTAAGCGACGCTTCAAGCTGCATTTGGCCAGATTCCATTTGCGCAACTATGTTTTCTAGTTCGGCATAGGCTTGCTCAAAGTTTTGCGGCAATGTTGAATCAGCTTCAGCGCTTGATTTTGATGGTTTTTTTGTAGTCGTTGCGCACATAAAATAAACTAATTTCTATAAGTCACTATTCTACCAAATCCTGCTGCAAAATCTGCTGTAAAAAGTTGCGAATATCGACAATCTCTTCAGCACAAACTGAATGTGCCATATTGTATTCATGCCAATCGACCGCTAAATGATTGCTTTGCAGCACAGCCAGTGAAATTTTACATAAATCCAAGCCGATCACGTCGTCATAAATACCATGTGCCATAAAAATCGGTGTAGTCGCATTGGCTGGATTCGCCTCAGCCATCAACTTGGTTTTAATAGGTAAATAAGTTGACAGTGCCAATATGCCTGCCAACTTGATTGGATAACGCAAAGCCGAGTACAAGGCAATTGCACCGCCTTGTGAAAACCCAGCCAGTACAATACGATTGGCTGGAATGCCTCGATCAATCTCTTTTTGAATTAATGCATTAATGTAGGTTTGGCTAGTTTTTATGCCAGCTTCATCTTCTTGACTGCTACCAGTGACACCATATAAATCATACCAAGCCGGCATAATGTAGCCACTATTGCGCGTAACTGCCATTTCTGGCGCGTGCGGCAAAATAAATCGCACATGAGGTAAATTCATTTTTTGCACAATTGCTTCAAAATCATGGCCATCGGCACCCAAGCCATGTAGCCAGATGACACTGGCATTTATTTCGCCAGCAATTGATGGCTGAGTGCTACTAACTTCAAGTGGGGTTTTGTAAGCTGCGGTCATGTGGTTCATCGTCTGTTTGTTTAAGTTGAAATTTCGAAGTTGTATATGGTGCTAACAAGCTAACATTGGAAAATAGCAGATGCCATATGTGGTGAAAACAATCAAATCATAGCATTGTATTAAAAACAGCATCTAGAAATGTATCGGTTAAAGAGTATTTAATTCTGCTGAAATATCAGGGGGAATAAAAAAAGCGGAACTTAGCGTTCCGCTTTTTATTGTTTTATTTACAAATACTTGTTAGTAATACTTTTAAATCAATACTGCATCCAGTAAATACTTTAGCGACAACCGCAAAGAAAAGTCAAAAAATGCCATTTAAAAATCTCTCAAGTGACTTTCTGGAAGCTTGTAAAAATTCATTAAATGACCATTTGGCTGTTTCTTGGCGGCCTGCTACTTTGAATCTTCGGCAACTTTTTTCAAGTTAGCTAAACCAGAATCAAAAATGCCGGTAATTGCTTTAATTGCCGTTTCATCATCTTGACCGGCTGGGATTGGTGGGTTAAGTTTGTATAGACGGTAAAAACGGCCTACCCATGTTACGGTAGATTCGCCAGGATTTTCACCTTTAGTCACGGTCATGCTAGCGTTGTAATCCGTTAGCGGAAGAGTGCCAGTAATGATTTCATACTTAAGTTTCATCGCTGCATCGTCTGAGCTACGTAATTTTTCGTACACATTACCGCCATCTTTAAACGTAAGTGTTCTAAAAGTCGCCATGTCACCATTGTCATCTTTTTTCTGTTCTAGCTTGGTGCTAGCAACGCCAGGATGCCATTTGTGAATGCCACCGAAATCTTTAACAATTGCCCATACTTTAGCTGGATCAGCTTTAATGGTGATACTTTTTTCTACTTTTTGTGGTGATGGGCCGTGCGCTGATGCTGAAAATGGCACTAGGCTGATGCTTAAACCAAGTGCGATGAATGATAAAATCTTTTTCATGTAACTTTCTCCGGAACTCTCGTTATGAGAGGAATTATTCAAAAATACTTAAGCATTATAAATGAGAACCGTGATTTTTTAGAGCCAATGACTATAAAATGCATCGTTGATTCTAGTCAAATTAACGAAATGGCTTGGGCTTGGTTGACATAGTACGTTTAGATATATTTCGGTGCTCTAATCTCTTATCAAAGTCGTCGGTAATTATCGCCGTAAAATAAATTGTCCAAAAGCACGGCTTTTCTCACCTGTTTTAATATTGCTTAATAATTTATTGCTGTTGGTATCGATCACGCTCACATTGTTACTGCCCCAGTTGGCGATGTAGGCTCGCTGGTTAGTATCATCTAGGCTAATGCCTTCTGGTGTACTGCCTACGGCTATGGTGGCTATTGTTTTTTGTGTGGCAATATTTAACACCGACACGCTATCGTCTTGGGTATTTGTCACAAATAGTATTTTTTCATCCAAACTCATGGTCGCACAGTAGGGGTGGTAGCCCACATTTAACTTTTTCTGTTGATTGGTTTTAGTGTTAATAATGCTGACAGTATCTTCTTTCACATTCACGCTTACGATGTACTTTCCGCTGGCGCTGACAAAAATTCCATAAGGATGCTTGCCAACTTTAATGCGCTTTTTAATCGTGAGGCCTGCCGTTTCTATCACGGCAATATCGTTGCTATCGCGATTTGCTACGTATAGCCATTGGTTATCGGGGCTTACCGTGATGCCAGCAGGTGCATCACCGACATTAACTTCGCGGACCATGTTTGTTTGCCCTGTGCTTAAGGCCAAAATGCGATTATCGAACCAATCTGCAATATATAGCGTTTTGCTATCTGGCGATAATGCCAAGCCCACTGGCGAGCCTTTAATTTTAATGGTGTCTATAACACTATTATTGGACGCATCAATCACGCTGATGTCTTGGCTTTCAACATTTGAAACATATACGCGCTGCAATGTGGCCGATATAGCGATGCCGACTGGCGCCTTACCTACTTTAATGGTCTCAACTACTTGATTTAGCGTGGTATCAATCACAGACACAGTATCTTCGCCTTGATTAGTGATGTAGGCAAAACTGTGATGTGTAGAGATTGTTGCTGCATTGCAAACTATATTTGCCATACACACCAGCATAAATGCAATAAAGTGATTAATTTTCAAGTATTTAATTGATCGAATTTTCATGAGTTTTTCTATTATACGCAAATGGTTGCTTTCAATAATGCTCAAAATATGAAAAAATTGCACTAAATAATTAAGGCAGTATAACGCTATGTTAGATCGTGATGGGTTTCGCCCGAATGTAGGCATTATTATATGTAATGCTAGCAATCAGGTTTTTTGGGGTAAGCGTATCCGTGAGCATGCTTGGCAGTTTCCGCAAGGTGGTATTAACCATGGCGAAAGCCCAGAACAGGCTATGTATCGAGAGTTGATGGAAGAAGTTGGTTTGAAGCCTGAGCATGTGCAAATCTTGGGTCGTACTAAAGATTGGCTCAGATATGAAGTGCCAACGACTTGGGTAAAGCGTGAGTATCGCGGTAGTTACAAAGGTCAAAAACAAATTTGGTATTTGTTGCGTATGGTAGGGCGAGACAGCGATGTTTCACTTCGCGCTAGTGAGCACCCAGAGTTTGATGCTTGGCGTTGGAGTGAATATTGGGTGCCGCTAGAAGATGTGATTGAATTTAAGCGCGCCGTCTACGAATCAGCCCTGAACGAGTTGGCGCCACATTTGCACCATAAGGTTAGTAAGTAATTTTCCTTATTTAAATCAGCTTGGTTTTTACAGAAGCGAATAATTTCGCTTCTGATTTTAACGGCCCATTTAAATTGTTGATTTATTTCCCATCATCTCACCAAGTCTAATTGACCGCAGCGGGCGCCAATCTGCATTAAATTTCAGTACATCTTTTTCAAACAACATGACTACGGTTGAGCCTAGTAAGAATCTACCCATTTCATCCCCTTGTTTAAGGCTGATGTTTTGTTGGTCGTAATTCCACCTGCGTGGTTGGCCTGTACGTGGTGGATTAATAATGCCATTGTTAGCCTCATGCCAAACGGTTGCCATACTCCCTACAATCGTTGCGCCTACCAGCACCATAATGAAGTTACCATACTGAGCTGAAGTGAATTCACATACTACGCGCTCGTTACGGGCAAATAGCCCTGGCACGCCTTGTGCGGTAGTTGGATTTACCGAAAATAACGCGCCTGGCACATAAGTCATACTTTTTAAGGTGCCGTCGCAGGGCATATGAATGCGATGGTAATCTTTAGGGCTTAAATAAAGGCAAGCAAACTGACCATTCTGATAATTTTCAGCTATTTCTTTATTACCACCGACTAGCGCTGTCGTTGAGTACGTGTGGCCTTTTGCCTGAAAGATTTGGTCAGCTTCAATTTTACCAAACTGACTAATTGCACCGTCCACCGGGCAAATAAAATCCGCCGGTGCTAGTGGCCGTGCGCCAGTTTTGAGTGGGCGCGTAAAAAAATCGTTAAAAGTCTTATATTTTCTGATGTTAGGTTCTGCCGCTTCGGCCATGTTTACTTGGTAACGTTTTACAAACCAAGTGATTACCGAGGTCGTTAAGTTGCCGCCTTGGTAATGCGCCAATTTCCCGGCGAGCGCGGTAATGGCTTGTTTTGGTAAAATGTATTGTAAAAGTACGGCAATAGTGGCTTGCATGCTTAACCCTTTGTTTGAATGCGATGCTTCTTTGGAAAAATAAAAAAGGGCAAGAAGTTATCTCGCCCTTTTAAAATCTCAACTAAAAACCTAAACTAAAAACTTTAGTTCTTTGATTGATCTACTAATTTGTTTTTAGCAATCCAAGGCATCATAGCGCGCAATTGGCCACCTACTTGCTCAATTGGGTGAGCTGCGTTCAAACGACGGCGTGCAGTCATTTCAGGGTAGTTAGTACGACCTTCTAGAATGAACTGTTTAGCGTAGTTACCATTTTGAATGTTAGCTAGACATGTTTTCATCGCCGCGCGTGATTGATCGTTAATCACTTGTGGGCCAGTGACATATTCGCCATATTCAGCGTTGTTTGAAATTGAGTAGTTCATGTTAGCGATGCCGCCTTCGTACATTAAATCAACAATCAACTTAAGTTCGTGTAAGCACTCAAAGTAAGCCATTTCTGGCGCATAACCAGCTTCAACCAATGTCTCAAAGCCCGCTTTAACTAACTCAACAGCACCGCCGCACAACACTGCTTGCTCGCCGAATAAATCTGTTTCTGTTTCTTCGCGGAAATCAGTTTCAATTACGCCGCCTTTGGTTCCGCCGTTAGCTGCTGCGTATGAAAGCGCAACTTCTTTAGCCTTACCTGATTTGTTTTGATACACAGCGATTAGTGAAGGAACGCCGCCGCCTTTTAGATACTCTGAACGAACGGTGTGGCCTGGGCCTTTTGGTGCAATCATGATTACGTCTAAATCAGCACGTGGCGTGATTTGATTGTAGTGAATGTTAAAACCGTGCGCGAAAGCTAATGTAGCACCTTGTTTTAAATGGTCAGCAACATCCGCTGCAAAAATTTGCGCCATTGTTTCGTCTGGCAACAATAGCATTACAACGTCTGCATCTTTTACAGAAGCCGCGATTTCTTGTACATTATGGCCAGCAGCAACGGCTTTAACCCATGAGCTACCGCCTTGGCGTAGACCAATAGTCACTGTTACACCACTGTCTTTAAGGTTTGCCGCGTGCGCGTGGCCTTGTGAACCGTAACCAACGATAGTTACTTTTTTACCTTTGATTAAACCAAGGTCTGCGTCTTTGTCGTAATAAACTTTCATTTTTTTGTGCCTTTCTATGCAAATGCTGAATAAATTATAAATATGGTTTTAAATGTGCTACTAAAACTTAACTTGCCAAATGATGCGTTACTTAATAATTTTGCTACTTAATAACTAGTCGCTTAAACTTTTAGAATTCGGTCGCCGCGCCCTATGCCAGAAGCGCCTGTGCGCACTGTTTCTAGAATCGCCGCCTTATCTAAGCTTTCGATAAAAGCATCTAACTTATTGCCTGAGCCGGTAAGCTCAATGGTAAAGCTGCCGTCGGCCACATCGATAATACGGCCTCTGAAAATATCGCACATGCGCTTCATTTCTTCTCTGAAAGCGCCTGTGGCTTTTACTTTAACGAGCATTAATTCGCGCTCGATAAATTTTCCATCGTTTAAATCGAGTACTTTTACTACGTCGATTAATTTGTTTAATTGCTTAATAATTTGCTCAATCACCGCTTCAGAACCTGAAGTGACTATCGTCATACGTGATAATGTTGGATCTTCAGTGGCAGCAACTGTTAGCGATTCAATGTTGTAACCACGTGCTGAAAATAAACCAGCCACGCGTGACAGTGCGCCAGCTTCATTTTCCATTAATAGCGAAATAATATGACGCATTATAGATTCTCCGCCAAAATCATTTCAGATAGACCCTTACCACCTGGAATCATCGGAAATACATTTTCTTTTTGGTCAGTTAAGAAATTCATAAATACAAATCTATCTTTAAGTTTGGGGCTAAATGCTTCAGCAAGTGCGCCTTCAACGTCACTAGGATTTTCGATGCGCATACCAACGTGACCGTAAGCTTCAGCCAATTTAACAAAATCAGGCAAGCTTTCCATGTAAGACTCAGCGTAGCGATTCTCATAGAAAAACTCTTGCCATTGCCTCACCATACCTAGATAGCGGTTATTCAGTAAAATCACTTTAATGGGTAGATTGTATTGTAAGCAGGTAGAAAGCTCCTGAATGTTCATCTGAATACTACCTTCGCCAGTCACGCATGCTACTTGTGCGTCCGGATGGGCAAATTGCACACCCATCGCATAAGGTAAGCCTACGCCCATGGTGCCTAGGCCGCCAGAGTTAATCCAGCGGCGTGGTTTGTCAAATGGGTAGTATTGGGCTGCCCACATTTGATGCTGGCCAACGTCAGATGTCACAAAGGCATCGCCTTTAGTGACTTCATGCAATTTTTGTATCACGTATTGCGGTTTAATAAACTCAGTGCTTTGTGCATAAGATAAACATTTTTTACTACGCCACTCATTAATTTGTTTAAACCAATCAGCAAGCGCCACTGTATTTTGTACAGGTTTTTCTGCGGCAATCAGATCAAGCATGTCGGCAAGTACGGATTTAACATCGCCTACAATTGGCACATCAATTTTTACGCGTTTTGAGATCGACGATGGGTCAATATCAATATGAATAATGGTACGGGGATTTGACAAGAAATGCTCAGTATTGCCAATAACGCGGTCATCAAAACGTGAGCCAACAGCTAGCAAAACATCACATTCTTGCATAGCCATATTAGCTTCGTAAGTACCGTGCATACCCAACATGCCTAAGAAGTTTTTATCTGAAGCCGGATAACCACCTAAACCCATCAATGTGCTGGTGATAGGTACGTTTAGGGCCTGTACCAGTTTGATTAAATACTCAGAAGCATCACCCAGTACTACACCGCCGCCCGAATAGACCATAGGACGTTTTGCTTCAGCAAGTAGTTTAAGTGCTTTTTTGATTTGGCCTAAATGGCCTTTAGTCACAGGGTTATAAGAGCGAAGTTGTACGGTCTCAGGATATTCAAAAGCATGTAAATGCGCAGTAATATCCTTAGGAATATCCACTAATACCGGACCTGGGCGACCACTATTGGCGACATAAAATGCCTTTTTCATAGTCGCTGCAATGTCTTTAACATCTTTAACTAAAAAGTTATGTTTTACACATGGGCGGGTAATACCAACAGTATCGCACTCTTGAAACGCATCTTCACCAATGGCGTATGTCGGTACTTGGCCACTGATAATGACCATAGGAATTGAATCCATGTAAGCCGTAGCAATACCGGTTATGGCATTGGTTGCACCTGGGCCTGAAGTAACAAGCGCTACTCCTACTTTTCCTGTCGAACGTGAAAAAGCGTCAGCGGCATGTATTGCCGCTTGTTCGTGGCGCACCAAAATATGCTTGAATTTATCCTGATGGAAAATTGCATCATAGATATTTAGAACCGCACCGCCAGGGTAGCCAAATACAAACTCTACGTTTTCTTCGTGCAGGCAGCGAACTAATATTTCTGCGCCAGTAAATTGTTTAGAACTTTGTTCCATGCTTTGGTCCATACTAGATTTTTTGTCTTTAGGTTTTTTACTTTAAATTTTTAAGCTTTTTAATAGGCTGGTCGTTTAATCAGACATATTGAGCGTATTTTCACTAAATTAACGCTTGTTTTTATTAGATTTAGTGGATTTTTTGGTGCTTATATACCAACCCTACACCATAACGGTTTGAACGGTTTTGGTCAAGGATGATAGTTTAATGACAAAGCGATGGTGTAAAGATTCAAAATGATGCATTTTAGTCATAAGGAAGTACTTTTTAGAGCTATTAACTTAGAGCTATTTATTTTATTTGTTATTTAATATCCTCACTTAATATCCTCATAGAAAAATCAATTGCCTGCACATTTTTTGTAATAGCACCTATTGAAATTCTATCTACGCCAGTCAGTGCAATTTCCCTTACGTTAGCTAAGCTGATACCGCCAGATGCCTCTAGAACGGCCGGTTTTTCAAATTGCTGGTTGGTTCGCACCGCTTCATTTAATAAAGCCGTACTAAAATTATCCAATAAAATGCTGGTAGCGCCTGCATCTAAGGCTTGTTGTAACTGGTTTAAATTTTCAACTTCAATCTGTATGCTGATGTTTGCAGTGGACGTGGTTTTTTTTACCAAGTCTGGTTTGGAGCACAGTGCGAATGCCTGTGCCATTACCTCAACAATGCCACCTGCCGCAGCAATATGATTTTCTTTAATGAGAATGCCGTCATACAAAGCTAAGCGCTGATTCTTGCCGCCACCCACGGTGACAGCGTACTTTTGGGCTAAACGTAAATGAGGAATAGTTTTACGGGTATCTAAAATTTGAGCTTGTGTGCCAGCAATGGCATCTACATATTTGCGCGTTTCAGTAGCAGTGGCTGATAAGGTTTGCAGGAAATTGAGTGCGCACCGTTCCCCCGTTAGCAAAGCGCGAGCCAAGCCTTTAATTTCACATAGGACTTGATTCACTTGGGCGCGCTCGCCTTCAGCGACGTACCAGACAATTTCGACATTTGCATCTATCTGTTTAAAACAGGCATTCACCCAATCTATGCCACAAATAATCGCTGGCTCGCGCGCGATAATAGTTGCGCAAACAATTTGCGTGGCTGGTACAAGCTGTGCTGTCAGGTCGCCACTACCAATGTCTTCATCTAGCGCTGCTTGCACCTGATCACTAACTAGTTGTTTAAACCCGATTGAAGCGTAGGGGTATTTTTTGTTAAATAATGTCATGGCGGTCAAAGTAAGGAGTTGAATGAATTATAATGCTAGCGATGATTAATAATCAGTAAAAATTAGGAAACTTTTTAGCTTAAATTAAGCACTTAAAGACAGCAGTTCCATTTGATTATATTTCTACTTAATAACTTTTGCAGCTAAACACAATATTTTGGACTTGAGTTCGACCTGATGATGAAACTTTTATACACTCCAAATAGCCCTTATGCGCGTAAAGTACGTATCGTCGCTGCCGAAAAACACATTGAACTTAGGCTCGAAGAAGTAGTGCTCGCCTCGCCAGATTGTCCTGTTAAGCAATACAATCCATTGGGCAAAGTACCGGTGTTGATTCTTGATGATGGTGATAGTCTTTACGATTCAACAGTCATTGTGGAGTATTTAGATAACCGCACACCAGTCGCACATTTGCTGCCGCTAGATTCTAATTCTAGAATTAAAGTACGCCGTTGGGAAGCGCTTGCCGATGGTGTTTGTGATGCTGCGGTAGCCACTATGATAGAGCAGCGTAAAGAAGAATCTATGCAAGATGCCAATTTTATAGTGCGTCAAATGGGTAAAGTCAGCTTAGGTTTGCAAGTGCTTAATGATGATTTAGCTAAGAGCAGTGCGCTAGGCAAATCTAGATGGTGCGTGAATGGCGCTTTTAGTTTAGCCGATATTGCGGTGGGTTGTATGCTAGCCTATGTTAACCTGCGCTTTTCCGCAGTGATAGACTTGGAGACTGATTATCCAAATTTAGCCGAATTGCAAATAGCATTGCTCAAACGGCCATCATTTAAAGATAGCCAGCCAGTCCCTTAAATAGCTGCGGTGATAATGCCCCCACCTAGACAAACATTACTTTCATAAACGACTGCTGATTGCCCTGGCGTTACGGCCCATTGTTTTTGACCGAATTTAATTTCTACTTCATTAGCTGTTAAACGATCAATTTCACATGGGGCATCAGGTTGGCGATAGCGTGTTTTAGCAGCGTAAACCCAGTTGGTGATGGGTGCTTCATTGTCTATCCAAGTCAGTTGGCTGGCGACTAAGCCATCGCTCAATAATAGCGGATGCTCATGCCCTTGCACCACAATCAGTACATTGGCTTGCATATCTTTCGCTGCCACAAACCAAGGTTCGCCATTACTTTCCCTGCTACCGCCTATTTTTAAACCTTGGCGCTGGCCTAATGTGTAATACATTAAACCTTCGTGACGACCAACAGTTTTACCTTCAGGTGTTTTGATATCGCCAGGTTCGCGTGGCAGGTATTTGCTTAAAAATTCTTGGAAAGGCCGTTCGCCAATAAAACAGATACCAGTTGAATCTTTCTTGTCGGCATTGATTAAGTCAGCCTTACGGGCAATTTCACGCACTTCACGTTTGAGCAATTTGCCTAAGGGAAACAGTGTTTTCGAGAGTTGCGCTTGATTTAGGCGATGTAAAAAATAGCTTTGATCTTTGCTGCCATCATCGGCTTTCATCAACTGAAATAAGCCCGGTTTAAGTGGATTTTCACGCACTTGCGCGTAATGTCCTGTGGCGATAACATCTGCGCCCAAGCTCATGGCGTGGTCTAAAAAGGCTTTGAATTTAATCTCAGCGTTGCACAAAATGTCAGGATTTGGCGTGCGCCCAGCTTTATATTCACTTAAAAAGTTATCAAATACACGATCTTTATATTCTGCACTAAAATTTACCGCTTCAATATCAATGCCAATCTTATCTGCGACGGATACCGCATCAAGCAAATCCTGTTTGCTAGAGCAGTATTCATCAGTGTCGTCATCTTCCCAGTTTTTCATGAAAAGCCCAGTCACTTCATAGCCTTTCTCCTTAAGTAACAATGCGGTGACAGATGAATCTACCCCGCCAGATAAGCCAACGACTACTTTTTTCTTTTTCAATGTATTCAGGTTCATACTTTTTACTTTAATCAACTTTTGTTTTTAACAAATACGTACATTTTACAAATGCGTGACAACAGACAGTGGAAATTGCTGCCCATTTAAATAATCTTCAATACAGGTAAGTACTTGAGGGCTGCGCATTAACGCGGCATTGCTACGAATTTCATCAATAGTCATCCACACCGCGCGAATAATGCCCTCATCAAGCGCTAAATTTGGCTGATGATTAGTCACGCTACCAATGTAGGCAAAACGCAAATAAGTGGTGTCGTTATGCTCATGCTTCCAATGATAAATGCCTAGTAATGCTTCGGGATTAAAGGTGTAAGCAGTTTCTTCTAGCGTTTCGCGTATTACCGCTTCAATTAACGATTCATTATCTTCTAAATGCCCTGCAGGTTGATTAAAACGGTTGCCACGATCTGTGGTTTCTTCAACCAATAAAAACTTCCCGTTATCTTCTACGATTGCCGCGACGGTGGCATGTGGCATCCATTGCATGATTTTCTGTCTTTAATTTAAGGATTGGTTTGATGATTAGTGCGCAATCTATTACTTCGTATTTTAACCCAAACTAGCCTGATAGTCTGGGAAACAAGCCTATTAGCCCATGGGCTACAAATTCAACGGCCATAGCCGCTAACACCAACCCCATCAGACGCGTCACAATGTTAATGCCTATGCTTCCGAGTTGACTGGAAATGCTGGCACTTAATCTAAGGACCAGCCAGATAATGACGGCAATAATGAATACTGGTACTACTAATGATAAATGCCCAGAAAAGCTACTATTTTGTTGCGCGGCTATGATCATATTACTGATAGCGCCCGGTCCGGCCAATAGTGGAATGCTTAGGGGAACAATGGCAATGGCTTCGCGCTCAGCCAGTGTTTGCGCTTCTTCTGGCGTTTGTCTTGTGCCGCTTTGCTTGGCGTGCATCATAGAAATGGCGATAAGCATGAGTAATATGCCGCCGCCGACCTGAAAAGAGGGGATGCTAATACCGAAAAAATTAAGAATTTTGTCGCCTATGAACGCCGATACGGAAAGTACTATAAATACTGTAATCGCGACAATTTTCGCCGTTCTGGCCCGATCTTCTCGGCTCCAGCCGTCGGTTGCGCTAATGAAAATAGGCACGCTACCAATCGGGTTCACAATAGCAAATAAAGCGACCGTGATTTTAAAAAGTACCGCCCATTCAGTCATGTAAATCCCTTAAATTAAATGTCCAAACCAGTGAAGTGAAAGTCACTTAACGTTAGCTTTTTTAATTAATGCTTTGATAATATCAATATAGTAAATTAAAGTGCCTGCATGAGTAAGCTAATGTTGAACAAGAAAAAAGTAGAGTAATCAAATGACGCCTGATAAAACCTCTGTAGCGCCTGTAATTTATCTTGCTTCGCGTAGTCCAAGACGCGTGGAATTACTAAAGCAGATTGGCATATTATGCGTAACATTGCCGGCGGATATTGATGAAACACAAAATCTAAACGAAAGTCCGATTGATTATGTAATGCGTTTGGCACGGCAAAAAGCCAAGGCTTGTGCGCAAGCCTTAAATTCAGAGCAACGGCTGAGCCAGATCATCGCGGCAGACACCACTGTGGTGTTAGATGGTCAAGTGCTTGGTAAACCGGAAGATGATAACGATGCCAGACAAATTTTAACTAGACTTTCTGGCAGAGTGCATCAAGTACATACGGCCGTGGCATTAGCATTTAACAATCAGATTGAAGTGGTATTATCTACTACGGTAGTCGAGATGATGGATTTGTCAGTAGCGCAAATAGAGGCTTATATTGCCAGTGGCGACCACCGCGATAAAGCCGGTAGTTATGGTATACAAGGCGCCGCGGGCGCCTGGATTAAACGCATAGAAGGTAGCTACACTGGTGTAATGGGTTTGCCTTTGTACGAAACGGCGGCTTTGCTTAGAAAATGTGGCTTGGAAAATGTGACTTAGAAAGTATGGCATAGCGGTTTTTGATATTTACTTGCTTTGTAGGCCATGCGGGTGAATGGTATTTGAGATGGATAATAAAAAATTAAAAAAATATTCCAAGAAAAATTGATTAAAAAAAGTGTCGCCCAGTAATATAAAGCTAGCATTGGTATTACAGAATTTAAATATTAAGTTAAAAGAGAAGCAAAAGTGAGTGAAGAGATATTAATTAATGTGACGCCGCAAGAGACGCGTATCGCCATCATTGAAAATGGCGTGGTGCAGGAATTACAAATCGAGCGTAGCTCATCCTTAGGTTTGGTCGGTAATGTTTATCGCGGTGTGGTTTGCCGCGTATTGCCCGGCATGCAATCCGCTTTTGTAGAAATGGGTTTGCAGCGTGCCGCTTTTTTACATGCTGGCGATATACTGGAATGTGGCGATTCAGATGCACCACTGCCGATTCAAAGTGTGTTGCATGAAGGGCAATCGTTAATGGTGCAGGTGATTAAAGAGCCCATCGGCACTAAAGGTGCGCGGCTTACCACACACATTAGTATCGCTGGTCGCTTCTTGGTTTATTTGCCACAGCAAGATCATATCGGTGTATCACAGCGTATAGAGCAAGAATCTGAGCGCGAGTTGCTAAGAGCGCGCTTGATAGGCCTGCTGCCCGAAAATAGAGTGGGCGGCTACATTATAAGAACGATGTCTGAAACCGCTACTGATGAAGAGTTGCTGGCAGACATTGATTATTTAACTAAGACTTGGGCGCATATTCGTGCAAAAAGCACCACGGTGCCTGAGCGCTCGTTGATATTTCAAGATTTAAGTTTACCGATGCGCGTCTTGCGTGATGTGGTTTGTGCGGGCACTGAAGTCGTGCGTATCGATTCAAGTGAAACCTTTCAAAAATTAGTGGATTTTGCAAATTTATATGCGATTACCGCGCTTGATAAATTAGTCCATTATCAAGGCGAGCGTCCGCTGTTTGATTTATATAATATCGAACAAGAAATTGAAAAAGCCATGTCACGCAAGGTTGAGCTTAAATCTGGCGGTTATTTGATATTTGACCAAACCGAAGCGCTAACAACCGTTGATGTGAACACTGGTAGTTTTGTTAGTGGTAAAAATCTATCTGACACTATTTTTAAAACCAATTTAGAAGCGGCGCAAACCATTGCCCGCCAATTACGCCTAAGGAATTTAGGCGGTATTATTATTATTGATTTTATTGATATGGACGAAGATACACAGCGCGTTACGGTATTAGAGGAGTTGCAAAAAGCCGTCGCTAGCGATAGGTCGCGCATTGGTGTAAACGGCTTTACGCCGCTGGGATTGGTTGAGATGACGCGCAAACGCACGCGAGAGAGCTTAGCGCATGTGCTCTGTGAACCTTGCTCAGCCTGTCAGGGGCGAGGAGAGCAGAAAACGGCACAAACGGTATGCTATGAAATTCTACGTGAGCTATTAAGAGAGGCGCGTCAGTTTAATGCACGCGAATTGCGTGTGCTGGCCGCACCCAAAGTGATTGATATGCTATTGGATGAAGAGTCACAAAGCTTAGCGAATTTATCTGACTTTATAGGAAAACCAATTTCCTTACAGGTAGAGACTCAATATAACCAAAGGTCTTTTGATATTATCCTGATGTAGTATTTTCCAGTAAGCTTGTTTCTTTTGGACTAGCGAAGTTTTATATTATGGCTATTTGATTAAACTGGCTAACAAGCTGTTTTCCAATGGCATGAATATAGAAACTAGTAAAAGCTGCGCCACAATAATAAAGGCCAGCGAACTAAGGTCAATATTGCCAGCGACGGGAATACCTTTTCTAAGCACACTCAATATTGGATCCGTGAGTTTATTTAAAATAGGCGCGATGGGTGTATGTGGATTTACCCAACTTAAAACGGCTTGTATCAGCACTGCATATAAGAAAATAGTGATGCTCATGCTGATAATGCCAATCAGCGTCACAGCTAGAATGGTTGTCCAGATGCTATTGCCAACGATTAATAAGGGAAAGCCTTTTAACCACAAAGTAGCAATGGTAAGAATAAACTGTGTGATATAGGCTAGCAATAGGGTAGAAATATCTATTTTTGGTATGCCAAAATTGCCTACTAGCATCATTAATCGCCGCATTGGCTTCACTGCAAAATTTGTCAGCGTAACAATGGCTTGGGCGGCTTGGTTTTGAAAAGACACTTTTGTCAGTTGAAAATAAAAGCGCAGCAAAAATGCTAGCGTGAATAGCCCAAGCACGGTTTGTAGTAAAAACAAAATAGCGTTATCTAACATTTAATTATTCCACCAAAAATTAATAATCAAGCAACCGAACTAGCGATAGTATAGTTTTTTATGCGCCAAGTTGATCGCCCAATAAGACAGACTTCTCGGCAGCCGCTTTAGCCGCAGTCATTATGGCACTTTTAATATTGGCTGCCTCCAAAGCGAGAATGCCTTGCTCGGTGGTGCCGCCTTTTGACGTCACCTGCGCACGTAGCGTTTGGATATCTTCATTACTTTGTGCTGCCAATAAGCTGGCGCCGGCAAATGTTTGCAAGGCCAGCATACGCGCATCTTCAGCTTTAAGCCCGAGACCGACTGCCGCATCTTGTAAAGCTTCGATTAGATAAAAAACATAAGCTGGGCCGCTGCCAGATATTGCAGTTACAGCATCCATTTTAGCTTCATCGTCTAGCCACAGTATTTTCCCAACCGCCATCATAATGGTAGCTGCGCGGTCACGTTGCGCTTGGCTGAGGCTTGCGTCTGCATAAAGCGCAGAAACGCCAGCTTGAATTTGTGCTGGCGTGTTTGGCATTACACGCACGATGGATTTATAACCATCTAACCAGCGAGAGATATCTTGGCTTCTAATGCCAGCTGCAATAGAAATGACTAGTTGAGTACTCAATATTGGTAGTAACAAGCTGCATACTTCACGTAATTGCTGCGGCTTAACCGCTAAAATGATAACGTCGGTGTTGCTCACATCAATATAGTCGGCACTTGTTTGCACGCTAAATTCTTTGCTAAGTTGCACGCGTTTTTCCGGATCAAGCTCTATTACTGTGATTTTCTCAGTATTAAAGCCATTGTTTTTTAGGCCACCGATAATGGCTTTAGCCATGTTGCCGCCACCAATAAAGCTAATTTTCATTTGCTGATAATCCTGTTTTAATATTAAACGACGCTTGTTTATTTTGTCTAATCGCTTTGCTTCATTGCTTGATGTGTGCTTTATGTCTACTTTCTTGCACCAAATAAAGCCGAACCGATTCTTACGATTGTTGAACCTTGCTCAATGGCTATCAAGTAATCGTCTGACATGCCTATGGATAAGGTATCTAGCGCAAATCCTTTTGCCCGCAATGCATCATAACATTCTCGCACTTGTTTGAATTGCGCCCGCTGTCTGTTCTCATCGTTAGTGGGCGCTGGAATCGCCATGAGGCCACGTAATTTCAATCTGGGCAGATTAGAAAATGCCTCGGCGAGCGTTTCTAAGTCAAGTTGGGTGACACCGCTCTTACTCTCTTCATTACTCACATTGAGCTGCAGGCAAACTTGTAGCGGTGGCAAGTTTGCCGGGCGTGCATCATTTAAGCGCTGTGCTATTTTGAGCCGATCTACGCTATGTACCCAGGCAAAATTCTGTGCGATTAACTGAGTTTTATTGCTTTGTATGGGCCCAATAAAATGCCATTCAATTGGCAGATCAATAAGTTGAGCCTGTTTTTCTAGGGCTTCTTGTAGATAGTTTTCACCAAACATGGTTTGCCCTGCAGCAAAGGCTTCACGAACAGATTGCGCTGGCTGAGCTTTACTCACGGCAAGAAAACTAATGGTCTGCGGACATTGCGCAGTCTGTTTCGCTAATTGAATGGCAGCTAAAATATGTTGTAAGCGATGGCTAATGGTGGGCATGGTTCACTAAATCTAATTGGAGTGCATTGATAGTTTTTTTATTAAATTAAAAAAATAAAAATAAGGCTGAAAATAGTAAAGTTGAGGCAGGAAAGGTGGTGATGCTGGACAATTTAAATTTAATTCAAACATTGTTTTAGTATTTATTCGGGCTTACTCACTTTTATAAACTACTTGGCCATGCACCAAAGTTGTTTTAACTTTGCCCGCCAGTTCTAGGCCATTGAATGGCGTATTTTTACCTTGGCTTTTTAGGCTGCTAGGGCTAATTTTCCAGTATTCATTGGCATCAAAAATACAAATGTCTGCGTCGCTGTTTAGGCTTAAATTACCCGCTGGAATAGCTAAAATTTGCGCTGAAGATTGGCTCACTAAAGAAATTGCATCTAACAAACTTACTTTTTCTTGGTGCGCCCATTTTAAGGTGAGCGCTAGTAGCAATTCTAAGCCAGTGGCGCCTATTTCCGCCTCAGCGAATGGTGCAAGTTTCGCATCTTCATCTACTGGCGTGTGATCAGAGCAAATAGCATCTATGGTGCCGTCTTTTAAACCTGCGCTTAACGCTTCTTTGTCGCGCTGCGTTCTTAATGGTGGTTTTACATGGCAATTTGAATCAAAAAAGCCAATATCATGCTCAGTTAGATGCAATTGATTAGCGCTTACATCACAGCTAATATTCGGGTTAATTTTTTTCGCTTCACGTATCATCTCCACACCTTCAGCGGTTGATAATCGGCTAATGTGGACACGCGCGCCAGTTTCTTTGGCGATACGAAGTATGCTGGCCAGTGCCAGTGCTTCGGCCGCACTAGGAATGCCTTTTAGGCCGAGTCTGCTGGCAATTTCTCCGTCATGCGCCACGCCATCTTTTGCCAAAAATGGTTCTTCCGCATGTAAAAATAAAGTAAAGCCAAAAGTCGCGGCGTATTCCATTGCGCGCCATAATACTTGGGTATCGGTGATCGCAATATTCGCTTGAGAGAAGCCAACGCAACCCGCCTCACGTAATTCGCCCATCTCAGAAAGCACTTTTCCCTGCAGTTGGCGCGTGAGTGCGCCTAGTGGATAAACATGTGCAAGGTTGAGTTGTTTTGCGCGATGTTTAAGCATTTCTACTAAACCCGGCTCATCTAACACTGGTTCTGTATCTGGCTGGCAGGCAAGGCTAGTGACGCCACCAGCAACGGCTGCTTGTAACTCGCTGACTAATGTGGCTTTATATTCCTCGCCAGGTTCACGTAATCTTGCCGATAAATCGACTAAACCTGGACAAATAATTAAACCGCTCGCGTCTATGATTTGATTAGCAACAAAGCCTTCAGGAGCATGACCTAAAGCGATGATTTTTCCTGCGGCTATAAATACATCTATATTGCTGTCAATTTTGTTTGTAGGGTCTATTACGCGACCATTTTTGATGTGGATTTTCATGCTGGTATTCCAGACGTTTGATTGCTATACGGTAAAGTTTTAAAGTGCAGAGTCCGAGTCAATTAGCCGCCTCCTGCCAATATTGCCATGACCGACATACGTACGGCAATGCCGTAGGTGACTTGCGGTAAAATCACTGATTGGCTACCATCGGCAACGCTAGAATCAATCTCTACACCACGGTTCATCGGGCCTGGGTGCAATACAATCGCATCAGGTTTTGCTAGGCTTAATTTTTCTTGCGTTAAGCCGTAAGTTTTAAAATACTCCTGTGCGCTGGGCAACATGGCGCCATTCATACGCTCGTTTTGTAAGCGCAACATCATCACTACATCAACATCTTTTAGGCCGGCTTTCATGTCGTGATAAACATGTACGCCTAATTTTTCAACCTGTGCAGGCAATAAAGTTTTAGGCGCAATCACGCGTACTTCTGGCACGCCAAGGGTGGTCAGCGCGTGAATTTCAGATCTTGCTACGCGTGAATGTAAAACATCGCCAACAATCGCCACTCTTAAATTATGTAAATCTGGTTTGTATTTACGGATAGTAAAAGTATCTAGCAAGCCCTGTGTTGGGTGCGAATGGCGGCCGTCGCCCGCATTAATTACATGAATATGATCTGGCACATGTTTGGCAATAAAGTGTGCCGCGCCAGACTGTGCGTGGCGTACCACAAACATATCCGCATGCATGGCAATAAGGTTATCAACCGTATCTAATATCGTTTCACCCTTAGATTGCGAAGAAGTATTCACATTTAAACTAATCACATCGGCAGATAAACGTTTGGCGGCAATTTCAAAAGTGGTGCGTGTGCGTGTGCTGTTTTCAAAAAACAGGTTGCACACGGTTTTACCGCGTAGCAAAGGCACTTTTTTAACTTCGCGCTCGGCTACACCAACAAACGATTCTGCGGTGTCTAAAATTTGATTCAATATTCTTTTGGGTAAACCTTCAATCGATAGAAGGTGTCGTAATCGGCCGTCAGCATCTAATTGAGGGTTATTCATGCTTGAGTTCTACTTGATTGGTTTTGTGGGATAGATGCATTTAGTTTTAGGCTCAAATTGCCATCTACATCTTGCATTAGCTGTAAATTATGTGATGCATCCAAGAGTATGTCTGCGGCTGTAATTTGCGGCGCAATCGGCAATTCACGTCCGCCACGATTGACCAGTGCCACCAATGTGATGCTGGCAGGGCGACCATAATCAAATAATTCATTCATGGCGGCGCGCGTGGTCCGTCCTGTATAAAACACATCATCGATTAAAATAATATGCTTGTTTTCGACGTCAAATGGAATCTGACTCGGGCGATTCTCTGCTTTTAAGCCGCGCTGATCATAGTCATCTCGATAAAATGACACATCCAATGTGCCATGTTCAATCGCGTTGGCTTCAATTTCATTTTCTAGTAAAGCTAGCAATCTTTGCATTAACCAAACACCGCCACTTTGAATACCGACTAATGCCGTATTGGCCTGTAACAAAGGCTTAAGCTTTTGCGCTAAGGTATTGAGCAGATCTTCTGCATGAGGAAGTTTGATGTCGTTTGAGCTCATGACATCATTTTACTTGTATTTTGTGCGCTTTGCACGAAACTACAATGACATCGTTTTTAATGAAAATAACATCAAGTCGTCATTCCGATGCAGATTGGGATATATCGCCTTAACTGAAAGATAGCACGAATATTGAATACGTTTACGAATGGGCTCAGTTGGCCTGTAAGCCTGCGTCTAAATGACTAGGGATAAATGGCGAGGGTTAATTATTTCGAATACCCATTATTATTTAGTTGAAGCGGCAACTATCAAAATAACTCTGCAATATGGTTTGTGCCGCTACTTGGTCTAACATGGCTTTTTGCGCACGGCCTTTAACGCCGGTTTGGTTCAACATATCACTGGCTTCAACGGAGCTGTAACGCTCGTCTATCATCATTACCGGAATATTAAAGCGGCCATTCAAGCGTCGGGCAAACTTTTTGCACAGTTGGGTAATGGCTGTTTCAGCGCCATCTAAACTTAATGGCAAGCCAACAATAAGTAGTTTGGGTTGCCATTCTTTAACCAGCTTGGTGATTATCTCAAAGCGAACTTCATTGCTCTCGTTATCAATCGTGGTCAGTGGGTTAGCGCTGGCTAATAAATGTTCGCCCACAGCAACGCCTATGCGCTGCTCGCCAAAATCAAAGCATAACGCTGTGCTTGCCAGTACGATTTTTGCATCGTAAACGTTTTCGTTGTCAATTAATTGGCCGTGCCCAGTTGGGTTTATGTGGCTATCTAAGGACATTAGGCGTGGCCTGCCACGTCTGAAAGCATTGCTGGATCTACACCTAACAGTGCCAGCGTCGCATTAAGCTTTTCGTCATGCTTGGTTTCATACAAAATTTTATGCAGCGTTTCTACGTCTTTGGCTTGCACGGATAACCAAGAATTTTGCTTGATTTCTTCTTCTAGTTGGCCAGGCGTCCAGCCGGCATAACCGAGCGCAAGCAACATTTTTTCTGGTCCAACACCGATGGCAACTGACTCTAATATATCTTTTGAGGTAGTAAGTGCAATTTGTTCGCTAATGGCAATGGTGCTATCCCATTCGCCGGCGACAGTTTCATGCAGCACAAAGCCGCGTTCTGGTTGCACTGGACCGCCATATAAAACATGGTGCTGCGCGACTAAGCCATTGAGCAATTCCACATTAATTTTTTCAAATAATGTTTCATAAGTCACATCAGATGGGCGATTAATCATTACGCCCATCGCGCCTTCTTGATTATGCGTGCAGATAAAAGTGACGGATTTCGCAAAGAATGGATCTGTCATTGACGGCATCGCGATGAGAAAGTGGCCAGTAAGATTAACGTTTTCCAATGTGATTATTTCACCCTATATAAAATTATTTGTTACTACTGAATCTGAAGTGTGGTGCGACTAATTAAAGTCTGATTATTTTTTATCTGCTTCCAGATAGCCAGTTACTTCTAAACCAAAGCCCGCCATGCTAGGCATTTTTCGTGGCGTTGCCATGAGTTTCATTTTACCCACACCGCAATCGAGTAATATTTGTGAGCCTATGCCGTAGGTGCGTAGCTCTTGATTAATCCGAATCGGTTCATCTGCGCCTTTAATGCGCTCAATAATCATATCGCCAGTTTCTTGCTGATGCAATAACACCATTACACCAACTTCGGCATTAGCGATGACTTTCATGGCATCCAAAGTATTCCAGCTGTGCGAGCAACTTGTGCTATCTAATAAATCAAAAATTGAAAGTGGCTCATGCACGCGCACTAGTACCTCTTGCTCAGGAGTAGGCGTGCCTTTTATTAAGGCTAAATGCGTTTCTTTGGCAATTTTATCGTGATACGCAATCAGCTTCATCTCACCGTAAGGTGTTTGTATCATGCGCTCGGCGGAGCGTTCAACCAAACGTTCAGTTTGTGCACGGTATTGGATTAAGTCGGCAATCGTACCGATTTTAAGCTGGTGCTCAGCGGCAAAAATCATTAAATCTGGCAAGCGCGCCATATTGCCGTCATCTTTTAAAATTTCGCAAATGACGCTGGTCGGCTCGCAACCCGCCAAATGCGCTAAATCGCAACCCGCCTCAGTATGGCCAGCACGAACTAACACGCCGCCATCCATGGCTGCTAGTGGAAAAATATGGCCAGGGCTGACAATGTCTTCTGGTTTAGCATGTTTAGCTACCGCAGCTTGCACGGTACGCGCTCTGTCTGCTGCAGAAATACCGGTGGTCACGCCTTCAGCCGCTTCAATAGAAACAGTAAAATTGGTCCCCATGCGCGCACCATTTTTTTGTACCATTTTGGTCAGGTTTAACTGATCACAATGCGCTTCAGTTAAAGTTAAGCAGATTAGTCCACGGCCGTACTTCGCCATAAAATTGATGTGTTCAGCGGTTGCGAATTCAGCCGCAAGCACTAAATCGCCCTCATTTTCACGATTTTCATCGTCCACCAACACCACCATGCGGCCTTGTTTTATTTCTTCAATAATTGCTAAGGCAGAGCTGATTTTAATATTTTCGCTGTTAGTGCTGTTGTTCATTTGGTTTGCCAATCAAGCAAGAGATTTATTTGGTTGTGTTTTAAGATATTTATTTTGTTATTTGTTAGACGCCCATTCAGCCATGCGTTCAACATAGCGGGCAATTTGGTCAACTTCTAGGTTAATTTTGCACCCCGCTTTTAAAAATTGCAGCGTCGTATTTTCTAAAGTATGCGGAATTAAATTCATGCTAAACACATCACCTGCCACGGTATTTACCGTCAGGCTTACACCGTTTACGCAAATAGAACCCTTAACGGCAATGTATTTTGAAATGGCATGTGGCGCACGAATATCTAATTTCCAACAATCACCAAGCGGCTCAAAAAGCACCACTTCGCCGACGCCATCCACATGGCCGCTCACCAAATGACCGCCTAGCCTATCGCTAAGGCGCAACGCTTTTTCTAGATTCACCGCATTTTCAGCAGCTAACCCGACCGTTACCGATAAGGTTTCTTTAGAAACATGTGCCTCAAAATGCGATTCACTAAACGAAACAGCAGTCAGGCAAACGCCATTCACCGCAATGCTATCGCCTATGTTTACGTCCTGCATATCTAAGCCTGCACAGCCAATATTGAGTTTTACGTCGTCACCCAAAGCGGAAACGTGTTCTATTTGACCTACGGTCTGAATGATGCCTGTAAACATGATAGCGCCTGTAATAATTGCTGTGATTTTATCAGATAAGCGCTGCAATATGTTTCTAAGCAGGTCTATAAGCCTGTTAGAATTTAGCTTATGTTGAAACCCTTAAAATCATTAGCTTCTAAATTGCTCGCATTTGAATTGTTCGTAGGCATGCGTTACACGCGGGCTAAGCGCAAGAATCATTTTATTTCGTTTATTTCACTGACCAGCATGATAGGTATTGCGCTAGGCGTGGCGGCTTTAATTGTGGTGCTATCGGTGATGAATGGCTTTCAAAAAGAGTTGCGTACACGCATTTTAGGCGTGGCTTCGCACTTGGAAATTACCGGTAGTAATAATACGCTGAGTGATTGGCCTACGATTGCTGAATCGTCACTTAAGCGTGAGCATGTATTAGCTAGCGCGCCATATATTACTGCACAGGCGATGTTGAGCTACGACCAAGGCGTGCAGGGCGCAATTGTACGCGGTGTGTTGCCGGCTGCTGAAGATAAAGTGGCGGATTTAGGTAGCCATATGAAGGCAGGTCAGTTAACTGACCTGCGTTCAGGTGAATTCGGGATTATTTTAGGTGCTGATCTAGCCTTTGCACTAGGTGCAAAAATGGGTGATAAAGTGGTGGTAATGGCGCCACAAGGCCAGTTTACGCCGGCTGGCGTGGTGCCCCGCTTAAAACAATTTACTGTGGTTGGCTTATTCCAAATCGGTATGTATGAATATGATGCGGGCTTAGCGCTGATTCATTTGGACGATGCGGCTAAGTTGTATCGCATGGATGGTAAAGTCTCTGGTGTGCGCTTAAAGTTAGATGATTTGTTTAACGCGCCGGCGATTGCTGCCGTGATTTCTGACCAATTAAACCAGTCGGCTAGTCAATACGGCACTTATTACGTAACAGATTGGACGCAGCAGCACGCTAACTTTTTTAAAGCGGTGCAAATGGAAAAGCGCGTGATGTTTATTATTTTGACTTTAATTGTGGCGGTTGCTGCGTTTAATATTGTTTCCACGCTAGTGATGGCGGTGACGGATAAACGTGCGGACATTGCAATTATGCGTACGCTAGGCGCTAGTCCAAGCAGTATTATGTTGATTTTCATTATTCAAGGCGCCTTAATCGGCGTTATTGGTACTGTTCTAGGCGCGGTGTTCGGTATTATTATTGCGCTGAATATCGCTACAATTATTCCGTTTATTGAAGGCTTGTTTCATGTGCAGTTTTTAGCAAAAGAGGTGTATTACATTAGCGACTTGCCTTCTGAGTTGGTGTGGTCAGATGTAACTACCATTGTGATTACTTCGTTTATTCTGAGCTTAATCGCCACTTTATATCCTAGCTGGAAAGCCAGTAAGATTAATCCTGCTGAGGCTTTAAGATATGAGTAGCCTGAACACTAATATAGCGAACAATAATATGGCGAGCAATATTGTTTCTTGTAGCGCGTTGCATAAAACTTATCATGGCCTAGAAGTCGCCGTGCTGAATGGCATTGATTTAAACGTGAGCGCCGGTGAGCAAGTGGCAATCGTTGGTACTTCAGGCTCAGGCAAAAGCACTTTATTGCATTTGTTAGGCGGTTTAGATGTCCCGAGTAGCGGCCAAGTACGGATTCTTAACCAAGATTTAGCTGATATGAGCGAAACAAAAAAAGGGTTATTGCGTAATCAATCGCTAGGCTTTGTCTATCAGTTTCATCATTTGTTGCCAGAATTTACTGCCTTAGAAAATGTAGCGATGCCCTTGCTAATTCGGCGCATGGCGCGCGAGCAAGCACTCACAATTGCAGCAGAAACACTCACCAAAGTTGGCTTGCAACACCGCTTAGAACACATGCCGGGTGAGCTTTCTGGTGGTGAGCGGCAGCGTGCAGCGGTGGCACGTGCGCTGGTGACTAAGCCAAAATGTATCTTGGCTGATGAGCCGACGGGCAACCTTGATCGCCATACAGCACACGCAGTTTTTGATTTACTGCTTGAGATGAATCAAACGCAACAACTAAGTTTGGTGGTGGTGACGCATGACTTAGAATTGGCTAAAAAGATGCAGCGGCAATATCAGCTGGTTGATGGCCGATTGCAAGCGCTTTAAGCAGCAGTGTTGATTAAGTCATTAGTTTTATGAATACACTTTATTTATGAAAACACTGGCTCATGAATATTTGAGGCTTGCGCGGCTTGAATACATCATATTGCAGATGTTAATCTCAATATAAACCATGATTATTTCCGCACTGATGTTTGTGTTTGGTGCTTGGAGCGTGCAACAGTTAGCGCAGTTGCCTAGTCTGCATTGGTTGATATTCAGCGCTGTTATGATACCGATTATATTGTTGACGCAATTTCACCCGCGTTTTTCTGCTTACAGTCATTCCCATAAAGTTTTAAACGGTTTTTTGTTTGGCGTACTCGCTTTCATTTTTGGTTTCTGTTGGTCTAGTGGTTTTGCCTTATGGCGTATGAGCGATGAGCTGCCGCACGCTTGGGAGCAAAAAACACTCCAAGTGATAGGTGTAGTTGCCAGCGTGCCAGAGCTCACCGAACGCGGTGTCAGATTTAAATTTGATGTAGAAAAAACACTCACAAAAGATGCTGTGGTTCCACAGCATATTAGCCTTAACCAATACGGCGCATATCAAAATTACAGCAACAGGCCGGATCAACTTGCGAATACCGAGGCGTATTCAGTAGCATTAAGTCAGTTCAAAGCTGGTGAACGCTGGCAGTTATCTGTGCGGCTAAAGCGACCGCATGGGACGGCCAACCCGCATGGTTTTGATTTTGAATCATGGGCGCTAAGTGAAAACCTAAGGGCAATGGGCACCATTAAAAGTCATACAGAAAACAAGAAGTTAAGTAATTTTGTTTGGCAGCCAAGTTATATCATTGAGCATTTGCGCGAAAATATAAAACAACGTATTGCAAAGGCTTTAAAAGGAAAGCCTTACTTAGGAATCATTCAAGCCTTGGTGATGGGCGACGATAGCCAAATTAAAGTGGAAGATTGGCAGGTGTTTTTACGCACCGGCATCAGTCATTTCGTGTCCATTTCAGGCTTGCATATTACTATGCTGGCTGGTCTGGCATTTGGTTTGGTTGGTTTTATTTGACGACGCAGCCCCAGATTGATGATGCGTTTACCGACCCGTAAGGCGGCGGTCATTGCTGGCACGGTGACGGCCTTTGCTTATGCGCTTATTGCCGGTTTTTCGGTGCCATCGCAGCGCACTTTTCATATGCTACTGGTTTTTGCTGTTGCTTTGTGGTCTGGCCGGCAGCTGGTTATCTCTCAAGTGTTAGCTGTTGCACTATTTATCGTTGTGTTACTTGATCCTTGGTCGGTTAATTCACCAGGGTTTTGGTTATCTTTCGGCGCAGTAGCCATGTTGGCTTATGCATTGGGTGCGCGTGTTGGGCAAAGCCAATGGTTTAAGTCTGCCTTACAAACGCAGTGGGCCGTTACTATTGGTATGGTGCCATTATTGTTGGTCATGTTTAATCAAGCTTCACTCATTTCGCCCATCGCCAATGCTTTCGCGATACCGCTGATTAGTTTTGTGGTGACGCCTTTGGCTTTGTTGGGTAGTTTTTTGCCAATTGATTTGCCACTTAACTTGTCATATAAGGCTTTAGATTTTGGCATGATTGCTCTTGAGTGGTTGAATCAATTGCCTATGGCTACTTGGCAACAAAATGCACCGGCTATTTGGACATTATTACCCGCTATGGTAGGCATGTTGTAGCTGCTGTTACCACGCGGATTCCCATTGCGTTGGCTAGGAATTATTGGATTCTTGCCTACGCTTCTAATTGCACCCATCAAGCCAAATGCTGGCGATATGAAAGTCACCGTATTAGATGTTGGGCAAGGCTTAAGTGTGGTGGTGCAAACGCAAACACATACTTTACTGTATGACGCTGGCCCAAAATATAATTAACAAAGTGATGCTGGCAGTCGCATTGTGGTGCCGTTTTTACGCGGCGAAGGGATAACAAAACTTGATGGATTTATGGTGAGCCACAATGATTTTGACCATAGTGGCGGCATGGCCTCAGTGTTGGCATTAATGCCGGTTAGATGGCTGGCCAGTTCATTTTCCACGAAAATAGAAGCGCCTGAAACGCACAATAAAATCAGCTGTTTTGCTGGACAAGTTTGGCTGTGGGATAGCGTGAAGTTTGAAGTGTTACATCCCGCGATGGATAGTTATGCGGATGAGAAAATTACAGATAACAATCGTAGTTGCGTACTAAAAGTAACAAGTCAAGCCGGCAGTATATTATTGACGGGTGATATAGAAAAAGAAGCTGAGCTGGCTTTGCTGAATAGCGTGTCAGAACAGCTTAAAAGCGATGTGCTAACCGTGCCGCATCATGGCAGTAAAACCTCTTCAATTGATGATTTTATTGCGGCGGTCTCGCCCAATGTTAGTATTTTTACGACAGGTTATTTAAACCGCTTCGGGCATCCAAAACCACTAATCGTTGAACGCTACCAATCATTCGGTTCGATAATGTATCGCTCAGATTATGATGGTGCGCTAGTGATTGATTATGTGAACAATTTAAGCAATAAAAACAAAATTATGCTCAGCAGTTGGCGAGCCCAGCATCCGCATTATTGGCAAGATACATATGTCTCAGAATTAGGTGCTATGGAATAGTTAAATTGTTTGCTCGCGTAGGAACTATAATGCTTCACTACTTATAATTTGCATCTGAATGATAGTAGTCGCTTGCCCAAAAGCCGAGTAACAGCTAAAGTATCGCACATATAAACTTAATCAAAATTGTGTTAGTCGGTGAGTTTTGCTTGAGAAGTTTTTAGTAGGCTTAAAGCCGTTTAATTTTTAGGAGTTGTACTGTGTGGCAAATAATTGTAGCAGCAGGGTGGCCAATTTGGCCGCTTCTTATTGCGTCAGTGGTAGCGCTAGCGATCATCGGTGAACGTTTCTTGGCTTTGCGCGAAGATGCCGTAGCGCCTAAAAACTTGTTGCCAGAAGTGCAGGCT
The DNA here is from genome assembly GCA_947379975.1 of Methylophilaceae bacterium. Lineage (GTDB taxonomy): Bacteria > Pseudomonadota > Gammaproteobacteria > Burkholderiales > Methylophilaceae > Methylotenera. The sequence continues at coordinate 5,830 of CANCPF010000012.1, read as the reverse complement.
TGGTTAGCTAAAGGCGGCGTCACTAAAGAGACAATCAGCCGTTTAGACCAGCATTCTTTATTGGGCCAAGTTTTTGCTAGTGCCTTATCTAATGCTAACAATTCACGTGAAGTGACTAAAGAAGCCATTGAAGAAACGGGTCGTGCGGTTGCGCACAATCTTGAAAAATACTTATCAACGCTTGGTACTATTGCCACCGTTGCGCCTTTGCTTGGTTTACTTGGTACTGTGATAGGTATGGTTGAGTTGTTTGGTGCCTTTACCAGCACAGGTCACGATATTGCCCAATTTGCACGCGGCATTTCAGTGGCGCTTTACAATACCGCAGCAGGTATTGTGGTTGCTGTGCCAGCGATGATTGCCTATCGTTATTTTCGATCAAAAGTCGATGGCTTATTAGTTGAAATGGAACAGCAAGCAATTAAGCTAGTTGAAACCATTCACGGCGAACGTAAATAATTTATTAATTTCGCATCTAAAACTAGCAACACGAATCTAGCACGACCAATATAGTAAAAGGATGACTATGAATTTTCAACGTGGAAAGCGCCATGAAGACCTCGAGATGAATCTCGTGCCTTTAATTGACGTATTATTGGTCATTATTATTTTCTTGGTGGTCAGCGCAACGTTCTCTCGCACCAGTGAATTGCAGATCAATTTGCCGACAGCTGAAGCTAATGCCACGCAAGAAAAGCCGTTGACTATTGAAGTTGGCGTCGATGCCAATGGTCAATATACCGTCAACAACAAAGGCCTAACGAGTGGTTCTGTTGATGCTATTGGCGCTGCGTTACAAGCAGCCGCAAAAGGCGGAAAAGAGCCAACAGTGATTATTAATGCTGATGCCAATACCACGCACCAGTCAGTGGTTAATGTAATGGAAGCTTCGCGAGTTGCCGGCTATACTCACATCACCTTTGCAACACAAGTAAAGTAAGGTTCTTAAATCATTTATACCCTACAATTAAATTTGCTTCGGCTCAATCTATCATTTAATTGTGCTCGAAGTTAATAATGTCGAAATCCACACGTAAAGAAGCTGCGACTGTTTTATTAAGCGCGTCTGATATTCCCAATACTAAAACCTTGTATCTTCGCCTATTTGCTTACGCGTGGAAATACAAAACCGTGTTTTTAGGTGGCTTACTAGGATTAGTGGTTTTGTCAGCAACAAATACTGCTTTTTTAGCCACAATCAAGCAAGTGACTGACGAAGGTTTCGTTAAACAATCGCCAGATAAAATAGCCTATTTACCATTAATGTTATTCGGCCTGATGGCTGTGCGTGCATTTTCTGGCTTTGTGTCTGGCTTCGCTATGCGCTGGGTGTCGCGTCGCGTGGTCGAAGATTTGCGACTGAACGTATTTCGCAAATTGATGCTTTTGCCTATCAGTTATTTCGATGACCAATCCGCTGGCATTATAGTTTCTAAAATTACTTATGATGTAGAGCAAATGGCTAATGCGGCTACGCGATCAGCAACAGCAGTGGTGACGGATACCTTAACAGCGGTTGGTATTGTAGGTTATATGCTGTATTTAGACTGGCGACTCACGCTTATTTTTGTGTTGGTTGCGCCTTTGATGGCGTTCTTCTTAAAAAGCATGACACCAAAGCTGCGTAACGCCGGCAAGCTAGTGCAAGAATCCGTCGGCGAAATGACTAAAGTGGCAGAGGAGGCTATTTCTGGTCAGCGCATAGTGAAAATCTTTGGCGCCAAGGATTACGAAAACGAACGTTTTGCTAAAGTAGCGGGTAAGAATAGGCATATGCAAATCCGTTTAGCGCGTATGTCCGGTATTAATAGTATGGTTGTGGAGCTTTTGGCTGCCCTATCTTTAGGTTTGGTGGTTTACTATGCGGTTGGGCATTTTAGCGCAGGTGAGTTTGCCGCTTTTGTAGCCGCCTTATTAATGCTGATTGCGCCGATTAAACATTTAACTGCAATGAACGAAGAAGTGCAGGTTGCTATTGCCGCCGCCCAAAGCGTATTTGGTGTAATCGACATCGAGCCAGAGTTAGATGGCGGTAATAAGATTTTGCCTGCCAGCAAAGGCGAAATCGAGTTTAAGCATGTTACGCTGAGTTATAAAAATGCTAAACGTCCTGCGCTGAACGATATTAGTTTTAATATTAAGCCGGGTGAAAAGTTAGCTTTAGTCGGTCGTTCTGGCGGCGGTAAAACTACGCTAGTGAATTTGTTGCCAAGATTTTATGAATTACAGCAGGGTCAAGTATTGCTGGATGGCGTAGATATGCGCGAGTTGCCGCTAGCTAATTTGCGCCAACAGTTTTCCTTAGTCAGCCAAGATGTGATTCTATTTAACGACACGGTGTTCAATAATATTGCTTACGGCGTGTTGCGTGGCGCAACTGAAACACAGGTCATTGAAGCTGCTAAAGCAGCGCATGCTTGGGAGTTTATCCAGCAATTGCCCAATGGTTTGCAAAATGAAATTGGTGATAGAGGCGTGCGTTTATCTGGCGGTCAGCGTCAGCGTATTGCTATTGCTCGAGCAATCTTAAAAAATGCACCTATATTGCTCTTAGATGAAGCGACATCTGCTCTTGATACTGAATCTGAGCAGCATGTTCAGGCCGCGCTAGATACGCTCATGCAAAATAGAACCAGCATTGTGATTGCGCATAGATTAAGCACCATAGAAAACGCCGATCGTATTATGGTGATGGAGCAAGGTAAAATTGTTGAATGTGGTACGCATGAAGCTTTAATGCAGCAGAATGGTCATTATGCTAAATTGTACCAAAAGCAATTTAGCTAATAAATACGGCCGATAATAATGGCTAACTGGCTACAGAAACAATGGCTTAGCTTCACTTCGTGGCATATTTTTCTGATGCCGCTTTCATGGCTATTTGGCCTGATAAGTTTTGTACGAAAATCACTCTATAAATATGGTTTGTTAAAGAGCTACCGCCTAAATGTTCCAGTGATCATTGTTGGTAATATTAATGTAGGCGGAACAGGCAAAACGCCGCTTGTGATTTGGTTAGCCGAACAACTCCAAATAGCAGGCTATAAACCAGGCATCATTAGCCGTGGTTATGGCGGAACCGCAATAGCGACTCAAGCCGTTTTTCCTCAAAGTAATCCACAAGAAGTCGGCGATGAGCCTGTGTTAATTACCCGGCGTACTGGTTGCCCAGTATTTGTAAGTCAAAATCGAGTTGCTGCAGGTCAGGCGCTTTTAAAAATACATCCAGAATGTAATGTTGTGATTAGCGATGACGGCTTGCAACATTATCGCTTAAAGCGGGATGTTGAAATTGTGGTGCTGGATGGCACAAAAGGTTTTGGTAATGGAGCATTGCTACCAGCTGGTCCATTAAGAGAATCAATGACAAGATTAAGTGCAGTCGATGCGGTCGTAAGTAACGGCAAAGTTACGCATACATCAATAGACAAAAATAATAATAAAATGTCCACCATTGAAATGCAGTTGGAGTCGGGCTTTTTTTATAATCTAGTCGATAAGAGTCTTAAATGTGACGCACAATCTTTTGCAAATAAACAGGTATTAGCGATCGCTGGTATTGGTAATCCGGCACGGTTCTTTCAACAGCTCAGTCGCTTAGGTTTACATTTTCAAAGCCTAGCCTTGCCCGATCATCATAAATTTAAGTCGCAAGATTTTAAGCAGGTAAGCGCTGACATTATTGTGATGACAGAAAAGGATGCGGTAAAATGCGAGTCATTCGCACAGGCTAACTATTGGGTATTGCCTGTAGTCGCAGTGATCAATAGTGAGCTAATTCAAATAGTACTCAATAAGCTGCAAAAAATACAAATACGATAAATACTACGAAAATAATTGAGGTGATGAAATGGATGCAAAGCTTTTGCAAATATTGGTTTGTCCTGTAACAAAAGGGCCGTTGACTTACAATAAATATACAAATGAGCTTATTTCGAAATCAGCTAGATTAGCCTATCCAATTAAAGATGGTATTCCGGTGATGTTGGAAGATGAAGCGAGAAAATTGGCTGAAGATGAAAATGTTGGGTAATCTTAAGCAAAGTTTGCCGGAATTTTATGTAGTTATTCCAGCACGTTATGCCAGCACTCGGTTGCCAGGCAAGCCATTGCTGGATATTGCCGGTAAGCCTATGGTGGTTTGGGTGGCAGAACGTGCTGTAGAAAGTGGTGCAAAACAAGTGGTCGTTGCGACCGATGATCAGCGTATCTATGACGCTGTAGTTAAATGCGGATTTCAAGCGATGATGACTAAGCTAGGCCATATTAGCGGGACTGACCGTATCGCTGAAGTTGCCTTAGCGCAAGGTTGGCTTAGTGACTCAATTGTTGTCAATGTCCAAGGTGATGAGCCTATGATTGAACCCACACTAATTATAGATGTAGCAAGCAAGTTAGCAGAAAGTCAAAGCGCGGTCATGGCAACTGCTTGCTATGCGATCCAGTCAAAAGCAGATTTTATTAATCCAAATGTTGTTAAAGTGGTGCTGGATGAAAGCGATCATGCGCTGTATTTTAGTCGTGCACCGATTCCATACCCAAGAGATGCCTTTGCATCTGGTTTGGAGTTGCCGGTAGATATGCCGGCATATCGGCATATTGGTATATACGCATACCGTGCCGGCTTTCTAAAGCAGTATGCAGGTATTAGGCCTGCAGCCATAGAGCAGGCGGAAAGTCTAGAGCAGTTACGTGTATTGCATAAAGGATACAAAATTGTGGTCAGTATCTGTGAAAATTCACCAGCCACTGGCGTAGATACGGAAGATGACTTAGCTTACGTACGAAAAGAGATGGGCTAAGAAACGCCATTTAACGTGTTCGATTGTTTTAATTTACAATTAAAAGCGCGATAGTCCTTGCAGTAAATACCAAGCCTTGCTATAGTCTCACCTCTCGACGCAACATATGTCGAATCGGACGCGGGATGGAGCAGTCTGGCAGCTCGTCGGGCTCATAACCCGAAGGTCACAGGTTCAAATCCTGTTCCCGCAACCAATAAATCAAAGTGCGTAGCACTCTAGATTTTTGCAGCATCCGAAGTAATGGAACCAAAGATTTAACAGCAATTTTTACGGTAAATCATAAATGCGAAATGTTTCAAAATTATGATTGACGGCGATAAAAAGCTCTGTATAATGCGCTCCTCGTTAACGCAAAGCGTAGCGAGCGACTAGAAGGAAAGCACTTCTAGGCACTGTTCTTTAACAATTTAACAACTGATAAGTGTGGGTGCTTGTGGAAGAGGCAAGCTGGTTTAGACGCAATTAACTTGTTGCAAATTGAGTTTACTTAATTTGTAATTTAACTTAATTGTTTGGTTTATTCTGGCCTCAGAAAACAAGTGCTTACACTTAAATTTATGACAAATATGTAACGGTTCTTAGTAATAAGAATCACACAGACCTTGAAATGAATTTGAGTCATCAACCTATAACGTCAGCTAATTATCGTTAGCGGATAGGGTTGGTAAAGCAAAAGCGAAATACCACCTCGCAAGAGGAAAAAGTAATAGTCATAAATTAAACTGAAGAGTTTGATCATGGCTCAGATTGAACGCTGGCGGAATGCTTTACACATGCAAGTCGAACGGCAGCACGGACTTCGGTCTGGTGGCGAGTGGCGAACGGGTGAGTAATATATCGGAACGTGCCCAGTCGTGGGGGATAACGTAGTGAAAATTACGCTAATACCGCATACGATCTAAGGATGAAAGCGGGGGATCGCAAGACCTCGCGCGACTGGAGCGGCCGATATCAGATTAGGTAGTTGGTGAGGTAAAGGCTCACCAAGCCAACGATCTGTAGCTGGTCTGAGAGGACGACCAGCC
>CANCPF010000011.1 GCA_947379975.1 Methylophilaceae bacterium | reverse complement strand
GCAGGGCTTATACACCACACAGCCTAATCCTAGGGTGGGCTGCGTAATTGTTAAAAATCAACAAATTATAGGTCAGGGCGCGCACCTTAAAGCAGGCGAGCCACACGCGGAAGTTTTTGCTCTAGGTGAGGCCGGCTTTGCTGCAAAAGATGCTGATGCTTATGTAACTTTAGAGCCATGTAATCATCATGGCCGCACGCCGCCTTGTGTGGATGCGCTGATTAATGCTGGCGTCAAACGTGTGGTAGTTGCCATGCAAGATCCTAATCCATTAGTGGCCGGCAATGGATTAAAGCGCTTGCTAGCGCAGGGCATAAAAGTCGAAACTGGCTTAATGGAAGCCGAGGCGTGGGCACTCAACCCGGGTTTTATTTCTCGTATGATGCGCGGTATGCCTTATGTTCGTAGCAAAATTGCCGCTAGCCTAGATGGTCGTATTGCCCTTAAAAATGGCAAGAGCTTGTGGATAACGGCTGAGGCGGCAAGGCTAGATGTACAACATTGGCGGGCGCAATCTTGCGCTATTATCACCGGCATAGGTACGGTGTTGGCCGATAATCCAACCATGAATGTGCGCTTACCAGTTACTGTCGCTCGCCAGCCATTGCGCGTGATTGTCGATAGTCAATTGCAAACGCCTCTTGACTGTAAAATGCTAGACGCTAGCCAATTGACGCTTAGCCCAGTGCTTATCGCACATGCCAGTGATCCTTCTAGTAAGGCGCATATTTTAAAAGCCCTAGGCGCAGAACTGCTACATATTCCCAAACTAAACGGCCGGGTAGATTTAAGCACTTTGCTAGAAAATTTAGCGAAGCGCGGCATTAATGAAGTATTGCTAGAAGCAGGGCAGGGCTTAAACGGCGCATTTTTACAGGCCAATTTGATCGATGAGTTTATTTTTTACTACGCGCCAAAACTCATGGGTACTGATGCAAGCGGCATGTTTGCTATTCAAGAATTAACCGAAATGCAGCAAGCGACTGATTTGCATATTTTAGATATACGTCAAATTGGGCAAGATATTCGTCTGCGTGCTCAGCCTATTGCTAAGCCTATTCATAAGATTTTATAGTCGATTAAAATGCTCATAGATACCCATTGTCACCTCGATGATGCAGCGTTTGATGCCGATAGAGACGACATTGCGCGTCAGGCTTTACGGCAAGGGATTGCAAAGTTAGTAATACCAGCTGTAGCGCGTAGTAATTTTGATGCGGTGATTGCGCTATGTAATCGGCACGAAAATTGTGCCTACGCGCTTGGCATTCATCCTATGTATGTGAATAGTGCGGCTGTCGATGATATTGAAGTGTTGCGAAGCTATGTTCAGCACAATCATCCGGTGGCCATAGGTGAGATTGGTTTGGATTATTTCGCAAACAACCCTCTAAATGCTAAAAATACAGTCAATAATAATTTCGACTTACAAAGTTACTTTTTCACCGAGCAACTTAAAATTGCCAATCAATATGATTTACCGGTGATATTACATGTTCGCCATGCGATTGATGATATTTTAAAACAATTGCGGAAACATCCGGTGGTGGGTGGAATTGCCCATGCATTCAATGGCAGTTTTCAGCAAGCAGAGCAATTTATCGCACTAGGTTTTAAGTTAGGTTTTGGGGGTGCCATGACTTACAGTCGCGCCTTAAGAATTCGTGAACTGGCCATAAAGTTGCCTTTAAGCGCGATTGTATTGGAAACCGATGCGCCCGATATTCCACCTGAATGGCTAAGTCAGAGAGGCAGGAATAGTCCATTGGAAATAGCCAAAATCGCGCAGGTTCTAGCTGATTTAAGACAGTTAAATATCGCCGAAGTGCTTGAGATTACAGGGTCTAATGCCATGAAAGTTCTACCGAAATTAACTCACTTATGCACACTACCTAAGGTGCTACATTAACTGTTGCTAAAAAAACCTTAGCAATCAATGGCTGTCGTGTAAGTTGTTGATTTTTAATGATTAAAAATTAGTTTAATTTTTAATCATTTTTAAAAAAGCCTTATAAATTGAGACGTTACATTTTTATGTCACAATTATTCACAGAGTTATCCACAGATATTGTGGAAAGTATTTTTGAGTATAGGGAACTTTTTTATACCAGTGCTTGGCATCCCCACAGAATATATCTGCTAAAGCAGATTATTCGTGCGTGAAAGTCAACTTTTGAATTGTTTATTTTTTGCTAAATATCTTTTTTATTGCTAGGGATTATTGATTTTTATGTTAGTAGGCCAACGGCAATATCGCACTATTTGGGTGCTTGAAAATTCAGGTCAATGTTTACCAACCGTGGCTATAATCGACCAGACTAAATTGCCTCATGCGCTAGTCATTGCACATATTGCTGATTTGCCACAGATGGTGGTGGCCATTAAAACTATGCAGGTTCGCGGCGCCCCTTTAATTGGTGCATCAGCTGCTTATGGTATAGCGTTGGCAATGCAGCACGATGCTAGTGATGCCTATTTAAACTATGCCGCTACTCAACTAATCCAAAGTCGGCCGACAGCGGTTAATTTACATTGGGCTGTACAGCGCATGTTAACGCTGTTATTGCCGATTGCTAACTCTAGCCGCAGTCAAGTCGCTTGGGCAGAGGCTGCGGCTATTTGTGATGAAGATGTTGTGCTAAATCAAGCGATAGGGCAGCACGGTTTGGCTTTGATAGAAAGTGCACAAAAGAATGCAAGTCAGAATGCTGCTCAAACTCAAGTCTTTAACATCCTCACGCATTGCAACGCCGGCTGGTTAGCAACAGTTGATTTCGGTACGGCACTTTCACCTATTTACGCCGCACATAATTCTGGCCTTAAGGTACATGTGTGGGTTGATGAAACCCGTCCGCGTAACCAAGGTGCAAGTCTTACTGCCTGGGAGTTGGCGCAGCATGGCGTGCCGCATACAGTGATTAGTGATAATGCTGGCGGTCATTTGATGCAGCAAGGTTTGGTTGATATGGTCATCGTTGGCGCGGACCGAGTGACCAGCACTGGTGATGTTTGTAATAAAATTGGTACTTATCTAAAAGCATTAGCTGCTTTTGATAACCATATTCCGTTTTATGCTGCCGTGCCCAGCCCAACCATAGATTGGGCTATTGCTAATGGTCTGGAAGAAATTGAAATTGAACAACGGCATGGCGATGAAGTGGCCTATATTGAAGGTTTGGCTGCTGATGGCAGCTTGCAGAGTGTACGCGTCATACCGTCAGAATCAGCCACTGCGAATCCCGCTTTTGATGTGACGCCAGCACGATTAGTGACTGGTATTATCACTGAGTATGGCGTATTCTCGCCAGATCAATTGGTTAAATATGAATAATTTGGATGTGCATAATATAGGCATGAAAACTCAAGCTGAATTTAAATTACGCGAGCAATTATTATCAGCCAGCCAAAAACTTTCAGTGCTGGGGCTGAATAAAGGTGTGTCAGGCAATGCTAGTGTGCGCTGTGACGATGGCTTTTTAATTACGCCGTCAGGTATCGCAGCTGAAGCTATGTCAGTCAATGATTTGGTGCATATGCAATTAGATGGAAGTTATCCCGCAAATAAAAATCCATCTTCAGAATGGCGCTTTCATAGAGATATTTACATTCATCGTCCGGAAGTTCAGGCTGTCATCCATACCCATAGCATGTTTGCCAGCACTTTAAGCACGTTCCGGCGTGATATGCCAGCTTTTCATTACATGATTGCCTTATGCGGAGGCGATAGCATACGCTGTGCGCCATATGCTTTGTTTGGCACTCAGCAGCTGTCAGATAATGCGGTGAGCGCATTGCAGAACCGTCTAGCCTGCCTATTAGCGAATCACGGCATGATAGCCGTTGGCACCAGTTTGGAAAAAGCAGTCAGCATTGCGCAAGAAGTTGAAACCTTATGCGAACAGTACTTGCGCGCCTTGCAAGTCGGTGAGCCGCATATTTTAAGCCAGCAAGACATGCTGGAAGTACAGGAAAAATTTAAAACCTACGGAGTTTGGGCTAAAAAAACTTAAGTTTTAAATATTTAGCTAGGGCAATTAAGTATTTTTATTTTGGCATAACGTTTTGAACGGCTTCGGTTATGCGGTAAAATCTGAACCCGTCTGCAACAAATAATTAAGTGCCTTTCCATGACCAAATATGTATTCGTAACTGGCGGTGTAGTTTCCTCTCTTGGTAAAGGCATCGCCGCCGCTAGCCTAGGCGCAATTCTAGAATCACGTGGTATCAAAGTGACCATGTTGAAGCTGGACCCCTACATTAACGTAGACCCAGGCACCATGTCACCTTTTCAGCACGGAGAAGTATTTGTCACCGAAGATGGTGCAGAGACAGACTTGGATTTAGGCCATTACGAACGATTTATTACCCAGCGCATGGGTAAACGTAACAACTTTACTACCGGCCAAATTTACGAAACCGTGATTAAAAAAGAACGTCGCGGTGAATATCTAGGTAAAACCGTACAAGTGATTCCACACATCACCGATGAAATCAAAGCTCACGTTAAACGTGGTGCTGAAGGTGCTGATGTTGCGATTGTAGAAGTGGGCGGCACTGTGGGCGATATTGAATCATTACCATTTTTGGAAGCCATTCGCCAAATGGGTTTTGAAGAAGGCCGTAACAATGCCTGTTACATTCATTTAACTTTGCTGCCATGGATTCCTACTGCGGGCGAATTAAAAACTAAACCTACTCAGCATTCTGTCAAAGAATTGCGCGAGATCGGTATACAGCCAGATATTTTGCTATGCCGAGCAGACCGTAATATTCCTGATGAAGAGCGCAAGAAAATTGCTCTATTCACCAATGTAATGTTAGAAGCGGTTATTAGCATGATCGATGCCGATTCTATTTACAAAATACCCGGTTTTTTACATGCACAAATGCTGGATGAAATTGTCTGTAGAAAATTAGAGATTAGCGCTAAACCAGCGGATCTATCTAGTTGGGAAAAAATTGCCTACGCGCTAGGAAATCCTAAGCACCTGGTTAATATTGCCTTTGTTGGTAAATATATTGATTTGGCTGATTCTTATAAATCACTTACCGAAGCCTTGATACACGCCGGCATTCATACTGAATCTAAAGTTAAAGTGCATTATATTGATTCTGAAGACATTGAACAGAATGGCACGGCAGCACTAGAAAATATGGATGCTATTTTAGTGCCTGGCGGTTTTGGTGTACGTGGTACCGAAGGAAAAATTGCCGCAATTGCTTATGCCAGAAAAAATAAGGTACCGTACCTTGGTATTTGTTTGGGTATGCAGTTGGCCGTGATTGAATTTGCACGTAATGAAGCGCATTTAACCGATGCTAACAGTACAGAATTCAACCCAGCAAGCCCACATCAAGTGGTTGGCTTAATCACTGAGTGGCAAGCGGCTGATGGCAGTGTGGAAACTCGTACTACGGATTCTGACCTTGGCGGCACTATGCGTTTAGGCGCACAGGCATGCCCAATTGTACCGAACACGATGGCTGCTAGTATTTACGGCAGTCAGGTAAATGAGCGTCATCGCCATCGTTATGAAGTGAACAATAATTACGTTGAGCAACTAAAAGCAGCAGGTTTGGTGATTTCTGCTAGAACACCGACTGAAGATTTATGCGAGATGATAGAGTTGCCACAGAATGTGCATCCGTGGTTTGTGGCTTGCCAATTCCATCCGGAATTTACTTCTAACCCACGCACCGGTCATCCACTATTCACTGCTTTTGTCAAAGCAGCGCTGGCACATCAAGCTATTAAATAGCCAGTATTAGTTAGAAAATAAAAAAAAGGATAGTTATGCAGTTATGTGGATTTGAAATTGGCCTAGATAAACCGCTATTTTTGATTGCTGGTCCTTGTGTGATTGAATCGCAACAAATGGCGATTGATACTGCCGGCCAACTGAAAGAAATTGCTACGGCTTTGGGCATTCCTTTTATCTATAAATCTTCTTACGATAAAGCTAATCGCAGCTCAAATAGCACATTCCGTGGCTTTGGCATGGAACAGGGTTTAAAGATTTTAGATGAAGTACGTCGCCAAATTGGTGTGCCAATTTTGACTGACGTACACACAGAAGAGCAAGTGCCACATGTGGCGGCCGTGGTTGATGTATTACAAACACCAGCATTTTTATGTCGCCAAACTGATTTTATTACCGCTTGCGCAAAATCTGGCAAGCCGGTCAATATCAAAAAAGGCCAATTTATGGCGCCTGGTGATATGCGTAATGTGGTGCAAAAAGCGCGTGAAGCAAACGGTAATCAAGATACGATTATGGTCTGTGAACGCGGCGTGTCATTTGGCTACAATACTTTAGTGTCTGATATGCGAGGTTTAGCGATTATGCGTGAAACTCACTGCCCTGTGGTATTTGATGCGACACACTCAGTGCAACAACCTGGTGGTCAGGGCGACAAAAGCGGCGGACAACGCGAGCACGTGCCTGTATTAGCGCGTGCTGCGGTGGCAAGCGGTATTGCCGGCATTTTCATGGAAACGCATCCAGATCCATCAAAAGCATTATCTGATGGGCCGAACGCTTGGCCCTTGCATAGAATGAAAGAGTTATTGGAAGTATTGGTAGATATAGATCGCTTAGTGAAAAAAGCTGGTTTTATTGAATCAACCTTATAAACACTAGAAAACTTTGCAATAGTTTCGTATAAAAGAAAAATTTTAATATTTTGGAGTGTGAGTGATGAGTGCAATTGTCGATATTATCGCCCGTGAAATTTTAGATTCACGTGGTAATCCAACGGTAGAAGTGGATGTACTTCTTGAAAGTGGTGTGATTGGTCGTGCTGCGGTTCCCTCAGGCGCCTCTACTGGCTCTAAAGAAGCGGCAGAGTTACGTGATGGTGATGCTAGTCGTTATTTAGGTAAAGGTGTGTTGCGCGCGGTTGAAAACGTCAATACTGAAATCACAGAAGCGATCATAGGCTTAGATGCGGAAGAACAAAGTTTTATCGATAAAACGCTTATTGAGCTAGATGGCACGGAAAATAAGGATCGCTTAGGTGCAAATGCTATTTTAGCCGTTTCAATGGCTTGCGCACGCGCAGCAGCAGAAGAGTCTGGTTTGCCTTTATATCGCTATTTAGGCGGCTCTGGCGCGATGCAATTGCCTACACCAATGATGAACATCATCAATGGTGGTGCGCATGCTGATAACAGTGTGGACATGCAAGAGTTTATGATTATTCCAGCCGGTCGCCCTAGCTTTAGAGAAGCGTTGCGTTGCGGTGCTGAAGTATTCCATGCTTTGAAAAAGACTTTACATAAAAAAGGTCTTGCCACAACAGTGGGCGACGAAGGTGGCTTTGCCCCTAATTTACCGTCAAATGAAGCGGCTATTCAATATATTATGGAAGCGATTTCTGATGCCGGTTACGAGCCAGGCCGTGATGTATATTTAGGTTTAGATTGCGCTAGTACTGAGTTTTACAAAAACGGTAAATATCATTTAACTTCAGAAGGATTGGAGTTGTCTTCAGCACAGTTTACTGATTATTTGGCCACTTGGTGCGATAAATATCCTATTATCAGTGTTGAAGATGGCATGGCTGAGTTTGACTGGGATGGTTGGGATATTTTGACTAAACGCCTAGGTAAAAATACACAATTAGTCGGTGATGATTTATTTGTGACTAACGCAAAAATCTTGCGTGAAGGTATTCGCCGCGGTGTTGCTAACTCCGTGTTAATCAAAGTGAACCAAATTGGTACGCTTACTGAGACTTTTGAAACCATTGAAACTGCCAAGCGTGCGGGCTACACTTCAGTCATTTCACATCGTTCAGGTGAAACTGAAGATACGACCATTGCTGATATTTCAGTGGCAACAAATGCATTGCAAATTAAAACAGGTTCAATTTCACGTTCAGAGCGTATTGCTAAATACAATCAACTGTTACGTATTGAAGAAGAATTAGGCGATGCTTCTAGCTATGCTGGAATGTCAGCGTTTTATCAACTATTCAAGTAAGTTTTAAAGGGCATTAATCTAGGTGAAAGCCTTAACCCTTATATTTGTTATCCTAATTGCCTTGCTGCAGTATCCTCTGTGGTTAGGCAAGGGTAGTTGGTTGCGTGTTTGGGATTTAAATCGTCAAATAGCTGAACAGCAAGAAAAAAATAATGGCCTAAAAGCGCGTAATGAAACGCTAAATGCCGAAGTGCTAGATTTAAAAAGTGGCCGTGCGGCCATTGAAGAGCGCGCCAGAAGTGAGCTCGGTATGGTAAAACAAGATGAAGTGTTTTATCAGGTGCTGGAGAATACCACCACAAAAATAGCCATTACTACTGGCACATCTAGCGTTGTAGCCCCGGCAATAACAGGCACTCCATCAGCACCAGCGAATCCAATGCTAGTGAAGCCTGCTAAAAAGTAGTCAGACTTCCTTTTTTATTGAGCAATCCTATACGCTGATTTCCAACAGGTAAGGCAAAGATTTTATCGCTAATGCAATGTCTTGCCAATAGATGCCGTCTTGTGTCAAATTTTCTAATCTACATTCCACCAGAACATCAAAGCCTGCGTCAATAGCCGGCGCACAACGTACAATTTTACCAATCGCTTGTTTGTTAGCATCCATCACATCGTCGCCTATAGCGGGCATGACGATACTAGCAATATGGGCAAGTTGAGTACGGCGTTTAACTTTTCCCAAATAATGTGTACGCGCTACAATTTCTTGACCTGTATAACAACCTTTTTTATAGTTAATCGCATTGAGTGCATCTAAATTCAGCATTTGCGGTACAAACTCTTCTTGGGTTTTAAGGCTAACTTCAGGAATTCCAGCCTGTATTTCGAGCCATTCCCAGCAATCTGCGCCTACTGGCTTAGCCGTTTTAGTTAAAGCATTCCAAATGACAGGTGCGTTGAGCGCATCTGTGAAAATTTCATATCTAGGTGTAGCGCCAGCTAGTTTGATAATAGCGCCATTATCCATGCTAACTAGTGCGTAATCTGTTTCAGGCAAGTCTTTGAAAATTGGTGTTAATAATTCAGCCGCGTTAGCACCGCTGATGCCGAATTTAATTATAGATTCGCTCACGTCAGTAATCTCAACTTTGCTACGCATGACATACATTTTAAGTCGCTTAGCAATACTTTCAATCAACTCTTTAGGCATTTGCAAATGCACGTGATCATAATGAGAAAATGCGAAAAAAAGTGCTAACAAGCGGCCTTTTGGGCTGCAATAACCCGTGTAATGGGCATTATTGCCATCTAATAACTTAATATCGTTGGTTACTTGACCTTGCAAAAATGTGATTACGTCAGTGCCTCTTAATTCCAGCAATCCTAGGTGCGATAAGTCACAAATAACAGTATCATTAATAAGCGCTTGACGCTCGGCGATAGGGTCGCCAAAGCGTATGACTTTGCCACCCTCGATAATTACACTTTGCTTGCGCTCTAGGGTGTTATTTGATTGATAGTTCTGCAGAAATTGATGCCATTGTTGCATGTGCGTGCTAACCTTATTTGAAATAACTATACGAGAGTAATATGCAGCAGATCCAGCTCTATATCAAGCCTTCTATGCTGGCAAGTTGCTTGTTTACATTAATGAGAGCTGGTGCTTGGTGTATTGTAATGCTGTTGGCTTTTTCTTGGCAGCTTAAGTTGCTGTTAAGTTTAATGATTATACTTTCGGCAATTTATGCAGTGCTCTGCTACGGCATATTGTTGTTACCTTGGTCGTGTATTGCACTGCAAGTTAATACGATAAGCCAGCTGCAACTAGTATTCAAAAATGGAAAAATATTGGACGTGATAGTGCAAGCTAATAGTGTGGTGACGCCATATTTAACCGTAATAAACTACTCTGTAACAGAGAAAAATTTATTAAAAAGGCTAATGCATAAGTTATATTGTCCACATCTCGTGCTCTTTGTGGATTCGGTAAATGCCGATACATATCGTCATTTGCGCGTTTGGTTGCGCTGGGCTCATGCTAGGCAACTAGACTGAAACTATTTTAGATTTGAATTTTTAATAGATTAATTTGCTAGTTGCTTAGCCTTAGCTGACTTGCGTTTATTTATAAAAACACGCCATTGCGCTGAGAGCTCTTTAATCGGATGTTTAGGCATATAGGCTAATATGAATAATAGGCCGGCTAGTCCAGCTAAAATGTAGCGAATTTCATAGCCAGCTTTATCGCGCCTAGCTGGTTTTTGTTTTTTCATTGCAGTTAAAACATCCTGTACACCATCACCACGCACATAAAATCCATTTACTTCTTTAGCTAGCGTTGTTAAATAAGTTTCTTCTAACTTAGACATATAGCGATCACTTTCGCCACCTGCTACGCTGTCATTGCGGGTGCCAATGTTAGCTTCACTAATTTGTGCGATACCTGGCTGCATGGCAAAACTTTCACCAGACCAATAGCCAATTAATTGATTATGTTCATCTAACTTGGGAATAGGTGAGCCTTTGTCGCCGCCTATACCAACAAAGAGCCAGCCTTCGCCACCTTGAAAAGCAGTTAAATCTTGTGTGTTAAATACATGTAATTTAGGCGCTTCTTCACCATCGGTAAAAAATACTACCTGAGCTGGCTCTGGCAAGGAACGTATCGTTCTGGCTAAATTTGGCATGCTATTACGAATGCGACTATTGCCAGACCATGCCGTACGCCAATCTAGGTGATCTACTGTATCATTGATCGCATCGAAATTTTCACAAACTTCAATGGGTGTGTATAAGGCAGCAATACTTACACCAGCAAATAAGCCGATGCTTACGTTAGTGCCGCAGGGTAATTCACCGATGAGTTTATGTAGTGTATCTTGCATAAACTCCATGCGACTAGCTGGTTTGCCATTTAAACTTTTATCAATCACATTCATGCTTTGTGAAATATCAGCCACTAACATATAGCTGTAAATATCGCGTTTAATCGGTATTTTTGGATTAAATAGCGCAATAATCAGTAATAGAAATGCACCTAATAACAGGGCAGCATCGTGCCTATGTCTGAAATAATTAACTAATTTATGCATTATGGTAATCCAACTGGGATGCTTCCCATAATCAAACCTGGCGTATCACTTTCGCCTGCACCTGGAGTTGGCGTGCCTGGTAACATGGTCAAAATTCTGTCCATATTATGTCGCGCATCCCAAAATGAATTGTCTAAGCGTAAAGATTGCTGATAAGCCGTTTTCGCTTGGCGGAACAGATATTCAGCTTCATCACGAACAGTCATATTTGCACCATTAATCACTAGCCCGCGTCTAAAGAAAATATTACCTAAATTATATTGAATCGCCGATTTCTGAGTGTTGTTGGCCTGGTTAAGTGCTTTGTTAAATAATAACGTCGCTTCTTTGTAGCGTTCGTTCTTAGCTAGCCAAAATGCTGTTGAGAACTTAGCTTCAAAGCTTTGTCTATCTGTTTCAGGAGGTAGTCCAATGCTTACCGCAGCATTAAACGCATTGATTTGTTTAATTCGCGTAACTAGGTAAGCCACGTTTAGCGCCGAACTTATGCTGATAATAAGCAGTAGCCAGGTAATTTTTTTAACTGAAAAGAAACGGCTGATTTTAGTTAGCCATGTTCCCAATAAAGTTATTTTAAATGACCCGCTTGATTTTTCATTCATGTTTAATGAGTTTAGTGCCATGTTTTAACCTCTAGATATTTCACGCCCAATAATAAGCTAATCATCAGCGCCGCGATCATAAAGCAAAAGTTTGAGTAATCACGACCAGGAATCTTTTCAAGATATTTGATGGCTTTCTTTTCGCGATTATTAATGTCATTCATTGCTAATTGTAATGATTTTGGATCTTCCGCTTCATAGGCTTTGAATGGAGATCTTAATGTTTTGAAAAAATCGTTAAGCTCAATTTCTGCAGGTAATGCAGCATTTTCTATACGTACATACTTGGTATCAAAAATACTCAAGCCTCCTGGTTGGCGAAGTACAATCCAGTAAAGACTTATATGCAGCCGATCAAACCAGTCTTTGATTTTTTGTTGGGTATTGGCATCCATTCGGCCAGCACCATCTGAAATCAAAATCAGTGCGCGTGAACCTGAATCTGGTATTTTGTCGAATAACGCTGCGCCGCTGGTTAGTCCGCTACCAATATTTGTTTGAAAAAGTGCATTGCCACCAGTTGCTTGTACGGCGGCAATAATGGCTTTTTTATTTTCTGTTAAAGGTAAAACATACATGGCTGAGTTACTAAAGGTAATCATACCGAACATATCTTGCTGACGAGATTTTACAAAATCGGTAATTAATCTGGCCGCTGCTACTGATTTTGTTTCGCCTACAATTGAATTACCTGTGCCACTGCTACCACCAGAAAATGGATCGTCCATACTCGCGCTGCGGTCTAGCACTAAGGTGATTTGAGCACCAACACCAATTCGCTCAATTTTTTGCTCATTAGTATGCGGTGCGGCTAATCCGATAATGATAAATACCAGCGTTAATACTGCCAGCACTTTTAACAATAAGCTGATTAAATCGGATAATCGGTCTGCTGGTAGCATGTCTACCCAAGAATAGTGCTTGGCGTGTGCGCGTTGTAGTAGCAATGGCAAAATAGCCAGCGGCAGTAGCCAAAGTAGCCATGGTTGTGAGAACGCCATTAGTTATTTTCCTGAAGCTTGATTAGGTGTTTCTGGCGTTAAACCACGCTCACAATCTCTGCAGCGGCGAGCAAAACTTTTTAGCCATTGCTGTGGATTATTACCTACTTGATGTGCCGAGTTAGGCTCAAAATACACTTGGCGTGATAGGCTGAAGAATAGTTTAATCTCATCAGCCATTGGTGCGAAATTGGGCTTCTGAGCAATAAACAGCGTTACGTTATTGCTAAATACACTCATGTTCGCGCTGCTATTTAGTGAAGCGTGTACTTTTGATACAGCTTGTTTTAAACCTTCATGCGTCGCTGGTAGCTTACCAAGTGCACGATAGGTCTTTGCGAAAGTACCGCCCATGCGTGGCAACCAAGCATGTTGGCCTAGAATATAAAGTAAGCCAAGCAAACTAATCGCAAGAAAGCCTATGGATATTTTTAATGCTTTGTTTTCCTTAACATTGCTCAATAATAGTGGTCCGCGTAGCGGACTCATGTTATTTTCAATCTTAACTTGGCCAAAAATTGCAATCGGAGAAATGGCAATATCTAGGCTAGGTATGCGATATTTGACTAAGTCTTGACTGTTTTTTGTGTTGATTAAATTGAGGTATTCAGGCCCTAAAGCCGCATTTTTTGCCACAACGTTATTGGTGAAAATCTGGTAAGCCAACTTAATGTTAAACGTGCTACTGTTTTTATTCTCTTTTTTCGTGTGGCTTACACTTTTAAGTTCAATGCCAATCACTTGGCCTTTGTAGCGTTTCTCGTAACCGGTAATCGGTAGCGAGGTTTCAATCAATTTATAAGGCGCTTTAATGGTTAATGTCACCTCGCGCTCAATAATGTCACCAACCGTATAACCAACTAATCTTACTGGGTCTATGGTGCTAATCGAAACGATACCATCTGGCACATCAGGCAGGTTTTGGCTGTCGATAGCAAAGGCGGTTTGTGGCGCTAGATTGACGAGGAGCGCGATATAAACAAGACGAATAAGTTTTTTCATGGCGTTAGCTTTTAGGGTGTTAGGCGGCTACAAATTGGTGGAAATATTCTGTCAGTAAATCTGCATCAAATTCACCTTCAACATAAAACGGTGGCATGTCAAAACGCATAAATAGTTCGTATATTTCATTGCGACGTTTTTCAAATGAGGCAATGATTTTTTCTCGTAATTCTTTACGCAAAAACAGCGTGCGCTGCTCACCGGTTTCAGCATCAGATACATTAGTTAAGCCAAATTCTGGTAAGTTTTTATATTCAGCAGAATCCCATAATACAATCGGCACAATATGGTGGCGCAACAAGTTTGACAGTGACTCTTCAAGTAACTTATTAGGAATGTGAAAGTCGGAAATCAAGAATACTAAGGAGCGTTCACGTGGCAAATAACGATAAACTTCAGTAATGCCATTGCAATTAACCGGTGCTGGATGAAAGTCTTTTAAGGACTCTGCCATAGCGATTGCACGGTAAGATTTGAATGAAGATGTGCTAATCCAATCTTCACGGACAATCTCGTCAAAGCCAATAAAACCAAATGGATCATGATGCTGGCTGGCAGATTGGGCTATAGATTCGGCAATTTCTGCAGCCAGTTTAATTTTTCTCTTTTTTGCACCAAAATTCATACTGCCAGATAAATCGCAAATCACATAAACCGGCGTAGCACTTTTTTGATTAAAAAGTCTTACGTATACTTGTTCTAGCGGATCACGTATCGTTTGGCGGATATCAATCCGACGTGGATCGGGGTAAGAGAGCAAGGTCGTGTGTCCACGAAACTCCATGCCCATACCACGTTGCGTGCTGGCGTGTCGGCCCGGATGGCGTCCGCGAGAACGCCAGCCAATGTGGTAGCTAAATGATTTGATGTCTTCAATCATGATTGATTACTGATCGCTTGTATTGGGTATTAATCGTAATTATGGCGCAGCAACCGCATTAATGATGCCTGCTAGCATTTCACGGGCAATTTCAGTGCGGCGCATTTCATACACAGGGCTGAATACCAAACGATGCGCAACCGTTGAATGGAATACTGCATGAATATCTTCTGGCAATACCGCTGTACGCTCATTTAGCCAAGCATTAACCCGTGCAGCACGCAACATCATACTCATGCCGCGAGGGCTGGCGCCTGACAATACTAATCGATTCATATCTACACCAGAAACTTTAACACCATAATCAAGTGGCGATTTAGTTGCTTTCCACAGATTTAATGCATATTTTTTAAGCGTTTCACTGGCTTCAACGCTGCTTTGAACAACACCCGAGAATGCATTTAATTGATCAAATTGCAATACATCCGCTTGAACTGTATTGACTAATGCATCCACATTGTGAAACTTGGTATCGAATACCAGTGCTTCCATAATGGCATCATCATTAGGCACTACAATTGGAATTTCCATCATAAAGCGGTCGCGTGCAGCCGATGGGATTTCAAAAGTTTCTTCTTTTTCCACTTGGTTTCTATCTGCAAACACAATCATGTGTGGAAAGTAATGTTCTGAGTTAAAGGCGGATAAGCTACGTTCCGCCATTACTCGTAGT
Organism: Methylophilaceae bacterium; assembly: GCA_947379975.1. Taxonomy (GTDB): domain Bacteria; phylum Pseudomonadota; class Gammaproteobacteria; order Burkholderiales; family Methylophilaceae; genus Methylotenera. The sequence continues at coordinate 37,538 of CANCPF010000011.1, read as the reverse complement.
AGTAAAGAGTGAACTTGTGGGCGGGCGCGGTTGATTTCATTGAAGAAAAACACCGATAAATTTTCGCCAGACATGAGTAGTGGGCCAGCGCTTACGTGTGGTTTGCCGTCTTCACCAAGATATGTGTGATAAACCAGATCGTTAGGCATCAAGTCAATAGTGCCTTCAATACGCTGGTAGCCACCACCAATGCCGCGAGTAAAGGCGCGCAGTAGTGTGGTTTTACCAACGCCCACATCGCCCTCAAGTAATACGTGCCCACGTGCAAAAATGGAAGTTGTAATCAGGCGTATTGGTGTCTGTTGACCTACAACGACTTTATTCACTTCTGATTCTAAGTTAAGCGCATGATTGCGCCAATCGGCCAGCTGACGATCGCTCATTGAATTTTCTCGACTCTTCTGAAATTATTGAAATTGTTGAAATGACTTAAATCATATAGTAAACGTTTTTTGATCGGGGGTAAACAGATCTGTATACCCCTTAGTGAATTTATTTTATTTCAAGCGCAAGTAGTGTAATTTAAGCATAAATGCCTTAAAAGTATTAAATAAAGCTGTGTAAAACTTAATAATGCTTTCACTAAAGTTGTTTTCCAGCGAAAATGTCAGAGGTTCGATTCACTATTAATTAATTTTTTAAAAATAAAATCATGCAAAAACAAAATAGCTTTACTAAAGAAGAATTACTGACATGTGGGCGCGGAGAAATGTTTGGTGCAGGCAATGCACAACTACCATTACCACCAATGCTAATGTTTGATCGCATTGTTTCTATCACCGAAGATGGTGGCGCACATGGCGCTGGCCAAATTGTGGCTGAATTAGATATTACACCGGACTTATGGTTTTTTGGATGCCACTTCCCTGGTGACCCAGTGATGCCTGGTTGTTTAGGTTTAGATGCCATGTGGCAATTGGTGGGCTTCTTTTTAGGTTGGATGGGTGGCCCAGGTCGCGGTCGTGCATTAGGTGCAGGCGATGTTAAGTTTACTGGCCAAGTGTTACCTACTCATCAAAAAGTGACTTATACCATTGATTTAAAACGTGTGATTATGCGAAAATTAGTTATGGGTATCGCTGACGCTCGCATGGAAGTTGATGGTCGTGTGATTTATGTTGCACAAGATTTGCGGGTAGGGTTATTTACGCGTACAGATAATTTTTAAGCCTTTTTTATTTTACTGAATATATTATTTAGCTTAACTGAATTTTAATGAAGTTTGATTCTAATGAAGTTTAATACGATGAAGTTTATGATTATTTTATTTTTTGATAGGAGTGCACGATGATACGTCGTGTTGTTGTTACTGGGTTAGGTATTGTTTCTAGTTTGGGAAATAATCAATCAGAAGTTTTAGATAGCCTTCAAAATGGCCGTTCTGGCATCACTTTTCAACCTGAATATGCAGAGCGCGGTTTACGCTCGCACGTGGCTGGTTCCATCAAAAATCTTGATGTTGAAGCGCTTATTGATCGCAAATTATTGCGCTTTATGGCCAAAGGTCATGCCTATGCATGGCTCGCTATGCAAGAAGCTATTGCTGATGCTAGCTTGCCAGAAGAGTTGGTTTCAAATGTCCGCACCGGCATCATCGTGGGCGCTGGTGGTGCTTCACATGAAAGTATACTTGAGGGTATTGATACTTTGCGCGACAAAGGTATCCGACGTGTTGGTCCTTATATGGTGACTAAGGCCATGGCCAGTGGCGTATCTGCCTGCCTGGCGACAGGTGCAAAAATTAAAGGTATCAATTATGGTATTAGTTCTGCCTGCTCTACTAGCGCGCATTGCATTGGTGCTGGCGTAGAACAGATTCAACTTGGCAAGCAGGATATTATTTTTGCTGGTGGTGCTGAAGAAGAAAACTGGACGCTATCCTTCATGTTTGATGCGATGGGCGCACTAAGCAGTAAATATAACGATACTCCTGAAAAAGCTTCACGCACTTATGATGCAAATCGTGATGGTTTTGTGATTTCTGGCGGTGGTGGCATTTTGGTGCTTGAAGAGTACGAACATGCTAAAGCCCGTGGTGCAAAAATTTACGCTGAAGTGGTGGGTTATGGCGCGAATTCAGATGGTTACGATATGGTTGCACCTAGCGGAGAAGGCGCTGTGCGTTGTATGAAGCTTGCGCTTGATGGTGTTGCAGGTAATATTGATTACATTAATACACATGGTACTAGTACGCCGGTAGGGGACACCAAAGAGCTAGAGGCAATTCGCCAAGTTTTTGGTGAAAATGGTTTGAATCAGAATCCAGCGATTGCCTCAACTAAATCATTATCTGGCCACGCCTTAGGTGCGGCCGGCGTCAATGAAGCGATTTACACTTTGCTGATGATGCAAAATAACTTCATTGCGGCATCAGCCAATATTGAGACATTAGATCCTGCCGCTGAAGGCTTGAATATCATACAAAAACGTCTTGATAACGTGAAAATTGAAACAGCTTTATCAAATAGTTTTGGCTTTGGTGGCACTAATGCATCACTGACATTTTCGACAAAAAATCTATAAATTATTGACGAGTTTTCTTTGATTCATTTTTCTGATTCATTACTTTACCTTACTGCTTGATTCAATTAAGCAGTAAGGCTGCTGCTACTTTTCTGCCTTCACTCATCAGTATATTGTAAGTTCTACAGGCAGCTGAAGTAGACATACATTCCAAAGAAATGCCATTTTTAGTCAGTAATGCACTGGTTTTGGGGTGTAAAAATCGATGTGTTTTACCTGTGCCAAGTAGTACTACTTCTGGCTTCAATGCGACAATTCTTTCAAAATCTTTTTCTGTTAAATTATCCATACTTAATTTTTCGTTAGAAATTGATAGCCAATCGCTAATCAGTGTTTCTGGCAATACAATTAAATTTTCTGAATAATGCCTGTGGTTAATAGCCACGGTATCATCCGTGTAGCCGGTAATGAGGTTTAGGCCTTCGCCGTGAGTAAGATGTAGTTTCATAGTGGTAGCTGGTCAATCTATCTGGAAATTTTGGTGTCGAAAAAAATTGCGCTATATTTAGCTTGTGCTGCGGTAAATCCATACTGTTTTATTGCCCCCAAGGGGCTAGCAATGTAAGATAGCATACTTTATAAAGATAGCTCAAGCTGCCTAAAACTAAGCCTAAAAACAAGTGCTTATCTAGTTTGATGTAAGCAAAGGCGATTTAACCCAAGGCGATGTCATTGAGCCAGTCAGATACCAACGTGAATATGAAACCATTACAAAAATCAAATAAGCTTGCTAACGTTTGCTACGATATTCGTGGCCCAGTATTGCAGCGCGCGCGCCAAATGGAAGAAGAAGGCCAGCGCATTATTAAGCTTAATATTGGTAATCCGGCCGCTTTTGGTTTTGAAGTACCTGAAGAAATTCAGCAGGATGTGATCCGTAATATGGCTAAAGCCGGCGGTTATACCGATAGCAAAGGTCTGTTTGAGCCACGTAAAGCTATTATGCATTACACGCAATCTAAGCATATTAATGGCGTAACGGTTGATGATATCATTATTGGTAATGGCGTTTCTGAGTTAATCGTCATGGCTATGCAGGGCTTGTTAAACAACGGCGACCAAGTTTTGGTGCCTATGCCAGATTATCCACTTTGGACCGCTGCTGTGACGTTAGCTGGTGGCACTGCGCGCCACTATTTGTGCGATGAAGCCACCGGATGGATGCCAGATTTAAAAGATATAGAAGCTAAAATTACCGCTAATACACGCGGCATTGTGGTGATTAACCCAAACAACCCTACTGGCGCATTGTATCCACCAGAAATTTTAGAAGGCATTATTGCGATTGCGCGTCACCATGATTTGGTGATTTTTGCCGATGAAATTTACGATAAGGTTTTGTACGATGGTAATACGCATACCTCAATGGCTTCTCTAGCAGAGGATGTTTTATTTGTAACATTTAATGGCTTATCAAAAAACTATCGTACTTGTGGTTATCGTGCAGGTTGGATGGTGCTTAGTGGTGAGAAAAAACACGCAAGTGATTATATTGAAGGCCTGAATATGTTGGCCTCTATGCGTTTGTGTGCCAATGTGCCGGGACAATTGGCCATCCAAACTGCACTTGGTGGTTACCAAAGTATCGATGATTTAGTCGCCCCAGAAGGCCGTTTATGCAAACAGCGCGACCTAGCTTACGAGATGCTCACAGCCATTCCTGGCGTGACTTGTACTAAGCCTGCTGCTGCTATGTATTTGTTTCCTAGACTAGACCCTGCGATATACCCGATTGAAAATGATCAGCAGTTCATTTTGGATTTGTTATTGGAAGAAAAAGTGTTGCTCGTGCAAGGCTCTGGTTTTAATTGGAAAGCTACGGATCATTTTCGCGTAGTGTTTTTACCGAATGTAGACGACTTAGCCGAAGCCATTAAACGTATCGCCCGGTTTTTAGAAAATTATAGAAAAAAGCATGATTCAAAATGCAATAGCATAGACAATATTGGAGCAAAAGTTTGAAGCAACTTAATGTAAAAAATCTTAATGTTGGTCTTTTGGGTATTGGTACTGTCGGTGGCGGCACCTATACTGTATTAACCCGTAACGCTGCTGAAATCACTCGCCGTACTGGCTGTGCCATTAATGTCGTGCAGATTGCAGATAGAAATGTAGAGCATGCAAAAACGATTACGGCTGGCAAAATTGATATCACTGATGATGCTTTTGCCGTGGTGAATAACCCTGCGGTAGATGTAGTTGTTGAGTTAATCGGTGGTTACACATTAAGTAAAGAATTAGTGTTAAAAGCTATCGCCAATGGCAAGCATGTAGTCACCGCAAATAAAGCGTTAATAGCGTCGCACGGCAATGAAATTTTTTCTGCCGCACAAGCCAAAGGCGTTATTGTGGCTTATGAAGCGGCTGTAGCAGGCGGAATTCCTATTATCAAGGCATTGCGTGAAGGTTTAGGTGCTAACCGTATTGAATGGGTCGCCGGCATTATTAATGGCACGACTAACTTCATATTGACCGAAATGCGTGAAAAAGGTTTGGCTTTCGGCGATGTGTTAGGTGAAGCGCAACGTTTAGGTTATGCCGAAGCCGATCCAACGTTTGATGTTGAAGGTATTGATGCCGCGCACAAGCTTACTATTATGGCCGCCATCGCCTTTGGTATGCCAATGAAGTTTGACCAAGCCTACACAGAAGGCATTACTAAACTGCAACAAACTGATATTAAATATGCTGAAGAGTTAGGCTATCGCGTAAAACTATTGGGTATTACTAAACGCACTGAAGCTGGTGTTGAGTTGCGCGTGCATCCAACATTAATTTCAGAAAAACGCTTAGTGGCAAATGTGAATGGTGCCATGAATGCTGTCGTTGTAAAAGGCGATGCCGTTGGCCCTACACTTTATTACGGCGCTGGTGCCGGTGCAGAACCAACCGCTAGTGCAGTGGTAGCCGACTTGATGGATGTTGCTCGCATGGCTAGCGCCAGTGTTGAGCAACGTGTTCCATACTTAGGTTTTCAAGCCGACCAGCTCATTGATTTGCCGATTTTACCTATCAGTGAAATTAATAGCGCTTACTACTTACGCTTACGTGCATCAGACAAACCAGGCGTACTTGCTGGCGTGACTAAAATTCTAGCAGATCGTAATATTTCAATTGATGCAATGCTGCAGAAGGAGCCGGATGACAACGAAACTGAAGCGGATATTGTGATTTTGACGCATGTAACAGTTGAAAAAAATATGGATGCAGGTATTGCAGAAATTGAAGCCTTGCCAGCCATCGTTGGAAAACTAGTTAAAATTCGTATGGAAGAATTGGCTAAGTAGTTTTATTAATAGTATTAAATCTAGTTTTTATTAAACATAGTCTTAATTAAACATAGTCTTAATTGAAAATAGCTATTAATTAATGCTAGTCATTCCGTGCTAGACACCGAATCCAGCGGTTTTTTAAGTGATATTGCAGAGTCGCTAGATACCGACTTTCGTCGGCATGACATAAGTATGTGAATGAGTCAGAGAGATTAAATGAAATATATATCAACACGTGGGCTATCGCCTGCTTTAAGTTTTAGCGAAATTTTATTAGGTGGCTTGGCGCCAGATGGTGGTTTGTATCTGCCAGAGAGCTATCCGCAATTTAACGATGCTGACTTAAGCGCGATGCGTGACATGAGTTATGCCGATTTAGCTTTTGCCATTTTAAGTCGATTAGTCGATGACATTCCTGCTCAAGATTTAAAAGCCATTATCGCTAAAACTTATACCGCAGAGGTTTACAGTTTTACGCGTGCAGGCCAGAATGCGGCAGATATCACACCGACTTTAAAGCTTGAAGATAATCTGTATTTGCTTAGTCTTTCAAACGGACCTACGTTGGCTTTTAAAGACATGGCGATGCAGTTGCTGGGCAATTTGTTTGAATACGTACTGACTAAAACTGGTAAAACCACCAATATTTTAGGTGCCACTTCTGGCGATACAGGTTCTGCGGCTGAATATGCCATGCGCGGAAAAAAAGCTATTCGTGTGTTTATGTTGTCGCCCAATAAAAAGATGAGTCGTTTTCAAGCCGCGCAAATGTTTAGTTTGAAGGATGAAAATATTTACAATATTGCTGTAAACGGTGTATTTGACGATTGCCAAGACATGGTAAAAGCGGTTTCTAACGATGCGGACTTTAAAGCGCAATACAAAATTGGCGCGGTAAATTCTATTAATTGGGGTCGCATTATTGCGCAAGTCGTTTATTACTTCAAAGGCTATTTTGCCGTGACAAAAAGTAATGCACAAAAAGTTAGTTTTGCCGTGCCATCAGGCAATTTTGGTAATGTTTGTGCAGGCCACATTGCCCGTATGATGGGCTTGCCGATTGATAAATTGGTGGTAGCCACAAATGAAAATGACGTGCTGGATGAGTTTTTTAAAACCGGTGCCTATCGCCCACGCGGTTCCGCCAAAACATATCATACCAGTAGCCCTTCTATGGATATTAGCAAGGCCTCAAACTTCGAGCGCTTTGTATTTGATTTAGTGGGGCGTGATAGCGCAAAAGTGCGTGAACTTTGGGGCAGCGTAGACCAAGGTGGTGCTTTTGATATTAAACAACTACTACCGAAATTAGCCAATTATGGTTTTGTCTCTGGTAGCAGTAATCACACAAATCGTATGCAGACTATTCGCGTGGCTCATGAAAAATACGGCGTTACTATTGATACACACACGGCAGATGGGTTAAAAGTTGCTTTAGAATATCGTGAGGCTAAGGTGCCTATGATAGTGCTGGAAACTGCCTTGCCAGCTAAGTTTGAAGATGCGATTGTTGAGGCCTTAGGTCATTTGCCAGAACGCCCGGCAGCGCTTAATGGCATAGAGGATCTGCCGCAAAAGTTTCTTGTGATGGATGCTGATGTATTGGCAATTAAGGACTTCATTATAAAAAATACCAAGCGCTAATTTTCGCTGGTTTATTTAAACTCCACACTTTAATTGATTCGCTATTTCTGTTAAATGTGGAGTGTTTCTAAGGTCAATTGAACAATGTTAGTTGTTCAGTTTTTTGTCTATCAAGCCACGAACCAATTCTCGCATTTCCCAGAATGGTATAGGGTTTTTGCCATATAAGCGGACTGATTTGGGTAGCCCGCCTTTTGCAGATATTTCGGGTGCTTCTAATCCTGTCACGACTACAATTGCCATTTTTGCAAAATCTTCTAGGCCTCGAAGCACATTCAGCATGGCAAAGCCATCCATTTCTGGCATTTTTAAATCAGTAATTAATAAGTCTGGTGTATTTTGTGAGATGTAAACAAGACCTTCACATGCGCTGCTGATTAATTTGGCATCAATCGGCAATTCCCATGAGTCTATTGTTTGCTGATAAAGCATTAACATGGCTTGATCATCTTCGATAATCACTATTTTTAATTGAGATTCATCAGCACGTGCTTGATCTTGGTCTACTTGGCCCAGAGCAATACGGTTGAATGATGCCCGTGTGATACGTCTATGGCCGCCAGGTGTTTTCCAGCCTTCTAATACCCCTTGCTCTACCCAAAGCTGCACTGAGCGTATTGTTACGCCAAGCTCCTTAGCGACATCGCTGGTAGTCATTAAATCTAGGGCTTTCAGTGCTATTTTCTTTACGGCCATGTCTATAACCTCATATTCTTTGTTAAATTGATTTGAATTGATTATTCAAATTTATACTTTTGTATAAGCATGGTATCACCTTATTATCATTAATTATTATTTTAATCTTAATTAAAATAATAATTAATTAGATGCATGGTTCGAGAGCACTTTTTTATAGGACTAACATTAATGGCAAATATATTGGGTCGAAGTAAAGATTTAGTTAGCGTCCTTTGACTACAAAATGTCACACGATATTTATATTAAGTTAAACATATTAAAAAATAGCTACTAAATTTCTTGTAAACGCTACAATCATGTCATGCCAAAATCCAGTCAAATCGTCACCATTTGTTCAACTACACGCCTTATGCGCGGCATTCATTTGCAATATCAGCAACAACAAATGAACGCTGGCATTGCACAGTGGCAGACAGCAGAAGTTAGTACTTTAGCCATGTGGCTTGATACTTTAATCGGCCATGCCAGCTTGCTGGGAATATTACCTAGCGATGCATTGCCTGCGCTAACTTTAAGTCAGGTAGCAGAATCGTATTTGTGGGAGCAGGCCATTGAAACCTGTTTAGCAAAACACGAAGCGGCGACCTTATTTGATATTCGTGCGCTAGCAAAATCTGCGATTGAAGCTAATAATTTAATGCTGAATTGGCAGCTTAGCGAAGTTGATATTAATCAGCATTTTATGACTCAAGAAATCCGCCACTTTTTGCGTTGGCGAAACACGTTTGAAGCCCTTTGTGCCAAACAGCAGGCCTTAGAACCTGCGCGCCTGATGGCCTTGCAAATTAACTTAATTGAAAAGTATAGAGATGCTATAAGCCTAGCTATAGCCTTGCCTAAGCAAATATTATTGGCTGGCTTTGACCGAGTTACTCCATTAGAAAAGCATTTATTTGAGTTGCTGAAAACTTGCGATGTGGCGACTGAAATGGCTACGCTTAATACTAGCCAAAATTCGAATATCCAATATTATTCGTTAAATGATAGTCGTGCCGAATGTCGAGCAGCGGTGGCTTGGGCTAAACGAAAGTTGTTAGAAAATCCCAGTGCGCAATTGGCCATTATCAGTCCGGCATTAGGTAATATACGTCGTGAACTGGCTGATTTACTGGATGATACCTTTCACCCAGAAACTTTGCAGCCCAGCCAATGTGAAAAGCCGCGTTGTTATGATTTTTCCTTAGGTCTAGCGCTAACCGAATATCCTATTGTGCATAGTGCTTTGCAGCTTTTAAGATTAGCCGCCAGTAAAGCCAAAGTTACTTTTGATGAAGTAACACCAATATTGCAAGATGTATATTGGGGTAGTGCATTCGAAACTGACGCGCGGTCTTTGTTGGATGCTTACTTACGCAAAAAAATGAATGCGAGTTATGGCATAGAAGCCCTGATAACTCAGGCGAGTAAATTGCAAGCAGAAGGCGCACAATTGCCATTGCTAGTAGAACATTTAACGCTTATCAGCCAGTTTCAAAAGCAAGTACATTTGCGGCAAGTACCTTCTTTATGGGTGATTGGACTGAAAAATCTACTTGACTCAATTCAATGGGCAAAAAGTAGAGATCTCTCCAGTCATGAATTCCAAGCGCAAAAATCCTTTAATGAACGCCTGCAGGAGCTTGCTACGCTAGACCTTATACTTGGAAAAATAAATGCAAGCGAGGCAGTGCAAAAAATCACAGAACTTTGTAGTGCAACAATGTTTCAAGCTGAATCTACCGGCGATGTGCATATTCAAATATTAGGCTTGTTAGAAACGCCAGCGGTGCAATTAGATGCGGTGTGGGCGATGAATATGAACGACCAACATTGGCCGCCACCAGTAAAGCTCAACCCGCTATTGCCAGCTGAATTACAACGCAACCGTGGCACGCCAAACGCCAGCGCTGGTGTTCAAAGTATATTTGCTAGTTTGGTGCATCAGCGATTAATGCTAAGTGCGCCTGAAATTGTTTTTTCGTACTCACTTAAAGAAGATGAGCGTGAGTTACGCCCATCGCCGTTGTTAAATGATAACTTGGCTCAAACACTAACTTCACCAACGGAAATGATTCAAACCCTAGCTGAACAATTAGCCCAGCCGGCCATTATGCAAATGCTTGATGACAGTCTCGCGCCGGCTGTAGGCGTTGATGAAAAAGTGTATGGAGGCGTTAAACTTTTTGCTACGCAGGCAATTTGTCCCGCTTGGGCGTTTTATCATTATCGGCTAGGCGCTAGTAAGCTAGAAACGCCAATTGATGGGCTAGATAATATGTCGCGCGGCAGTTTATTACATAAAGTATTGCAATTATTTTGGCAAGATTGTCAAAGTTTAAGCAACTTAAAAGCCATGACTGATGAGCGGCGGACATTGGCGATTGCGAGTGCAATCGCCCAAAGCATGCTGGAGTTAGGCCAAGAGATTACCGTGCATTTACCGCCGCAAGTCATGCAAATTGAACAACAACGAATACAACAATTGCTAGAGTATTGGCTGGATTTAGAGTTAGAGCGCGCCGACTTTAAAATTCATGCCTGCGAGGAAAAATATTCCATTGAAGTTGAAGGCTTGCCTGTTAAATTTACAATAGACCGAATTGACGATTTAGCCGATGGCGGTTTAGTGGTGATTGATTACAAAACTAGCGCAGTGGTGGCCAATAAAAGTTGGGCAGATGACAGGATTTCTGAGCCGCAATTGCCGATTTATGTATCGCTGGCGCTTAAATATGAGTCCGTCGTGGCCGTTTGTTTCGCCAAGGTGCGCACTGATGAAAGTAAGTTTATTGGTTTATCTGTTGAAGAGGGTGTATTGCCAGAAGTGACTGCCTTACACAAAGTTAAAAATAGCTCTGCCTTTATAAAATTTTCAGATTGGGATACTTTGCTAGAACACTGGTATACCAGTTTGACTAACATTGCGCATGAAATTAAATCTGGAGTTGCCAGCACCACTTTTAATAAAGAGACTGATTTGAACTATTGCGATGTGTTACCTTTACTAAGGTTGCCTGAGCGCCGTATGCAGTTTGAAAAGTTACAGTCTGCCGTAAATGCAGGTGATAAAGCATGACTATTGACATTGATTTAACTGATTCAAACACGACTGACCTCAATGCTTTAGATAGCCTTAACCGTATACGCGCGTTAGATCACGAGAGTTCCTTTATTGTAGAGGCGCCAGCGGGTGCCGGAAAAACTGAGCTATTAACGCAGCGCTACCTAAAATTATTAGCTATTGTTAACGAGCCTGAAGAAATTATTGCGCTAACTTTTACCAATAAAGCTGCCACAGAAATGCGTAACCGTATCTTATTGAGTTTGGAGCATGCGCAAAATCAAAGGCCTGAAACTGCCGCACACAAACTGGTAACGCGTGGTTTAGCCAATGATGCACTTCGGCAATCTCAAGCAAAGCAATGGGATATTATTGAGCAGCCTAGTCGCTTGCGGATTCTAACGATCGATGCGCTTTGTAGCAGCTTAACGCGCCAAATGCCCTTGTTGAGTAAATTCGGTGGCCAGCCTGTGGTGAGCGATGATACCGAACCGCATTATCTAGACGCTGCGCGTCGTGCTATTGCGCACATTATGCAGGAAACCAAGCCTGACGATGTTGTGACTACTGCACTGCGATACTTTGACAATAATAGCGAAAAGCTGATTGCGCTATTGGCAAAAATGCTGGCGCGACGTGACCAATGGTTGCCGCTTGCCGTTCAGATGCATGGCTTAGACGTTGAAGAAATGTCACGCAATACTGAAGCCGCCTTGCAGCATTTAATAGCAGAAGCTTTGCAAGTGGTGCTCGGTATTTTAACGCCAAATGTTCAATCTGCACTGATGCCGCTAGCATGTTACGCAGCGGCTAATTTATCAGAAGATGCCGACATTGCCCCTTTGCTGGATTGGCAGTTTGAATTGCATGCGGATGCAGAAGATCTTATTGAGTGGCAAGCGCTGGCCAATTTTTTACTGACTAAAACTGATAAAACTTTTAGAAAGTCTATTAATAAAACCAATGGTTTCCCAGCGACAGATGAAGGTAAAAGCCAAAAAGATGCTTATTACGCTATCATCAATACGCTAGAAAATAACCAAGCAATTGCCGCTATTTTAGATTTACCTTCTATCACAACCGTGGCAGAAAATCAGCTGGTGATACAAGCGCTCACCAAGCTTTTAATCCTTGCAGCTACGCATTTATGGGCGGTGTTTCAGTCGGCTGGCGAAGTTGATTTTGTGGCAATTGCACAAAGTGCCCAACAAGCGCTTGAGGATGAAAATGGCGTGACTGATTTAGCGCTTAAGCTTGATTATAAAATCTCGCATTTATTGATAGATGAGTTTCAAGATACCAGCCCGGTGCAAATGCGTTTGATAGAAAAGTTGATTGCAGGCTGGCAGCCGGATGATGGCCGCACTTTATTTTGTGTAGGTGATCCTATGCAATCTATTTATCGTTTCCGTAAAGCTGATGTGAGCTTGTTCTTGCAAGCTACGCAGTTTGGTATTGGCCATTTACCGCTGACACGTTTGCAATTAAGCCGCAATAATCGCTCTCATCCTGAGCTGGTGCGCTGGATTAATCAAGCATTTCAACAAGTTTTTCCAGCAAATGATAACATCCGCCAAGGTGCTATTAGTTATAGAGAATTTACCGCTACACGTGCAGAAATTGCCGGTGATGGCATGGTGTTGCATCCCATTATTTTAGAAGCGAATGAAGACGATGATGACACCGAAAGCATCAATGCCAAACTGATAGAGGCAAGTTATGTCGCTAATTTAATCGTAAAGTTACGTGCAGATAACCCCGCGAATAAAATTGCAGTATTGGTGCGTAGTCGTAGCCATTTAAAAGAATTAGTGTCTGAGATTAGGCGCAATCATCCGACATTATTATTTCAGGCATTGGAAATTGAACATCTTAATGATAGGCAAACGGTACAAGATGCATTTTCGCTAGCCTGTGCGTTGCATCATAGAGCCGATAGAATTCATTGGCTGAATATACTTCGAGCACCTTGGTGTGGATTAACTTTGGCTGACTTACACACGCTGGCGGCTGATAATCATCGCGCCACTATTTGGCAACTGATGCAAGATGAAACGCGCTTGCAAAAATTAACTGCCGATGGCCTTCTACGTTTGAAGCATGTGAAGAATATTCTGGCCGAAGCTTTTAAGCATCAAGGTCGTATGCCTATTCGCCGCTGGCTAGAAAGCACTTGGCTACAATTAGGTGGCGGAAAATGTTTGGTGGAAGCCGGTGATAATCGCGATATTCAGGTATTTTTTGATTTGGTTGAAAAAATCAGCCGCAGTGGACATTTGGATATTGCTTCACTAGAAGCAAGTATGACCAAGCTCTATGCCAAGCCCGATCTTGATGCTGATGACAGCTTGCAGTTTTTAACCATCCATAAATCGAAAGGTTTAGAGTTTGATACGGTAATTTTACCAGCGCTTAATCGCCCGCCAAGAAACCCGGATAACGAATTGGTATTATGGCAAGAAGTTACGATAGATAAACAAATGCATTTAATTGCAGCGCCATTAATGCTCAACCGGATTGTGTCTAAATCCGCGTCTAAATCTGGCTCTAACGCTATAGCAAAGCCAAGTAATGCACCTAGTGTTTATCAATTTCTTAAAGATCTAGAGGCTGAGCGTAACGATAATGAAATAGTGCGATTATTGTACGTAGCAGCTACCCGTACACAGCGGCAATTACATTTAATTGCCAGCGTCAAAATTAATCAGAAAGGTGAAGTAAAACCTGCCGCAAGAACCTTGCTTAAAGTATTGTGGCCAGCGGTAGAAGCTGAGTTTATTAACACGGCGCCAATTGCAAGTATTGCGGGCTATGCGGAAGTGCTAGATATCAGCCAATTTAAGCCACAATTGCAGCGTCTGGATAGTAGTGAATTCTTTGGCCAATCAACTGGCAATTTTCTAGACACATTTAGTGATGAAACCAGCATTTTTACGAATAGTGTCACGTCGTTATATGATAGTGAAGCGTCCTCAATCGACAGTACAAATATTAACGCCGATATGCAAAGGCATTGCGGCATACTGGCGCATCTTTATATGGCCTTATTTTCTGCCAGTGGTTTAGAAGATTGGCGCGCCGAACGCCTTGCAGCTTGTTTGCCAGCGATGCAAAAATGGTTGATGCTACAAGGTCATGCATCAAGTGTGTGCCAGTCATCCGCCGCACAGGTGTTGGCTGCCTTACAAACAACTTTAGCCAGCGCAGCAGGGCAATGGGTGCTACAAAAACACACGAATGCGGCCAGTGAGTTCAGTGTGATGCAGGCAACTGATGGCGGCCTTAAAAATCATGTGATAGACCGGACGTTTATTGAGTGTGTTAATGGTGAAAACATACGCTGGATTGTTGATTACAAACTCAGTATTTCAGGTGAAAAGCTAGATTTGCCAGTGGCGGCAGAGCAACATCGTCCACAATTAGCTCGTTATGAAAGCTTATTTGTTGGTGAAGGCTGGAAAATTAAAACCGCTGTATTATTTTTAAGTTCAGGAGAACTGTTTGTGCTGTGAGTGTTTTTTATAGGCACAGCTCTATGCTGTGGCTATAAAAATACTCAGCAGAAATTCACTGCTATTGGCTTTCTTGCTTAAAGTGCCTACCCACATACCAGGCTATAAACAATAAGCCAGCCAGCGCAATTAAATAATGAAACTCATGGAAATACACTTTTAGACTCACCCAGTTCTCACCAAATTTCATACCAGCATAAGCCAATAAAGCGCACCAAATAAACGAGCCGACAAACGTATAAAATATAAATTTAGGCATATTCATTCGCACTACACCAGCGGGGAAGGCAATAAAAGTCCGTATGGCCGGTAGCATGCGTGCTACAAAAATAATGATTTCGCCATGTTTCTCAAATAAATGGTCGGCATAATCCAGATCTCTTTTAGAGAGTAATATATATTTCCCATACTTTTCTGCCAGCGGCCTGCCGCCAAACATTCCCACATAATAAGCTGGAATAGAACCTACTACGCAACCGATTGCACCGGCTAAGGCCACTAACCATAAGTTCATTTCACCTTTAAATACTAAAAAACCAGCAAATGGCATAATGATTTCAGAAGGCAGCGGAATGCAGGCCGACTCTATGGCCATCAGTAAAATGATACCGCCATAACCCATGGTTGAGATAACGCTCATAATCCAAGCGGCGATAATTGTGATTAGTTTTTCTAACATAGCTTCTTTCTAATTTTAGAATAGTTAATTTTTTACCTACTAAACAAACTCTTTTAATAATACTTTTACAAAATCAGCGCGTTGATTAATATCTTCTAAATTCACCGTCATTCTAATTTTATCTGGCCCATTCATGCGACAACGTCGGTCGCGCTGCAATAAGGCAATGAGCTTGGTTGGGTCTAAATCTGCATTCGCGTTAAATTGTAATTGAATAGCCTCAGAGCTCGCATCAATTTTCACAATGCCGATGGCTTTCCCGGCGATTCTTAGTCTGTGGCAGGCGATTAGCGCCTCGCCTTGTTCGGGCAATAAACCAAAACGATCTATTAGCTCTTCCTGCATATTATCTAGCGCTTCATCATCATTACAATTGGCCAGACGCTTGTAAATTACTAAACGCTCATGCACATCTTGGCAATATTTGGTGGGCAATAATGCTGGCGTATGCAGATTAATTTCAGTCGTTACGCCTAATGGCGCATTTAAGTCTGGTTCTTTGCCTGCTTTTAGCTGCTTAACTGCATGGCTGAGCATGTCTGAATATAAATGAAAACCAATTTCTTGCATTTCACCACTTTGACTATCACCTAATAATTCACCCGCACCACGAATTTCTAAATCGTGCATGGCTAGGTGAAAACCTGCGCCTAAGTCTTCCATCAGTTGAATGGCATCTAAGCGTTTTTGCGCTTGCACGGTAATTTTACGATCCGGATCTGTGAGTAAATATGCGTAAGCTTGATGATGCGAACGACCTACACGACCGCGTAATTGGTGCATTTGCGCTAGGCCAAACATATCGGCTTTATTAAGAATAATGGTATTGGCCGTTGGTACGTCGATGCCTGTTTCAATAATAGTGGTGCAAAGTAATAGGTTGAAACGCTGATTATAAAAATCACGCATCACGTGTTCAAGTTCGCGTTCACGTAACTGGCCATGTGCAACCGCAATGCGTGCATCGGGCAGAATACGCTCTAGTTTCTCACGCATAGAATGGATGGTATCCACTTCATTATGTAAGAAATACACTTGGCCGCCACGCTTGAATTCACGCATAGCCGCTTCACGAATAATGCCTTCAGAATAGTCTGTATGGAAAGTTTTGATGCTTAAGCGTTTTTGCGGTGGCGTACTGATAATAGAAAATTCACGCAAGCCTTCCATCGCCATACTCAAAGTTCGCGGTATCGGCGTAGCGGTTAGCGTTAGAATATCGACTTCAGCACGTAAGGCTTTTAACTGCTCTTTTTGACGCACCCCAAAACGGTGTTCTTCATCTAGCACCACTAAACCTAGATTTTTGAACTTCACATCTTTTTGAATCAAACGGTGCGTACCGATAATAATATCGATTTGCCCAGCTTCTAAACCAGCCAACGCTTCTTTTTGCTCTTTTGCTGTTCTAAAACGTGAGATTTCCGCAATCTTAATTGGCCAATCGGCAAAGCGATCTTTAAAGTTATTAAAATGTTGCTCAGCCAACAGCGTAGTTGGTACTAGCACCGCTACTTGCCTGCCGCCCATTACCGCAACAAAAGCGGCACGTAGCGCTACTTCTGTTTTACCAAAGCCTACATCACCGCAAACCAGCCTATCCATCGGGCGACCTGATTGCATATCTTTGATGACGTTTTCAATGGCTTCTAACTGATCTGGCGTTTCTTCAAACGGAAAGCCTTCGCAGAACGATTCATAATCGTGCAAACTTAAAGTAAATGCATGGCCACGGCGTGACGCGCGTTGTGCGTACAAATTCAATAACTCAGCGGCAGTATCGCGAATTTGTTTAAGGGCTTTCTTCTTGGCTTTTTCCCAATTACCGCTGCCTAAGCGATGTAGCGGTGCAGATTCTGGTGGGCCACCTGAATAACGTGAGATTAAAAATAGCTGCGAAACTGGCACGTAAAGCTTATCGTCGCCAAAATATTCCAGCAGTAAAAGCTCGGTTTCGCCTTCGCCAAAATCTAAATTTACCAAGCCTTTATAGCGGCCAACGCCGTGTTGCTCATGCACTACTGGGTCGTCCATACGCAGCTCAGATAAATCTTTGAGCATGCCTTCAGTGCTACGTGCTTTTTCTTTTTCGCGGCGACGTTGCTGGCGGACGGTGGCAGCGTAAAGCTCAGCTTCGGTAATAACTGCGACTGACTTACTGGCCGTTTTACTTTCAAGGCGAAAGCCATGATGCAAAGGTGAAACGCCCAACATGACTTTTTCTTTGGAATCAACAAACTCTGCCCATGTTTCTATCATGGCGGGTTTTATGCCGTGGTCAGCAAATAGTTGCGAGATGGTTTCGCGGCGGCCTAGGCTTTCGGCGGCAATTAAAATGCGTCCGGAAAACTCGGCAATATAAGCTTGTAGTTTGTGCAAAGGCTGTTCGGCACGGCGTTCGATGTCGAGTGCAGGCAGGCCAGTTGACTGGCTAATGGTGCTTAGTGATAAACGGCTAAATTGATGTGTAGCGCTGAAAAAATCTTCAGTTTTAATCAGTAATTTTTCAGGGATCACTAATGGTCGTTCAGCATCGTGCGCCAAGTTGCGATAACGCGCTTGTGCTTCACGCCAAAACTGCTGTGCGCTGTGGTCTAAATCACCATGCAAACACAGTAAACAATCTGCTGGTAGGTAATCAAGAAAAGTCGCCGTTTGCTCAAAAAATAGCGGTAAATACCACTCAATCCCGCCGGTGGCGATACCTTTACTCACATCTTTATAAATCTTGGCGCGCTGCGGGTCACCTTCAAAAGTTTCCCTAAATTGGCCTCGGAATTGCGCAATGCCGCTTTCATCTAAAGGAAATTCACGCGCTGGCAATAACCTAATTTCTGGTACTGGGTAAAGACTACGCTGCGTATCTACATCAAATGTGCGTATCGATTCAATTTCGTTATCAAATAAATCGATACGGTAGGGCAGTGCAGAACCCATAGGAAATAAATCGACTAGACCACCACGCACACTAAATTCACCATGTGATATTACTTGGCTTACATGATGATAGCCAGCTTCAGCACATTGGCGTCTCAGCGCTTCAGTATCAAGTATCTGGCCTTTTTTAAGCATGAAGGTATTTGCGCTTAAATAGGCTTTTGGACTTAAACGTATCAGCGCCGTAGAAAGTGGCACGATAATCACATCACAAGCATTTTGGCTAATTAGATAAAGCGTAGTTAATCTATCCGAGATTAAGTCCGGATGCGGGGAAAACTGGTCGTAGGGCAACGTTTCCCAGTCTGGTAGTAAATTGACTGTGAGTGTAGGCGCAAAATAGGGGATTTCTTCCAGCAAGCGCTGTGCATCAAACGCATTGGCGGTGATAATCACCAGCGGTTTTCCTGGACTGGTAGCTTTAAGTTTAAGCGCCAACTCGGCTAGTGCTAAGCCATCTTCGCCATTGGTAGAAAGTTCAACACGGTTTAATTGACCTGTTTTTGGAATGGCTAGCGAAGTTTGCGTCATAGGTGAGATTTTGAATGCTATGGGATTAGTTGACATGCAATATTTAGGCGTTTGATTATAACGGTTACTGCTTAATATTTAAGTCGTAACCGTTATAGTTGGATGTTTTATGTATGAAAAGTTATGCAGTGCCACCAACAGTTAAAGCATCAATTTTAAGCGTAGGCTGGCCGACACCGACCGGCACACTTTGGCCTTCTTTGCCGCAAGTGCCTACGCCGCTATCTAACGCCATATCATTGCCTATCATCGATACGCGTTTTAGCACTTCTGGACCATTACCGATTAAAGTTGCGCCTTTGACTGGGTAGGTTATTTTGCCATCTTCTATCATGTAGGCTTCTGAGGCGCTGAAGACAAATTTTCCGCTGGTAATATCTACTTGGCCGCCACCAAAATTGGCCGCGTATAAGCCTTTTTTAACCGATTTGATAATTTCTTCAGGCGGTATTGTGCCGTTTAGCATATAAGTGTTGGTCATGCGTGGCATAGGCATATGAGCGTAACTTTCGCGCCGCGCATTGCCTGTGAGTGGCATATTCATTAGGCGTGCATTTAGTGTATCTTGAATATAGCCACGTAAAATGCCGTCTTCAATCAACACTGTTCGGCTAGTTGGATTACCTTCATCGTCCATACTCAGTGAGCCGCGACGGTCTTGAAGGGTGCCGTCATCAACAATGGTAATGCCGCGTGCCGCCACTTGCTGGCCTATCATGTTGCTAAATGCTGAGCTACCTTTGCGGTTGAAGTCGCCTTCTAAACCGTGACCAATCGCTTCATGTAATAAAATGCCAGGCCAGCCAGCGCCTAAAACCACGGTCATGCTGCCGGCTGGAGCAGGGCGCGCATCTAGGTTGATTAGTGCTTGATGTACAGCCTTTTTCGCGTAATCATGTAAGACATCATCGGTGAAATAGCTGTAATCAAATCTGCCACCACCACCGCTAGAACCTTGCTCACGGCGGCCGTTACTTTCAGCGATTACGTTAATGGATAAGCGCACCAATGGACGTACATCTGCCGCCATTATGCCGTCATGTCGGACCACCATGACCACTTCATATTCACCGGCGATAGAGGCTGTGACTTGTGAAATACGCGGATCTATTTGTCTGGCAAAAGATTCTAGGCGTTCGAGTAATTTTACTTTCGCATCAGCAGAAAGTGAGGCGATTGGATCTTGTGGCACATAAAGCTGTGGTGCATTACGCTTGATGGCGGTGTGGCTAGCCGTTTGTTCACCGCCTAAGCTGGCAATTGCTTTGGTGGCTTTTGCTGCTTCTTGCAAAGCGCTTAAGGTAATGTCGTCTGAGTAGGCGAAAGCAGTTTTTTCACCACTTACGGCACGCACGCCCACACCTTGGTCAATAGAGAAGTTGCCAGATTTAACCTGACCTTCTTCTAAGCCCCAACTTTCACTGCGGCTGTATTGAAAATATAAATCAGCATAATCTATTTTGTGCGACATCATATCGCCCAACACATTTTGCAATTTAGCGACATCAAGGCTAGCAGGCATCAATAATGTTTCTGTCGCCGCAGTAAAATGTGAGCCTAATATTTTGCTGGTATTGGCTGACTTTTGTTCAGTTTTCATTGCTTGCTTCTGCTTAATATAGAAATAATTGAGACATGGAAGTTGTAGTTATATCGCACTAATAGTTCTGTGCTTAAGCGCCGGTAAGCTGTTTCTTAAACTAGCTTGATACTGTGGGTTAATGGTTGAAATTACCACGCCAGAACCACGCGGTAAGCGGTCTAAAATTACGCCCCATGGATCAACAATCATGCTGTTGCCATGCGTTTCGCGGCCAGATAAATGGTAGCCACCTTGTGCCGATGCAATCACGTAGCTTAAGTTTTCAATGGCACGAGCGCGTATCAATGTTTCCCAGTGCGCGCGGCCGGTGGTGTCGGTGAAGGCTGCTGGCACAACAATAATATTGACATCTTTCATCGCGCGATACAATTCAGGAAAGCGCAAGTCGTAACATATAGACAAGCCAATTCTACCAAATGGTGTATCTACTACTTTAATGGCATCGCCTGATTCAATGGTTTTTTCTTCATGATAATGTTCATTGCCTAAATCTAAGCCAAACAAATGAATTTTGTCGTAACGTGCGGCTAACTGACCTTTATCATCAAAAACTAAACAACTATTTCGCACTTTATTAGGAAAATTGCTGACCAGCGGAATAGAGCCACCTACTAGCCATATTTTATGTTTTTTGGCCATTTTGGCTAAAAAGCTTTGTATTGGTCCTTTGCCTTCTTCTTCACGTACCGCGACTTTGTCAGTTTCTTTAAGCCCCATAATCGCAAAGTATTCTGGTAACACCACAAGTCTGGCACCTTGATTGGCAGCAATCTCAATCAGTCGTTCAGCTTCACTTAAATTAGCCGCTACATAAGGACCAGAAGCCATTTGAATGGCCGCTACTTTTACAATGTCTTTATTAGAGTCTAAGTTGCTAAGTTTAGCTCTTGTCGTTTTTAAGCGTGAGGTGATGGCCATGTGTTATCCAAACAGGTTTGTTGATTATTGATTTTTTTGAATTTAAAAGTCTTTAAATTTTAAATGTTATTAATTAAGTGGTGAATCCTTACTACTTTCTGGGTTATTTTTCTCTGCATTGACTTCTTGCGGGTTATCCCAAGTGCCAACAATTTCATACTCCGAAGAGGCTATTTTATTCAGCGGATCTTTTAATATCTTTTGCGCTAAAAAGGCTACAGCGCCTACCAACGGGCCGCCGGCCAATGCTGCCAGTGAAACGCTGTCACTAATGTTAGGCATCACTTTAACGTAAAGTTGCTGTGTTTCTTTTTGTAGATTAGTTTCACCTTTAATGGTTACTTTAGCAGCAGGGCCAGACATTAAAAAGTTATCGCTACGCATCACGCCATGCTCAATTTTTACATTTGCGTTGATTTTATCAAAGGCAAAGCCGTTACTAAACAGATCTCTAAAATCTAATGTGAGGCGTCTAGGCAAGCTTTGCAAGCTCAGTAAACCGAGTAATCGGCCTACACCAGGCTGTACTTTTAATATTTGCCCTTTATGCATTTCAAATTGCAGATTACCATTTAACGCTAAAACATCAAACTCATGCGGGCTGCCAGCCCAGTTTAATTGGCCGCTGAGCACGCCTTCTCCGCCCTTAATAGCATCTACGTAGCCAAAATGATTAAGCGTTTTTCCTAAATCGTTAATCTCCCAATTAACATTCATTTTGGTATTTGGGCTATGCACCCATTTGCTCCAAATGCCATCCGCGCTGATAGTGCCTTCTGGATTAATTAACTTAAGTTTTTGTATAATCCAGTTACCATTTTGTGGAAAAGCAACTAAGGCTAAGCCGCCTATTTTCTTCTTATCAAATTCAAAGCTATCTGCAGTAATATCAAGCGCTGGGTAAGCTTGATTAGGCGTTTCTGTCTCTATAAAGCTAGAATCTTTAGCATTGGGAGGCACTGAATATTTAGTGCGGTTTGGGGAAGCGTCTGGAATTCTTAAGTTACTTAAGTGCGCAGTTAGCTTCCCATTATTTTGTGTTTGCCATTGCAAATCACCGGATATTTCACGGCTTTCTATGCTGGCTTGTAAGCTATCTTTTCCGGCTTTATTGCTAATTTTAAGTTGATTGATGCGTCTGTCAAAAACATCTAAGGTATTGACCTTTAGGTCTACTTTCTGAATAGATAAAGCATCATTTTGTTTTGTTGGGCTAGATAAATTATTCATTACTGTGCGCCATGCGTCAGCATCTAGGTAATCTAAATTTCCTGTTATCTGCAAACCTTTAGGCTTATTTGGTTCGTTATTATTGTTTAAATAACTGGCGATAGCCGTGCCATTATTGACGCTGTTGAAATGAATGCTGGCCTGATACACTAGCAATTTACCTTGCTCGCCAGTGCGCAGCACTTTTGCAGCAATTTTATTGCCAATATTTACGATAAATGTGTCGCTATTATCATCTTGTTTTTTATCAATGCGAATATTCAAATGTTCGTTTGCATTTTTATTGAGTGGCACGGGTAAGCGCGATGTGACACCAAATAAGTCTGCGCGTATACCGATATTGACACGTGGTTTTTGGATAAGAATGTCGCCGACCCAGTCTGTATTGCCACTAATATAATTGGCTGCTTTGCCTAGGGTTTGCTTAAGCACTTCGTCGTTTAGTTTTCCTCTAGCCATGACTCTAACAATTTTGTCTTTGCCAGAATTTAGATTGAAAACCAAAGGCGAACCAAAAATACTAGCCTTTATATTGTTTGCATTTAAACTACTTTCGGTAAACTCTAGCAGGCCATTGATTTGGTTTAGTGCTGGCATTGTTGCACTTTCCATATGGCCATTACTGATTTGATACGCGCCTTTAATGAGTGCCGCATCTGCGTTATTCAGTGGAATTCTCAAGCTCAGATTCAACTTAGCGCTACCGCTGGTTTTAAGGTCAGTAGTAAATCCTTGCGCAACTTGTGCTACCGGGCTTTTATTCACAAAATGAATGCCCTCAGCAACCGGACCTTTTAGCTCGCTCTCCACGCTCAGTATAGGTTCAGCGGCATCTAACTTGGCGATGAGGATTTTACTTTTAAGCAGTTGATTGCCTAAAATATGCCCAGCATTTGCATTGAGCTCCATGCGTGTGCCTTCAAATAGCATGTCTAAACTAAGTGCCTCGACATTCGGCCAGCCTAAGCCATACTCGATTTCACTATTTTTAACTTTTGCAGTGACTCTAAATAAACCTAGCTTACTATCAAGATTGCCTTTGCTATCGACAAACGGAAAGTCAGCCAAGCGACCTTTAGTGATCACGTTAATATTTTCAACGTCTCCAGACAATATCGAGGTGTCCAGCCAATGCAAAGTATCTTTACCCAGCGTGGTTGGGTAATAAAATAGGGCATATTTAGCATTGCCGCGAGAAAATTTGGCTTTTAAGTCAAGGTAGCCACCTTTGTTGCCATCCAACAAATAATCGGCGTTAATCGTGCCAGCTAAATGTGGATTACTAATACTAATGTCGCTAGCCCTAATTTTAGTTTCACTGCCTTTGATGTTCCAGCTGAAGTCGCCTTCTAATGTGTCAACAGGAAGGGGCCAGCGCAAGGTGTCTTTAAAATCTAAATTGGCATTTTTTGTTTGCAAGTTAAGTTTGCCTGCGCTTTGGTTGGCTGAAATTTCTCCGGTTAAATTGCTGAATCCTGGCAATTTATCGTGTGCTTTTATGCTTAATTTATTAAATTTGGACTTGAGTAGATAGCTTTTTGTAGCAAACTGATTGCCTTCCCAATTGAGCACTAAGTTATCTAGGTTGCCGGTAGTTGCTAGCCCTGCAATTTTCTCTAGCACTGCAGTCGGCAGTGGTAATTGGGCTAGGTAGGGATTCATAGTCGCTAGATTGACATGGGCTAATTTAACGCTTAATGCCTTCAATCCTTGCGGTTTTTCTCGATAGCTAGCGCTGGCATCTTGTATATTCAAACCATTATTGGTGACTAAAGTTAAGTGCTCACCACTAAAAAACTGGCTGCTAATGAGGTGCTGTGCTGAGATTAACTTACTTACACTTAGGTTCTGCCAGCTAAGTTTCCCAGCTAATTTATTGAGAAAAATAGGCTCAGCATCGGCTTTGATTTGAATCATTACATTTCTTAAGCTGACATTGCTGGAAATAGATTTGAGTTGCTGGTTAGAGAAATCAACAGCAATATCAGCGCTACCTATACCGGCTTGCAAATCAATCGGGTAATCTAACCAAGGCTTAAAAGCTACCATATTGGCATTTTTTAGTTGCGTGGTGATGTTGCCGTTCCATTGCTCAATACGACTTACATCGCTACCATGCAAAGTGCCGCTTAAGGTAATCGGGTTGTTTGTGCCAACAGAAGGCATCGCAGTCAATGTGATTTGATGGCTTTTAAGTAAACTCTTCCAAGTTGGACTTTTTATTTGTAAATTAAGATTATTTAAGCTTAGTGCTGGAGCGCCGCGCATTTCATCTAACCAAACCACCTTAGCGTTTACCACTTCTAATTTACTTTGGCGTAGCAGCCAATTGGGTAAATCAGGTTTAGCCGCGCCGCGCATGCTAATGCCGGCGACAAAAACTTCACCATTCGCCATGCGGCGAATCGTAAGCTCTGGAGAGTGGAAAATTAGCGCAGCAAGATGCGGCTCAAACATGCCTATGCTGAGCCATGATAAGCTTAGGTCTGTATTTTTAAGTTGCAAAGCAGGGCGGTTTTGTGCATCGTAAATATCAATATTTAATAAAGATAAATGTGGATTGATGCCTTGCCAGCCGGCTTTAATGTTGCCGATAACGACTCTTTGTTTGGAGGCATTACTGGCAAATGTTGCTATTTTTTCTTTATATTGATCAATATTAGGGAATAATAAAAACTGTACTGCTAAGGCGGTCAGCAACACGATGACGATAATAATGCCCGTCAGCCAAAACGCAAGGCGGTATACCAAAAGCAGTGATTTTTTTACCATATTGGCTGGACTGAGACTTTATATTTTTGCCTATGAAAATTGTAGCTAGGCAAGTTTAATTTGATGGATGTTTAGTCGTTCTATTTTACTGCAATATTTGCCATTTAAATTAATCTACTAGGCATTTGACTGGCAATATCGCGCTAAAAGTTAAAGATATTTATGACTATGGCACTAATCATTTAGAATAACGGTCTTTGCCGTATAAATAATGAGCTTCAGCTCATATATTCTACCTAAAAGCCAAGTGCTGAGCCAAGTGCTGACATGGTTTTAGTAGCCGCACTTGCTGTAAAAAATCGGTCTAAAAAATATTATTTACTTTTATTATCTGTGATGGTTTTAACTTGATTCAATTCAAACAACTTACCTTAGTTCGGGGCTTAAAAGTCCTTATTCAAGCAGCCTCGCTACAACTGCATCCGGGTCATAAAGTCGGATTAACGGGTGCAAATGGAGCGGGTAAATCTTCACTTTTTGCCTTGTTGCGTGGCGAAATGCAGTTGGAATCTGGCAGTTTAGACATGCCAGCCAGTTGGGTAATTGCCCATGTGGCGCAAGAAACACCAGCGCTTTCCATGCCCGCCATTGAATTTGTATTAGATGGCGACGTCGAATTACGTACTATTGAGGCGGCATTAGCCGACGCCGAGGCGAATCATAAAGGTGAATTAATCGCCGAATTACACCATCGTTTGATGGATATTGACGGATACAGTGCGAAGGCACGCGCGGCAGAATTGCTCAGTGGTTTAGGGTTTAGTCAGGCTAATTTACAGCAAGCGGTTTCTACGTTTTCTGGCGGTTGGCGTGTGCGTTTAAACTTGGCGCGCGCTTTAATGTGCCGTTCAGATTTGTTATTGCTAGATGAACCGACCAATCATTTAGACTTGGACGCGGTAATTTGGCTAGAAGGTTGGCTACAAAGTTATCGCGGCACGCTAGTATTAATTTCGCATGATAGAGATTTCTTAGATGCGATTGTGAATCACATTGCGCATATCGAGCAACAAACGCTGACTTTATATCGCGGCGGCTATTCTGACTTTGAGCGTCAGCGTGCTGAAAAGCTAGCACTGCAACAAGCTATGTTTGAAAAGCAGCAACGTAAAGTCTCGCATTTACATAGCTATATTGATCGCTTTCGTGCACAAGCCACTAAAGCGCGCCAAGCACAAAGCCGTATTAAAGCTTTAGAACGTATGGAGATGATTTCTGCTGCGCATGTGGATTCACAGTTTAACTTTGAATTTAGAGCACCAGTTTCCGCGCCTGATCCTTTATTGGTGTTGGATGATATGTCGGTTGGCTACAATAATGTCGCCTTAATTAAAGACATTGTTTTAGCTATTCGTCCGGGTGAGCGTTTAGGCTTGCTCGGTCGTAATGGCGCGGGTAAAACCACTTTAATCAAGTTGCTGGCCAATGAGTTACAGCCCTTAAGCGGAAAGCGCGTAGAAGGCAAAGACTTAAATATTGGCTATTTTGCCCAGCATCAGCTTGAACAACTGCGTCCTGATGATTCGCCGCTAGAGCACATGATGAAGCTAGACCCACTTACTCGTGAGCAAGAGCACATGAATTATTTGGGTGGTTTTGATTTTAAAGGCGAAATGGCCAGGTCACCTTGTGCAAATTTTTCTGGTGGTGAAAAATCACGCTTAGCCTTGGCTTTGTTGATTTGGACACGGCCTAATTTATTGCTACTAGATGAGCCCACTAACCATTTAGATTTAGAAATGCGCCATGCGCTAACCTTAGCGCTGCAAGATTATGAAGGCGGCGTAATTTTGGTTTCGCACGATAGAGCCTTGTTACGCGCCACTTGTGATGAATATATATTAGTCGCCGATGGTAAGGCCGCGCCATTTGATGGCGATTTAGAAAATTATGGACAATGGCTGGCCGAACAGCGTTTAAAAGATAAACAAGCTACGCAAGTGATTGCCACGGATAAACCTAACAAAAATGATCGTGCCGCGAATAAAGCTGATAAGCAAGCTAGAATTTTAGAACGCAGACCTTTAGTCAAAGAGTTGGAGCAAATTGAGCTGAATATTACTAAGTGGAATGCCGATAAAAAAGTGTGTGACGATAGATTAAATGACAGTGAACTTTATACCGCTAGCGACAAAACTGAGTTGCAAGAGCTGCTTAAAAAGCAGGCAGATCTAGTCATGAAGCTATACGTAACAGAAGAGCGTTGGTTAGAATTGCACGAGTTGTTAGAAGCGATACCAACGTTAGACTAAACATTAATTTTAAAACCGAACTATTAAACCGAACTATTAAACCGAACTATTAAACCGAACAATGCTAGGACTCAATATGGAAATTCAATACTCAACACGTATCAAACTAATGCATGCTATATGTTTAGCCGATGCTTTGCATGACGATGAAGCTGCGCCAAATACTAATTTAGAGGATTATGAGGCGCTGGCTGCGGCGGATTATTT
Organism: Methylophilaceae bacterium; assembly: GCA_947379975.1. Lineage (GTDB taxonomy): Bacteria > Pseudomonadota > Gammaproteobacteria > Burkholderiales > Methylophilaceae > Methylotenera. The sequence goes on along the minus strand of CANCPF010000011.1, from coordinate 9,719 downwards.
GAGCTGTTACATTACCTTTAAAGCCATTCAAGCCGCAGAGCGTTCGCCATTGGCAGAGCGTAGCGATAATTTTGATATGCTGAGTGTCTATCAAGCTTACGCGCTATTGGTGTTTGCATTTTTGGCACGACCGCTCGCGCAAGAAGACATTATGCCTAATTTGCAAGCGGCACAAATTACCATAGCTAAGACTCTTTTTGCTGGTTTATCAGACGCGGAATTAATTGAAATTGTTGATGCTGGCTTTAATAAATTCAAATTAATTGGTGATGCAGAAACCGAACATTGGACTGAGTTTAGAGAAAATCTGGATAAATTGACGATAGCTTTTATTGTTGCCGGCACAGACGACGAAAGCCCGCATGACAAAGAAGAAGTGATTCCATTGTTTGGACAATTGTTAAGCCAATTATGCGAAGCGTTTGAAAACGTTTAATGTTGTTGGTTTAGGATTTTATTAAGAGGCAAGGCTCTTATCGGCCCTTATCGGCCTTTATCTTGGGTCTCTACCAGTCAAATAATACCAACGGCCGGCTATCCATTCAAACTCACTTAGTTCATGCAAGCGTTCGGCTTTACCAGCCACTTTATAGCGCGCGACAAACTCAACGCTTGCACTTTTCTCGCTAATTTTTTTAGTATTTTTAATTTGCAGACCTAGCCACTTGGTGGCCGAATCTTCAGCTAGATTCAGCGCGACAGGGCGCGTGTTGGCGTGCCATGTTTGCAATAGATATTCTTCTAAACCTAGCGCAAAAGCGGTGTAGCGTGAGCGCATGAGCGCTTCTGCTGTGGGTGCTGCAATGCCCTTGTGATAGGGTTCGCAGCAATTGCTGTAAGGCTTGCCGCTTTCACAAGGACAGGGATTTTCAATGCTAGGTTTGACAAGACTTTTAGATAATTTCACGAGTTTCTAAAAACTCAATATCTGGGTAACGCTCTTGTGCCATTTGTAAATTCACTCGGTTGGGCGCTAGGTAAACATATTCATTCGCGCCATCCAAGGCCACGTTAAAGCCGTATTTATCGGCAATCGCACTTAAGTCCGCACCTTTGCCGCGTAGCCATCTGGCCGTGTAGCAATCGTAATTTTCAAACACAATATCTACACCATATTCATGCTCTAATCGGTGCGCGACTACTTCAAATTGCAACATACCGACTGCGCCTAAGATCATGTCATTTGATAACAATGGGCGGAACAATTGTGAAGCGCCTTCTTCGGCCAATTGTTGTAGGCCTTTTTGTAGTTGCTTCATTTTTAGTGGATTTTTTAAGCGCGCACGACGGAAAAATTCAGGTGCAAAAGATGGAATGCCAGTAAATCTGAGTTCTTCGCCTTCACTAAAAGTGTCTCCAACTTTAATCGTTCCGTGATTAGGAATGCCGATAATGTCGCCTGAATATGCTTCATCCATGGTGGTACGATCTTGTGCCATAAATGTAATGGCATTATTGACCGCCATGAGCTTACCAGTGGTAACTTGTTTGATTTTCATACCGCGTTCAAAGCGGCCAGAACAGACGCGCAAAAAGGCGATTCTATCTCGATGTTTCGGATCCATATTGGCTTGAATTTTGAACACAAAGCCGGAAAATTTAGCTTCGTCAGGATTCACCAAACGCGCTGAAGTATTGCGCGCTAAAGGCGCAGGAGAGAGATCTACCACCGCGTCTAGCAACGATTGCACGCCAAAGTTGTTGATGGCAGAACCAAAATAAACCGGTGTTTGTTTGCCATCTAAAAAGCGTGCTTGATCAAACGTGTGAGAAGCGCCTCGGACTAATTCAATATCTACCCGTAAATCATCGGCAACGCGGCCTAGCACTTCGTTTAACCGTGGATTATCTAAACCTTGAATAATTTCCGACGTACCTTTATCTGCTCGCGGATCAAAAAATGAAATGGTATCAGTGTATAAATTGTAAACGCCTCTGAAACCTTTACCCATGCCAATCGGCCAAGTCATAGGCGCACATTCCATGCCTAAAGTGGTTTCAATTTCATCTAATAATTCAATCGGCTCGCGGCTTTCGCGGTCTAATTTATTGATGAAAGTAATAATTGGCGTGTCACGCATGCGGCACACGTTGAGTAGCTTAATCGTTTGCGCTTCTACACCGTTGACTGCATCAATCACCATGACTGCAGAGTCTACCGCCGTTAATGTTCTATAAGTATCTTCAGAAAAGTCATCATGGCCTGGGGTATCTAGCAAGTTCACCATATGTTCGCGGTAAGGAAACTGCATAACGGATGAGGTAACAGAAATGCCCCGTTGCTTTTCAAGCTCCATCCAGTCTGAGGTTGCGTGGCGTGAGGCTTTGCGACCACGTACTTCACCGGCTACTTGAATAGCGCCACCAAACCATAATAATTTTTCGGTTAAGGTAGTTTTACCCGCATCCGGGTGAGAAATAATTGCGAAGGTACGACGGCGTTTGATTTCTTCTTGCAGAGATGCCATTTGATGAGATATTTAAGGTAAAACGCTATTTTACCTTAAATGTTTATTTATGCTTAATGGTGATGCCCAGCAACTCAATAACTACGCCTAGCAGCATCAATATCATGCCTACAAAAGCCTTAGTAGCTAAAAATATAAGAGCGGCACCGATTAAAATAAATAGTACGCTCCAAAATCGTCGGATAGCCTTTTTAGGCAACATAATGAAAGCTACCTGCGCCAATGAACGCGAAGAAAATGTTCGCCAGCGGTGTATTTAATTTCTAATTCACCTTGGTATGCATGGCGTAAGGCTTCTCCTATACCTTTAGCTAAATGAACATCTGTAGTAGTGATTAATAGCGCATCCTCTTTATTTTCTATGCGCTCTATGTCCATAATTCGTTTTAGTGGGTGTTCAGCACGCTGGTGCTGCTCATGGTTACGAATCAAATGTATGATATCTTCATGATGTTCTTTTAAAAATTCGCCTTCCAGCGTGACAAATCCAGCCGGAACATTATCATTAATCCGATTGCAAGCCGGACAAATAATGCTGTGTGCATCGCTTTCTGCGGCACCCCACTGCCAACGACCTTTATGAAAAACCGCGCCGCATTGTGGGCAAGTACTAGGTTCAAGTAATTTTGCTGTTGCCTGATAAACGTCAATTTCTTGCTCTAACAAAGCACGTTCATGGCTTATACTTGTAAAGCCTGTTGTGGTTCGATCAATCGTCATTTTTAGCTCTTTGTATACTTGTTTATTTGTTTTTATTGAGAATAAGGCGAATAGATTTAGCGCCTAGCACTCGATTCATTTTTCTGTTCATGGCGAACTAACTTAGCCAGTGCGCCAAACTCTTTTGCCAGCAGTAGCAATACATCATCCAATGTCACAATGCCTAATAAGCTGCCATCTTTATCTACTACCGGTAGCCGCCGAATACCTTGGCTAGACATTAATTGTATGGCCTCAAAAATGCCTACATCCTCCTTCACCACTGTTAAGTGCCCTAGCATGATGTCGCCAACAGTAATGACTCGGCAATCTAGGTCGGTAGCGACCATCTCTATGACGATATCGCGATCTGTCAGAATGCCGACTGGTACAGCTTTACCTTCGCGATCTTCTATCACAAGCACATCTCCTACATGATATTGGCGCATCAGCATGGCCGCGTGCAGCACTGTTGCATCACGGTGTACGGTTATCACTTCTCGGCTACAAATTGCACTAATGGTCATGGAGTTAGCCCTTTATAAAGGTTTTATAAAAAATTACTTTTTCTCAGTATGTGCATTTCTAACTAGCAACACCGGCACCGGGCTAGTGCGCGCCACCGTTTCGGCATCGCTACCCATTACTAAGCGTTCAATGCCACGTAAACCATGCGTGCCCATCACAATCAAATCTGCAGGCCATTCTTCAGCCTCACTTACTACGAATTTTGAGACTCTGCCACCTATCGCTTCCAGCACTTTTGAATCAGCATTAACGCCAGCTTTATGTGCGGCATCCTCAGCTTTTTTCAGGACTTTTTTACCATTTTTTCGCAAAATTTCATCAATATAAATCACATTCAAATCGCCAGTCACATCTAATATCGGAAAGTAAGTATCAATAATATGCAAAAATCTAAGTTTGGCATTGTGGTCCTTAGCCAGCTTAATGGCTTCATGCATGCCGTTGTTGGAGGTTGCACTGCCGTCTACTGGGCAGATAATTTGTTTGTACATATTCAGGACCTTTCTTAAATTAAATGGCTATTTATCCATTAATTAGATGACTGTTTTTAATTTTGCTTAAACTAAAACTTGTTAATACTAATCTAGCGTCTTTAGACTTCAGAAATACAAGAAAAAACAACCGGACTTTTTCGTGAAGACGGTATATTTTTCTCATCAGGATAGCCAATAACGATAGGTGCAACCGCAGAATAGTTGTCTGGAATTCTTAATTTGGTGCGTACTTCTGGCACTTCAAATGCCGACAATGCGCTTCCAATGACACAAGAACCTAAGTTCATCGCACAAGCCGCTAGCATCATATTTTCCGCCGCTAGCCAGCAGTCAGCGGTGAAAAATGGAGCATTTTTTTCCCCGCAGATGACAATGAGCGTATTAGCATCATGAAAAATATTAAAATCTGGGCGGTTAAATAAATCCAGTTTATGTTGGGCTTGTTTTGATTGATGTTGATGGATTTGACTAAGAAATAATGGTTTCGCGTAATCAGACAAACTTTTGAGTAGGATTTTGTCTTGAATAATGACGAAAGCCCAAGGCTCTTGGCCAAGCGCAGTAGGCGCCCTTACTGCCGCTTCCAGTAGATTGTTAATGGTAGAAGATTCAACTTTTCTTGGTTTATATCTACGTACCGAGCGCCGCGCAAGTAGCGCCTCGAACATTGATTTTTCAAATTCAGGGACTGGCACGATTTAAGTACCTCCATCATTAATTTTATTAAACCCCATTGCTAAGCAGATTATCAATAAAAAGTATGGCAGGAAATCCGCGCGAACACGTATAGGAAAATCGGCTGACTAGATTGGTTTGTTTCGTTTGATTGGCTGGTGGATTTTCTGCTAGATTTACTTTGGATTTTATGGCTATAATTTAAATATGCGGCCTGATAATATGAGCTATCTAATCCAATTCAACATCGCCCACATGCGCGATACGTGCTAAATCCAGCAGATTTACCGCGCCTGTTTTGTGCATTATTTTTGATTTATGAATTTCTACGGTACGATGGCTAATGCCCAAATGGCGTGCAATTTCCTTATTGGCGTAGCCTTGAATCGCCAATTTAAGTACATCTCTTTCTCTATCTGTCAGCCCGGCAATACGCGATACTGCGTCTTGTTGAGATGCGTTCTCTGACAACATCCTCTCTGATTCTTGAACCGCGGCATGAATCGCAGCCATCAACTTTTCACGTGTTACTGGTTTGGTTAAAAAATCTAGCGCGCCAGCTTTAATGGCTCTTACACTCATAGGAATATTGCCATGACCAGTGAGAAATATAATTGGCAATAAAGTATTGCGCTGACTAAGTGCTTCTTGTAATTGCATGCCATCCATACCTTGCATGCGAATATCAATAATAATGCAACCTAAACAGTTAGGCTCAGCCGCTTCTAAAAAATCCTCGGCGCTGGCATAGCTGTGCACGGTCAGGTTTTCTTGGCCTATCATCAGTGTAAGTGAATCTCGAATGGCTGGGTCGTCATCTACAATAAATACGGTAGCTTCAGAAGTTTTTTCAGTAAGTGGTGCGGTGTTCAATTTTGAAAGGTTCATCGCTCATGTTTCCTTACGGTGCAAAGGGTAAAGTAAAATGAAATGTTGCGCCAATGTCTGTGTTGAGATCCAGCCAGAGTTGGCCACCATTGGCCTCGGTTAGTGCTCGACTAATGGCTAAGCCCATACCTATGCCAGATTTTTTGGTGGTGAAAAAAGGATCAAAAACACGTTTAGCTGTTTCTGCGTCTAAGCCTGGGCCTTTATCTTGCACCGACACATGCGCCATATTGGAGGCGTTACTCGTCCGCACACTGACGGTGATGACGGAATTCTTTATTTTTGCCCCGCGCATTGCCTCCACAGCGTTAACGAGTAAGTTAACCAATATTTTCTGCACATGAATTCGGTTGCCTAATACTTCAGGCAAGTTTTTTTCTAGATGCATAGCCGGATAAAACTCTAAATAATCACTAACTCGCACATTATTTAAAGCGTCTATTACCACCTCGTTAAGATCAAATCGCTCTGTGACTAAATCACTTTTTTGTAGAAAATCCAATAATTCATGCAAGCTACGGCCGGCACGGTTTGACTGAACCACGCAGCCTTCAAGTGCTTGTTTTAAGTTATCCGGATAAAGTGTGCTGGCTTGCATCGCATGTAACGCTACTTCGCTATAGGCTGATATAGCTGCCAAAGGCTGATTCAGCTCATGTGCAATGGCCGAGGCGGTATGTGCAGCTACCATTTGCTGTGAAATAGATTCTGCTTCGGCGCGTTGTTCCTGTAGTTTTTTCTCTAAGTTCTTTTGCTCGGTAATATCCCGCGCCACGCCAACTAAACGCATAGCGACGCCATCTTCAAAGTGCATGCGCCCGACCGCGGACACCCAGCGTTCAACTAGGGTATTTGGATTAATTATCCGATATTCAGCATGATATTCGCCTTTTCCTTTGGGATTGATTGCTGCTTCAAGTGCCGCTTGCCTCGCGAGCCTGTCTGCTGGATGAATGACCGAAACGAAGCGTTTTTCAGGAATGACTGACTCCTCAGATTCAGCGCCCCAGAGCTCACGCATTCTTTCATCCCAATGCAACACGTTTTGGTTGGAGTCAAAATCAAACACGCCTAAGCCAGCCGCTTCTTTGGCTAATTGCAGACGTTCTTCACTTGATTTAAATGATTCCTCTGCTCGCCGCAGAGTATCCGCCTCATAAATGGTCACTAAGTTATAACGTTTTTGACCAGTGTTAATAGGGCTTAATCCGATATTAACTTCTAACTCTTTACCATCTTGTCGAAGTACTACAAGCGGCCGACCGCTACCCATGGCGCGTTTGTCTGGATTTTGCACATAACTTGTTCTGTGCTGGTGATGGTTGTGCCTGAAGCGTGATGGCATCAGCGCCTCAACTTTAAGCCCGCATAATATTTCACTAGTGTAGCCAAGCATCTGATACGCGGGATTGTTAGCCACAACAATCGCGCCTTTATCATCTACCAACAGCATGGCATCTACCGCGGCTTCAAACAGCAACTCAAAATTCAAGCCCTTAAGTAGATCAATCAAGCCATTTCCTTATCAGAAAAAAGTGGGTAGCAACTACACAAGTCTACGACACAATGCGGATATATGTCTATAAATCTGCCTCTGCAAACGGCCATATAAGGGCTAGCCCTTACGCGTTTGCACGAATTTACTAATGACCTGTGGTTCTGTAAAACACACTGGCTATGTGCATACATTTAGAACTTTCTCTATAAATCACCAGCGAGCACAAATTTCATGAATGCAAGTCAATTAATTTATTTACTGTTCATTGTTGAATTAATTTTATCCGGCTTTTGGTACACAAGTAGCGCTGTGACTGAGATGTTTTTATGGGTGATGGTGGTGCTTGGTTGCCGCGCGGTATTGATAAATAATGCTGTGCAGTTTTACGCCTTATCTAAGTGGATGCTGATTTATCTGGCGTGGTTATTAATCGTTGCCTTCACTAGCACTATTCCTCAAACCAGCATGATGACCATGGCAACTTTAGCCAATTTACCGGTGGTTTATTTGGTGGCGAGCAACACGCCGAGCTTTGCTGAAATATGGAAGTATTTACGAGTAGTACTTTTTGTCATGGGTGTCGGCTTGGCTATTTGGGCAATCTGGCAAGTTTTCAATCACGTCGGTGCTGGTCATGCAGTTGGCCCGCTAGTAGATCGTAATCTTTTTGCCGCATTAATCAATGTACTTTGGTTTCCAGCTACTTTTTTATTCTTAAGCAACCAATCAAAGTCGCATAGATACTTGCCATTCTTGTTGGGTGCTGGCTTATTCGTCATTAGCACCGCCTTGTTTGCCACAGCATCGCGCGGCGGAATTGCTACATGGTTGTTATTACTGCCAGTTTTATTATGGGCGGCTTATCGCAATACTCAATCTAGGCGCTTAGTCGTAATTATTCCGCTGATTGCCATATCAGCATATTTTTTTAGTGAACTGATATTACATAGCAGTATTGCTAATCGTAGCTTTAATTTAGCAGAAGATCCTTCAAGTAATTTGCGGCTTCTGTTATGGCAGTCAAGCATAAAAATGACGTTGGCACATCCACTTGTAGGCACCGGTTGGGGTACTTTTGCGAGCTACTATCCGGCTTACCGCTCACCTTTAGAAAATGGCAGTGCTGGGTTTTATGCACACAACGACTTCCTGCAATTTGCCGCTGAGGGTGGAATCCCAGCATTATTGTTATTACTTGGCCTATTGCTGGGATTGCTTTTTCAGTTAAAACGTAGCCTGCAACGTGTCGATAATTTGGCAGGTTTAGAAAGTACTACTTTATTACTTGGTGTATTGGCTTTGTTTATTCATGCGGGTGTTAATTTCATTTTTTACGTGGCATTTATGAATATATTCGCTGGGCTTTATCTTGCTCGTGCAGCGCAATTAAGCGATACAAAGCACAGCATTGAGTTCTTTGCTATATTTTCTAATCTAATTGATAGTTTTAACCGCATCAGTCTGCCAGCAAAACACATCATTTTAACTAGCGTTTTTTTACTTATGGTGCTGGCCTTAGCGCCTAATATTGCTGCGGAATTAATTAATAAACAATCTAACATTAGCACGGCCAATTTAATGTCGTCCAAAGTAAACGCTTATAAAATTGCAAAATTAATTAACAAAATTAATCCACAAGAACTAATAGCACAAGAAATTATACTCAGAACGGCAGAGCTTGCTTTAGCTGATAACGCATTTATAAGTACTTGCAGTGTGGCGTTCCGGCGAACATTGCTCAAGGACACGCTAGAGCGTTTTGAAAGCTTGCGCATACAAAATGCTAACGATCCAAATATCGGCGTGCGCGAAGTTAAAATTCTGATAGCCAATCAGCTTATATTAGATGGTGTTAGTGATAGTAACGTTAGGCTCGGCAATGGTGCTTACGCTAAAGCGCACCAATTGCTTAGTGATAACCTAAAAGCGAATCCTTACCACGCGAGTAGTTTTATCCTGTTGGCTAGTCTGCAAGCGAAGGAGGGACATCGTACCGAGGCGATTAACACTCTAAAACGTGTGCATGACAAAGTTTTTGGAAGCTACAACCAACATTTGATTGCCATTGAAACCCTACGTCAACTGGCATTACCTAAAATTATTGATCAATTAGACGCCTTGGAGAAACAAGTGCGTTTAGTCGATTCTGATTTTGATGAAGATAGAAAGTTAACCTTATCTGCCAGTTTTAATAAAAATATTGATCGTGATTTAGCGCGCATTGCACGCCGAATTCAGCCGTAAGTCTCCTTAGGAACCTTCCTCTATTTCTTAAATTAATTTCACTAAGTTTGTGAATTAAATGCGTGTGTAAGCTTATTTTTTAGGGGTTTGCACGTATAGAAAAGCCAACTTTATTAAAGTAAATTATCAACATCGACGCGGCATTAGGGATGGTCAGTAGATTTACTTAAGCCTCCCAAGAATGGATTCGCAAGATGTAAGAATGCTTTTAAATAAGCTGTTAGT
>CANCPF010000010.1 GCA_947379975.1 Methylophilaceae bacterium | reverse complement strand
ATTTCTGCAAAATTCTTAGCTTCGCCGCCGTATTTTTTTGTCAATACAGTCGTGATCGCTGCCGTTAATGTCGTCTTACCGTGATCCACGTGGCCAATTGTACCTACGTTGACGTGCGGCTTGGTCCGCTCAAATTTACCTTTTGCCATCTTTTCAGTCCTCTACAATGTTTTATTAACTATAAGTTTTATTAATATTAATAAAACTTGTTCAAATTTAAGCAGTATAACTACCACCAACTAAATGCCAACACCAATATTCACAATAAAAGCGCACACATTTTTCAATTACATGATCATGGTGCCCATGGCGGGAATCGGACCCGCGACCTCTCCCTTACCAAGGGAGTGCTCTACCACTGAGCCACATGGGCATTAATCTACATACTCACGTATTTAAAGCTCAATTGTTTGGAGCGGGCGACGAGACTCGAACTCGCGACATTCAGTTTGGAAAACTGAAGCTCTACCAACTGAGCTACACCCGCGCACCCATCTAAACCAACGCCATCCTATTTAAAACAGCTTCTAGCCACTACAACATTAAATTCAAAAACGTGCATTACAATTTGGTGGAGGGAGAAGGATTCGAACCTTCGTACTCTGAGAGAACGGATTTACAGTCCGTCGCCTTTAACCACTCGGCCACCCCTCCAAACCGAACCCGCGATTATTCTAATAATTTGACTTACTGTCAAATATGCATAAAAGGGTATTAGATAAAAACTGGTGCCGGATGTCGGAATCGAACTGACGACCTTCGCATTACAAGTGCGCTGCTCTACCAACTGAGCTAATCCGGCGTTATTTGAGTTGCGTATTATACTGACTTTTTGGAAAAAGTTAAGTTATTTTACGATAGTTAACGTAGGTTTTTTGATATTAGTTACTTTTTGCTTATTTTCTAGGCCTTCGGCTGATTTTTTCGGCGTATTTTCATCTAACGGCGCTTGCCCAACCTCAAAAAACATACCTTGACCAGTCTCGCGTGCAAATATACCTTTGACTGCGTGCATAGGTATGTATAAGTTTTGTGAGTTACCGCCGAATCTTGCAGAAAACACCACAGCATCATTGTCCATCTGCAAATCTTTGGTAGCCCCGTAGCTGAGATTTAATACAATCTCACCATCTTTAACATATGCCATCGGTACGCGTGAGTGATTATCAACAGCCACCAGCAAATGTGGTGTCATATTATTATCAACACACCATTCATGTATGGCTCGCACCATATAGGGTTTTGTAGAAGTAGTTTCTGTCATATGAAAGTATCTAGTTAGAACCTTATAGAGGTAAAGTGCATGCCGCACCTTACCTTAATGAACACTATTTGCGCATTGCTTTTTCTGACGGGGTCATCGCATCTGCGTATAACGGTCTAGAAAATAGACGTTCCGCGTATTTCAAAATTGCCGATGCTTGATTAGGCAATTCAATACCGTAGTGACCTAAACGCCATAATAATGGGGTCACCGCAACATCTAGCATTGAGTAATCATCACCAAGCAGATAGTTTTGCTTAGAAAATATTGGCACCAATTGCGTTAAATTGTCGCGAATAGTTGCGCGCGCCTTGTCTGCAATCGCTTGATCATCAGATTCAACATCTTTAATGTGATCAAAAAGATCTTTTTCAAAGCTATGTAAAAACAATCTTGCCCTAGCGCGCATCACTGGATCTGGTGGCATCAACTGCGGATGAGGAAAGCGCTCATCAATGTATTCATTAATAATATTGGCTTCTGACAACACCAAATCACGCTCAACCAACACTGGCACTTGGTTATAAGGATTAATAACCGCCAAATCTTCTGGCTTATTAGCTAAATCAACATCAATGACTTGAAAGTCCATGCCTTTTTCAAATAAAACAATGCGGCAACGGTGGCTATAGGGATCAGTTGTTCCCGAGTACAAGGTCATCATTTAGTGTATATCCTTCCAATAAGCTTTTTTGAGTTTGTAAGTAAGCACCAACAATACTCCTAAAAATAGTAATACAAACCAGCCCATATGATTGCGCTGTTGTTTTGCAGGTTCTGACATGTAAGCTAGAAAATTAGTTAAGTCGCCTACCAAAGTATCATACTCAGTTGCAGACAATTTTCCCGGCTTAACCAAAGTTAACTCATGCGTTTCATGATCAAATTGCTGCTCGCCCTGCAATTCGTAGAGTACGTGAGGCATTGCAACTTTTGGATAAACCACGTTATTCCAGCCAGTAGCGCTGTCTGGATCGCGATAAAAACTTCGTAGGTAGCTATAAACCCAATCAGCGCCACGCGCACGCACTTCGACTGATAAATCAGGTGGTGCAACACCAAACCATTTTTTAGCATCCGCTTTATTCATGGCCACCTTCATCGGGTCACCAATCTTATCTCCAGCAAATAACAAGTTATCCTTGATTTGCTTTTCTGATAGACCGATATCTAAAAGACGGTTATAACGCATGTAATTCGCGCTATGGCAATTGAGACAGTAATTAACAAAAGTCTTCGCGCCACGCTGTAATGATTCATGATTTGACGCATCAATTGGCGCCGACTCCAAATGTATATCTTCGTTTGCAAAACCGGCCTGAGGCAAGAGCATGCTGGGCAAAAATGCACATACTAACAACACTTTTTTAATAATGTATTTCATATTATTTATCCTGTTACTCTTTCTGGCACTGGCAAAGTTTTATCTTTTTTGGTGTACCACGGCATTAGTATAAAAAATGCAAAGTAAACAATTGTGAAGAATCTTGCCACAACCGTTGCTCTATCTGCATTACCGAGATAAGCGCCAAATTGACCCCATATATTTGAAGGCTCTGTACCAAGATAACCAAGCACAACAAAGCTCACAACAAATGCAGCTAACCACTTTTTATACAAAGTACCACGATAGCGAATAGACTTAACTGGACTTTTATCTAGCCAAGGCAACAATGCAAACACCATGACAGATAAGCCCATTGCCGCCACACCAGGAAATAGTGAAGGCGGAATGCCTAGAAAGCCAACACCAGGAAATGGTGGAACAGCACGCAAGATTGAATAATACGGTGTGAAATACCATACTGGCGCAATGTGTGCTGGCGTGACCAAAGGATTTGCCGGTACAAAGTTATTCGCTTCTAAAAAGTAGCCACCCATTTCTGGTGCAAAGAAGATAACCGTTGAAAACACCATTAAAAACACCACCACCCCTACAATATCTTTAACCGTGTAATAAGGATGGAAAGGGATACCATCTAGCGGAATACCTGTTTCTTTATCTTTAAGTTTTTTAATTTCAATGCCATCAGGATTGTTAGAACCGACTTCATGCAGGGCAATGATATGCGCCGCCACTAAGCCAACCAAAACAAACGGCAAGGCAATTACATGAAATGCGAAGAATCGATTTAATGTTGCGTCTGATACCAAGTAGTCTCCACGCAACCACTCAGACACGTCTGGTCCAATAAATGGAATCGCCGAAAATAGGTTCACAATCACTTGTGCACCCCAATAAGACATTTGACCCCAAGGCAATAAATAGCCAAAGAACGCTTCGCCCATTAGACATAGGAAAATACCAACGCCAAATAGCCAAATTAGTTCGCGCGGCGTACGGTAAGAGCCGTAAATAATGCCGCGAAACATATGCATGTACACCACAATAAAAAACATAGAAGCACCAGTAGAGTGCATATAACGGATGAGCCAACCCCACGGCACATCACGCATAATATATTCAACCGAACCAAAAGCTAGCTCAGCATCTGGCTTATAGTGCATCGTCAGGAAAATACCTGTCAATATTTGCAGCACCAAAACCAATAATGACAAGGAACCAAAGTAATACCAAAAATTGAAATTCTTCGGTGTGTAGTATTCAGTTAAATGCGCTTTAATATTACTCGTAAGCGGAAAGCGCTCGTCCACCCAATTTAAACCATTTTCGAGCAAGTTAGCTCCGGCTGATTTATTTTGCTTTATCACATTTTTATTGGTCATAATTAAGCCTTCTCTTCAGTATCAACGCCAATAAGCAAGGTGTTATCTGTTAGGTATTTATGCGGTGGCACAACTAAATTAATTGGCGCTGGTGAGCCTTTAAAAACGCGACCAGCCAGATCAAATTTCGAACCATGGCATGGACAAAAGAAACCACCAGACCAAGTGTCGCCCATATCGCCTTTTGGCTGTAGCTTTGCGCTAGGCGAGCAACCCAAATGCGTACAAATTCCGACGATAACAGCTAAGTCAGGCTTAATTGAGCGGTCAGCATTTTTACAATAACTTGGTTGCTGTGAAGTGACTTCACAGCTAGGATCAGTAAGTTGCGCATCATGCTTACCCAACTCAGCGGTCATTTCAGCCGTGCGGTTAATAATCCATACAGGCTTACCGCGCCACTCCACGGTCATCATCGTGCCAGGTGCTATTTTGCTAATATCCACTTCAACAGGCGCACCAGCGGCTTTTGCTCGCTCACTAGGCGTCATGCTCTTTACAAACGGCACAGCCACTGCTGCACAACCAATCGCACCAACGACTGAACTCGCGATTAAAAAATTACGTTTGTCTAAATCCACATTTGGATTACTTTCTGAATTTGCATGTGACCCATCTTGATGCTTATCGCTTCGGTTTTCTGCCATACTGTCCTCGTGATCTAAATATGAAACTTCACCCATCTAACGTGGTTAGTTTCGTTAATTACTAACTTTAAAACTAAAAATTCTCATACAAACATTACTAAGCGCACAGGCCAACACAGTGGCGATAAATATCAGGCTACATTGCACCGCGCACAAGTATACATTTTTTTGCACAGAAATTAAAGGTTTATTTCATAAGCCATTGAAATAAAACGACTAAACTGGGTTATTAATATCTATAAATTCGTGTTTTAAATTAAACTTTTCTGCCAAATGCTCACCCAAAGCCTGCACACCATAACGCTCTGTAGCATGGTGCCCTGCTGAAATATACGACACACCCGATTCGACAGCTTGATGCATAGTTTGTTCTGAGATTTCACCACTTATATATACGTCAACAGCTAATCCTATAGCTGCGTCAAAATAGCCCTGTGCTGCCCCCGTACACCAAGCAATTTTATGTACAATTCTATTTAAATCACCCATAACCAAAGGCGTGCGTCCAAGCTTATTTTCAAGGTACTGCACAAATTCACCCAATGTCACCGCTTGCGCCAAATAACCATAAGCAATTAAGTTGGCCTCACCCACATAATCAATAGCAGTCATACCTAATATTCGGCCAAGCTGAACGTTATTTCCAAACTGCTGATGCGCATCTAATGGCAAGTGGTATGCCATTAAGTTTAGGTCATTTTCCAATAAAAATTTAATGCGCGTTTTCTTTATGCCGACAATTCTTACGTCTTCATTTTTCCAAAAAAAACCATGATGCACTAATACTAAATCCGCTTGCGCTTGCTTAGCAGCATTGAGCAACGCCATACTGGCAGTAACACCTGTGACAATTTTACAAACATCACTTTTACCTTCTACCTGCAAGCCATTCGGGCAGTAATCCTTGAAGCATTCAACTTGCATGAGTTGTTGGGTATAATTCACTAACTCATTTATTTTTACCATTTTCCAGCACCTTTATTTGTTGTATGCTATTGATTTTAAATATTTATGCCTCATATTAGACTTGCAATCATTTAGCAACTAAACAAGTAGCTTCAACACAACAATCGATCACATTTATAAATAAACATCTATGAATAATCAGTTACATAAAAAATTATGGCTTATATTTGCACAAGCTGCCACCATAAGTATGGCGATACTACTTGTTTTAAGAGTTTTTTCTCCTAATTTTCTCAATAAAGGTCAACAAAACGTTGTCGTCAATCAGGTTGAATCAAGCTTGAACGCAAACTTAGCGGGTTCTTACAGCCTCGCTGCAAAAAAAGCCATGCCTGCGGTTGTTAATATTTTTACCAGCAAGAAATCACCAGAGAATCCTCATCAAAAATTCTTGGATGATCCCGCATTTCGGCAATTTTTTGGCGACCAATTAGATGACTTGGATAGCCAATCCCAACCAGAAAACAGCTTAGGATCTGGCGTTATTGTTAGCGAGCAAGGTTTGATTCTCACCAATAATCACGTAGTGGCTTCTGCTGATGAAATCGAGATTGCACTGGCAGACGGACGTAAATTATCAGCCAAAGTAGTTGGCACCGACCCAGATACAGATTTGGCTCTCATTAAAGTTGACGCAGAGCATCTCCCGGCCATTACCTTTGCTAGCTCAGACAAACTCAATGTGGGAGATGTTGTATTGGCTATTGGCAACCCATTTGGCGTTGGTCAAACAGTCACACAAGGCATTATTAGTGCGCTTGGTCGCAATCATTTAGGCATCAACATTTATGAGAACTTCATTCAGACTGACGCCTCAATTAATCCAGGTAATTCTGGTGGCGCATTAATTGACACTAACGGCAATCTGGTAGGCATTAATAGTGCAATTTACTCGCGTAGTGGTGGTTCTATGGGTATAGGTTTTGCAATCCCTGCAACATTAGCACGTCAAGTTATGGAGCAAATTGTCGCTCAAGGTAATGTAACGCGCGGCTGGATAGGTATTGAAGCACAAGATATTACACCAGAGTTAGCTGAATCATTTAAACTCAAACTAGCGCAAGGTGCATTGATTGCTGGCGTATTACGTGACAGCCCTGCGGATAAAGCTGGGCTACGCGCAGGTGATGTTTTGTTAGCCATTGACGGAAAATCAGTTTCTGATAGCGGCAGCATGCTTAATTTGATTGCGGTATTAACACCTAATAAGAAGGCAACCATTAAAATTGCCCGTGCTGAAAAAACGGTCGAAATTTCAATTCTGATTGGTAAGCGCCCTAAGCCAGCGAATGCAAAACAATAGCTAAAAATATTTAATATTTACAAGCTGGGCGGCAGAATTTTTGGAGCTGGCGTCTGCTTGGTAAACTTGGCTACCAAAATACCAATTTCATATAACAGCCACATTGGTACGGCTAACATAAATTGAGAAATAATATCTGGCGGCGTAAAAATGGCGCCTATCACGAACGCCCCCACAATCACGTAACCACGTGCCTGCTGTAAAGTTTGAGTGCTTACCCAGCCAAAGCGAACTGCCATCACCACCGCAATTGGCACTTGAAATGCTAGCCCGAAGGCAAAAAATAAGGTCAGCACAAAGTCTAAATAACTACCAATATCGGTCATGACTGCTACGCCATGCGGGGCAGTATTAACGATATAGCCAAATATCACTGGGAATACAAGGAAATATGCAAAGCTCATTCCCGCTAAAAATAACAAGCTACTGGCAACAATCATAGGGATCATGAATTTCTTTTCATGCGCATAAAGTCCAGGAGCAACAAACGCCCAAACCTGATACATGGTATGAGGCAATGAAACAATAAATGCCGCCATCATTGCCACTTTCATCGGCACAAAAAATGGGGTAGTGACACCTGTTGCAATCATTTGACCGCCAATAGGTAAAAGTTTGTTTAATAACGGCGCGGCAAGGAGCTCGTAAATTTTGTTAGCAAATGGGAAAAAAGCCACGAAAACAACAACGAAGCCAATGACTATACGTAATAAGCGATCACGCAATTCGATTAAATGTGAAATAAAATTATCGGTAGGTGTCACTAGAGGCTTCTATCCTTGGTTTGGAGATCACCAGCATTTTCCTTATTCAGCTTTTCAGTATCAGCTTTCTGGTCAAAATCCAATAAATCTTGCCTAAATGACTCTGTTTTTTGCTCTAAACCTGTTTGCGCTTTAATCGTTGTAGCTTGAATCTCTTGTTGTAGCTGCTGTAACTCTTGAAAACGCACTTCACGATTCACTTCTTCTTTAACTTGTGCCACATATCTTTGCATACGTCCAGTCAAAGCACCTAGCGTGCGTGCCACTTTTGGCAACTTTTCAGGCCCAATCACTATAAGCGCAACCACTGCGATTACGATGAGCTCAGAAAAAGAAACATCAAACATTTATTTTTAATTCTTAAAGTTGATCTAGCTGGTAGATTTTTTAACTGCCGCTTTTTTAGGCGCCACGGTTTTAGCAACCGTTGTTTTAGTAGCTGCAGTTTTAGCGACAGTAGTTTTGGCAGCAGCAGATTTAGCTACCGGGCTTTTTGTCTCAGCGCTTACTGCGACTTTAGATTTAGCCGGAGCACGCTTTCTAGCAGTCGCTTTTGGTGCTGGCACTTCAGCTACTGCCACTTCGATTAAATTGGCGCTTGTTTCGTTTTTGATAGTGTTAAGCGGAGCATCGTCTGCACTTTGCCCTTCATTCATGGCTTCTTTGAAGTTTTTCACCGCCCCACCTACGTCACTACCCATATTTCGTAATTTTTTTGTTCCGAAAATCAACACAACCACCAACAGTACTATTAACCAATGCCAAATGCTAAATGATCCCATGATGACTCTCCAAAATATAACGTTACTATTAACGTTATTAAATCACAATTAATCTAGGTTTTTGGTAATTTATTACCGCCACCTAATACGTGTAAATGAATATGAAACACTTCTTGCCCACCATCAACACCCGTATTAATCAGGGTTTTAAAACCGGCTAAACCTTGCTCTTCTGCCAACTTAGGCGCAAGCAACAACATTTTCCCTAACAAATCCTGATGCTGCATATCGCAACTAGCAAGGCTGTCAATATGCGTTTTCGGCACAATTAGAAAGTGTACTTTTGCCGATGGATTAATGTCATTAAAAGCAATCACGTCCTCATCTTCATAGATTTTTTTAGATGGGATACTGCCATTCACAATTTTACAAAAAATACAGTCAGCACTCATTATTAGGTACTTCCTTCTAGCCGTGACGCTTTTTCAACTATCCCAGACAAACCTTCACGCCTAGCCAATTCATCTAATACGTCTTGAGGTTTTAAGCCTACTTGTGCAAGCATCACCAATGTATGAAACCATAAGTCAGCTGTTTCATAAATTAGATGTTCTTTATCACCATTTTTGGCAGCAATAATCGTTTCCGTAGCTTCTTCGCCAACTTTTTTCAGTATACTGTCTAGGCCTTTAGCGTAGAGTTTAGCCACATAAGAAGACTGAGGATCAGCATTTTTACGTTGTTCTAACAATTCAGCCAAGCGATTTAATGTGTCATTCACGTTGATTAATTTCCGTCGATATTGGTGCTTAATAATATGGCTTAGTAAATATTGTCTAGTAAATATCTTTTGGATCTTTGATCACGGCTTGGTCTACAACCCAACCGCCGTTATCTAATTTTTTAAAAAAACAATCGTGTCGGCCCGTGTGGCAGGCAATGCCACCGACTTGCTCAACTTTGATGAGAATCACATCTTCATCACAATCAAGCCTAATTTCATACACATTCTGCACATGACCTGACTCTTCACCCTTACGCCAAAGTTTATTGCGTGAGCGTGACCAATAAACAGCCTGCTTGGTTTCGTAAGTTAATTGTAAAGCTTCGCGGTTCATCCAGGCGAACATCAGTATACGGCCAGAATCGTATTCTTGTGCGATAACTGGCACTAAGCCGTTTGCATCCCAGTTTACTTCTGCAAGCCAGTTCATAGCCTAACTTCTATGCCGTGTTGCGCCATATATTCTTTTGCCTGCTGAACAGTGTATTCACCGTAGTGAAAAATACTGGCGGCAAGTACTGCATCTGCACCACCTTGCTGAACACCATCGACTAAATGCTGCAAGTTGCCAACACCGCCGGAAGCGATAATTGGAATATCCACTGCATCAGAAATCGCACGATTCAATGGATTATTAAAGCCAATTTTAGTGCCATCTCTATCCATACTGGTGACTAGCAACTCGCCTGCACCTAGTTTAGCCATATATTCAGCCCATTTCACAGCATCTAAACCGGTAGCTTTGCGACCGCCGTGGGTAAATACTTCCCATTGGAATGGTTGGTTGTCCACTTTTTTAGCGTCTATTGCCACCACAATGCACTGCGAACCAAACCGGCTCGCCGCATCAGCCACCATCTGCGGATTTAATACCGCTGTCGTGTTGATGCTGACTTTATCTGCACCGGCATTAAGCAAGCGACGCACATCTTCAACTTCACGCACACCACCACCGACGGTTAGAGGAATAAACACCTGTGAAGCCACTTGCTCGATAATATGCAGGATTAAACCCCTATTATCAGAACTAGCGGTAATATCTAGAAAAGTAAGTTCATCTGCACCTTGATCATCGTAGCGCTTGGCAATTTCAACGGGATCACCCGCATCACGCAGCTCAAGAAAGTTAATGCCTTTAACCACGCGGCCATCGGTCACATCTAAGCAAGGAATGATTCGTTTTGCTAAACTCATTAACTTAGCTCGTCAGCAAGCTTCTGTGCTGCCGTAAAATCTAATGTGCCTTCGTAAATTGCACGGCCGGTAATCGTACCAATAATACCTTCGCTAGCAACCGCGCATAGCTTTCTAACATCATCTAAATTAGTGACGCCACCTGAAGCAATGACCGGAATGCTGAGCGCTTGAGCTAATGCAACCGTCGCCTCAATATTCACGCCAGTCAACATACCATCACGGCCAATATCCGTATAAACAATGGCGTTAACACCATAATCTTCAAATTTTTTGGCTAAATCAATCACATCGTGGCCAGTCAACTTAGACCAACCATCAACGGCAACTTTGCCATCTTTTGCATCTAAACCAACCATAATTTGGCCGGGGAATGCATAGCAAGCTTCATGCAAAAAGCCAGGATTCTTAACTGCGGCAGTGCCTATGATCACATAATCTATGCCACTATCTAAATAGCGCTCTATGGTTTCTAAATCGCGAATGCCACCACCCAACTGAATTGGAATATCACCGCCCACTGCTTTTACGATAGCTTTAATAGCGGCTTCGTTGACCGGCTTTCCAGCAAAGGCACCGTTCAAATCCACCAAATGCAAGCGCTTACCTCCGCGATCAACCCAGTGGCGAGCCATTGCTCCCGGGTCTTCTGAGAACACTGTGGATTCTTCCATTAAGCCTTGCTTTAGTCTTACACAGTGGCCGTCTTTGAGATCAATTGCTGGGATAATTAACATAATGTGATTAAGTGTAGTGAAGGTTAAATAGGGTAAATATATATTGAGAGATTGAAACTGTTTTAACAAACATATCGATAGTTAAAATGGGTTCAGGCCTAAGGCTGCCAGCGAACAAAATTACTTAACATTTGCAGACCCGCATTAGCACTTTTTTCTGGATGAAACTGTACCGCAAATAAGTTATTGATGGCAATCGCGCTGGTAAATGGGCTTGGATATGCACTATAGCCAGATGTAAGGCTATCATCTTTAGGCTGCACATAATAACTATGCACATAATAAAAACGCTCACCATCCGCAATATCCTGCCACAAGGCATGTGGCTTAGCTTGATAGACCTGATTCCAGCCCATATGCGGCACTTTAAGTTTTGCGCCGCTACTATCTTTCATATCAGCCGCTGCAAAACGCTTAACATTGCCTTTTAACAATGCTAAACCGGCCGCATCACCCTCTTCCGAATGATCAAAAAGCATTTGCATGCCGATACAAATACCTAGAAAAGGCTTATTTTCTGCAGCATGTAATACGGCATCACGCAATCCACGCAAATCTAGCTCACGGATACAATCTGGCATAGCCCCCTGCCCAGGAAATACCACTCGATGCGCATTAGCAATATCATCCGGATTGCTTGTCACAAGTACATTTTTACTTGGCGCTACATGCTCCAAAGCTTTAGACACAGAGCGTAAGTTGCCCATGCCATAATCAACTACTGCAATATCAATTTTTCTCATGCGGCTATATCTTCAGCTATATCGGCTTACAGACTTCCTTTAGTAGAAGGCATCATGCCTGCCATACGCACATCAAATTCAGCGGCCATACGCAATGCACGGCCGAAAGCCTTGAAAATTGACTCGGCTTGATGATGCGCATTATGACCTTTAAGGTTATCTATATGCAATGAAATATTGGCGTGATTAACAAAACCTTGGAAGAATTCATGGACTAAGTCAACATCAAATTCACCAATTTGAGCACGTGTGAATACGCAACCAAAGATTAATCCTGGACGACCTGAAATATCTAACACCACGCGAGACAAGGCTTCATCCAAAGGCACGTAAGCATGGCCATAACGACGAATGCCTTTTTTATCACCAATGGCTTTTGCAAAAGCTTGGCCGAGTGTAATACCAATATCTTCAACAGTATGATGCGCATCTATGTGCAAATCACCTTTTGCATTGACGTTAATATCCATCATGCCATGTCGAGCTATTTGATCCAGCATATGATCTAAAAAACCTATGCCAGTATTAAATTGGGAAACGCCTGTACCATCCAAGTTAATGGCAACAGTAATTTGCGTTTCTAGTGTATTTCTAACAACTTCAGCAGTGCGCATATTTGGTTCACTTAAAGAAAAAGTGTATAGCTAATTGAGATGTTATTTTAACCTAAACTAGTTGCGCTTTGTTTATTTGAAAAACTTAAGCAAGCAACAATCTGACAATACTTCAGTATAAAAGAGGTATCTTTATCTTTTATGCTTAAGCGAGCTCATAAAAAAAGCCTAGTAAGATATGAATAATCTTTACTAGGCCTTTTGCCTGTCAGCTTACGCTAACATGGTTTCCTACAATACTACCCTTGATAAACTAATTTATGAAGGTTATCGCTGTAAGAAACTTACTTATTTTGCAGCTTCAGCAGGAGCTGCAACTTCAGCAGCAGGAGCAGCCGCTTCAGCAGGTGCAGCAACTTCAGCTGGCGCTGAAATTTCAGCAGCAGGAGCAACTTCTGCAACTGGTGCTTCTGGTGCTTTTTTAAACATAGTGAACAATGCAAACAATACTACTGCAGCGATAATCCATGGAAGGAATTTTTTAACGCCACCAGCACTTGCTGAAGCACCGTGTGCAATTGCAGTAATTTCTGCAGCTGCAGCAGCTGGATCAGCAGCGCCGTAAATTGCAGCACCAGCAACGATGATTGTCGCGCCTGCATCTTTAACTTGTTGTGTTGTAGCCGCTTTAACGCCGCCAGCCACTGAGATTTCAACGCCTAAATTCAAACCAGCAACCATTGCTAAGTCATTAAATGGTGTTTGGCCTGCAGCTTGTTGATCTAAACCAGTGTGAACGCCAATGATGTGCGCGCCTAGTTTAGCAACTTCTATAGTGCGTGTTTTTTTATCAGCAACGTTGATCAAATCAACTTGAGCTTTTTTGCCATATTTATTAGCAACATCAATCACACCTTTGATAGTACCAATATCAGCAGTACCTAAAACTGTACAGATATCTGCACCAGCTTTGTAGAATGGTTCAGCTTCATAGAAACCAGCATCCATTGTTTTAAGGTCAACTAAGATTTTGTTGTTTGGGAATTTAGCACGTAAAACTTCAAGTAATTTGATACCGTTATGCTTAATGCATGGTGTACCAATTTCCAAGATATCTACATGTGGGGCAACTTTAGTTGCTAAAGCGACGGTACCGTCAAAATCTAATGAATCTAAAGCCATTTGGGTTTGAGCCATGCTACATCCTCCAACTTAAAAGCAAATCAATTTTGATTTGCTTAAGATTAAAATACGAATTAAATAGTTTTTATATTGTGTGTTAATCACACATTCCGTGATGATAACCGTAAATAGTCAGAAATTTCAAACTTTTCATGTATATTTTTACTAAATTCAAGTAAATCAACTGATTTAGTACTTAAAATTATTGTTTAAAGCCGAATATTGCTAGATTATAAGTACGTCACAAAGGACTTTTATAAAAACGTTTTTAACACTTCAACGAGAGCGTTTGATTGCTCATCTGTACCAATAGTAATACGTAAGTAGGGGGAAATTCGACTGGGCGATTTAAAATGGCGGACGATAATACTCTTCTCGCGTAATTTTAATGTGAGTTCTGCACCATCAACGACTTGATGTTTCGCAAAAATAAAGTTTGCACCTGAAGGCAATATATCAAAGCCTAATGTTCTTAATGACTTAATCAGCGCTTCGCGGGTTTCAACAACTTTGTTACAGGTTTTTTCGAAATACACGCTATCTTGCATAGCAGCAATCGCACCTGCAGACGCAAATCTATCAATTGGGTAGGAATTAAAACTGTCTTTTACGCGCATTAATGCTTCTATCAAATCGGCTGAGCCTAATGCGTAACCGACGCGCAAGCCAGCTAATGATCTGGCTTTAGATAAAGTATGTGTCACCAATAGATTCGGGTAGCGGTTGATTAAACTGACCGCAGATTCTGTTCCAAAATCTACATACGCTTCATCAATAACAACTACTGATTGTGTATTTTTTTCTAGCAACTTCTCAATATGACCTAATGCCAGCGGAATGCCAGTCGGCGCATTAGGATTGGGAAATATGATGCCACCATTTGGCTGCTCATAATCATCAATATTAATTGTAAAATCATCCGCTAGCGGGATGGTTTTATATTCAATATCGTAAAGTCCGCAATAAACTGGATAAAAGCTATAAGTAATATCTGGAAACAGTAAAGGCTTGTCATGCTTTAACAAAGCCTGAAAAGTATGCGCCAGCACTTCATCCGAACCATTCCCCACAAACACTTGATTCACGTTTAAATCATGTACCTCAGCAATGGCCGCTTTCAACGCATCTGAATTTGGATCTGGATATAAACGCAGCGTATCTGCCGCCTCCAGCTTCAACGCAGCTAAAACCTTAGGACTAGGTCCATAAGGATTTTCATTGGTATTTAATTTAACTAAATTATCCAACTTTGGCTGCTCGCCTGGTACATAAGGCGTGAGCTTATGGACGATATCACTCCAGAATTTACTCATAACACTATGCTGGATCTCTTAGACGATATTCGGCACTGCGCGCATGCGCTTGCAAACCTTCACCATAAGCTAAAGTAGCCGCCACTTTACCCAGCACTTGTGCGCCTTCTGCCGAAACCATGATTAAGCTAGAACGTTTTTGAAAATCATACACACCTAAAGGCGATGAAAATCTCGCAGTACGCGAAGTAGGCAACACATGGTTTGGGCCTGCGCAATAATCACCAAGTGCTTCACAGGTATTTCTACCCATAAAAATAGCCCCTGCATGTTTTATCTTTTTACTGAAGGCTAAGGGCTCCTCCATCGACAATTCCAAATGCTCAGGTGCAATATAATTGCAAATTTCAGCTGCCTCATCTAAATCACGCACTTGAATAAGCGCACCACGGTCAGTTAATGACGTTCTAATGATATCTTTTCGTGGCATTTCTTGCACTAGCTTTTGAATGCTGGCGCTTACTTTTTCCAAGAATTCTGCATCTGGGCTTAATAGAATAGCTTGGGCTAGTTCGTCATGCTCTGCTTGGCTGAATAAATCCATTGCCACCCAATCTGGGTTGGTTTTTCCGTCGCAAATGACTAAAATCTCTGACGGTCCTGCCACCATATCAATACCAACGATACCAAATACACGGCGTTTTGCCGCGGCAACATAAGCATTACCCGGTCCAACGACTTTATCCACTTGCGGCACAGTTTCTGTACCGTAAGCTAATGCGCCGACGCCCTGTGCACCACCGATACAAAATACGCGATCTACACCTGAAATTGCCGCAGCTGCTAAGACCAACTGATTTCTTTCGCCATTCGGTGTAGGCACCACCATGATTAATTCTTTAACACCGGCTACTTTAGCCGGAATTGCATTCATTAATACTGAAGAAGGATACGCAGCCTTTCCACCTGGTACATATAAACCTACACGGTCCAGCGAAGTGACCTGTTGACCAAGTAGCGTACCGTCAGCCTCGATGTAACTCCATGAACTCATTAATTGTTTTTCGTGATAAATCCGCACGCGATCGGCTGCCACCTGTAAAGCCTCACGCTGATCATTTGGCAATCCATTTAATGCAGCCGTTAGCTCATCTTTGCTAATTTCAAGCTCAGCCAAATTTGCTGCATTGGTTTTATCAAAACGGTTGGTATATTCCAACACGGCTGCATCGCCACGCTGCTTAACATCTTTGAGAATTGTGGCTACCACCTCATCAACGCTATCATCTTGAGCGGTCTCAAAAGCCAGTAGCGCCTTTAACTTTGCATCAAAATCCGTATCGGCAGTAGAAAAACGTCGAATATCTATATTCACAGTCATAACCTTAAACCTATTTTCTTAAATTAATTGCTTGATGATTGCGCGTTCGCTATTTGAGTATTATTTGTGTGCGATTGCACCTATAAACGCATCCATAATTGGTTGAATTTTTGCACGATTAAGCTTAAGTGAAGCTTGGTTCACTACTAATCTTGAGCTAATATCACCAACTTCCTCTACTGCTTTGAGATGATTGGCGCGTAAAGTTCCGCCTGTGCTCACTAAATCGACAATCACATCAGCCAACCCAACCAATGGGCCTAATTCCATAGAACCATAAAGTTTAATTAAATCAACATGCATGCCTTTTGCGGCAAAATGTTCGCGTGCAGTTTTCACATATTTAGTGACTACTTTTAAACGTGCACCACTACGAATAGATGCAAAATAATCAAAGTCTTCACGCACGGCCACCATCATTTTACACTTAGCAATTTGCAGATCTATCGGCTGATACAAGCCGTCTCCGCCATGCTCATCGAGCACATCTTTACCTGCAATGCCTAAATCAGCCGCGCCGTATTGGACGTAAGTTGGCACATCTGATGCACGAACAATAATCAACCTAACATCTTCACGATTAGTAGCCAGTATCAATTTACGTGAAGATTCTGGATCTTCCAGCGCATGAATACCGGCCGCTGCTAATAATGGAACGGTTTCTTCGAAGATGCGGCCTTTTGAGAGAGCGATGGTAATCATTTTTTAGACTCGTCTAACATTTGCACCAAGTGCGTTTAATTTTGCTTCTAACTTTTCATAACCGCGATCTAGGTGATAAATACGCTCAATCACAGTTTCACCACGTGCGACTAAACCAGCCAACACCAAGCTTGCTGAAGCACGTAAATCCGTCGCCATGACTATAGCGCCATCTAAATATTCCACACCTTGCACCAAAGCGGTATTGCCATCAACGCTAATATCTGCGCCTAAACGCTGCATTTCTTGCACATGCATAAAGCGGTTTTCAAAGATGGTTTCTGTGACTTTGGATACACCCGTTGCTAATGTATTTAAGGCCATAAACTGCGCTTGCATATCGGTTGGGAACGCAGGATGTGGCGCGGTACGAATGTTCACCGCATTGAGCTTACCATCACTTTTTACGGTAATACTGTTTGCATCACTCGTGACAGTGGCACCTGCTTCACGTAACTTTTCAATCACTGCGTCCAATAAATCAGCACGCGCATTGAGCAATTTAACCTCACCACCTGTCATCGCGGCAGCCACCATATAGGTGCCGGCTTCGATGCGGTCGCACACTACATTATGCGTAGTGCCATACAGCTTTTCTACGCCTATAATCGTAATGACATCAGTGCCAGCGCCTGTAATTTTTGCGCCCATTTTAATGAGCATTTCAGCTAAATCGACCACTTCAGGTTCTTTAGCCGCATTCTCTAATACAGTTGTACCCTCAGCCAAGGCTGCGGCCATCATCAGATTTTCTGTGCCAGTCACTGTGACCATATCCATGTAGTAACGCGTACCTTGCAGGCGTCGATTAGGTAGGTGCAGCGTACTGGCTTGAATGTAACCATGCGTAATGTGAATTGCCGCTCCCATCGCTTGCAATCCTTTGATATGCAAGTCCACAGGCCTAGAACCAATGGCGCAACCACCAGGCAATGAAACACGCGCCGTACCGAACCTCGCCAATAAAGGGCCCAGCACTAAGATAGAAGCGCGCATGGTTTTCACCATTTCGTAAGTTGCCTCAAAAGAAGTGACATCGCTGGCATCTAAAGTCACTTCACTTTCATTACGGGCTATCTTAACGCCCATCATGCCGAGCAATTTAATCGTGGTATCAATATCTTTCAACGCCGCGATGCTGCCAAGGTGAAGTGGTGTTTCAGCCAATAAAGACGCACACAAAATAGGTAATGCCGCATTTTTTGCGCCAGAAATAGTGACTTCACCATTGAGGCGATTGCCGCCTTGTATTATCAGCTTATCCAATTACTTTGCCGCAACAGTATTTAACAAAGTTTGAAGCTCACCATTTTCATACATAGCGCGCATGATATCTGAACCGCCAACAAACTCACCGTTGATATACAACTGCGGGATAGTAGGCCAGTTAGCATACACTTTAATACCCTCGCGAACGGCTTGGTCCGCCAACACGTCCACTGAGATGTATTTCGTATTACAAGCATCTAGAATTTGTGTCGCCATATTTGAGAAACCACATTGCGGAAATTTTGGGTTTCCTTTCATGTATAGCACTACTGGGTTACTAGTCACTGTTTCTTTAATTTGTGCTTGTGCATCCATTTGAATCTCCATTGCTTAATGTGTTGATTATTTAAATTTAATGACTGATTAATACTGGCTAAATAACGCCTATTTATTTACAGTCTAGGCTTTATTCGCCCACTGTTCAGGGGTATAAGTTTTCATAGATAGTGCATGAATTTCTGCGCGCATTCTATCGCCCAAAGCGGAGTAAACCAGTTGATGCTGTTGCACCATGCCCTTGCCCACAAAGGCCGCACTAACAATAACCGCCTCGAAATGCGTGCCGTCATCCCCGAGCACTTTGATGTATTCGCAAGCTAAATGTTGGGTAATATATAACTCTAATTGTTGCGCGCTTAACACTTGTACATCACCTTTTTAATTTTCTCAACGAGCTTATGCCCGTAATTTATAACCAGATTTTAACATTTTTAGTGTAATCAGTGCTAACACTAAGAAAGCACCGCCAACCACAGATAAACTAATCAGCGGGGAAATATCGCCCTTGCCGAAAAAACCATATCTAAAACCATCTATCATGTAGAAAAATGGATTAAAGTGCGACATTTTTTGCCAAAATGGCGGCAATGAATGTATTGAATAGAACACACCCGATAGAAATGACAATGGCATGATAATGAAATTTTGAAATGCAGCCATTTGATCAAAACGATCCGCCCATATGCCGGCGATGATACCAAATGTACCCAACAAGGCACTGCCTAAAAAGGCAAAAGCCACGACCAATAATGGATTAGCGATATGAATATCTACAAAGCAAAAGGCGACAAGATAAATACATAAGCCAACAACTAGCCCACGAATAATGGCTGCGCATAAAAAAGCGGCAAAAAACTGAAAGTGTGTCAACGGTGTGAGCAATACAAATACCAAGTTACCCATCACTTTCGATTGTATGAGACTTGAAGAACTATTGGCAAAGGCATTTTGCAATACTGACATCATAATAAGGCCAGGAACCAAGAACTCAGTATATGGTACACCGTTATAAACCTGCACATGACCGGCCAGCACATGGGCAAAAATCAATAAATACAGCAAGGCAGTAATCACAGGAGCAGCCACGGTCTGAAAAGCAACACGCCAGAAACGTAGTAACTCTTTTTTTAGCAGCGTCCAAGGACCTCTAAAAGAATTGCTCATGCCGGAAATGTTTGTCAATTTAGCGTTATTCATGAGGCTTTTCCAACTAACGATAAAAATACATCTTCTAAATCAGCCTCGCTCAAATGCATATCAAGCACTCTTATATCGGCTGCTTTCAAGGCAGATAATACAAATTCAATTTGTGCCATATCAGTCAAAGCAAAAGTAAAAATGCCTTTTTCTTGGTGACGTAGCAAACTTTGAATATTATTCGGCAGAGAAACATCGCCCAAAGTTAAGCGTAGCTTTTTACCTGCAAATTTATTCAGCAGATTGGCAGTGCTATCTAACGCAACTATTTCACCCTGCTTCATCATACCCACACGACTACACAAAGCTTCCGCCTCTTCTAAATAATGCGTAGTAAGAATAATGGTGTGACCTTCGCGATTTAGCTTTTTAATGAACTCCCAGAGCATTTGCCGCAATTCCACATCTACACCTGCGGTTGGCTCATCTAACACGATGACTGGCGGCTTATGCGCCAAAGCTTGAGCAATCAGCGCACGGCGTTTCATACCACCAGAAAGCTTACGCATATTGGTATGCGCCTTATCTGCCAGACCCAAACCTTCAAGAATCTCATCTACCCATGCATCATTTTCTTTTCCGCGTCCGAAATAGCCCGCTTGAAAACGTAACATTTCACGCACATTAAAAAATGGATCAAACACTAACTCTTGCGGCACTACGCCTAGTAGTTGACGCGCTTGCTGATATTGATTAACCACATCAAAACCCATCACAGAAATATCACCCGCAGTAGGCTTAATTAATCCGGCAAGAATACTAATTAAAGTAGATTTACCTGCGCCATTTGGGCCCAGCAAAGCAAAAAATTCACCTTGCTCTATAGTTAAATCAATACCTTTAAGTGCATGTAGATTGCCAAAACTTTTATGTATTCCATTGATTTTAATTGCTGGATTCATGATTTTAATTTGCGTAAGGATGCGGTGTAAATGATCATTAAAACAATCGATTAAAAACACTCTCCAGTTGAAAGAATGTAGCTTTAATCACAAAAAGTATTAACAATCCGTTAGATTTTGTAGAGACAAGCGATGTTATTAACAATAGCCCCTGAAACTAACAAGGACCAGCATTTAATTGTGATTATGTGAAATAAACGTTGCGACCCCATATAGCTCAGCAAGGCTATTTAAATCTTCTGGCAAGTGTTTAAAGCTGAGGCTACAGTTTGAGCTTAACGCGCGGCGCTGCCACTCCATTAGCAAACTTAATGCGGCTGTGTCAACATCAGTAACCGCAGAAAAATCAATAACTAACTCCGCAGGCATGGCAAAAGAATTGCTTAAGCTTACTATATTATTTGCGTTGTCCATTAGCACGTCACCTGAGACTTGCCATTGATTTTCTTGCTGAGTAATATTATTCATTTTGAGTAGCTGTAGATTTAAATTTAGCGACAATCAAGAAAATTACGCCTTACCCGTCGCAGCCTTGTTTTTATCAGCCAATTTTTTGTTCAAGCTATCTAAGCCATTTTGGCGAATTTCGTTACTAAACTGACTACGGTAGTTTGTCACCAAGCTCACATTTTCAATCACAATATCATAAACTTTCCAGCCTGAATCACCTTTTACCAGGCTGTAATCTACCGCGACTGGTTGGCCACCTGATTGCAATATCTGCGTTTTTACACTGACATTCTTAGCATCTGGTTCAGAACGCAATGGTTTATATTCAATCGTTTGATCTTTGTATTTACCCAGTGCTGTTGAATAGGTACGGAGCAATAAGGTACGAAATTCTTTTTGAAAACTAGCCTGCTGCTCAGGTGTCGCAGTTCTCCAATTTTTACCCAGCACCATGCGGCAGACACGATCAAAATCAAAGTTAGGTAATATTTTAGCTTCAACTACAGCATATAATTGTTGCTGATTACCGGCTTGAATATCCTTATCATTTTTGACGATAGTCAACACTTCATCGGCAGTTTGCTTAACCAGTACATCTGGTGATATCTCTGCATTTGCAACGCCGAGAGATCCAACTAAACCTACTAGTAAACTTATGTTAGCTAAAAACTTTAAAAGTGACTGCATGTGCATCCTTTGTTATTTCAATACTTTTTTATTTCAACGATCAACTAGTTATATTGCGCTTAAATTCTAAATATCAAGTTAGCAATTACCTCTGAATGATTAAAACGGCGCATCGCCTAATTCGGTTTTCTTAACACCTGTAGACTTAGCATCTGCGGGCTTGTTAGCAGCATCCGCTTCTTTACCATCAGATTTAGGTTCAGAAGCTTTACTGAATAAAAACTGACTAATCATTTTCTCTAATACGATAGCATCTTGTGTTTGCGAGATTTTATCACCATTTTTTAGAGCGTCATCTTCGCCACCCGCTTCAAGACCTACGTACTGCTCACCGAGTAAGCCTGCTGTATAAATGTTAGCGAAAGTATCTTTAGGAAAAGCATAGCGCTTGTCTATATTAATAGTAACTAAGGCTTCATATTTCTTGCTATCGAACACAATGCTATCTACCCGACCGACCACTACGCCAGCACTTTTCACTGGGGCGCGCGGCTTTAAACTACCAACGTTTTCAAACGATGCAGTCACACTGTAGGTTGGTCCAATTTGACTTGAAGTTAAATTACCAACCTTCATAGCAAGACCTAATAAAGCCGCAACACCCAAAGCAACAAAAACACCTACCCATAAATCCATTGTTGTTCTATCCACTTACACTCCCCTCAATTTACATATTACGTCTTGGTCTATTAATGACACCATAGTTATATCACCAGCATAAATGACGTTAAAACAAAGTCTAAAGCCAATACCGTTAACGATGAAATCACTACCGTGCGTGTTGTTGCACGACTCACACCCTCAGCGGTTGGCGGTGCATCAAAACCTTCAAATAAAGCAATCATGGTACAAGCCACACCAAACACTAAACTTTTAATTAAGCCGTTCACGATATCCAACCTAAAATCTACATTAGCCTGCATTTGCGACCAAAATGCGCCGTCATCTACGCCAATTAAAGGTACTGCCACTATGTATCCGCCCAAAATACCAACCATAGAAAACAAAGTCGCTAATATCGGCATGGAAATAACACCGGCCCAAAAGCGCGGTGCAATAACGCGAGCAATAGGATTAACCGCCATCATTTCCATCGCTGAAAGCTGCTCAGTGGTTTTCATTAAGCCAATTTCAGCGGTAATTGCAGTACCCGCTCGACCTGCAAATAACAATGCCGTAACAACTGGGCCTAATTCACGCACAAGCGATAACGCAACCAACACACCAATAGCCTCAGATGAGCCATATTTTTGTAAAGTGTTATAGCCTTGCAATGCTAATACCATCCCAACAAAAAATGCTGATACGACAATGATCAATAAAGACATCACGCCTGTAAAATAGATCTCGCGCAAGGTTAAATGAAAGCGCTTAAAACTCTCGCCTGAATAAAATATGGTCAAGAAAAACAATCTCGCACCAGCTCCCAAACGCCAAATGCGCTCGGTCATGCGGTAACCGATGCCGCCCAAGGTTCGAGTAAGGCTATTAAGTAGCTTTGATTTAATCATTATTTTTAGTTTTTTATTTGACTGAGTTTCATTTAGCAGATTTATGACCCA
The DNA here is from genome assembly GCA_947379975.1 of Methylophilaceae bacterium. GTDB lineage: Bacteria > Pseudomonadota > Gammaproteobacteria > Burkholderiales > Methylophilaceae > Methylotenera. The sequence continues at coordinate 29,996 of CANCPF010000010.1, read as the reverse complement.
ACAGTTCTGCTTGGTAATTAGAGGCCGGATAATGAAATGGCACAGGCCCATCTTTTTCACCATGTACAAATTGATGCACAAACGGTAAAGTAGATTGCATTAAATCATGCGGCGTACCTTCTGCGGCAACTTCGCCATTCGCTACAAAATAAACATAATCTGCTATCAAAAAAGTTTCTTTAACATCATGCGACACAATGATAGAGGTAGCACCTAGCGCATCATTTAGACTGCGAATCAAATCACAAATCACAGCCATTGAAATTGGATCTAGACCAGCAAAAGGCTCGTCGTACATAATAATATTGGGGTCAAGCGCAACCGCTCTCGCTAAAGCAACTCGCCTAGCCATGCCACCAGACAGTTCGGTCGGCATAAAACTATAAGCGCCACGCAAACCAACTGCGTTAAGCTTCATTAGTACCAAATCTCTAATCATAGATTCTGGCAAATCTGTTAACTCACGCATCGGAAAAGCCACGTTATCAAACACACTTAAATCTGTAAAAAGCGCGCCATGCTGAAATAACATACCCATTTTACGACGTAACTTGTAGATGCCATCACGATCTTGCTGATGTACAACGGCTCCATCAACACGCACTTCGCCTTTACTTGGCTTAATTTGCCCGCCAATTAAACGTAACAAGGTAGTTTTACCGCTACCGCTGCCACCCATAATCGCCACGACTTTTCCGCGTGGGAACACCATATTGATGCCTTTATGCAACAAGCGTCCCTTGTAACCAAAGGATAAATTATCAATTTCTACAATGTTGGGGTTCATGGATAAACTGGTGTTTTTACGGACTTTTTATCAATCGACTATTTTAAAACAATTCTACATCTATGCAAGCGCTTAAATTGCTTTACGGCTTGTTTCGACATTAAATTTTAAATAAAAAAAAAGCCCATAACGTGGGCTTTTCACAATTAAAAGAAACTTAGATTCCCATACAAACCGTATAAGAGTCAGCATCTACCCATGTAGTGGCTGCAGTTTCAGGAGTTGCTACTGCGAAAGTAGTCGCAATAGAAGCCCTTAAAGCACCCGTATTAGGAAAGCCATCATCTAAGCTAATGTCCAGCTGCTTGGCATATTTACCTAAAATGCCTGCTGAGCACATAAAATAAGCACCTGTTAAGGCTGTGATTGGCAAAATGCTACTAACATCGATACGACCACCATCCGCATTGGTTGGGAAAAAACCTGATGTGGCGGTCGCACCAGCAATAACAGTGCTACTTGGCGCCAACCCAGCATGCCGAACATCTTCCCAAAACTTTGCTGATTCGTCGGTAACCGTTGAGCTATTCCAAACACCTTCTATCTTGCCATCGCCATCACCTGAAGTGGATGATGCTATGTGCGCCACAGCTGCAGAATCATCACCCGGCAAAGCCTTGAATTTATCTTGATAGCCATAAATGTAAAGTGACATGTTTTTAAAGTCTGCCGCCATATTTTTAACCTTGGCACTATTGATTAATTCTTGCCCTTTTAATACTCCGCCTAACAGCAATCCGATAATGACTAACACTATCGCCAATTCTATCAAGGTAAAGCCAACTTGTTGTTTTTTCGCTGAGTTCCCCTAATCATAATTTATGATGTGTTAAGACCTTTATTAAAAAAATACTTAACAACTAGGAATTTAATGTGCAAAATTTATACCAACGTCCTAAATGCTAAAATTGCCGATATTTATTCACATAGTGGGGAGAATGGTCATAAAATACAGGAAATATCGTCGACAAACGGACGGTTACGTCCATATTTAAGGTTTTTAAGTACTTCCATCATGATGGCTAGGTGCGTTTAGCATGAAAGATGTCGGCTACTTAACTCAACAGTGATGAGATTACAATTAGCGCCATAAAAAAAGCGGCTAATAAGCCGCCTTTTTAGTAATTAAGAATATCTTTCGCGACTACTTCAACCATTCAAACTTATCAACATAAAGCCGCCTTAAAGTGTGCCGTATGAATGCAGGCCACTCAAAAACATATTGACCCCAAGGAACGCAAAAGTCGTGACGATTAGACCTACTAGCGCCCACCAAGCCAACACTGGCCCACGCAAGCCTTTTACCATGCGCAAATGTAACCAGGCCGCGTAATTAAGCCAAACAATCAGCGCCCAAGTTTCTTTTGGATCCCAACTCCAGTAACCACCCCAAGCTTCTGCGGCCCAAATTGCGCCCAATATGGTTGCTATAGTAAAAAATGCAAATCCAACAGCAATCGCTTTATATATCAAATCATCCAAAACCTCCAACTTAGGTAGACGCGAAGCTAATACGCCCTTATTGGCCAACAAATAGGCGGCACTTACGGCAGCAGCTAAGGAGAAAGAGCCGTAGCCAATAAAGTTAGCCGGTACGTGTATTTTCATCCAATAGGACTGCAAAGCGGGCACTAATGGCTGAATGTTGTTCGCTTGACGATCAAACGTATACCAAAGAATGAAGCCAACCGCCGCATTAATCACCAATAATACAAAACCACCTAATTGTTTGGTATTAAAGTTCTTTTCGTAATGTAAATACAGCAAAGCGGTAATCAGACAGAATAAAATAAACACTTCATATAGATTGCTGATTGGAATGTGACCGACTTCTGGTGCAATTAGATATGACTCATACCAGCGCACCATTAATCCAACAAAACCCATTAAAGCGGCACTCCAAGTAAGCGCAGTTGCTACGCTACCAGCAAATACTGAGCGCTTAAACATGGCAAACCAATAAGTCACCATCGCTAATACAAACAGTACATTCATCCACATAATGGCGGACTGACTAGCAATTAAAAACTTCAGCAAAAATGTCTGTGTCGCACGCGCTTGGTCGCCATGGTATAAGCTAATTGAAAACAAGCTAACAACCGCCACGCCCAATACCAATTTGCCCAGCGCCTTCCACTGCCAGCCCAAATAACCAAATACAGCCGCAGCGCCAAATAAAAATACCACTTCATAAATATCCATGTAGTTGGCATATTTAACGTAGGCAAAAACTGCACCTGCCACTAACAAAATGGCATAAAGCCAATCTTGCCAATCAAGACGCTGTAATAATTTTTTTTGTTGATAGTCTATTATCTTATTCATAAATATCCTTAAATCTAACTAGATTTTACTCAATAGCATGAGCTTAATCTGATACCACTAAATTTCTAATTTGCTCTCGATATAAACTAAATTCCTGCTCGAAATCTAGATTTTTACGATTAGACGACATGCCGAAATGTACTTGATGGCTACTAGGTTTTAATAATAACCAAATACGCCGCTCACGAATATACAGCATGGAAAATATACCTAGCACCAATAAAGCTGAACCTAAATACACCCATTTTTCGCCTGGTGACTTTGTTAGCTGCAAACCGCTAGCTTCTTTATGCTCAAAATTTTCTAGCTGTAAAAAATATGGTGTGCCGTAAAAAAACATATCACTAAAGCCATTCAAGCTATCTTGGATCATAGTCTGAGTTTCAGCGTTATTGGTTAATAATGGCTTTTTATTTGCGGCCAAACTCATGTTATAAGCCTCAAACGCGGCAAGATTAATCATCTTGATATAGGCTCTAGCAGCCATCTCACGCTCTTTTTCCGGTACATTTTTTTCAATCATTCGCGCAACTTCGTTGTAGCCACCTTTTGCAAAATTGCGCAAAAGTTGCACCACACTCTTTTCAAATGGCTGATTACTCGCTACGACTTTGCCATCAGCTGCTTTATTTTTTTCGGCAACATTTTGCACTAAACGGTGCGCAATTTCTTCAAATTTAGCATCGTTCAGCAATATGGCTCTAAGATCCATAAAGCCATTAATGCTTAAATCATCATCCACTGGCAGACGTAAATAATGGAAATCTTCCTGCACCGTTTCACGCATGCCAGAAATAAAATAATACTTTCCGTCTATTTGCATGGGCTGCATATAAGTTACATACTCACGCGCTTGACCTTGGGCATCGCGCAATTTGTAGGTGATATTAGGGCCAACATTGTGCGGCTTGCCTTTGCCATCAGGAGACAAATTAATAATATTGAATTGTCGGAAATCATTAAATTCAACTTTTACTACATTGGCGCCTGCGCCTTTAGTATCGCCACCTAATGTCGCTTTTTGGAATATTGCGCCATCGAGTTTTTGCGTCAAATTATTTCTCGCAAACAAATCCCATACTTTAAAGTTTAATTTAGTACCGCCATCTTGAAAATCAGACTGATAAATGGCCACACCTTTGTAAGTAAGCGGATGGTTAACACTAATAGTTTTAGTGATTGGCGTCTTGAGATCAGGGTCAGTAATTACAATATCGCTTTCAAACGACTTTGGCTGACCGGTTGCGTAATGCTCAATACGGAAGTCTTTTAGCGCAACTCTAAATGGCAATTCTTGCACTAAATAACCATCACGCACACGTACAAAAGCAACGTTATCGCTGGTGCCTTCTGGCAAGGTCATATTGCCACGGAATGAAGGATTACTGGTACTTAGACGACTAATTGCGGGCACTTGAGATTCAGCAATATCGCGTGTTTCTATGCGTTTTTGACCTAGCATTTCTTGTACTTTAAACGGCAAGTTGCCATCTAATAAGCCACCAAAAAATATGATGACCATCGCCGAATGCGTAAAAATATAACCTAAACGCTGGTTCGTGCCTGCTTTAGCTGCAATCAACTCACTTCCGTCAGTTTGAGTTTTGAATTTGTACTTAAATCCCTTGGCATGCAAAAACATGAGTAACTGTTGTTTAGTATCCGATAAATTTGCATTTTCTGGGGTTGATTTAACCGTAAAGATTTCTTGATGACTAAAGGCATTTAAAGACTTTTCAGTGGCTTGCTCTTTAAACGTACGCCATTCTTTAATCATCAATGGGCTATTGCGATAAATGCAAAGACTGCAGGAGGTAATTAGAAACAGTAAGATAAGCAAAAACCAGCCGCTATGGTAAACATCGTAGAGCCCTAAAGTTTCAAAAATACCAAACCAAAATTGCCCAAATTTAATGATGTAATTTGAATACGGCTCGTTTTGCTTTAATACTGTGCCAATAATAGAGGCGATGCCCAACACACTTAACATACTCACGGCAAAGCGCATTGAGCTCATTAAGTCGAAAATATTTCTAGATATTGATTGTTTAGGATTCAAAATAAAGGTGTTCAAAGATGGAGTTGGAAAGCATTAAGTATTATTTACTCAATTTTCTGATGAATATCGCGTCAAGTTAGTGTTATCAACTAAATTATCAGTGCATCTGTAGATATTATTAGGGACTAATTCAGTCGCCAATAAGTGGATAGAAAAAACCTGTAAAAAAGGGCAGCTTACGCCGCCCTTATTTAAACTCACTTGATCTAGCGCAAACCTTGAATATAATCGGCAACTGCGGTCATTTCTGCATCGGTCATTCTGGTAGCAATCGTCATCATCATAGGTGCATTAGCGCGTTCGCCAGTACGGAATGTTCTTAATTGAGCCTGTGTATAATCAGCATGCTGACCACCCATGTGCGGGAACTGTTTTGGCAAACCTGCGCCTGTTGCACCATGGCAAGAAGCGCATGCTGGTACGTTAGTGGCGGCTATGCCACCACGATAAATTTTTTCACCTAGAGAGCCAGCACCATTAGTTTTAGCTGCACCAAGAGTAAGTTTCTGGCTTGAAAAATAGGCTGCTAAGTTTTTCATGTCATCTTCACTTAACATGGCTGCCATACCAGACATTACTGCGTTAGCGCGCTTACCTGATTTAAATTCAGTCAATTGTTTTACAATGTATTCAGGATGTTGGCCAGCTAATTTTGGATTCACCGTGACGACGCTATTGCCATCAACACCATGGCAAGCAGAACAAACTGCATTAACAATTTTTTCTGCCGCTTTTTTATCAGACACCACAGCAGTTGATGTGACTTTAGCCTCGACTGCGCTTTCAGCTGCGACTACCTTTACTGACAGACCAAAGACAATACTTAATATTAAACTGGCTAGACTGAGCTTCATTAAATGACGAACTTGCATTACTGCTCCTAAATATCAAAATTACACGATCGAATTTACTTACGTCTGCTAGCTTAACCCAACTTAATTCATGGCTAGTTGACTTACTGCTGAATGAACTTATCTCAACTATTTACAGCTCACTCGTATGACTAATGTAAATTATTCAATCAATTAACGCACTATTTTAGCGAAAAACGCCTATTCGTGATAGCATTTTTCACTATTGTTTACACAGCCTCCAAATAGCGTGCGATATTCTATTAAGAGGCAAATAAAATCGAACTGGATTGTCATGCCCTTGTTTCAAAATGCAACATTTTACATATCAGCCCATCACTTACGCGACTTACCTATTGCCAGCGGCATTGAAGTTGCTTTTGCCGGCCGCTCTAACGCAGGTAAATCTAGCGCATTGAACACACTAGCTAATCACAATCGCTTAGCATTTGTAAGTAAGCAGCCTGGGCGAACTCAACTTATCAACTTTTTCACGCTAGGCAATGATAGGCATTTAGTCGATTTACCTGGCTACGGCTACGCTAAAGTGCCAGAACATTTGCGCGCACACTGGCAAAATGTACTTGCACGCTATTTAAGCGAACGATCAAGCCTAGGTGGCTTGGTATTAGTCATGGATAGCCGCCACCCACTTACACCACTAGACCGCCAAATGTTAGATTGGTTTTGTCCTAGCGGTAAACCAGTGCATGTTTTATTAACCAAATCAGACAAACTCTCACGTGGCGAAGCTGGCTTAACTTTAAGCCGTGTGCGTAAAGAATTGATTGAAACGTGGGGCGAGCATTATCACAGTGAATGTACGATACAATTATTTTCTAGCTTGAAAAAACAAGGAGTTGAAGAAGCTGAGAAGGTGATAGGCAAGTGGCTGTTTGCCGAAGAGCCTGAAGATTTAGTGCGTAAGACATTTAAACTTGATGAAGGTGATGTTGCCTAATAACTGGGTGAGACTTATGGCTAAGCTACCGGTGTGCAAATAAATAGAACTTGCACACCCCATAGTGATTTATTTACCTGCAATTTATTTTCTTATAAAGACCATATCCCAAACGCCATGCCCAAGTTTAATTCCACGATTTTCAAACTTGGTTAGAGGTCTATAACTAGGCTTTTCAGCATAGTCTTCTGCGGTATTTTTCAGTAATGGTTCGGCATTTAAAACTTCCAACACCCATTCTGCATATTCTTGCCAATCTGTTGCTACGTGTAAATAACCACCTACTTTCAATTTACTACATAGCAACTTTACAAAACCCGCTTGAATTAGCCTGCGTTTATGATGGCGCGTTTTATGCCAAGGATCTGGGAAGAAAATATGCACGCCATCCAGGCTTGCCTCTGCCAGCATATTTTGCAGCACTTCTACAACATCATGCTGAATAATACGGATATTAGTAAGCGCTAACTCCTCTATCAACTTAAGAAGGGCGCCAACTCCAGGTGTATGCACTTCGGCAGCTAAGAAATCACAATCAGGCAAAGTTTGAGCTATTTTTGCGGTGGTCTCACCCATACCGAAACCAATTTCCAATATTTTCTTACTTTCGCTACGATTAAATTTGGCGTTTAAATCGATGATTTCTGGCGAATAGTTGATACCAAATTGTGGTAAACCAGTCTCCAGCGCGCGCGCCTGACCTCTTGTTAATCGGCCTTGGCGGAGTACAAAACTACGAATGCGACGGTTTTTTAATGCGTCATCTTCCGGGGCTTCAACTTGATTAGTTTCAAGCTGGCTAGCTTCAAATGAGTTTTCTTGCTGTATTTGAGTGTTTTCTGTCATAGCCGTAATTATACTTTATTGCTTAACAATTAAAGTGTGTGAGATTTATCACCATTAGCAAAACCCAGCAGTGGTGCTTCATAGTTTTTACTTAGCGCAATGACTTTAAATAAATCGCCCATTTCAGCTGGGGATAATAATTTTTGCGCAGCCGCAGCGAGCGGCGCGTAACGCGCCATATCATTTGGCGATACTTGCGACATCAAATCTAGAATGCCGCAGTTCATCAAAAATTGCGCTTGACTACAAAAACCACTTAACACTAAACCGTGATTAACACCTGCATAGGCGATACTGGTGAAATCAACATGAGCGGTAATATCTTGTAGTCCAACATTGATTAACGGGTCTATATGGGCGTAATGTTGATAATGGCACATGAGCGTACCCTGATTGCGCTGCGGGTGATAATACTCACGCGCCGCAAAGCCATAATCAATCATCAAAATAATACCGTGCTCTAACATACTAGCTAAACTAGCAATTAGGCCACTAGCGGCAGGGCAAACTTCTGTGAGATAGCCTTCTGGTAAGTTGAGCTTATTTACTATTTCTAGCAAATGCTGATCGGTGAGCATCCTATCTTTAAATACAAAACTTTTCTTATCAAACGCCACGCCACGTGCATATAACCCTTCCGCTGTATTGTGAATAAGATGCACAGGAATTGCATCCAGCACTTCATTTCCAATCACAGCGCCATTAAAAGTTTTTGGCAAAAAATTAAGCCACACCACACGCTGCATAAGCTCTGTAGGAAGTTTTTTTTGCAAAGTTTCAAGCTGAACTTGACGTAAGTGGTCACTTACTTCCAGTATAAAATATTGCCTAGGTAGTGCTTTAAAATCAGCCTCTAACTGCACTAATGTAAGCAATATATCTGCCGCCAACTTTCCTGTGCCTGCCCCCAACTCTAAAATATCGCCATTGGTTTCAACGAGTACCTGTGCAATTTGTTTCGAAATAGCTTGTGCAAACAAGGGTGAAATTTCAGGCGCCGTCACAAAATCACCGCCGCCATTTTTAAAGTCGCCGAACTTTTGGCTTCCGCCGCTGTAATACCCATGTGTAGTTGCATAAAGTGCAAACTGCATATATTCAGCAAAGCTTATCCAACCACCTGCGGTTTCTATTGCTCGTTGAATAAGGTATGCGAGTTGCTCGCTATGTGTTTGGGCATCCGCCGAAGGTTTAGGTAAAGTACTCATAGACTTAGATTATAATAGTTAACAATTCAGATTGGATAATACGTGGTCACAAACAATATAAATAAAGTGGTTTTAATTACTGGCGGAGCCAAGCGCGTCGGTGCTGCTATTTGCCGAATATTGCATGCTGAGGGCTATTCGCTTATGGTGCATTACAAAAGCTCACTCAATGAAGCGCGGGCTTTGCAAGCTGAACTCAATTTACAGCGACCGAACTCAGTATCTATTGTGCAAGGCGATTTATTAAATGTCACTGGTATTCCCAATTTAGTGCATGTAACGGTGCAGTGTTTCGGCAGACTAGATGTACTAATCAACAATGCATCAACTTATTATGCGAGTGAAATAGGCGAGATTGACGAAGAAAAATGGCACGATTTAATGGGCAGCAATTTGAAAGCACCGTTATTTCTATCTCAAGCAGCAGCTCCTGAGTTGCGTAGAAATCATGGCTGCATCGTGAATATTACCGATATGCATGTAGAGCGTCCAAAAAAAGGGTACATTGTATATAGTGTAGCAAAAGCTGGCTTGGTGACGCTGACCAAATCACTAGCCCACGAACTGAGTCCAGAAGTGCGAGTAAATGCAGTTGCACCAGGCCCAGTCCAATGGCCAGAAAGTAACCCACAATTTGATGAAGTATATCGCCAGCGTGTAATCAATCAAACCCTGCTAAAACGTGTAGGCGAAGCTGAAGATGTGGCTAAGGCTGTTAAATTTTTAGTGGCAGATGCACCATTTATTACTGGCCATGTATTAGCCGTCGATGGCGGTAGGTCACTTAATCTTTAGATTTAATTTTAAATCGCGATTCAGCATCAATATAATCCAAACAATAGAACCCAACATTAGAAACCCAATGATCAAACACTTACCAGCCAACCATTCGAATAATTTCATCAAACTACGTAACAGTCTAATCAGCGCCACAGGAAAGGCCATAGGCGATTACAATATGATAGAAGAAGGCGACACAGTGCTAGTGTGCATGAGCGGTGGCAAAGATTCACACGCCATGTTGATGATATTGCTGGCCTTACAAGAGCGCGCGCCAATCAACTTCAAACTGATAGCAATGAATTTGGATCAGAAACAACCGGGTTTCCCGGCGGATATTTTGCCGGCTTATTTTGAGAAACTGGGTATTGATTACCGCATTGTTGAAGCCGATACTTATTCGATTGTGAAAGAAAAGATTCCTGAAGGAAAAACTACTTGCTCGCTTTGTTCTCGATTAAGACGTGGCGTAATTTATACTACGGCAAAAGAACTAGGCGCAAACAAAATTGCGCTTGGCCATCACAGAGATGACATTGTTGAAACCTTGTTTTTGAATTTATTCTTTGGTGCAAAAATGAAAGCAATGCCACCTAAGCTCTCTACCAATGACAAACAAAATATCGTGATACGCCCATTGGCTTATTGTTCTGAAAAAGACATCGCTAGCTACGCGCGGCAAATGGAATTCCCAATAATCCCTTGTGATTTATGCGGCAGCCAAGAAAATTTACAGCGCCAAAAAGTGAAAGAGATGCTACATGCTTGGGAACTTGAACAGCCGGGCCGCGTTAACAACATATTCCGCGCCATTGCTAATGTAGAGCCCTCTCATTTAGCTGATTTTAATCTTTACGATTTTAAAAATATGACCCAAGCCAAGCCTGATGATGAAGATCCATTATTTGGCGACATTGCCAATGAAGGTGCGGCGTTGAGCCTAAACACTACGGATGGCACGCGTATTGAGTTTGTAAGAAACGTAGAATCTCACAAATAATACAATAAAATAACGCACAATGTTCTGTAAGTTGTTGTCTTGTAGCCATTTACCTTGCTATGATGCCAAGCTATTGTGTAAGCAAACCCCATTTATTTAGGCATTCATGTCCAAACTGCTAATTGTTGAATCTCCATCCAAAGCGAAAACGCTGAAAAAATACCTTGGAAACGACTTTGAGGTCCTTGCCTCTTATGGCCATGTTCGCGATTTAATTCCGAAAAATGGCGCAGTAGATACCGCTAATAATTTCGAGATGAAATATGACATTATCGAGCGTAACAGCAAACATGTGGATGCGATAGCAAAGGCGGCCAAGAGTGCAAACAGCATCTATCTCGCAACCGATCCGGACCGCGAAGGGGAAGCCATTTCATGGCATATTGCTGAGATTTTAAAATCTAAAAACCTTCTCAAAAATAAAATAATGAAACGTGTGGTGTTTCATGAAATCACCAAAAGCGCAGTTGAACACGCTATTGCCGAGCCACGCGACATTTCCATGCCTATGGTCAATGCGCAACAAGCACGTCGCGCGCTGGATTACTTAGTTGGCTTTAATCTATCGCCTTTATTGTGGAAAAAAATTCGGCGCGGGCTTTCAGCAGGTCGCGTACAAAGCCCAGCTTTACGATTAATTGTAGAGCGCGAGCTAGAAATTGAGGCGTTTAAATCACAAGAATATTGGTCAATTCACCTAGATGCTTTAAAACACAGTCATGGTTTCAGTGCAAAGTTGGTGCTACTCAACAATCAAAAAGTTGAGCAGTTCACGGTCATCAACCAAGATCAACACACTGATATTGTTGGCAAATTATTGCTGGCCAGTGCGGGTAAAACTACCGTGTCTCGAGTTGAGAAGAAACAGCGTAGCCGTAGCCCTGCGGCACCGTTTACCACATCAACCTTGCAGCAAGAAGCAGTGCGTAAATTAAGCTTCACCACAGCACGTGCAATGCGCGTTGCTCAGCAACTGTATGAAGGTATGGATATCGGCGGCGGCACTGTGGGTTTGATTACCTATATGCGTACTGACTCATTCAATATGGCTACTGAAGCGGTAATGCAGATTCGTGATTATGTGAAAAAGAATTTTGATGCAGAATATTTGCCAAAATCACCTGTCATGTACAAAACAAAATCAAAAAGCGCACAAGAAGCGCATGAGGCAATTCGCCCAACTGACATTTCACGCTCACCGGCCAGTGTGCGTCAGTTTTTAACAGACGAACAGTTTAAACTTTATGAAATGATCTGGAAGCGTGCGCTAGCTTGCCAAATGTCGCCAGCTAAATTTGATGCTGTAAGCGTAGATTTAAGCGTAGGTAGCGATGCAAATTTATTCCGTGCAACCGGTCAAACTTTGGTATTTCCAGGCTTCATCGCTGTGTATATGGAAGGCACTGATGATGAGGAAGAAGAAGGCGAAAGCAAATTGCCACATCTTGAAACAGGCGAAATACTCACTGTTGAAAAAATATACGGTGATCAGCATTTTACCGAACCTCCGCCAAGATACGGCGAAGCCAGTTTAGTTAAAATTTTAGAAGAATACGGCATTGGTCGCCCTTCTACTTACGCTAGTATTATTAGTACTTTGCAAGACCGCGAATATGTAGTGTTAGATAAAAAACGCTTTACACCTACCGATGTTGGTCGTGTTGTGAATAAGTTTCTAACCGAACACTTTACCCAATATGTGGATTACGACTTTACCGCCAACTTAGAAAGCGCACTAGATAGCGTAGCCGATGGCGATCGTGAGTGGATTCCGCTGATGGCTGAATTTTGGCAAGGATTTAACCAGCAATTACTTAGCAAAGCGAATGTAGACCGTCCAGGTAACGAGCTGATTGATGAAGCCTGCCCTAAATGCGGCCAACCATTACAAAAACAATTAAGCCGTTTTGGTACTTTTATTGGTTGCACAGGCTACAACAACGAACCTAAATGTGATTATAAACGTAGCTTAAATGGTGCTGCGGCAGCCGGTAGCGACCCAATCCTAATAGGCACAGATCCTGAAACCAGCAAAGAAATTATGCTGATGAATGGTCCTTACGGCCCATATCTGCAACTAGGATTAGCGATTGAAGGTGATAAGAAAAAACCAAAGCGTGTCAGCGTGCCTAAAGAAATTCCGCTTACTGATATGAGCATGGAAACCGCAATGATGGTGTTATCTTTACCTCGCGATCTAGGATTACACCCAGTAACCAATAAAAAGATTGTGGCAAATATTGGCCGCTTTGGTCCGTACGTGAATCATGATGCTAAATTTAAATCTATTCCCAAAACTGAGAGTGTATTTACCATAGACTTAGATGGCGCGGTAGCTTTGTTAGCCGCGGCGCATACCGGCCCGGCCCCATTATGCACTCTAGGCAACCACCCAACTGAAGACGGTCAAATTGAGATCTATGCAGGTCGATATGGGCCTTATGTGCAACATGGTAAGATTCGCGCTACTTTGCCAAAAAGCGTAGAACCAGAATCACTGACCTTAGATGAAGCCTTGGAGTTATTAACTGCAAAAGCGGCAAAAGAAGTGCCCGCCAAAAAAGCAACTGCCAAGAAAACTACCGTTAAGAAAGTCGCCACTAAAAAACCTGCGGCTAAAAAAGTTATTGTAAAAAAACCTGAACTTGCTGATATAGAAACTGCTACTAAAACTGTGGTAAAGAAAACTGTATCTAAGAAAGCGGCTGTTAAGAAAGCAGTAGTTAAGAAACCTGCTGCCAAAAAAACCACTGTGGAGTAATCACTTAAAGGTTAAAGCATACGCATATTTATATAAGTTACTAAGTTACATAGAAAAAGCGGCTTTTAAGCCACTTTTTCTATTGATAAATCCTAATAGTCACAGACTACTTTAGTACACATAATGCTAGCCACTTACATTTTGGCCTAAAGACTTAGCATCATTATGCTCAATCCATTTGCGAATACGGTTAGCATCGGCAATACGTGTCAGCTTACCTACAGAATCAAGCAATACAATAATGACTGGCTGGCCTGATATCTCTGCTTGCATGACCAAGCAACGTCCAGCTTCATTAATAAAACCAGTTTTTGATAAACCTATTACCCAATCACCGCCGCGCACTAGTGCATTAGAATTTAAGAAATTGAGCTGATCTCTACGACCATACAAGCTAATCGATTGGGATGCAGTAGTAGTCACTTGGCGAATTTCAGGATAATGATAGGCTGCATCAACCATGCGCGCTAAATCCTCCGCGGTAGATACATTATTACTATCTAGTCCTGTTGCATCAAAAAAGCGGGTAGACTTCATGGACAATAAATTAGCCTTGCGATTCATTGCAACTATAAACGCATTAATACCGCCAGGATAATTGTGCGCTAGCGCAGATGCCGCACGATTTTCTGAAGACATTAAAGCTAGCTGCAAAAACTCGCCACGAGTTAGAGATGTACCTACGGCTAATCTTGAATGGGTACCTTTAAGGTAATCAACATCTTGATCTGCAATGACCAACATATCATCCATAGGCAAATGTGCGTCTAACATGACCATTGCTGTCATTAATTTTGTAACTGAAGCTATTGGTGTTGATTGGTTGGTGTTTTTTGCAAATATGGTCTCACCAGTCAGCTGATTAATAACGAGTGCTTTAGATGAGGCCAATAAAAGTTGTCCACTTCCATCGTAAGCATCCGCGTACACTGCGCCAGACTTTTGTGTAGGCATGCGTACATTAACGCGAGTCTTCGTTACGTTTAAACTAGGTCTAGATTTGAGTGAAGCATGCTTGATATGCTTAGATGAACTACTTACAGCCACGTGTTTATGCGGTTTTTTGCTTTTTGCTTGTGCAGCCATAGGCATAAGACTGACAGCTAAAATGATATAAAGTAGTAATAATTTCCGCATATAAAAACCTATTTGTTTGTTTAATGTCATACAGTTACAGACCAATATTATATAAAAACTTTAGCTTTGTCTTTATAAATTTAATTTATTAGTGATATATTTAATCACTATTAATACAAAAGTAAATAAAATTTATAAGAATCAACGTTGGTTAATACAATTAAGGCTAAAATATCTACTGGATATATGAGAAAAAACAAACATGCGAATTCCAGAAACACTACACTATAGCGCCGAACATTTATGGACTAAACCATCAACAGAAGGTCTTTGGGAGGCAGGTATTACCGATTATGCTCAAGATTTACTTGGCGACATTGTATTTATTGATGCACCTTCAATCGGCTCTATGTTAATCGCAGGCCAGCCTTGCGGATTAGTGGAATCAGTAAAAACAGGTTCCGATTTGCATGCATTGGTTGATGGCGAAGTGGTTGAAATCAATGAAGCGCTGATAAGTACACCAGAACTCATCAACGAAGACCCTTATAAAGCTTGGATATTTAAATACAAACCAAGCCTAGCCAATGTTGACGATCAATTACTTTCTGCGGCCGCCTATAAAACACTTATCAACGATTTGTAATTAAACTCACTTTTGGAACACCAAGCGTACTGAATCAATTGATTTCCCTAGCTCTGCACTGACGCTAGCCACAAGCTTTTGTTCTATGACAGGCACTTCAAGCTGAAGAATTTCATGCACTTTATTCGCTAATAATTGCTCAATAGCAGGCAAGTCCGCGTTCAATTCGGTGGTGAAGTTATTTTTTGCAGCTTCGGCTAATGCCGCAAAATCATTACGTAACGTAGCACTCAATTCATTAGACAAGCCTTGATAGATAGCGGGGAAAGTATCACCCAGCTTTTGCTCTAATTGCTGCTGTGATTGCAGTTGCAGCGACTCTAAATATAAATTTAATTCTGTGTGCGTTTGATTTGTAAGCGATTGATATATTGAGCCTAACTCAATTGAAAGCTTAGCTTTATGCTCACTTAAAATATCTTCATGCAAGCTTGAAATTTTAGCTTGAAATGCCTGTGTAGCATGTTCTACAGCCAATGTTTCTAATCTATCTAACGTCACTTGCAATTGTCTAATCAGCGTTTGCTCCATCGCAGGCAATGCTTCGGAAAGATTACTTTGCACCATTGAGATTGCTTGCGCTTGCATTTGACCCAAGGCCTCATTTAGGTCGGCTTTTAGAATGGCGGCATTAGCGTGCATCATACTAGGTAATGTAGTTGCCAAATCAGCCTTTGCCTTATCAACAAAATTAGCCGTATTACGCATAATCGCTTGCTGCGTAGCGGTTAGCTCATCGCTAACATACTGTCTCAACGCATTTTGCTTCTCCTGCTGAATCAACTCAAGTCTTTGCGCCAATTGCGCAGACTGTTGTTCATATTGTTGTGCAAGCTCACTAGAAAGATAAGTTTGATTGGACTTTTGAATATTAGCAGACTCGCTCAGCAAGCTATTCATCAGCTCGCTATGCATTTGTAATCTCATTTTTTGGGCAACTGAACTTTCAATTTCATCTTCTAAGATCGGCCTAATTTGGCTGATAATTTGCGCCAGCAAGTCAGCCGAAAGTAGCACTGGTTTAGTGCTAGATTTATCTGCGCTGGCATGTACATCAGTGAGTATAGGGATACCATCTTCTTGCATTTTTTAAGCCTATTAAAATGAGATAGTTTGCACTACAAAAGCCGGGGCATTTAATTTACTGACGCTCAGCCATGTCGGTGTTTTTTATTTCATAACCGCGATCACGGTAAAATTTGAAGCGCACTCGCGCTGCCAACTTATCAGATTCCTCATGCCCCACCAGCTCAACCAAATAACGAAAGCGGCTAAAAAATGTCGGGACTTCTGATTTTAGATTGATTAACACATCATCTTGCAATAAGTTCTCACCAGTCGCATCAAGTACGATAGGCGAGAATTGGCTCATAGCATGATCAGGAAAAGTGCTCGGTAAAAAACTAGTCGAGGATAACTGCCAAAGTTGCTTATTTAAGGCAAGATTCATCATATCATCCTGCGTAAACACGGTTAACTGGCGGCCCTTTGTCACGGCCTTCTCACAAAGATCCGTGACTTTAGCTAATTTATCCGGCACATTAAAAATAAATTCCACGCGTGTCATTGAGCAACTCTAGTTAATTGTCAGCTTAGCTTTTGTTGGCGCGAGCGACTAAAAACTCGGTCAGCATCGGCACTGGGCGACCTGTACCCCCTTTTTCTTTACCTGATTTCCATGCCGTGCCTGCTATATCGAGGTGTGCCCACTCATATTTTTTAGCAAAACGCGACAAGAAACAAGCTGCAGTAATACTGCCGCCAGCACGCCCGCCAATATTGGCGATGTCAGCAAAATTACTATCCAGCAATGGTTGGTAGTCATCCCACATAGGCATATGCCAAGCGCGATCTAGAGAGGCTTCACCAGCCTGCAATAGCTCTTTGGCTAAATCATCGTTATTACTGAACAAACCACTCGCGTGATGGCCCAGCGCAATGACGCAGGCACCAGTCAGTGTTGCAATGTCGACCACCGCACTTGGCTCAAAACGCTCCGCATAAGTCAGTGCATCACACAAGATTAAACGCCCTTCTGCATCAGTATTTAACACTTCGATAGTCAAGCCAGACATACTGGTTAAAACGTCGCCTGGCCTTGTTGCGCGACCATCTGGCATGTTTTCACAAGTAGGAATCAGGCCAATCACATTTAGCGCTAAATCCATTTCTGCAATAGTTTTAAAGGTGCCGAGTACACTGGCTGCGCCACACATATCGTACTTCATCTCATCCATTTCAGAACCTGGCTTTAATGAAATACCACCCGTATCAAAAGTAATGCCTTTGCCCACTAGCACGACAGGCTTTTGATCTTTCTGGCCTTTCATGTGATGCATGACAATAAATTTAGGTGGCTCTTCACTGCCTTGTGTCACACCCAAGAATGAGCCCATGCCCAATTTTTCAAGGGCATCACGCTCTAACACTTCTACCGCAAAACCATAGTTCGCACCCATCGCCAGTGCCTGTTCTGCCAAATAAGTTGGCGTGCAGACATTAGGTGGAAGATTACCTAAATCTTTAGCTAAACTTACGCCTTTAGCCAAAGCCTGTCCATCGAGCAAACCCAGTTGAGCGGCTTGCATGTCATTGGCGTCTGCAACATTAACGCTAATAGAGGTGAGACCTTTTTTAGCAGACTCTTTTTTAGAGTCATCGGGCTTCTTTTTAATCGCATCAAACTTATAACTTGCATCCAGCATCACCTCTGCCATTAGTGCAACTTTACGTCTGCTAGGTAAATTGCTGGCATTTGAAGAAGCAACCGATAAATCTGCTAGAAAACTGGCAACATCCTTAGCTCCGCTACTTGCTAAGGCTTTCACTGAGGCACGCACCGCTTTACAATATTGTTTATCAGTAAAATCAGATAGCTTACCCAAACCGACCAGCAACACGCGCTCACTAGCGGTGCCTGGCACATTGTGCAGCATTAAACTTGAGTCTAATTTTCCGTCCATGTCGCCACGCTTGAGAATACTGGTAATATAACCAGCAGCAGCCTCATCAATCATGCGCGCTGCCGTTGATAAATGGCTTGATTCATAAACGCCAACAATGACACAATCGCAAAGCTGTTTTTCCGGATTGCTGTTTTTTATGCTAAATTCCATGTTGCTGTACCCTTCGCTAATATTAAGTTAAATTATCTCGTGTTTTACTGGTAATTCATAGTTGTAATTAAATTCAAAGCTGTCATTAAATAATCTTAAATAAACCATATGCTTTTTAGACGCGCACTCCTACAAGAACTCATGACCACTGCTGCCGGTGCATTCCTCATTTTGCTGGGGATTGTGATTGCACAACGGACTGGCTATTTGATCCAAATTGCTGCCAACGGCATATTGCCTAACGACGCCATCACCACCATGCTGGGTTTCAACCTGATACGGTTTCTGCCGATGTTATTATCATTAAGTGTATTTTTATCTGTACTAATGACGCTTACTCGCTGGTACAGAGACTCGGAAATGGTCATTTGGTTTAGCTCTGGATTAAGTATTAATAGTTTTATTAGGCCGGTGCTGACATTTACTGCGCCTATTATTTTACTCATTCTAATATTAAGCTTATTTATTACGCCATGGGCTACCAATAAAGTAGAAGACTACCGCACACAGCTCAAGAGTCGCGACGATTTAGCCGCGATTAGTCCTGGCGTATTTAAAGAATCGTCCAATGCAGAGCGCGTTTTCTTTGTAGAAAGCTTTGATGAGTTAGGGAATGTAGTCAAAAATATATTTGTACAATCCCTTCAGCATCAAAAAATAGGTATTATCGTCGCTACTCAAGGCAACCGCGTGACGCAAGAAAACGGTGATAACTTTCTTGAAATGCATAACGGTAGACGCTACCAAGGGGCTAGAGGCAGCGCAGAGTTTTCGACTACCGAGTTTGAGAAATATGCACTCAGGGTTGAAGCTACTGAAGCGCAGCGGGATGCTCCTTCAACAGAATCAAAAACCAGCCGTGAGTTGTTTGAAAATAACAACAGCACCAATAGTGCTGAACTGCAATGGCGATTGGCCATTCCAATTTCCGCACTGATTTTAGTATTACTGGCGATTCCATTAAGCGCGCTAGACCCTCGCTCTGGCCGCTCAGCCAATTTCGTGCTGGCATTAGTCATTTATGTCATTTACAACAATGCGCTAAGCATTATCCAAGCATCCATTGCTCAAGAAAAAATCAGCTCCAGTATAGGCTTGTGGCCGATACATCTGATATTTTTGGGACTAACTATTTACATGCTACGCCGCAGGGTATTGCAACGACCTATTTTCCCTCGTATTTTCCCAGCATCTTGGTCAAAAAACTTAAGTAAGTCATTTGCTACTAAGCAATGATTCGTTCGACACTCATACAACCATGAAAATTATTTCTAGATACCTACTCAAAGACGTCTTTGTTAATGTGCTTCTGATTACAGTGGCATTAATTGCCATGTTCTCATTTTTTAACTTAATTCAAGAACTTGAAAGTTTAGGCAAAGGCAATTATGGTATAGGAAAAGTACTGCTATTCGTGTTACTCAGCGCACCAGGCCATATTTACGATGTGATGCCTGTTGCCGTGTTAATAGGATGTATGGTCAGCCTAGGACAATTTGCCAGAAACTCGGAGCTAGTGGTCTTAAGAGTCAGCGGTGTGTCTGTATTTAATATTGCTGTCTTATTATTAAAAGTTGGCTTGGTATTTACCATAGTGACTTTTCTGGTCGGTGAACTCATTACGCCTTTCAGTGAAAAAGCCGCACGTCGCATGCGAATAAAAGCCACAGACTCGGTGATAGCACAAGACTTTAGATCTGGCCTTTGGGTGAAGGATGGTAATAGTTTTGTGAATGTAGAAGACGTGCTACCTGACGCTACCTTATTAAATATTCATATCTATGAATTTGATCAGAAATTTAAGCTACAAACTATTAGCAACGCTAAGAGCGGCCAATTTGAAAATGATGCATGGCGCCTTAATTCCGTATCAAAAACCTACTTTGATAAAGATACTACCCATACCGAGCAATCTGGATCAGCAAAGTGGCGTTCGCTTATACGCCCAGAATTGCTTAATGTATTATTGGTGCTACCAGAAAGAATGTCTGCATGGAATTTGTATTCTTACATCAAGCATTTGAGCCTTAATAAACAGAAAACAACACGCTACGAAGTAGCAATTTGGGGGAAATTAATTTACCCGTTGGCATGCCTGGTCATGGTAATACTAGCACTGCCTTTTGGTTTCATACAGCAGCGTGGTACTGGCGCTAGCGGGAAAATATTAGTCGGCATCATGCTTGGTGTTGCGTATCAAATTTTAAATCGCGTATTTGTACACTTAGGCTTACTCAATGACTGGTCACCATTATTTAGCGCCATTACACCAACAATTTTATTTTTAATGGCCGGGCTTACAATGCTTTATTACGTGGAACGTAGATAATATGAGTTTTCAGTAATCTGTCATGTAAAAACAAAGACTTAGAATCAAATATTGCCCACAAAAATCCTAAGCCACATAACATCAAGCTGACACTTGCAAGCACATATCTAGCAACCGCCAATTCTATTGAGAGTAACTGGTTATTTTGGTCCACTAGCTTTAGTTGCCAGGTTTGCATGGCCAAAGTTTGCCCAGTTTTAAGCCAACACCAAATAAAATAAGCACCTACAGAACAAAATAAAATAAGCTGTAAAGCATAGCGTTTGAGCCCATGAGTGCCATCCCCCACCAACCATAGAAAAGCATATCCACAGGCGAAACAAAGCGCAATCACCACTAGCGCATCATAAATAAAGCAGGCCACTAGTTTGGTTAAGCTTGGAAGTTTTTTTTGTACTGCCATATTATTTTGCATGGTATTAGGAATAGTATATGATTGTGGAGATGAAGGTTGATACTAATGATGAATATACTGAGCAAGCGCCTTAAATGGTTACTAATTTTAAATTTCAGTACGACTTAATTTAAGTCTGCATCCGTATAAGTATCGGGTGATTCGCCACGTAACTTTGCACGCTCAACTTCTGAAAGTCCTCGATATTCCATCCATTTTTTTCGGAGCTCATTTTTCTTATCTGCTGATAATAATTGGAACTGCTGATGCTTTTTCCTAGCATTCTCGCGCTCATAAGGCGTCATACGACTCCAATTACTGAGTCGTTTTTGCACTAATTCTTGCTTACTGGGATTCATTTTTGGATAATCGCGAGCAATATCTAGCATTTTTTCACGTTGCCATGGGCGTAAAGTATCCCACTCGGAAGCTAATGGGTCTAATACTTGACGCTGCTCATTACTCAACTGCGCCCAAGTTAAATTAACATCTTCGGCTAAGGCTAAATTGTTAAAAAATAGCCCGCCTAACAATAAGCCAAAATATATTAGACTATTTACTTTTAGTCGCTTTTTGAAACTAACCATGTATCAAATCCTTTATCTGCATAAGCTTCTGGTGGCAAATCAGATGCTAGCAAGAATGCATCACTTTCCTCTAAATTAGCATTCAAACCAAACTGTTGGGCCGCATAAAATGCCAATAGAATAGCGCCCAGAATAATAGCCGTCAACATAGTACGATGACGCTCTAACTGGCCGCCAAACCATGCTAAGGTACTACCGCCAGGCTGCACTGCTTGACTATCAGCCAACCGACTAACGGCTAAATTCCGCGCTACTAATAAACGTTTTGCTGTGACTGCGGTTAAATGTTGTGCATGATCATCCAACAAATCAACTACATAGTGAGCAAGGTCTGCATCAGACAGTTGATTCTCAGCTGAAATATTAGGGGAAAATTCAGCGCTCATTTTATTTTTGTGATTTTCATTTGTATTCAACATAGCCCCCTAGCTTTTCAGAACCTTATTCATTGCCATTGAGCTCGATATACCAAGCTTATCTAGACCTTGTTTTTTTAAGGTTAGCGCCAAGGCATGTACGGCGCGTGAACAGTGCGTTTTAACGCTACCATCAGAACAACCCATAATCTTTGCCGTTTCCGCGACATCCATATCTTCCCAATAACGCAACACAAAGGCTTCTCGTTGACGTGCTGGTAATTTCTGTATGGCGAGCTCAATCAACTGTATCGTTTGGCTACGCTCAAGTTGAGCATGTGGCTGATCACTATCATCCTCCACATCGATTGTTTCTAAAGGATCTCGTTCGTCACCAGCGTCTGCACTGCCGCCAAAGGAGGACAATAAAGTTGTCCATAGATTACGCACTTTTTGTCTGCGCCAATAATCACGCATGGTATTTTGTAAAATACGCTGAAAAAGCATAGGAAACTCCACCATCGGCTTATCCGCATATTTTGTTGCAAGCTTCATCATGGCGTCTTGAACAATATCAAGTGCAGCATGATCATCGCGAACAGCATAAGTCGTCTGCTTAAAGGCTCGACGCTCAACTGCTGCGAGAAAATCTGAAAGTTCTTTAGCTGTTGCCATGTGTAATAAGAAACTTCCCTAAAGCTAATTATTTGCCCAATCGCCAAACCACCTACAGCAGTTTATAAAGTCTTGAAACAATGTGCTAGCGGAAAAATTAAAGTATATCAGGTTTACATTTTGCATCACGCCTAAGCTTAGATACAATCATACCAATTCAATCGTTGAGAATACAATATGTGGAAATTAATCTTATTGGCACTTATTATTTGGCTTGGATTTTATATATTCAAACGCAATCTAAGCAATTTCAAAGCACCCAAGACTGACGAAAACATGGCATCAAATGATGCTATTGAAGACATGGTGCAATGCGCCACTTGTGCGGTACATTTACCAAGATCTGAGGCTTTTTTGGTTGGGGGTATTTTTTACTGTAGCCAGTCGCACATAAAAAGAAAGTGAATAGTTATAACACCAGCCCAAAAATAGAATTGATAGCGAGTCTTGAATGTGGATTTTGGATATTGAATCTATTTAGCCTAACACTAGCACTAAATAAGTGACATACATCGCACCATTTACCAGCAAATGCCAGACCTTAAGTCCACCTTTTGCCACTAAATAACGTAGCCAAATCGCGGCGAGCATCGTCATCGCGATACCCAATACTACTTCTTGGCGTGGCGCCCAAGGCGTTAGCATAATGCCAATTGCCGGCAATAAAGTACCTTGAAACACCATAGCGCCAGTGATATTACCGAAGGCTAAAGTGTCTTTACCTTTACGTATCCATAAAATGCTGTTTACTTTTTCTGGCAATTCTGTCGCAATCGGAATAATCAACAAAGATAATAATAACGCTGAAATACCTATGATATGTGCTGCGGCTTCAACGCCATTAATGAAACCTTTAGCGCCAGCGATTAATAAGGCCACACCTAAAACCAATTGGACCACAATCACAATCATGTTATTGGGCAAACCTAATTTACACAAAAACATATCGCCGCCAGCTTCAGTCGCATGCCCATCTTCCACCAGTGCTTTTGAAGCTTTCAGCGTCATCATCACGTAAATAAAGTAAATCATCACCATACACGCGCCTAAAGCATAACGAATAGCGGGTAATGTGTGCGGTACATACATCGCAACCGCGGCAAAACTAAAGGCTATGATGAAAAAATTCAGGTCACGCGTTAAACCTGTGCGCTCTGGACGTAAATGACCTTGCGTGCCACGGCGCTTCCAAACGGAAATTGCCATTAAAGAGATTGATAGCGTCGCCAACATTAATGGCGCGCCTAAGATTGAACCTACACCGATTTCTTCGTTAATGGCGCCATTTTGCGTGCCAGCTAACAAGGCGAGTAGTGGCACCATTGTTTCCGGTAACGCCGTTCCCACAGCAGCAAATAGTGAACCTGTGACGCCTTCTGAAATACCAAGCTTCTCGCCTAAATGCTCCAGTGCATTGGTAAACACCTCAGCTGCGATTAAAATCACGATCAACATCAAAAATAGTTGAAGAAATACCATGTAACTTTTTCCTTAAGTTAATTGCTGAATTAACTTGTTAATTAATAATTGGCATCTCTGCCATACCAATTTTTAAGACAATTCATTTAAATGTTTTAATGCAGTGATTTTATAGGATTACCACAATATTTAACCAATTTATCACTAAAGATTTTGCAGAAAACAAGTTTTTCGAGGCCGAAGTTTTTTTATACAACTGTTTTCGCATAGAATAAGCATCTATGAAATCTTACGCTATTGACGATGCAGGCTTTGCAACAAACGCACAGGTCATCGCATCACCGAATTTTGACGCTAGGCCAGTTGATGAGTTGAGCTTAATTGTTATTCATAATATCAGCCTGCCACCCGGCCAATATGGCGGCAATGGCATCGTTGAATTATTCACTAATCAACTAAACCCTAGCGAACACTCTTTTTACACTGAGATTCACACACAAAAAGTATCTGCACATTTTTTGATTCGGCGTAATGGCCAACTCATACAATTTGTCTCTTGCTTAAACCGCGCATGGCATGCTGGCGCTTCTAATTGGCAGGGTCGTGAACGTTGCAACGACTTCTCGGTCGGAGTAGAGCTAGAAGGCTCGGACTTTGATGTATTTGAGCGGGCACAATACCTAACACTAAACATGTTACTCATTGATCTCATTAGAAAATATCCAATCACAGCTATAGTGGGGCATTCTGATATTGCCCCAGTGCGGAAGACAGATCCAGGGCCTTATTTTGATTGGTCGCAAGTAAAAAAACTTTCATCGTAAAAAAGTCTTTAAGAAAAGAATTTAAACACATATGTATAGAGAAAAATTATTACTTTTAGCGCTATTACTGGCAATCTCAGTCACGGCTTGCAGCTCTAAAGACAAAGCTACTGACAGCAATGACGCTAATAAAAAGAGTCCTAAACCAACTTTAATTACCGTCACCCAAGTTAAAAACCAATCCATTGAAATCACCGAAGAAGCGATAGGCTCGCTAGAAGGGCTGACGAATCCAACGGTGTCTGCTGAAGTAGCGGCGCGGGTGATTAAAATACATGTAAATACCGGCGAGGCCGTGAAAAAAGGCCAGTTAATCGTAACCTTAGACGCGACAGACGTTAATCTGCAACGCAATGAAGCCCAAACTGAGGTGGCGCGCATTAAAGCGCAACTAGCCAATCAAGCTAAAACTGTAGAGCGCAGCCAAGCATTAGTAAACAAAAAATTCATCTCACAAAATGCGGTCGATAATGATGTAGCACAGCAAAATGTTTTAAAAGAACAATTAGCTGGTGCCGAGGCGCGTGTTAATACCATTAATCATAGTGGTAGTAAAACTAAGCTGTACGCGCCCACTAGCGGCAATATAGAAAAAAAACTAGTGGATGACGGTGAGTTTGTGCGTATCGGCGATCCGATGCTACTGATTGTTGCTAAAGACCGTTTGCGTGCGCATTTACCTTTTCCTGAGCATATTGGCGCACAGCTAAAACCTGGCTTAAAAGTACGACTAAGTACACCCACCAGCAATAAAACAGTCGAAGTAGTGATTCACGAATTAAAGCCCATGATAGTCGAGGGAAACCGTTCAGTAGACGTGATTGCTGATGTGTTTGATGTCCAAGGCTGGCAACCGGGCGCCAGCGTCACAGGTTCGGTAATTTTAGGCGATCAAGCCGCAGCCATGATGGCGCCTGAACAAAGTGTGGTGTTGCGTCCTGCCGGTGAAGTCGTCTATGTGGTGCGTGACAACAAGGCTTATCAAACTAAAGTAAAAACCGGTTTGCGCAAAAATGGTTTAGTTGAAATTACTGAAGGCTTGCACGAAAACGATACTATTGTCGTAGATGGTGCTGGCTTTTTAACTGACAAAGCTTTGGTTAAATTGGCCGGTGATGCTACTCAAAAAAACAAGCCTGCCAAATAAGCACCAATAAACTTGTAGATCTGCCTTAAAAATCTGCTCTAAAAATAAAGACCTTAACCAATGACCTTACCCGAACTTTCCATCCGCCGCCACGTTCTCGCTTGGATGCTATCAGGTGTCATTGTTCTTTTCGGCATTATTTCGTACCAACGCATTGGCGTTGATCGTATTCCTTCGATTGATTTTCCAGTTATTTTGGTCAACACCACGTTACGTGGCGCTAATCCAGATGTAGTTGACGCCAGTATTACCAGCATTATTGAAGCCGCTATTAACACCACGCCTGGCATTGAGCATATCCAATCATCTTCTTCTCCCGGCGTTTCCAGTATTAGTATTACCTTGACCTTAGATAAAAATATCGATGTTGCGTATAACGAAGTACAAGCCAAGGTCAGCCAGATACTGCGCCGCTTACCTACTGATACCGACCCACCAACAGTACAAAAAGTAGACACCAACGCTCAAGCCGTTATTTGGTTGGCACTGAGTGGCGACCGCACCATACAGCAACTTAATTTATACGCTAGCAACGTCTTAAAGAAGAAATTTGAAACGATTAATGGCGTGGGTGAAGTGACACTGGGCGGACGCCGCGACCGTGTGATTCGGGTCAACATCTTGCCAGAACGTATGGCGGCTTACAAACTCACGGCAAATGATTTAATTAACGCCTTTAATCGTGAGCATGTGCAGTTACCGGGCGGATTTTTAGTCAGTAACCAAGCCGAACAGTTAATAAAACTAGATTTAGAATTTCACAACATTAAAGACTTAGCGGAGCTCATTATTGTTAACAAATTAGGTGTGTCGGTGCGTCTAAAAGAAGTAGCAACGGTGGAAGATAGCATTACCGACAATCGCCAAGTTGCGCGCTACAATGGTCAACCAACGGTAGGATTGGGCATGGTAAAAGTAGCAAATGCCAATACCGTGGCTATTATCAAAGAAGTTGAGCGCCGCCTTGAAAATGACATTAGACCAAACTTGCCGCCCGGCATGCAGTTGGAAATTTCCACCAACGATTCAATTTTCATCAATCAACTAGTGAGCTCGCTTAAAGAACATTTACTCACAGGCACCTTATTAGCCGCGCTAATTGTGTTTATTTTCCTGCGCTCCATACGTTCTACTTTGATTGTTGCAACGGCCATTCCAGTGTCATTATTGGCCGCGATTGCCGTAATGTATTTTTCTGGCTTTACCTTTAACTCAATGACGCTGCTCGCCTTACTATTATTGATAGGCGTAGTCGTAGATGATGCGATAGTGGTGCTAGAAAACATTTACCGCCATAGACAAAATATAGACCCAAATCCTATGAGCGCTGCGCTTAATGGCTCGCGTGAAGTGACTTTCGCGGTCATTGCTGCGTCATTATCATTAGTGTGTATTTTTGCCCCCGTTATTTTTATGGATGGCATTATCGGCAAATTTTTTAAATCATTCGGCGTGGTGGTTACGTTTGGCGTGCTAGCGTCTTTATTTGTCTCACTGACGCTTACGCCTATGCTGTGTTCGCGCTATTTAACCGTCAGCAAAAATGAGAACAAATTTTATAGCTCCATCGGCAAGGGTTTGGCTGACCTAGATAATGCTTACAAAAAATTACTTAACGCGACGCTAAACCATAGAGGCTTAGTATTAATAATCACTTTTATTTTTGTGGTATTGATGGGCGGTTATGCTTTTAAGCACGTAGATAAAGATTTTATTCCAGAATCTGACGAAGGTAGCTTTAGCATTAACGTAAAAACACCATTAGGCTCAAGCTTGGAATACACGGATTCGCGGCTTAAATTAGTTGAAGCTGCCATAGCCAAGCATTCAGACGAAGTGGTGAGCTACTTTGCCACCATAGGTTCAGGCTCACGTGGGCAAGTTAATCAAGGCAATGTAAATGTACGCTTAAAAGCTAAAGACGAACGCTCAAAAAGTCAGCAAGTATTAATTAAAGAGCTCAAAAAAGAGTTTGATAATATTCCAGGCGTACGCGCCATACCGTCTCCGGCATCCATCGCGCGCGGGCAACGTTCAGAGAAGCTGCAGTTCAACCTGACAGGCGCCAACTTACAGGAAATCGGCCGTATTTCACAACGCATGCAACAAGCGTTGGGCAGCAACCCAGATATGGGCAAAGTTGATTTAGATGTACAGCTAGATTTACCGCAACTCAATATGAATATAGACCGTGCCAGGGCCGCCAATTTAGGCTTAAGCGCTACAGATATTGCCACAGCCGTTTCACTGTACGCTGGTGGCGTAAACGTAGCTAAATATAATGATGCGACCGGCGATGGCCAGCGCTACGATATTCGCTTAAAAGCACTGGATGGTGAACTTCAAAACGCCGCAGATTTAAGCAAAATTTACTTAAGAAGTAGTACAGGTGAACTGGTTAGATTAGATGCAGTCGCCAGCTTCAAAAAAGAGTTAGGCGCGGCAGTGATTGGTCGCTACGACCTGCAATACGCAGCTAACTTTTACGCTAACCCTAATATGCCACTAGGCGAAGCTGTTGCGTTAGTAAAAGCGACGGCTACAAAACTGGTGCCGCCAGATTACACGCTTAAATTAACTGGTCAGGCAGAGGAATTTGGCAAAACGTTAAGCAATATAAAATTTGTATTTTTGTTAGCATTCGTACTGCTTTATATGGTACTTGCCAGCCAATTCAACTCCTTCATACAACCATTTATTATTATGCTTGCGCAACCACTGGCCATCATCGGCGGATTGGTCGCACTACTAATCTCTGGCGACACGCTAAATATCTATTCCATGATAGGCTTGGTTTTACTGATAGGCTTGGTCGCTAAAAACTCAATTTTACTGGTAGATTTAACCAACCAACTGGTAGAACAAGGTGCCAATATTAATGACGCACTCAAAGAAGCTTGTCCGATTAGATTACGCCCGGTTGTCATGACCTCGCTGACTATTATTTTAGCGCTATTACCAGCCGCATTAGGCTTGGGCGCTGGCAGTGAAACCAATAAACCACTGTCAGTGGCTATTATTGGCGGCATGATCTCATCGACCCTGCTCACTTTGTTAGTGGTGCCAGCGGCTTATTCTTTGGTGATGGGCAGCTTATTGCGACTTAAAAAGAAACATAAACCACTAGAAGGCTAATTTTTCCTTAAGCACTTTTTAATAGCATAGGCAAACCAGCAGCCACAAAAGTGACTTTGTTCGTAACCGCCGCCACCGCCTGATTTAGTCGACCTTGTTCATCTTGAAACTGACGGTTGATTTCGCCTAGCGGCACTATGCCCATACCGACTTCATTGCTCACTAAGATGACTGTGCCTGGCAAGTTGGGTAACACCGCTAATAACGCCTCTCGCTCTGCTGGCCAGCTTGATTCTTTAGGTGGCTTGCAATCTACGCATATCCATTGGGCTAGCCATAAAGTTAGGCAATCTACAATTAAACATTGATCTGCTGCAGCCAAGCGACTAAGTGTTGCAGCAAGATAATGTGGCTCTTCCATAAGCGCCCAATCGGCAGGCCGACGGTTTTTATGGTGCTGTACCCTTGCGCTAAACTCGGCATCATAAATTTTCGCGGTGGCAATGTAAGTGACGGGCAAGCCACTTTCTGTTGCCAATTTTTCTGCATAAGCACTTTTGCCAGAACGCGCCCCGCCTAAAATTAGATGTGTGGTCATTTAGATACTCTCATTACAGACAGTCCTTACATTTCAAGGTGATACAGCATAAAAAAACCGCGCTAGAATTGCAATCTAACGCGGTTTAAATATGACTAACTACTAATTTTTATGTCACAGCACTTTCACATAGCCGCACTTGATGAAGTTTTAGCCGCTACACTCAGTTTAGGCA
>CANCPF010000009.1 GCA_947379975.1 Methylophilaceae bacterium | reverse complement strand
CTCTTCACCACCATTTTCACGGACGAGAACGTCCAGCGAAGTACACAGAACCCGCTTAATTGCGGGTTTTTTGTTGCCACTACTCGGCCAACAAAGACACACCTTTCGAGAGATTGGAGCATTTTAATTTACACAACTTGGCACGAATTTGGCACACCACCTACTAGCAGGTTCAAGATAAAAGCCCATTTTTAAAATGTGCTGCCAAACTCAGACCCATAAATACCCATGCAATCTATAGGACATTTTATAAAGCTAAGTGCTTGGTTTTATAGCCGCTTTAGCGTATATTTCTGCTATTGCTAGGGGTCTACAATTTAGTGCATTTTCTAGGTTGTAGTGAGAATCACCCTTTGAACCTGATGCGGGTAATGCCGCCGTAGGAAAGCGTCTGTATTGGCTTCCTATGTTTAATCAAATTATAGGAACGCACCATGAACGCCACCGATAAGACTTTAAACAAAAATCTCACGAAGTTTGTGAGTGAAACTGCTGAGATTGACCCAGCGACCACTGTCAACTTCGCCAATTCTCGCAAGGTTTACATTCAAGGCTCTCGCCCTGATATTCAAGTACCTTTTCGCGAAATTAGCTTAAGCGACACACCTTCGATGTTTGGCGCTGAAAAAAATCCACCAGTAGTGGTGTATGACACGAGCGGCCCTTACACAGACCCTGCGGTAAAAATTGATATTCGCAATGGTTTGCCAGCCTTACGTGCAAAATGGATTGAAGAGCGTAACGATACTGAGCAACTAGACGGCCCGAGCTCTGCCTTTGGTATTGAGCGTAAAACTGACCCAGAATTAGCTGAAATGCGTTTCAATTTATTGCGTTTGCCACGCCGAGCCAAAGCGGGTGCTAACGTTAGTCAAATGCATTACGCGCGTAAAGGCATTATTACGCCTGAGATGGAATACATTGCCATCCGCGAAAATCAACGCCGCGAAAATATGAGCGAGTTGTTGCAAACTCAGCATAAAGGCCATGACTTTGGGGCGAATATTCCTAAAGTAATTACGCCTGAATTTGTCCGTAGTGAAGTGGCGCTAGGCCGTGCCATTATTCCTGTGAACATTAATCACCCAGAAATTGAGCCTATGATTATCGGCCGTAATTTCTTGGTAAAAATTAACGCTAACATCGGTAACTCAGCCTTGGGTTCTTCTATCTCTGAAGAAGTTGAAAAAATGGTTTGGGGTACACGTTGGGGCGGCGATACCGTGATGGATTTATCAACCGGTAAAAATATTCACGAAACGCGCGAGTGGATTATCCGCAATTCACCAGTGCCAATTGGTACTGTGCCTATTTACCAAGCACTAGAAAAAGTGAATGGTAAGGCTGAAGATTTAACTTGGGAAATCTTCCGCGATACTTTAATTGAGCAAGCCGAGCAAGGTGTGGATTACTTCACGATTCATGCGGGCGTGCGCTTGGCTTATATACCAATGACCGCAAAACGCATGACTGGTATTGTGTCGCGCGGCGGTTCTATTATGGCTAAATGGTGTTTAGCGCATCATAAAGAATCGTTCTTGTATGATCATTTTGAAGACATTTGCGAAATCATGAAAGCTTATGACGTAGCCTTCAGTTTAGGTGATGGCTTACGTCCAGGTTCAATTTATGATGCTAACGATGAAGCACAATTTGCCGAGTTGAAAACATTGGGTGAATTAACACAAATTGCTTGGAAGCATGATGTGCAATGTATGATTGAAGGCCCGGGCCATGTACCTATGCATTTAATTAAAGAAAACATGGAGCTGCAACTTGAGCATTGCGGTGAAGCTCCTTTCTATACATTAGGCCCATTAACCACAGATATCGCACCGGGCTACGACCATATTACTTCAGGTATTGGTGCTGCCATGATAGGTTGGTACGGCTGCGCGATGTTGTGTTACGTGACGCCAAAAGAGCATTTAGGCTTGCCGGATAAAGAAGATGTGCGCGTAGGTATTATTACATACAAAATTGCCGCCCATGCTGCCGACTTAGCAAAAGGCCATCCGGGAGCGCAAATCCGCGACAATGCTTTATCAAAAGCACGCTTTGAATTCCGCTGGGATGACCAATTTAATCTAGGCCTAGATCCTGAAAAAGCCAAAGAATTTCACGACGAAACACTACCGCAAGATGGCGCAAAACAAGCGCACTTTTGCTCAATGTGCGGACCACATTTCTGCTCAATGAAAATTACGCAAGATGTACGTGACTACGCAGCCACCTTGAACATTACCGATGAAGAAGCCCTTAAAAAAGGCATGCAGGAAAAATCAATCGAGTTTGTTAAAAAGGGTAGCGAGGTTTATCAGAAGGTTTAAATGCCTTAATATCGTTCCAAGAAAGCCAGCGTAAGCTGGCTTTTTACATTTGTGATATTCGACAAATAATGATGATGTATTAATGTTATTTAATATCAAAATGAAAGTGTTGCACGAGTGCATTTTAAACATAAATCTTATCCGCCTCGTTAGATAGTGTTCGGAATTTTGTGCTGAAACTTATGAATATTTAAAAAACCGTGGCATTCCAGAACTCTAGAATTTTATCAATAGGGGCATGTGTGATTTTTTGGTAAAATAGCTTACAAACCACACGAATACAGACTATTTTGACGACAATTAAATTAAACAAAAAACCTGAAGAAACGCAGATTAAAGCCAGCAAAGCACCGGTGCGTCGCACAGATGCGACAAAGCGTGACCGTACCGTTGCGCCGTCAAAAGCAGCAATGCCAGCTCGAGATGAAACACAAGTCGGAAATAATGAGCGTTCTTCTAATGCAACAGAGTCGCCGGCCAATAAAGCTGGGCAGCGTAATCACCGTTACGATGGAAAATTGCGTGACGAATCAGCAGAAAACAATTACGGCGATTCAGCAGATGGCAGACCGGCTGATCTTAAAAAAGAAAAACCTTGGTATCCAGATCGTTCTGGCGAACGTCCAGCAGAAAGACAAGCGAGACCTGCTGGCATTGATACGCGCACCTCACCAAAAGCGAGTAAAGACGAGCCGCAATACCGTCAAGCGCCGCGCCGTGGTGGCAAAGTGCGTGATGGTTATGATGCAACCGCCGTGAGTTATGGCCCAGCGGCGCGGGCGGCTTATAAATCTACCAGTGAAAATGTCGACTTGCCACGTTTATCAAAACGCATGGCTGAGCTGGGTATTTGCTCACGCCGCGAGGCTGACGAATGGATTGTGAATGGCTGGGTAATGGTGGATGGCGTGATTATTGATACGCTAGGCTCACGCATTAACCCCGATGCGGAAATTATTATCAGTAGTTATGCACATGAGGTTCAGGCTGAATCTGTGACGATTATTTTGCATAAACCGGTGGGTTATGTCAGCGGTCAAGCTGAAGATGATTACGAACCTGCTATTGTTCTGGTGCATCCGGATAACGAATGGCTGGATGATCCTAATTTAAATGCACATCATGCTAAAGAATTTCAGCGTAGATATTTACATGGCCTTGCGCCTGCTGGCCGCTTAGATATTGATTCTACCGGCATGTTAGTGCTAACTCAGGATGGTCGTGTGGCGCGCCATTTAATTGGTGAAGATTCATCGGTTGAGAAAGAATATTTAGTGCGCGTTGAGGGTGAATTAAGCGATGCGGATATGAAACGCCTTAACTTTGGCCTAAGTTTAGATGGTGAAAAACTTAAGCCGGCAAAAGTGAGCTGGCAAAATGAAGATCAATTACGCTTTGTTTTGCGTGAAGGTAAAAAACGCCAAATTCGCCGCATGTGCGAAATGGTTGGCTTGCATGTAGTCGGCTTAAAACGCGTTCGTATTGGCAGTGTAAATTTAGGTAAATTACCTGTTGGAATGTGGCGTTATTTGCGTAACGACGAGCGTTTCTAGCCTCCTCATTTATATTGCTTTTAGTAATAGCATGTTGGTCGGAATTATTAGGAATTACTAGGAATTAATGATGGGTTTGTTTGATAATTTAGCAGGGTCTGTATTAGGTAAAATGGCTGGCGATCAAGGTAATTTAGTGCCGCTTGCCATGGAAATGTTCAACCAATACGGTGGTTTAACTGGCATTTTAGAAAAATTTAACACCAGTGGCTTTGCAGAACAGGCCGCCTCGTGGGTGGCTAAGGGTGAAAATATGCCGCTTTCAGCAGAGCAAATTGTGAGTGCCTTAGGCGCCAGCACAATTGCTGAAATGGCCAGCAAATTAAACATGACAGCAGAAGCATTAAGCGAGCAACTTGCGCAGAAATTGCCTAAAGTGATTGATAAACTGACACCGGATGGCGTAGTGAGTAACAACAGCGCTGGTTTATTGAGTGCCGTTTTAGGCATGCTAAAGTAGCTTATTGAAATTTACAGCTAATTTAAAATAATCATAAAAAGGGCAAGTAATTGCCCTTTTGTTTTGTTGTAAGTAGTCAAGCAACAGCAATATCGCCAGTAATATAAACATTAAACCGGATAATAAAAAGACATGGATCTGATCTTATTACTTAAAGCATTTCTTCTTGGATTAGTAGAAGGCGCAACTGAGTTTTTACCCATTAGCAGTACTGGGCATTTAATTATTGTGGGTGATTTACTACACTTTAACGATGATAAAGGTAAGATTTTTGAAATTGTAATTCAACTCGGCGCCATTTTAGCGGTGTGTTATGAATTTAGAAAACGCTTATTTACAACGCTAACGCAGATGACAAAGCAGGCATCAGCACAGAGATTTGTTGCTAATTTGTTCATCGCATTCCTACCCTTAGCTATCCTAGGCTTAGCTTTTCATCATGTCATTACGCAATATTTATTTTCACCAATTACTGTAGCAATCGCGCTAATTGTCGGTGGCTTTGCCATTTTATTCATCGAAAACAATGTTAAAACACCAGTCACGTTAAATGTTGAAGCGTTAAGTGCTAAGCAAGCTTTGCAAATCGGTTTTGCCCAAGCATTGGCCCTTGTGCCGGGTGTTTCACGCGCGGGAGCGACTATTTTAGGTGGCATGTTGTTCGGGCTTAGCAGACAAGCAGCGACTGAATTTTCTTTCTTTCTGGCCATTCCTACTATGTTTGCCGCAACGGCTTACGATTTACTAAAAAATTGGCGTCTGTTATCAGTAAGTGATGTACCAATGTTTGTCGTTGGCTTTATTACCGCCTTCATATCGGCCTTGCTGGTCATTAAAATGTTGCTACGCTTTGTTGCCACGCATAACTTTAAAGTGTTTGCTTGGTATCGGATTATTTTTGGCGCAATCGTCTTATTGTATTTTTGGAAATTACATTAAGCGCAATTTGAATAGCTTGAATTAAGCGGGGAGTTTGAGAAAAATAGTTCTAGTGCCTAGCGACTAGCTGGCATTATTATGGTGGCAGGATTAAAGCGTACGTTTACGCACAACTTCAGCTGCTTGCTTACGCTTACTAGCGGTAACAGCATCGGCATCTTGTTGTTTCTTTATTTCAACAGCAATCTCTGCAGATTTTCTGCGTTCTAATATTCTAAGTTGCGCATCTTCAAGCTCATCAAGCGAAATCACATTGTCCTGATTGGCATCAACTTGGCTAAAATGCCTTGCAATTTGTGGAAGTCGCTCAGTCGCCTCTTGTCGATCAATCGTTCCATCACCATCATTATCCGCATCAAAAAAGCGAATTTTTATGCTTTCTTGCATAGCGCGGCGGCGCTCTTCGATTAACTCATGGTCGTGATCAATTGATTTAGCATAATCATCTAAAGCTTTACGTAATTTTTGACGATTTTCTGGGCTAAAATTTAACTCTAGCGTTTGCTGCATACCATCATTACTAGTATCAGCTTCCGCTACCCATTTATTGGAGTTTTGGGCTTTAAATATTGTACTTTTATCACCAGCAGCCACATTAAAAGATACACCAAGGCCTAAACATAAAGCTAGGAGTGTGTACTTGTATATTGGGCTATTTTTAGGTGAAATTGAATTCAATGCATCAACTTTATAAAGTTTGCTTGTCTCATTTTGAGGTCAGTAAGCATGAAGTAAGATTGTTAATTGAATGTTTCATTTGACTGTAAAATTGTAAGTAATTGTAATAAATTCATTTATTTATGCTTTAGACGCACAGAACTAACTTTAGTTTCATGCTTAATATTTAACTTTTTTATCAATTTAGACTACACTTCGTAACATATAAAATATGGTTTGAATTAAATTGAATATAACCTATCTGTTAGTCAATTATTCCGTTAATCAATTATTCAGTAAATTATCATGCAGCAAGTTAATTTGCATATAAGAATTTCAATTAATCAAACTTTATTCAATAAATTTCAAACGCGGACTCAAGCTAAATCATGATAGATCAAACAAAAAAAATATTAGTCGTTGATGATGACATTCGTTTACGTGAGCTATTACAACGCTACCTAACCGAACAGGGCTTTAGCGTTAAATCAGTATCAGACGCAAAAGAGATGGATGCAACCCTTGCAGCTGAACCTTTTGATGTGATGGTGTTAGATTTAATGTTACCCGGCGAAGATGGCTTGTCCATTTGCCGTAGAATCCGTGGTACAGGGACGATGTTGCCAATAATCATGCTAACCGCTCGCGGTGATGAAGTAGATAGAATTATTGGCTTGGAAATGGGTGCAGACGATTACCTGCCTAAGCCCTTTAACCCGAGAGAACTACTTGCACGTATCAATGCGGTCTTACGCAGACACGAGCGGCTACAACCAAGCGCACCGAGCATCAATAGTGATAGTGTGACTATCGGTGAATTTATATTCAACACGTCTACGCGCTCACTTACCAAAGATGGTATGGCAATTACCATTACTAGCGGTGAATTTGCTTTGCTTAAAGTGTTTACTGATCATCCACGCCAGCCTTTGTCACGCGACAGACTAATGCAACTTGCACGTGGGCGTGAGTTAGATGTGTTTGACCGTAGTATTGATGTGCAAGTGTCGCGCTTACGCAAACTTATTGAGCCAGATGCCGCACATCCACGCTATTTACAAACCATGTGGGGCTTTGGTTACGTGTTTATTCCAGATGGTGAAGTTGATCAATAAGTCTGGTGTTCCATTATTTAGCAACTTAAACACCACATGTAATTTATTCAATATGACTCAGCTAGCCAACTATGCGCTTTACAGCGCAAATTCGCCTAATATCAGATTTGCTTTATAAAAGATAAGCCACCACTTGAAACTACGCATTTTACCCAAAACACTACTCGCCAGAGGAATGCTGCTGGTTGCAGTATTACTGGCAGTTGGTCAGTTTGCATCTCTACAGATTTTTGAGTATTTTGAACGCGAACCACGTGCTGAAGCCACCGCCTTGCAAGCAGTAACCGTGGTGAACTATACGCGCGCTTCGCTTATTGCCTCGCAAGATAACCTCAGGCTGGCATTGCTCTCAGAAATTACCGGCAAAGAAGGTGTGCGAATTTACTACGCAGACTTTATGGAAGAAATTGAGCCATTACCAGCGGATCCATTTATCCGCATGGTGGCTGAAAAAATTCGTCAGCGGCTAGGGGTAGAAACCATCATTACGGTTAACCACTATGGCGTGCAAGGTCTGTGGGTAAGCTTTAATATTGGCCAAGATGACTTTTGGGTAGTCATTCCACGTATGCACGTAGAACGGCCTTTCCCATGGCAGTGGCTAGGCTGGGGAGCGCTAGTTTTATTGTTATCACTAGCTGGTGGCTATGTAATCGCGGCTCGTATTAACCGCCCTCTTCGCTTGTTAATGAACGCGGCTGACAGATTGCGTAATGGCGAACACCCCGAAAAACTGCCCGAGGGTAGCTTTGCCGAACTACGCGAAGTGAATAACACCTTTAACAAGATGGCCGATTCGCTGGCAGAATTAGATGCAGAACGCACCTTGATTTTAGCTGGCGTATCGCACGATATTCGTACACCATTGGCAAGACTGCGCCTAGCTGTAGAAATGCTGCCAGACGAAGGCGGCGCTAGTTTGAAAAATGGCATGATCGAAGATATTGGCGACATGAACAATATTATTAATCAATTTTTAGATTTTGTGCGTGGGGTAGAAGGCGAGCCTACGCAAATGATTGATATTAATACGCTACTGCAAGCGATGCATGATAGACAAACCCGCGCTGGACGTGATTTGGTAGTGCAATTAGCACCCACTTATTTCATTTCTATCAGACCATTGGCAATGCAACGCTTGTTAGATAATTTGGTCGGTAACGCCTACGCCTATGGCCGTGGAGACGTTCGGGTGGCCAGTAAAATTATGGCGGATCACATTGTGATTAGCGTGTTTGATAATGGCCCGGGCATTCCTGAAACGCATGTTGAAAAGTTATTACGCCCATTTGAGCGCTTAGATACCGCGCGGAGCAATGCCGGTGGTAGCGGTTTGGGTTTAGCCATTGCGGAGCGGATTGCTAAACTACACGGCGGAAAATTAGAGCTAATCAACCGGCCAGAAGGTGGATTAGAAGCACGATTAAGCTTACCAATTAAAAATTAACTGGTGAAAGTAAAAGCAGAAATAGAGTTAAGATGAAGTTAAAAAGGCAAAGCTAAAAACTGGCGATTACTCGTCAGCTATATCTTTCAAATTCACCGCATTCGCACTAGGCTCAAACCAGTTTAATTTTTCACGTAATTTCACCACTTCGCCAATAATAGTCAAACATGGTGGTTTCATGCCGGCCTCAGCCACTTTCTCAGCCAAATCTAACAAGGTTGCAGTCACCACCCGTTGGCGCTGCGTAGTGCCTTGCTGAATGACAGCACACGGCATGTCTGAGGGCACGCCATGCGCAATTAGCTGCTGGCAAATTTGCGCCAAACCCACCAAGCCCATGTAAATAACCACGGTTTGGCGTGGGCGCGACATTGCCACCCAATCTAAATCTATGGTGCCATTTTTAAGATGCCCAGTAATAAACAAACAGGCTTGTGCATAATCTCGATGCGTTAAAGGAATACCGGCGTAGCTAGAAACCCCGTTTGCAGCAGTAATGCCCGGCACTACCTGAAACGGCACACCATGCTCCATCAGCGTTTCAATTTCTTCACCACCGCGGCCAAAAATAAATGGATCTCCGCCTTTTAAGCGCAATACCCTTTTACCTTGCAAGGCTAATTTAGCTAACAAGTCGTTAATTTCTTCTTGCGGCAAAGTATGTTGGTCGCGTGATTTACCCACATAAATTAATTCAGCATCGCGGCGCACCAACTCCATCACTTCAGGGCTTACCAACTTATCGTACACGCAAACATCGCATTGCTGCATTAAGCGTAACGCTCTAAAGGTTAATAAATCCGGGTCGCCGGGACCACCGCCCACTAAATACACTTCGCCGTGATGGGTAGCTTCAGCGTTGTCTGACAATAATGCATCTAGCGATTTTCGAGCAGCGGCTTCTTGTCCGGATAAAATACGTTCAACAATAGGCCCTTGCAGCACCCCTTCCCAGAAAATACGACGCTGTTGAGTAGTGGCAAATTTTGCTTTCACTTTATCTCTAAATTCACCCGCAATACCGGCAATTTTTCCATAACCGGTTGGCAACATAGTTTCAATTTTTGTGCGAATATAACGCGCCAGCACCGGTGCATTGCCTTCACTAGAAATCGCAATCACGATAGGAGATCGCTCCACAATAGATGCCATGGTAAACGTGCATAAGGCAGGAGAATCAACCACATTCACCGGTATATTTTGCACTTTAGCAGCGTTTGAAACGGCTATATTGACCGCTTCAATATCGGTTGCGGCAATCACCAAACAGGCATCTGTTAGTTGACTGGTATCAAAATTAGCTTTGATATAAGTAATTTGTTTAGCCTCGGCCAAGGCTTGTAGTTCATGGCATAAATCTGGCGAATATAAGCTAATTGCCGCATTGGCTTTTAGCAACATCGCTACTTTGCGTGAAGCAACTTCACCGCCACCGATAACCACACAACGGCGGTTAGTAATATTCATAAAAATTGGAAGTGCTTGCATGCGTTTATAACCTACTGATGTTTTTGCCTATTTTACCTTGCGCCAAGCAAGTTTGCGTGAAGCTCACGGCTAAATGCGCTAAAATTATGTTTTACCAATTTGTAGCTTAACCTTGAATCATACTGAAGAAAATTTAACACCACACACTGTCATTTCAAACGCGCCAAAAAAAGTATTCATTAAAACTTTTGGCTGCCAGATGAATGAGTATGACTCGTCGCGCATGGCGGATATGTTGGCTATGGCCGAGGGCATGGTGGAAACGTTAACGCCCGAAGATGCGGACGTCATTCTACTCAACACCTGTTCTGTACGCGAAAAAGCGGAAGACAAAGTATTCAGTCATTTAGGCCGTTTCATTCCACTTAAAAAAGCCAATCCTAATTTAGTGATTGGCGTCGGTGGTTGTGTTGCCTCGCAAGAAGGCGACAATATTATCAAACGCGCGCCTTATGTAGACGTGGTCTTTGGCCCGCAAACATTACACCGCTTGCCTGATTTGATTAAAAGTAGCCAAACCAGCGGCAAATCCCAAGTTGATATTTCGTTTCCTGAAATTGAAAAATTTGACCATTTACCGCCACCGCGTGTGGAAGGTGCCAGTGCATTTTTAAGCATTATGGAAGGTTGCAGTAAATATTGCAGCTTTTGCGTCGTGCCTTTTACCCGTGGCGAAGAAGTGTCGCGCCCGTTTGAATCTATCTTGACCGAAGCTGTGCAATTGGCTGAGCAAGGCATCAAAGAAATCACATTACTGGGTCAAAACGTCAATGCTTACCGCGCCGAATATAACGGATTAGAAGCGGATTTGGCCATGATGATTGAGTATATTGCCGAAATTCCACAGATTGAGCGCATCCGTTTTACCACTAGCCATCCGAATGAAATGAATCAACGTTTGATTGATTGCTTTGCCAATATACCCAAACTAGCCGTGCAACTGCATTTGCCTGTGCAAGCTGGGGCAGATCGCGTATTAATGGCGATGAAGCGCAATTACACAGGCTTGCAGTTCAAATCCACCATACGAAAATTACGCGTTGCTAATCCAAACCTGACATTTACTTCAGATTTTATTATTGGCTTTCCTGGTGAAACAGAAGCTGAATTTGAAGCCACCGCCAAACTCATGCAAGACGTCGGTTTTGATTATAGCTTTAGTTTTTTATACAGCCCTCGCCCCGGCACACCAGCCTCATATTTAGCTGATGACACCACACAAGAAGCGAAATTGGCCCGCCTAACTAAGTTGCAAACGATTAACGAAGCGCAAGGTAAACAGATTAGTGAGGCGATGTTAGGCAGCGTTCAGCGCGTATTAATAGAAAGCGCTTCTTGGAAAGATGCCACAGAACTTGCTGGCAAAACTGATAACAACCGCATTGTGGATATTGCCGGTGATGCCAACTTAATTGGTAATTTTGTGAATGTGCGGATTACCGATGTTACCAACCCAAAACGCCTACGCGGCAGCATTATATAAAGACAACAAACTATCCATATGGAAATTACTTTAACCCCAGAAGACAATTTAAAATTAGCTAATTTATGCGGCGCGCTTGATGAAAACATCAAACAAATTGCCGATGCTTTAGATTTGAATATCGCTAGGCGCGGCGCAAACTTTAAGTTCGCTGGCGATATACACAATATGCGCTTGGCCGTGCAACTGCTTGAAAACTTTTACGTACGTGCAAAAAATCCAATTGGCCTAGACGAAATTCAACTAGGTTTAGTCGAAATAGACAAATTAAAACCCGAAGATGTCGCCACCTCAAATGCGCCGGTGTTAATGACACGCCGCACGGAGCTGCATGGTCGCACACCACGCCAAATTGCCTATTTGCAACAAATTCAAGACCATGACATTACTTTTGGCATAGGCCCAGCTGGTACCGGAAAAACCTATTTAGCCGTTGCTAGTGCCGTAGATGCCATGACTCGCGATCACGTTAAACGGATTGTATTAGTTCGCCCAGCAGTTGAAGCCGGCGAAAAGTTAGGCTTTTTACCGGGTGATTTAAACCAAAAAGTAGACCCTTACTTACGCCCTTTATATGATGCTTTATACGACTTAGCTGGCTACGACACAATAAATAAAATGTTTGAACGCGGTGCCATCGAGGTCGCGCCACTGGCTTACATGCGTGGCCGCACACTAAACCAAAGCTTTATTATTTTAGATGAAGCGCAAAATACCACGCCAGAACAAATGAAGATGTTTTTGACCCGCATAGGCTTTGGTACCAAAGCGGTGATTACTGGCGATGTAACGCAAATTGATTTACAAAAACATCAAAAAAGTGGTTTAGTCGAGGCGCAAAAAGTCTTAAAAGACATTAAAGGCATCGCCATGACGCACTTTTTGTCTGCCGATGTAGTGCGGCATCCATTAGTACAAAAAATTGTAAATGCCTATGAAGAATACGAGCTGAATAATAAAGCTTAAAAACATTGTATGTACTTCGTAACGATTGTTGCAAATGCACTCTGAGTTATAATTTAAAGCTAATTTGCCATTACAGGAACAAACATGACACCCAATAGATTTAGTAGATTGATGCAACGCGGCCTTAGTCTGGTTGAACAAGCGGTGCTAATTACCATTGCTATGGCAACTATATTTGCCGTTTTTCAGGCCATTTCGCATGTTTGGCTAGCACGTGCAATTACTGTCGGTGATCTGCTATTGTTATTTCTGTATCTAGAAGTGATGTCTATGCTCAATCACTATTTGGGTTCTGGCAATCTACCTGTGCGCTACCCGCTATATATCGGCATCATCGCACTGGCGCGCTACTTGGTGTTAGATGTTGCTGAAATTGACGCATTCCGCATGTTCGCGCTTTCTGGCTCTATTTTCTTAATTGCCATCGCGATTTTAGTCATTCGCTACGGCCATGTGCGCTATCCATACATCGATTGCCCGACACAGTCAAAATAGTAGTTATTCTGCAATGCGCCGGTTGGACTCATTTCCAATGGGCGCATTGCATTCCAAACGATAACCTTACGCATTAAAGCCACACATCATGCTAAAACTAAGTATCGCCATACAAATTGCCTCTAATCAAATCAATGTACCAACGCGAGCTCAGTTCAGAAAGTGGGCAAAAGCGACGATTCGTGTAGATACCGAAGTGACGATTCGCATCGTGGATGAAGCTGAAGGACGTGAGTTAAACAAAATGTATCGCGCTAAAGATTACGCAACCAATGTGCTGACTTTTCCGCTAACCGAAGAGCCGCATTTAATGGGTGACATTATCATTTGCGCGCCTGTGGTTGCGACTGAAGCGCTCGCGCAAAACAAGCCGCTTGAGGCACATTACGCCCATTTAACTGTGCATGGTGTATTGCATTTGCATGGTTATGATCACGAAATTGAAGCACAAGCCGAGTTAATGGAAAGTTTAGAGACTGCAATTGTGTGTAAATTAGGGTATGCTGACCCTTATCTCATTACATAGGACGCCGAATGGCTGTCGACTCGGAAAAACCAAGTTTATTAGAACGCTTAAGTCATTTTTTACTGCGCGAGCCTGAAGACCGCGAGCAACTAGTAGAATTACTACACGGCGCCTATGAAAATAGCTTAATGGATGCAGATTCGCTCGCCATGATAGAAGGCGTGCTACAAGTAAGCGAAATGCAAGTGCGGGATATTATGATTCCGCGCTCTCAAATGGATGTCATCGACATCACTCACCCGCCCGAAACTTTTATCCCACATGTGATAGAAACCGCACATTCACGCTTCCCTGTCATTGAAGATGATAAAAATGATGTGATTGGTGTATTGCTAGCCAAAGATTTGCTGCGTTATTACGCCGGCGAAAGCTTTGAAGTGCGCGACATGTTGCGCCCGGCGGTGTTCATTCCAGAATCTAAACGCCTAAACATATTACTTAAAGAATTTCGTAGCAATCGTAATCATATCGCGATTGTGGTTGATGAATACGGTGGTGTAGCTGGCATGGTAACCATCGAAGACGTGCTGGAACAAATTGTCGGCGACATTGAAGACGAATACGATTACGACGAGGATGAAGATAATATTATTCAAAATGCCGATGGTCAATATCGCGTTAAAGCACTCACTGAAATTGATGACTTTAATGCCATT
The DNA here is from genome assembly GCA_947379975.1 of Methylophilaceae bacterium. GTDB lineage: Bacteria > Pseudomonadota > Gammaproteobacteria > Burkholderiales > Methylophilaceae > Methylotenera. The sequence goes on along the minus strand of CANCPF010000009.1, from coordinate 41,160 downwards.
GTTGGCACCACGCTAAGCGACGAAGAATTTTCAACCATTGGCGGCCTTGTAGTGCATCAGTTTGGCCATTTACCCAAGCGCAATGATGAAGTGACTTTCAATGGATTGCATGTAAAAGTATTACGCGCCGACAGCCGTCAACTACACAGCATCATGGTGCAAGTGCTTTCTACCGACGAAGACTAAATAGCGGCTACATTGACCTCTAAAAATTAAAATACTAGCGCTAAATTTCTCACCTAGATTATCCAGTAGAACTGACTTTAGACGTGGAACTAACTTTAAGCGATGAACTCATAGATGAAAGTTAGCCATTTATTAGATTAATCGTCGTTATTTTTAGGGGTAAACCATGAAATCTTTTGTGAAATTTTTTGTGAAATTTTTAGCTTTAATGGGTCTGGTATTAACACAAACTCTATTGTCAGGCTTAGCCATGGCCGATGATACGCCTAGCAAACAAACTGAAATTCCTACCCTTGAAAAGGATTTTGTTAATGCGATTAACGGTTTTGATAAAGCGACTATCATTGCGCAGTTTGGTGAACCCGCAAAAGCAGATGATGTAAAAGTCAAAGGGACTAGCAAAGTGGTTGCATCAATTTGGCAATATCACTTTATCAACACTAATGTTGATGGCGTTTATTATGAAACCACAGAGTTAGATTTTATCGACGATAAAGTCGTGACAGTGGTATTTTTAAATAATGACGGTGCTGAAGGTGCTAGCGATGGTCAAAAATATGAGATGCCAGCAGGTAAAGCCGATTTGTAAACTTATTTGCCTAGTTCGTCGCGACGGATATGCACAATAAACATAAGAAAAGCCAGCGATAGAATCGCTGGCTTTTCTTATAGTGCTACTGATTAAACATTCAGTTAAGCTACTATTTTTTCAAAGAATCTCGAATTTCACGTAACAATAAAATATCATCTGGTGTCGGTGGCGGTGCGACTGGCGCTGAAACCTCTGCTTTTTTCATGCGATTAACTTGTTTTACCATAATAAAAATAATAAACGCTAAGATAATGAAGTTGATCAAAATAGTAATGAAGTTGCCATAAGCCAACATAGGCACGCCTGCAGTTTTTAGTGCCGCATAAGTGCTCGCATTGCCTGCGGGGATATCGGCCAGCGCGATAAACATATTACTAAAATCAACTCCGCCAGTAATTTTCCCTACGATAGGCATAATAATGTCACCGACCAATGAATCGACTATTTTACCAAACGCAGCCCCAATGATGACACCGACTGCGAGGTCCATCACATTGCCTTTTGAAATAAAATCTTTAAACTCGGATGCAATGCTCATAATGAGATCTCCCTGTAAATTAATTTGATACACTCAACCGAATACTATTATTCACTAAATAAAATTATTAGGCTTTGTTCGCCATCTTGCCCAAACACTAATTCTTGCAGCAGGTTTGATATTAAAACTTAGCCAACGATTACGTCAATCCTGAAAGTTAAATTTCAGCAGGCTTATGCGTTAATTTTTGTTGTGTCACGCAGTATCAAGCTACAATTCACGCCATGTCACTATTAAGCCATTACAGAATCATTAAGCCTCTCGCCTTGTTGCTACTTGGTGCGCTAAGCGTGTTAGGTTTTGCGCCATTTTACTTTTATCCAGCAAGCATAATCTCACTCATCGGCCTGTTTTACTTTTGGCATTTATGCTACACACCTAAACAGGCAGCATTTGCAGGGTTCATTTATGGCTTAGGCATGTTTGGCGCCGGCATTTATTGGATCTATATTAGCCTGCATGACTTTGGCGGCATGCCTAGCCTCGTCGCCGGGTTCTGTACTTTTCTATTATGTGCATTTTTATCTTTATTTCCTGCTGCGGTCGGCGCCTTAAGCATTTGGATCTCGGGCCTTAGCTTATCAGCTAAACAAGGCCGCACTATGATGATCGCCATCCCCATACTTTGGTCGCTGACAGACTGGATTAGAAGTTGGATTTTCACTGGCTTCCCTTGGCTCACTATAGGCTACAGCCAAGTGCCTTACAGCCCACTGGCCGGTTATATGCCTATTGTTGGTGTTTATGGGGTTTCGCTGATTACCGTATTTATCGCCAGCTTGATCGGCTTGTGGCTGGCCAATCGATTTATTCACCAAGCGCACACTTTAATTTGGCGCAGAAATGCTATCGTAGCTTTATTACTAATATGGGTAATCGGTAGTGTGCTGAAAATGGTTGAATGGACAGCACCTGCGGGCGAACCTACTCCTGTGGCATTATTGCAAGGCAATATCTCCCAAAGTTTAAAGTGGGCGCCAGAAATTGCTGAACAAACCTTAGTTAAATATTTGAACATGGCTGAAGCCAGCACGGCTCAGCTGATCATCATGCCTGAAACAGCTTTGCCGGTTTTATCCAGCGAGCTACCTGAAGTGTTGAAAAATCGCTTACAGCAACATGCTATAAGCAACCAAGGTGACATTTTAATGGGCTTGGTTGAGCGTGAAAATGGCGAATATTTCAACAGCATGATGAGCCTAGGTAGCGCAAAATCTGCGCGCTATCGTAAGTCACACTTGGTACCCTTTGGTGAATTTATTCCCTTAAAATCGCTTCTCGGCTGGATCTACCGCGATTGGCTGAACATGCCACTAAGTGATTTATCACGCGGCAGCATACACCAGCAACCCATAGCTATAGCCGGTCAAAAAGTCGCGGTGAATATTTGTTATGAAGACGTTTTTGGTGAAGAAATAATCCGCCAGTTGCCACAAGCGACTTTGCTGGTTAATGTCAGCAATGACGCTTGGTATGGTAAATCTTTAGCGGCCTATCAGCACATGCAGTTTTCACAAGCAAGGGCTTTAGAAACCGGCCGCACCGTATTACGCGCAACGAATACTGGCGCAACCGCTATGATAAATCCACATGGTGAGGTGCTGGCACATGCACCCCACTTTAGCGAAACGACGCTTAATGTTATGGCGCAAGGCTACACTGGCAGCACGCCTTATGTGCGATTTGGCAATTGGCTGTTCTTAATGATTTGTTTTCTCGGCATCATGTTTGTTGGCTGGCAAAGATTGCTTGCTTGGTTAAAATGCTTAGCTAATTTTTTGGTAAGGCAGCGTAAAACAAAGTAAAATCACACTTTTCGCCCAAAATAGATTTGAATCATGGCTTTAACTTTTCAGCAAATCATCTTAACCCTACAAAAGTACTGGTCTGAACGCGGTTGCGCCTTACTGCAATCTTACGATATGGAAGTTGGCGCCGGCACCAGCCACACCGCTACATTTCTACGTTCGCTAGGCCCAGAACCTTGGAAAGCGGCTTATGTACAACCTAGCCGCCGCCCTAAAGATGGTCGCTATGGCGAAAACCCAAATCGCTTACAACATTATTATCAATTTCAAGTCGTGTTAAAGCCAGCGCCGGCTAACATTCTTGAGCTATATTTAGGCTCATTGGAAGCGCTTGGCTTTGATTTGAAAAAAAATGACATCCGCTTTGTAGAAGATGACTGGGAAAACCCGACGCTAGGCGCTTGGGGCTTAGGCTGGGAAGTTTGGCTGAATGGCATGGAAGTCACACAATTTACTTACTTTCAGCAAGTCGGTGGCATTAACTGCAAACCAATTACCGGCGAAATCACTTACGGTTTAGAGCGTTTAGCCATGTACTTGCAAGGCGTAGATAACGTTTACGATTTGACTTGGACAGACGGCTTAAGCTACGGCGACGTTTACCTGCAAAACGAAAAAGAACAAAGCACTTATAACTTTGAACATTCTGATGCTGAATTTTTGTTCACCGCATTTAACGCCCATGAAAAACAAGCGCAACATTTAGTTGAAAATCAGCTTTCATTACCCGCTTACGAACAAGTACTTAAAGCGGCGCACACCTTTAACTTACTAGATGCGCGTGGCGCAATTAGCGTCACCGAACGTGCCAGTTATATTGGTCGCATTCGCAATTTAGCCCGTGCTGTCGCGGCAAGTTACTTAGAAAGCCGTGCACGACTAGGCTTTCCAATGGCAAATAAAGAACATGCCGGTGAAGTACTGGAATTGTTAGCGAAAAAAGTCGCCTAATTAGCCGTCCGTCGTTCCTAGTTAAGCAGGAATTAAGTCGGATTTAATCAAATAGATTCCTGTTTACACGGGAATGATGGACTAAAGAAATGTCAGATAAAAATTTATTAGTAGAATTATTTGTTGAAGAACTACCGCCAAAAGCACTTAAAAAGCTAGGCGAGGCATTTGCACAATTATTGGCCGATTCACTTAAAGCACAAGGCTTAGCAGGGCAAAATGCAGCAGTGACAGACTTTGCTTCACCGCGCCGTTTAGCCGTGCATGTGGCCGAAGTGCTGGCCGAAGCGGCAGATAAAGTCATCACTCAAAAGCTCATGCCGGTCAGTGTGGGTTTAGATGCTAGCGGCAACGCCACACCTGCGTTAATCAAACGGCTAAATGGGTTCGGCTTAGATGAATCTGCAGTAGCGCAACTATCTAAACAAGCGGATGGCAAGAATGAAGCTTTGTTTTTAGATGTGACGCAAAAAGGCGTAGCACTTAAAGATGGCTTACAAATTGCGCTTAATGAGGCGATTACTAAGCTGCCTATTCCAAAAGTAATGACTTATCAATTAGCCGATGGTTGGACTAGCGTCAATTTTGTGCGCCCGGTGCATGGTTTAGTCGCTTTGCATGGTAGTGATGTCATTGCGATTACAGCCTTAGGCTTAAGCGCCAGCAATCAAACCCAAGGCCACCGCTTTGAAGCTTTGATTTCGCCGGTAGTACTCAAAAATGCCGATACTTATGCAGAGCAGCTAAAAAATCAAGGCGCAGTCATTGCTAGTTTTAACGAGCGTCGTACTGAGATTGAACGCCAGCTAAATACTGCAGCAGCGAAACAAAATCTTAAACCGATTGATGATGAAGCCTTGCTAGATGAAGTGACGGCGCTGGTTGAACGCCCGAATGTATTGCTAGGCCAGTTTGAAGAAATCTATTTAGAAGTACCGCAAGAATGTTTGATTTTGACTATGAAGGCCAATCAAAAATACTTTCCGTTACTCGATGCTGACGGCAAGTTAACTAATAAATTTTTGATCGTTTCTAATATTAATCCAGCTGATGCCAGTGACGTCATTGGCGGTAATGAGCGTGTGGTACGCCCTCGCCTCGCCGATGCTAAATTCTTCTTTGATCAAGACCGTAAAAAGACTTTAGAAAGCCGTTTGAGTAGCTTAGATAAAGTGGTTTATCACAATAAATTGGGTTCACAAGGTAAGCGTACAAACCGAGTAAGGGCGATTGCGCGATTAATCGCAAATGCGTTGAACGATACTGCATTAATGGCTCAAGCTGATGTGGCAGCAATGTTGGCGAAAACCGATCTTCCTACCGACATGGTTGGTGAGTTTCCTGAATTGCAAGGTATTATGGGTCGCTATTATGCGCAGCATGAAGGCTTAGCCGATAACATTGCCTTTGCCATTGAAGACCATTACAAACCACGTTTTGCCGGTGATGAGTTGCCACGTAGCCAAGTAGGCATTGTGGTGGCGCTGGCGGATAAACTTGAAACCTTAGTTGGTTTATTTAGCATAGGTGAAAAACCAACGGGCGATAAAGATCCGTTTGGTCTGCGTCGTCAATCCTTGGGCATTATTCGTATGTTGATTGAAAGCAAGTTTCCGCTTAAATTTGACGATCTTATTCTTGCTGTACTTAAAGAGTTTGATGCTGAAGTTAGCGACCAAGCCAGCGTTGTTTCATCTATTAAAGAATTCTGCTTTGACCGCTTAAGCGTTAACTTACGCGAACAAGGCGCAAGCCCACAAGAAGTAGATGCGGTGCTGTCACTTAACCCAGAATTATTGAGTGAAATTCCACTGCGTTTGGCGGCAGTACGAGCCTTTGCCAGCTTAGCAGAAGCGCCAGCGCTGGCCGCAGCTAACAAGCGCGTAGGCAATATTCTTAAGAAAGTGGAAGGCGAAGTAAAAGCCGAAGTAAACCCTAACTTATTGCAAGAGCCTGCTGAAATAGCTTTAAATGAAGCGCTCAGCCAAGTGAAACCTGTTGCAGATAGTGCATTTGAAAATGGCGATTATACGACTTCACTTAAATCACTCGCCGCCTTAAAAGCGCCAGTCGATGCGTTCTTTGATAACGTAATGGTGAATGCCGAAGATGTCGCACTTAAAGCCAACCGCCTAGGTTTACTGGCCACTTTGCATCAAGCCATGAACCGCGTTGCAGATTTATCCAAGTTAGCAAGTTAAGAAAAATAGCTAGTTACTTAGCTAGTTAGTCTGACAATCAAGGAAGCGCCATGAAATTAGTGATTTTAGATCGTGACGGTGTTATCAACCAAGATTCTGCCAATTTCATTAAAAATCCAAACGAGTGGATTCCGATTGCCGGCAGCCTAGAGGCGATTGCTTTACTGAATCAATCTGGCTTTAGAGTGGCGGTAGCTACCAATCAATCTGGCGTGAGTCGCGGCTTGTTTGATATGGTGACGCTCAATAGCATTCACGACAAAATGCACCGCGAAGTTGCGCAATTAGGTGGCCGTATTGATGCTATATTTTACTGCCCACATTCAGCAGAAGAAAATTGCGATTGCCGTAAACCTAAGACTGGCATGATCAAGGAAATAGGCAAGCGCTTTTCAGTAGAGTTAAATCAAGTAGCCGCCGTGGGTGATGCTTTACGTGACTTACAAGCTTTTGAAAAAGCTGGCTGCCAGCCAATTTTAGTACTGACTGGCAAAGGTCAAGTGACGCTAGATGCTTCTAAAAATGCAGATCAAGCCTTACCTGCCAACACTTGGATATGCGCTGACTTAAGCGAAGCTGTGCAACGTATTATTGCCCAAGATGATAGAAACAATTAAGCCGCTTGAGACAACAAGTCATCCAACATTAAACCTACACTAAATCCATGCTAACGCTACGCTCTCTTATTTTCACCATAGGCCAATGGCTATTTACGCCAATTTTTTCATTATTGGCGCTATTGACCTTTCCATTTTCGCGCATCAAACGCAATCAAATTATTAGTTTATGGGCTCGCAGCATGCTATGGTGGCTACGCATCACCTGTAATATTAGCTACGTGATAAAGGGCTTGGAAAACATCCCCACTACGCCTTGCGTGATTCTAGCTAAACATCAATCAGCTTGGGAAACACTGGCGTTTCAACTGATATTTCCTGCACAAGTCTATGTAATGAAGCGCGAGTTATTATGGATACCATTTTTTGGCTGGGGATTAGCCATGACTTCGCCTATTGCCATTAACCGCAGCGCCGGGCGTGAAGCGTTAAAGCAATTAGTGAAGCTAGGAAAAGAGCGTTTGGCCAGTGGCTTATGGGTGGTGGTTTTTCCTGAAGGTACGCGCATTGCCCCGCATAAAAAGAGTAAATTCCACATTGGCGGCGCTTGGCTTGCCAGCGGTACAAAAGCCATCGCCTTACCTGTAGCGCATAATGCTGGCCTGCATTGGGCTAAAAATACCATGCTAAAACGCCCGGGCGTGATTACCGTCAGCATTGGTCAGCCTATCGATTGTAGTCACTTAAAGCCCGATGCGGTGAATACGCAAGTTGAGGCTTGGATTAACGCTGAAACGGTTTTGCTAGGCGCATAGTTAAAGCCGACAACGCATGACGCACACGCTTATTTTACCTTCTGGCGATGCAATACATTATCAGCTAGAACGCCGCACTAGGCGCACCGTTGGACTAAAAATCAGCGCAACCGGCTTAATTATTCACGCCCCTAAGCGTATTAGCCAAGCACATATTGAAAGTATTTTGCTGCTAAAGGCTGATTGGATAATTAAAAAACTAGAGGCAAGAATTGCCAACCAAGTCCCCGCCTTGCAATGGCAGGACAGCGAGCAATTATTTTTATTAGGCAATCAAATTACCTTAGCGCTTAGTTTTGATAACCGCTCACGCGCTGTTGAATATGAATTTGGCTTACTACAATTAGCCATGCCAAATCATGAGGATGCAACAGCCGTAGAGCGAAAAGTTGTGCAATGGTATAAAAAACAGGCGCTGACAGACTTTGCGCGGCGATTGGAAATATTTTCCAATAAATTAGGCGTGAGTTTTACTTCGCTAACGTTATCCAATGCAAAATCACGCTGGGGTAGCTGCAATAATCGAAAAGAGATTCGGCTTAATTGGCGCCTACTACAAGCGCCACCGCATATTATCAATTATGTGGTTTGCCATGAGCTAGCGCATCTTATTGAAATGAACCATTCAGCCAAATTTTGGGCAGTGGTCGCCAGTATTTATCCGGATTATAAACTGGCAGAAAAAGATCTTAAAGCTTGGTCGCCTAAATTACATCTCATGTAAACAAACTTTATAGCACTGACTTAATGTCATTTGCCATATCTTGCGGCTTTTCGCCATAATCGATATACAGCCTAATTTTCCCAGCCTTATCAAATATATACATGCCGGCACTGTGATCTATAGTGTAAGCACTGCGGCCTTCAGATTGTACTTTGCTGGAGAATATTTTAAAGGCCTTGGCAGTGGCGGCAACTTCTTCTACTGAGCCACGTAAGCCAATAAATCGCGCATCAAATGACGGTACAAATTGCGCCAGTACTTCTTGCGTATCGCGTTCTGGGTCTAAGGTTACAAATAATACCTGTAGTTCATCCGCGCGTGATCCCAATAATTTCATGGTTTTTTTCATATCCGCCATCGTCGTCGGACAAACATCAGGGCAGTGTGTGTAGCCAAAGAACAAAGCGACGGCTTTACCCTTAAAATCGGCCAATGTGCGAGGCTTTCCAGTGTGGTCAATCAGGCTCAAAGTTTGCCCAAAGTCTGCACCTGTTATATCAGTGGCGACTAATTTTCCTGTTTCGCTAGCAGGTTTACATGCGGCTAAAAAGCACAGTAATAATACAATTCCAATTTTTGGAAATAAATGTTTCATTGCTACTTTCCTGAGTGACTTTATTTTTGACTACATGGGTGATTAATAATGAATTAAGCAGCTAATCATTAGGAATTATTCTAACATGCTTATCATTTTTTCAATGACACCTGTAAATTCAATACCTTGCAAGATAAATTTATAGGAAAAATACATAATTAGCTGCAAAGCAAGCCCACACTCGTTTACAATATTGCTTTTACAAAATTCGTTCAATAAGGCAGCAAGATGGCAATTCCAACCTCAATGGCAGACCGCGACGGCGTAATTTGGTACGACGGAAAAATGGTTAACTGGCGCGATGCTACAACCCACGTTCTCACACACACTTTGCATTACGGCATGGGTGTTTTTGAAGGTGTGCGTGCTTACAAAACGGACAAAGGTACAGCCATTTTCCGCCTAAAAGAACATACCGATCGCCTGTTTCGCAGCGCGCACATTTTGCAAATGAAAATGCCTTTCAGCAAAGAAGAAATGATGGAAGCGCAAAAAGCAGCAGTGCGTGAAAACAATCTAGAATCTGCTTACATGCGCCCTATGTGTTTTTACGGTGCTGAAGCGATGGGCATTTCTGCCAAAACGCTCTCTACACATGTGATTGTTGCCGCTTGGAAATGGGGCGCATACATGGGCCAAGAAGCTTTAGATAACGGCATTCGTGTCAAAACTTCTTCATTCTCACGTCACCATGTGAACATCACCATGTGTAAAGCCAAAGCCAACGGCAACTACATGAACAGCATTTTAGCGCACCAAGAAGCTGCGTTAGATGGCTACGATGAAGCTTTATTATTAGATGTAGACGGGTTTGTGGCTGAAGGCTCAGGCGAAAACGTATTTATTATTCGCAACGGCAAACTATATACGCCAGACCTAACCAGCGCGCTAGAAGGCATTACTCGTGATACCATTTTGCAATTAGCTGCAGAAATCGGCTTAACCGTCATTGAAAAACGCATCACCCGTGATGAAGTATATTCAGCCGATGAAGCCTTTTTTACTGGCACCGCCGCGGAAGTAACACCGATTCGCGAGTTAGATCGCCGTAATATTGGCGAAGGCACCGCTGGCCCGATTACCAAACAATTGCAAAAAATGTACTTTGATGCAGTGACCGGTAAATCGCCACAACATGCCGATTGGTTAACCTTAGTATAAATAGCGTTGCCATTTCAGCCCGTGCTGGAATGGCAGTCATTACTTTAACGTTGATTAATTTTTAAAGCGCAAACAAAATGTCCACCTCGAATGAAATTGAAGTCTCAGCAAAAGACTTACCACTTCACTGCCCAACAGATGCGGTAGCGCTATGGTCATCGCATCCACGCGTTTTTTTAGATGTGGCTAAAACTGGTCATGTAGCCTGCCCATATTGCGGCACTCAATACAAACTTAAAGCGGGTGAAGTGGTTGGGCACCATTAATTCTTCTTTCAAAATCACTCTGCTGTAAAAATTAAACAATCCTTAAATGTGTATGGTGTGTATAATGCCTGCATGAATAGTAAAGAACTTATTTCCAAGCTAGAAAAAGATGGATGGATACTTAGAGGCTCAAGAGGCTCACACCATGTATTCACTCATCCAATAAAAGCTGGGCATATAAGTGTACCGCACCCTAAAAAAGATTTAGGAATTGGACTGGTACAGAAATTACTAAAACAAGCTGGATTGAAATAAGGAGCATAAGATGAAATATCCTATCGCGATAGAATCAGGTGACGACAAAACTGCTTGGGGCGTTGTAGTGCCAGACTTGCCAGGTTGTTTCTCAGCTGCTGATAGTGGAATTGATGAAGCCATCGATAATGCGAAAGAAGCAATTGAATTATGGATTGAAACAGCTTTAGATCAAGGCTCTACTGTACCAAAACCAAGTACTATTACCTCACTACAAAATAACCCCGAATTTAAAAATTGGATTTGGGCTATTGTTGAAATTGATCCGGCACTTTTATCAGACGATATAGAACGAGTTAACATCAGCTTACCAAAAAGAATTTTGGCCAGATTAGATTCTAAAGCTAAATCAGCGGGTGAAACACGTTCTGGCTATATAGCGCATATGGCGTTAATTGATCAGGTGGCATGTTAATCGTTTGCGTAGAGTGATCAATACGATTACTTTTTGGTTAGAGTGTTTTAAATTATTATTCTTTGTAAGACTTTAGCCCTAAAAAACCAACACATCAGCACTTTCACCCCATAACTGACTAATCACCTGCTTGGCATTGTCCGCGCTACTATTCGTCCAAAATTGTACTTTAGGTTTTTTGGGTAAAGCATCTTGTAGCTGCGCGGATTGCATATTCTCCAGCTCCAAACGATGTTTGAGCTGATTCGCCACCGCCGCACCAGTATCAATCAGAACAACTTCTTTGCCAACAATCTCTGCAATGACATCGCGTACAAATGGATAATGCGTGCAACCAAGTACGATAGTATCTGCACTTTCAGCCAGCAATGGCGCACAGTATTGTTTAATTAAACTTTTGGTATTGCGGGTATGTAACTCGCCACGCTCTATACATTCCACCAAACCGACACAGGCTTGCGTCACCACTTCTACATTGCGGCCATAACTTTCTAGTAGTGCGGCAAACTGTGCACTTTTGAGTGTACCAGTCGTGGCTAGTACACCAATAATGCCATTTTTAGTGGCCGCCGCGGCCGGCTTAAGGGCAGGTTCCATACCGATTATTGGCAGATTATAACGCAAGCGCATTTCATCAATCGCGGCGGCAGTAGCGGTATTACAAGCCACTACTAGGGCTTTGGCATTTTTGGCAATTAAGAAATCGGCTATTTCAAAGCAACGCGATTGAATTTCTTGAGCAGTTTTGTTGCCATATGGAGCATATTTGCTATCTGCCACATAAAGCAACTGCTCGTTTGGTAATAAGGCGTGAATATGCTTTAAAACAGAAATGCCGCCCACGCCTGAATCAAACACGGCGATTGGTCTTTCATTAGGCTGAGTCGTTTGAAAATTCATAGCAGTGTCGGCATCAGTTACAATACTCGTATTATAAACGATTGCACTAGTAAGCCAGCAAGGGCTTCATTAGTACATTAAACCGCTAGAAAATTTAGTAAAAGGAACGAAAATGGGCAACCGATTAAGCAAAATTTACACACGCACCGGCGATGATGGCACCACAGGTTTGGGCGATGGTAGCCGCATTAATAAGGATAGTTTACGCGTAGAAGCGATGGGGGATGTAGACGAGTTGAACTCTGTCATTGGTATTATGATGACGGAAAACATGCCAGATACTTTAGCCGTTACGCTAACACAAATTCAGCATGATTTATTCAATGTAGGTGGAGAGATTTGTATTCCTGGCTATGTGATTTTACAGCAATCTCGCATTGATGATTTGGAGCAAGTGATTGATTCATTGAATGAAAATTTACCGCCACTCAAAGAATTTATTTTACCCGGCGGCACTAAAGCCGCGGCTTATTGCCATTTGGCGCGCACCGTTTGTCGTCGCGCAGAACGTAAATTGGTTGAGTTGCATCGGAATGAAAAAGTGACAGATATTTCACTGCAATATTTAAACCGCTTATCTGATTTATTATTTGTCTTGTGTCGCACTATTAATAAAGAAGCCGGCGTGAGTGATGTTTTATGGAAAAATGAACATGCTTAGCTTAAATGTAAAATCACAATCTAGCGGCTATGCTTTATAATTTGGCTATGATTAAAAAACTGCTAGATAGAATTTTCAAACCTAAGAACATTAAACCTGATGCTAGCAAGCCTCAGCAGGCCAAGTCAAATCGGCCGATACTTGCGACTAAAAAGACATCTCGTAAAAATACTGAGCTGAATCAGCACCAAACCAGTAAAAGTGCGGCACTCACTATCTCGCATAAAACCCATAAAATAGATCGCACACTATTAAGCAGTGGCGCGCACAAAACTATTGATGGTTTACAAAAAGCGGGCTTTGAAGCTTACATTGTTGGCGGTGCGGTACGAGATTTATTGCTCAAACGTATTCCTAAAGACTTTGATGTAGCGACAAATGCTACGCCTGAAGAAGTAAATCGCGTATTTAGACGCTCACGTATTATTGGTCGCCGCTTTAGATTAGTACACGTATTATTTGGTGATGAAACAATAGAGGTTTCAACCTTTCGCGGTAGCCATCTAGAAACTGATGGTGATTCTAAAGTGGCAGACTCAGGCCGCATTATTCGCGACAATGTTTTCGGCTCAATTCTCGACGACTCTGTTCGCCGAGACTTTACTGCAAACGCCTTATATTACGACCCTTCTAGTCAAGAAGTGTTGGATTTTCATAAGGGTTATGCCGACATACAAGCCGGTGTTTTGCGCATGATAGGCAAACCAGAAACGCGCTATGCCGAAGATCCTGTTCGCATGTTGCGGGCGGTGCGCTTATCAGCAAAATTGGGATTGAAAATTGAAGCTGGCACCCAAGCGCCTATCGCAAAAATGGCAGATTTATTGCAAGATGTGCCGCCTAGCCGCTTATTTGACGAAATGCTTAAGTTGTTTTTATCCGGCCACGCCATTGAAAGCGTGAGCGCCTTACGCGAACAGCATTTACACCACGGCTTATTACCAATGCTGGATGTAGTGTTAGAACAGCCGATGGGCGAGCGCTTTGTTATGCTGGCTTTGCAAAATACCGATGACCGAATTTTATCTGGGAAAACGGCTAATCCGAGCTTTTTATTCGCCACCTTACTTTGGCATGAAATGTTAGCCGCTTGGGAAACATTTCAGGCAGAAGGTCATCATGCAATTCCCGCTTTACACATGGCAATGACAGAAGTAATTGCCATTCAAGCTGAAAAATTGGCCATTCATAATCGCTATACAGCCACAATGAAAGAAATTTGGGGGCTACAGCCACGCTTTGAACAACGTGCCGGCAAACGACCTTTTGGCCTATTAACGCACCCACGCTATCGAGCAGGCTATGACTTTTTATTACTGCGTTGCGAATCAGGCGAATTGCCGATGGAAATTGGTGAATGGTGGACGGCTTTTGCCAATGCCGAAGGTGACGAGCGAGTAGCAATGCTGCAAGCCGACACTGCACCTAAAAAACGTAGGAAAAGAAGTCGCAAAAAAGTTGGCTCAGCTAGCTCAGGTGTAATTAGCGTTAGTGATTCTGAATAAATCATTTATGCATCAAGCTTTTGTTGCCTTAGGCAGTAATTTACTCGACCCTATTCAGCAAGTAAAAAATGCAATGGCTGCCTTGGCGAGCATTCCACATACACGCGTATGCCAAGTATCTTCTTTATATCAGACCGCGCCGGTTGGTTATGAGGCCGATCAAATAAGTCAAGTGCCCGATTTCATTAATGCGGTAGTGGCTATTGAAACAGACTTGACGCCGCTGGACTTATTAGATGCGCTGCTTGAAATTGAAAACAATGCCGGACGCGAGCGGCCTTACCCCAATGCACCGCGTGTGTTGGATTGTGATTTATTGCTATATGAGAATGTTATTTTGAATACTGCAAAACTAACACTGCCACACCCGCGTATGCATACGCGTGGCTTTGTTTTATTGCCGTTATTTGAAATTGCACCGCATTTATCATTAGTAAATCATGGCAAAATAGCAGAATTAATACAAAGCAATCAATTTTCTGGCGTAAATAAACTATCGGCTTAGCTCGATTACTAACATTAGATACAGACCCAAAATATTACAGGTAAAAGTCGCATGAGCATTTTCACTAAGTTTCCCTATATCGTCATTGAAGGTCCTATTGGCTGTGGAAAAACCACGCTGGCTAAAATGCTAGCCAGTAAGTTTCCGGTCGATTATTTGTCAGAGAAAGCTGAGGACAATCCGTTTTTGCCGCGCTTTTATCAAGATGCACAACGCTACGCTTTACCTACGCAACTATTCTTTTTGTTTCAACGTGCCAACCAAATTAAAGCTTTAAGTCAGCGTGATATGTTTGCTAGACCCATTGTGGCTGATTTTTTCTTAGAAAAAGATCCGATATTTGCCAGACTAAATTTAGATGATGAAGAATATGCTTTGTATCATCAAATCTACCAACACCTGCATGTAACGGCGACTAAGCCAGATCTAGTGATTTATCTACAGACCCCACTAGACGCACTAGTCGAGCGAATTGAAGACAGAAAAGTGAGTTATGAGCAAGATATTCCACGTGAATATGTCGAGCGCCTAGCCAATGCCTATAGTGAGTTCTTTCACAATTACGATGAATCGCCAGTACTGATTGTGAATAACGAAAAGCTCAATATATTAAAAAATGAAGGGGCTTTAGATTTACTGATTAATAGAATTTTGCAGTTTAAAGGTCAGCGCGAATTTTTTAACCCGAATTTTGATTAATCACAAGCCTTACATCTAGTCATGACATTATCCGAACTTACCTATAAAGCACTCGCTGGCGAAAAAATTGCTATGCTCACTTGCTATGATTCAAGCTTTGCAAAGCTAATGGAATTGGCTGGTGTAGATATTTTATTAGTCGGCGACTCCTTAGGCATGGTAATGCAAGGCGCAGAAAACACCTTAAATGTAAGCATGCACCACATGACTTATCACACCAAAAGCGTTGCGGCCGGTGCGCCAAATACCCTAATTATGGCGGACATGCCGCTAGGCAGTTACGAGCACGATAATGAAGCGGCTTATAAAAATGCACTGTGGTTAATTAAATCTGGCGCACATATTGTCAAGTTTGAAGGCGGCGGTCATCGGGTAGAAACCGCACGTTATTTGGTTGAGCGCGGCATTCCAGTCTCCGCGCACTTGGGTTTTACACCGCAATCAGTGAACCAGTTGGGTGGCTATAAAATTCAAGGTAAAACCGACGAAAGTGCAGCGAGAATCATGGCTGATGCTATCGCAATGAGTGAGGCTGGCGCCAGCTTCGTGTTGCTAGAAATGGTACCCGCGGCATTAGCCAAAGCAATTACGGCAAATATATCAGCACCCACTATCGGCATAGGTGCCGGAGTGGACTGTAGCGGACAAGTGTTGGTGTTGCAAGATTTACTGGGGATTTATACTGGCGTCGCAGGCAAATCAACCAGAGATTTTAAAACGCCACGTTTTGTGCATAATTTTCTAAAAGAGTGCTCAATTAACGGCAACGCGAGCATACAAGCGGCAGTTGAAGCTTATGTGGCTGCGGTAAAAAATAAAAGTTTTCCTGCTATTGAACATAGTTACTAATCACACATATATCTATTGTAAATAAACACATATTAAACAAACACCGATGCAAATAATCAACACTGTTTCCGCCTTAAGACTTGCATTAAAAAATCAAGAAAACATTGCCTTTGTACCAACCATGGGCAATCTGCATGCTGGCCATATTCACTTAGTCTCTTTGGCCAAACAAAAGGCGGAATGTGTGGTGGTAAGCATTTTTGTAAACCCCTTACAATTTGGCGCCAATGAAGATTTAGCCAGCTATCCACGCACCTTACAAGCAGATTGTGAAAAGCTTAAAGCCGCAGGCGCTAGCATTGTTTTCACGCCAACAGTATTGGAAATGTATCCAGACTTTGATGGCGTGAATCTAAACCAAACGATGAGCATCGCACTGCCAAGCGTCGCCAATGAGCTTTGTGGCACTACTCGCCTAGGACATTTTTCTGGCGTGGCTACTGTGGTGTTAAAACTATTCAACATGGTATTTTTGAATGGCGTACAACGAGCCACTGCAGTATTCGGCCAAAAAGATTTCCAGCAATTATTTGTCATTAAACAGCTAGTGAAGCAGTTTAATTTGCCAATACAAATCATTGCCGGCGAAACGGTGCGTGAGGCTAGCGGCTTGGCTATGAGCTCACGCAATGGCTATTTAACTAAAGAGCAACGCCAACAAGCCAGTCAATTAAATGCTATTTTGCAGAATATAGTGGTAAAACTAAAAGCTGGCCATGCTGAATTTGATAGATTGGAACAAGAAGCCGGCGCAACGCTTAATGAGCAAGGCTGGATGGTCGATTATATTTCAATTAGATCAGCAATCACGCTAAGCCGCGCGAATGGTAGCGATAGCCATTTGGTGGTGCTTGCTGCGGCCAAGTTAGGCAACACGCGACTGATTGATAATATTGAATTTTTGCGCTAAGTGTTTGAAAAGACTATAATGCAGTCCCTTTTGGAAAACGCTTAAGCACATGCAAAGAACCATGCTCAAATCTAAGTTGCACCGCGTACATGTAACGCACTCAGAGTTACATTACGAGGGTAGTTGTGCTATTGATGAGGCCTTGCTTGAAGCGGCTAATATTAGTGAGTACGAGAAAATTCACATTTACAATGTGAATAATGGCGAGCGTTTTAGCACTTACGCCATCCTTGGCGAGCGCAATTCAGGCATTATCTCTGTTAATGGCGCGGCTGCCCATAAAGCTGCACCGCACGATATTTTAATTATTGCTAGCTATGCCCAATATTCAGAGGCTGAACTAGAAAGTTTCAGCCCGCAACTTGTGTATGTGGACGAACAGAACCGCATACAATCTCAACGCAATAAAATTCCAGTACAGGCCGCTTAAATGACAAAAGATTTAAATGTAGCAAAATCAGACGCCACCTATTTAGAGGCGATGAAACTTGCAGTAGTTGATGCAATTGAAGATATTAAAGGCTTTGATATCACCGTGATGGATGTGCGCAAGCTTACCAGCATGACGAGTTATATGATTGTTGCTTCTGCAACATCAAGCCGCCAAGCCAAAGCTGTGGCAGATAACGTGCGTGAAAAGCTAAAAGAAAAAGGCTACCATATCCGCGGCACTGAAGGCGAAAAAGAAGGCGAGTGGGTATTAGTCGATCTAGACGATATTGTTGTACACATTATGGTGCCAACAACGCGTGCTTATTATAATCTTGAGCAATTATGGGGCGAAGCAGAAAACCGTCGCGGCCATATTAAGCCTGACAATTTAAACCCTTTAGATAACGGCGAAGATTAATACGGTCTTATTAATACAATTATTTTAATAAAAATAGCAAAGCGTCAAAACCAGTAAGGTGATATAAAAATATTACCCTGCGAAGTGACTGCTGAAAGGTTAATATTTGAAACTGCGTATTATCTCTGTCGGTCACAAAATGCCAGCTTGGGTCGAAACCGCCTGCGCTGAATACACCAAGCGCATGCCGCGTGAAGCCTCTGTTGAAATTATCGACATCAAGCCCGAAAAACGTGCCGCTGGCAACAGCACAGAAAACATCCAACTCATTGAAGCAAAACGTATCTTAGATGCAATAGGCAAAGATTATTGCATCGCCTTAGATGAGCGCGGTCAAGAAGTGACCACTTTACAATTAGCCGATAAATTTAAAGATTGGCAATTTTCAGGTCGTGACGTCGCGCTAATTATTGGTGGCGCGGATGGTTTACACGTCTCAGTCAAACAAAAAGCCGATTGGCTTTGGGGGCTATCCAAACTTACTTTACCGCATGCGATGGTGAGAGTATTACTTGCCGAGCAACTTTATCGCGCGCACTCAGTCATTAGCAATCATCCCTATCATCGCGAGTAATTATGTCAGCAACGCCAGCAAACCCAAACCATGAAAAATCCTTAGTTTGGTTTAGACGTGACTTGCGTGATTACGACCATGCAGCGCTTTATCATGCGCTGAAATCTAGCCAACAAGTCTATTGCGCGTTTGTGTTCGATACCGATATTCTTGATCATTTAGCCGACAAAGCGGATCGCCGTGTTGAGTTTATTTGGGAAAGCGTACGTGAGCTTAAATTAGCTTTGCAAGCTAAAGGTGGCGATTTAATCGTTTTGCATGGTAGTGCTCAATATGAAATTGTGACATTAGCCAAGGCTCTGCAGGTGCAAGCAGTGTTAGTTAATCACGATTACGAACCCAGCGCGATTGCTCGTGATAACCATGTAGCCGAGCAACTGAAGCTTAACAATATCAGCTTTCATCATTACAAAGATCATGTGATTTTTGAAAAAGATGAAGTATTAACCTTAGCCGGCAAGCCTTATGGTGTGTTTACGCCTTACAAAAACATGTGGCTTAAAACCGTTAATGATTTTTACCTTAAGCCTTACCCGGTTGATGCTTATATTCAACATTTAGCAATCATTGAAGCTAGCGAATTGCCTTCATTAGAAAGCATGAGTTTTGTACGCACCAATCTATCTAGCATGCGCTTGCCCACTGGCATGGCTGGCGGCCTAAGCCTATTCAATGACTTTAAAGAGCGTATGTATCGTTACAAAGATGCGCGCGATTTTCCTGCGATTAAAGGTGTATCTTATTTATCGGTACATTTACGCTTTGGCACCATATCTATTCGCCATTTGGCACGGGAGGCGCTACAACAAGCTAATGCCGGTGCGCAGACCTGGCTAAATGAATTAATCTGGCGTGATTTTTATGTGCAGATTTTACATCATCACCCACGCGTATCTTTGGGTCAGGCATACAAAGCAGAATTTGAGGCGCTACCTTTTCCTAACCATCAAGCGCTTTTTGAAGCTTGGTGTGAAGGTAAAACAGGCTACCCCTTAGTCGACGCGGCCATGCGCCAACTCAATAGCACCGGCTTTATGCATAACCGCTTGCGTATGGTTGCGGCGAGCTTTTTGGTCAAAGATTTACTGATAGACTGGCGCTGGGGTGAGCGCTATTTTGCAGAAAAGTTAATAGATTTTGATCTGAGCGCCAACAATGGCGGCTGGCAATGGGCGGCCAGTACCGGCTGTGACGCGCAGCCTTGGTTTAGAATTTTCAATCCTATCACCCAAAGTGAGCGCTTTGACGGTCAGGGCAAGTTTATTCGTAAATACGTACCAGAACTCAGTAAATGCAACGACAAGGAAATTCATGCGCCGTGGCTGATTTCACCCATTCGTATGATGGATTTAGATTTGGTGATAGGCAATAATTATCCTGCGCCTGTGGTTGACCATGCTACTCAGCGCGCACTAGCGTTGGCGCTTTATAAGAACAGTTAATTTTACAGCTTAAAATTAGTCAGACTTAATGGTGCAATTGATACATTTCCCTTTCGCCATATCGTAACCTTCAATCGACTCTAAGCCTTTTACATTGGTCATAATGGTGTCGTCCAAAATAGCTTCGCCCATTTTCGCACCAGTAATATCAGCGCCAGTTAAATCCGCTTTACTTAAATCCGCACGAAATAAATCAGTATTACGCAAGTTAGTATTGCGTAAATCCGCAAATTTCAGGTTGCTGCGATTAATATCAGCACCTTCAAAATTCGTGTTGGCAAACTTACCTCCTATCGCATCAAAACGCATCGCGCCCATCGGTTGATTGCCAATATCCAAGCCAAATCTACCCCGCTTAACGACGGCATCACTCATATCCACATTACCTAGCGTGCCTATCATCCTAGCATTGGTAAGGTTAGCGCCGTGGAAATTTGTTTTATCAAAAATTGCCTGGAAAATTGTCGCATCGCTTAGATTGGCACCACTTAAATTGGTATTTTCAAGTCGGGCTAAATTCAAGTAACTTCTTTGCATATCAGCATTGCTTAAATTAGCGCCCATCAAATAGGCGCCAAAAAAGCTAGTGTTGACCATATTACAATGACGTAAATCCAATCCATTAAAATTAAGATAAGCCACATCTTTATTGGACAAATCACAGCTTCTACTATTTACCTGGCTTAAGGCTTGTTCCTGCGTCAGCTTTACACGCTCCGGCTCGGCATTTTTTGCATAGAAATCCGCCGCTTTATCTATCATGACTTGCGGTTCAAACAGAAATGAATCGCGTGAGCCTTCATTACTAAAGCAGTAGGTTTTACCGCCAAAAATCTCATTGATTTCACAATTTGTTTTATGAAATGTATTTGTTGACAGGCTATTCGTACAGTGGTCACCAAATTCTCCGGCAAATACTGCATTTGTTAAGCTGAACATAAAAAATGTTAAGGCGAGCTTTAGAAAAGGCATGATTAATTTCCCTATAAATTAAAAATTAAGCTTAAATATACCCGTAATAAAATATCAGTTTTATGCGAAGCAATATGACAAGAGATGCTGAGCAATAGTGTCATCATAAGCGAGTATTTACCGTGCGTGTAATTTAGTCGACAAAGCTTACTTGCCCAAAATTAGTATTTCATACTTAGTCATTAAGAGCATAGACTGTTTTATCAGTAAAAACGGTTTTAATTATTTGAGAATACATCATGGCCCTCGTTTCATTGCGTCAATTACTAGACCACGCGGCAGAACATGATTACGGCCTTGCGGCATTCAACGTGAATAATATGGAGCAGGTTCACGCCATTATGCAGGCGGCGGATGAAGTGAATAGCCCAGTCATTCTGCAAGGTTCTGCGGGTGCACGCCAATATGCCGGAGAGGCTTTTTTGCGACATTTGGTATTGGCCGCCATAGAATCTTATCCGCATATTCCGGTTGTCATGCATCAAGATCATGGCCATACGCCTGCGGTATGTATTCAGGCGATGCGCTCTGGATTTTCTAGCGTGATGATGGATGGCTCATTAATGGAAGATGCCAAAACAGCGTCCACCTTTCAATACAATGTAGCCGCCACCAAAAAAATCGTAGATTTTGCCCACGCCATTGGCGTTTCCGTTGAAGGCGAACTTGGTGTACTAGGCTCCTTAGAAACTGGGTTAGCAGGTGATGAAGATGGTTCTGGTGCAACTGGCATTTTGAATCAGGCACAACTGCTGACTGATCCGGAAGAAGCTGCCGACTTTGTCAGACAAACTGGCGTAGATGCTTTGGCTATCGCTATTGGCACTTCACACGGCGCCTACAAATTTAGTCAGCCTCCCACAGGAAAGACCTTGGCAATTAGCCGCATTAAAGAAATTCATGCGCGTATTCCAAATACACATTTGGTCATGCATGGCTCTTCATCGGTACCGCAGGAATGGTTGCACATCATCAATGAATTTGGTGGTGACATGGGCGAAACTTACGGAGTGCCGGTAGAAGAAATTGTTGAAGGCATTAAACATGGTGTGCGTAAAATTAACATTGATACCGATTTACGCATGGCTACAACCGGTGCGCTACGTCGATATTTTGCACAAAATAGAAAAGAATTTGACCCTAGAAAATACCTGAAGGCTTCTGTAGCCGGGATGCGGGATATTTGCAAAGCGCGATATATTGCCTTTGGATCTGCCGGCCATGCTAGCGCGATAAGCCCAGTTTCTTGTGAAACGATGGCAGAACGTTATCAACGTGGGGAGTTACGAGCGCTTGTTAAATAAAAACAGTCTGATCGCTCATTAAAACCATCAGCACCCAGCCTTTGATCAATGTCTAATTAATCTGACACATTGCCTAGCTGGATGATTTGGCTCAACAGGCTCCAAGATTGCAAAAATACTTAACCTTACAGTTTTAGCTTTAATTTTAAACGACGATAAATACGACCGATCAATGAACCATCCAATTGATAATGTTTATGTAATGGTTTTTTAACTTCCCAACTAGCTGTCATACCAGCAGGAAACGTGACTAAATCACCTTTACCAAAAGTCACTGCAGCGCCGCCTGTAGGGGTAATTACACATTCACCTTCAAGAATATAGGCAATTTCTTGCTCAGGAAAAGTCCAAGGAAATACTGAAATCTCTTTCTGCCAAGTTGGCCATTTGCTAACGCCCAGCGCATCTAACTTAGCTTGTTTAGGTTTCTTTTCAACCGTGATTTTATTGCTGCTCGCTTGGCTCATATTGTTTTCTTTTAAAGGTAATGATTCACTATTTTATAGCATCACAGCCGAATTGATGTGATAGTGGCCCTTAGAGTAGTAAAATATGTTTTTTAAATGTGGTTAGTGTTTTAAATATGCGTATTAGTTTAGAAGATGCAGCCGCGCGACTCAAGCGTGGTGAAGTTGTAGCGATTCCTACTGAGACCGTATATGGCCTTGCGGCAGACGCGAGCAATGACAGCGCTTTGCAGCAAATATTCACCACCAAGCAACGTCCTGCAGATCACCCATTGATTGTACATATTAGTGACATTAGCCAAGTGAACAATTGGGCGACATGTTTTCCTGATGTTGCAGTCAAGCTGGCTGAGACTTTTTGGCCAGGTGCGCTTACTTTAGTATTACCAGCAAAAAACCATGTGTCTCGCATCGTGCGTGGCAATGAGCCTACCATTGCACTGCGCGTGCCTAACCACACGATTACCCTAGCGCTACTAAAACTCAGCGGCCTAAGTGTTGCAGCACCTTCGGCTAATTTATTTACCCAACTAAGCCCAACTACGGCAGCCCATGTTGAATCAGGATTGGGCGAGACCATCCCAGTATTAGATGGCGGCGCCTGCGCAATTGGCATTGAATCTACAATTGTGAGTGTGGCGGAAAATGGCCAATGGCAGTTGCTTCGACCAGGCATGATTAGTGAAGCCGAAATTACTAAAGTGGCTGGGCAAGCGCCTCAAAGTAAAAAATCATCGGCCTCAGAGTCCAGTGAAATATCGATACCAAAAGCACCCGGCCAGCATGCACTTCATTATTCACCACGCACGCCATTGTTCTTATTTAAAGATAAAGTGGCGCTTATTCATAAACAGCAAGCCTTAGCCAAGGCAGATTTAAATTGTGCGGCCTTACTGATAGGCGAAGGTGACGCGCCAGCTTGTACAGTGCTGCGTTTATCCAGCAAACCGGCCGAAGTTGCCGAACAATTATATGACAGCTTGCATCGCTTAGACGCGCTAAAAAAAGACCGTTTACTGGTTGAATTACCTCCGGCTAGCCCAGAGTGGGCCGCGGTATTGGACAGATTAAGCCGCGCTGGTGGTGGCAATTCTGATGACAGTATTGATGATGCTTGCAAAGTTAATTAAAGAGTCCACTCCAGCTTTACTCCCGAACAAAACATCGTAGCTCTGCTAGCCGCCAGTGCGTAAGCTGTCCGGTGTTACAATGGCGCCATGTCAAATCCCGCCACCCAATATAAATCTCAACAAGTTCTGCACGACGTTTTCGGCTACTCGTCTTTCAGGGGTGAACAACAAGCCATCGTAGACCATGTTACCGCAGGTGGCGATGCCTTAGTGTTGATGCCCACCGGCGGTGGGAAATCACTCTGTTACCAACTACCGGCATTATTGCGTGAGGGTGTTGGGATTGTCGTTTCTCCGCTAATCGCGTTAATGCAAGACCAAGTCGACGCGCTAAAGCAACTGGGCGTGAGGGCAGCATTTTTGAATTCCAGCCAAGGTGCTGAAGAAGCGCGGGAAATCACCGCACAGCTGATGCGTGGGCATTTACAGATTGTTTATGTCGCGCCAGAACGTTTGTTAATGAGTGGCTTTTTAACGCTATTAGAAGAAATAGAAGAAGGTGCTGGCATTGCACTTTTTGCCATTGATGAGGCACATTGCGTGTCGCAGTGGGGGCATGATTTTCGGCCAGAATACCGTAAACTTACCGTGTTACACGAGCGTTTCCCACATGTGCCACGCATTGCGCTAACAGCCACAGCCGATGCACCTACCCGCGCTGAAATTATCGAAAGGCTCAAGCTAGAAGAAGCGCGTCAGTTTGTTTCTAGCTTCGACCGCCCTAACATTCGCTATCGCGTGACACAAAAAGCCAATGCACGCCAGCAGTTAGAATCCTTTTTAGAGCGTGAGCATGCTAACGATGCTGGCATCATTTATTGCCTATCACGCCGCAAGGTAGAAGAAACTGCCGAGTGGTTAAAGTCTCGCGGTTGGGATGCACTGCCCTATCACGCTGGTTTAGATGCCAGTGTTCGCAACCAAAACCAACGAAGATTTTTGCGTGAAGAAGGCGTAATCATGGTCGCAACGGTAGCATTTGGCATGGGCATAGACAAACCAAACGTAAGATTTGTCGCACATTTGGATTTACCAAAAAGCATGGAAGGTTATTACCAAGAAACGGGCCGCGCCGGTCGCGATGGTTTGCCGGCCAACGCATGGATGACTTACGGACTAGGTGACGTCGTCAGTATGCGTAAAATGCTGGATTCTGGTGATGCTCCAGAAGAACGTAAACAGGTAGAACGGCAAAAACTAGATGCACTATTAGGTTTTTGCGAATCGACCAGTTGCCGCCATCAAACTTTATTGCGCTATTTTGGTGAGGAACACCCAGGCCAATGTGAGCAATGCGATAACTGCCTTGAACCGGTTGATACGTGGGATGCTACACAAGCCGCACAAATGGCGCTTTCATGCGTATACCGTACCGGACAAAGATTTGGCGTGGTGCATTTAATCGATGTATTACTCGGCAAAGCCACGCCAAAAATCGAACAATTTAATCACCAACAACTCAGCACATTTGGCATCGGCAAGGCGCTTTCACAGCAGCAATGGAGCAGCGTATATCGACAATTAGTGGCGGGCGGCTATCTCGAAAGCGATATTGAAGCTTATGGCGGCTTAAAACTAAGCGAGTCTGCCCGCCCAGTGCTACGCAGCGAAAGTGAAGTATGGTTACGCCGCGATGCCGAAGTGGTGAAACAAAAAATCAGTAAAGCTGGCCGAGGCGCTAATGCTAAAGAAATCTATAGTGCGGTTAGCGAAGACCCACTTTGGTATCTACTTAAAGCAAAACGTACCGAACTCGCCCGCGAACAAGGCGTGCCGCCCTACGTTATATTCCATGACAGCACCCTACTGGAAATCCTCAACCGCAGGCCAAGCAATATAGACGAAATGAGTCAGATTAGTGGCGTGGGTCAGGCCAAGCTAGATCGTTACGGAGATGCCTTTTTACAGGTATTGGAAGATGCCGCCAGTGGGATTGGCTAGACGGAGATTGGCTAGATGAGGCTTGGCTAAATTAGGCTAATCCGCATTCTTGATGATATTCGATTAATCTTTCGACCTCTTTAAGACTACCCATTATTACCGGTACGCGCTGGTGCAGGCCGCTAGGCTGTATGTCCATAATACGTTGTACTCCAGTACTCGCGGCCCCGCCGGCTTGCTCGACAATAAAACTCATCGGATTTGCCTCATACATTAATCGCAACTTACCGGCTTTAGTGGGTTGTTTCATATCAAGCGGATACATAAAAATGCCGCCACGGACTAATATTCGGTGCACTTCTGCGACCATTGAGGCCACCCAGCGCATATTAAAATCTTTATCACGTATGCCATCAGCACCCAATAAACATTCATCAACATAACGTTGTACAGGCTCTTGCCAGAATCGATAATTAGACATATTGACTGCAAATTCTTGTGTATCAGGAGTTATTTTCATATTAGGGTGGGTTAAATAAAACTCACCTACCTTGGTGTCAAGCGTAAAGCCATTGACCCCTTTGCCCGTGGTAAATACCAGCATGGTTGATGTGCCATATAACGCATAACCCGCACAAATCTGAGAAGTTCCAGGCTGTAAAAAATCAGCTAAAACAGTTTGCTTATTACCACTTTTTAAAATAGAAAATATGCTACCTACAGATATATTAACATTGACATTTGATGAGCCATCCAGCGGATCAAAAACCAATAGATAATCGCCATTTTGTCTATAGCTTGTAGATAACGCAATGATTTCAGCTACCTCTTCAGATGCCATCGCTGCCACATAACCACTTTGCTGATTGGCTTCAATAAATATATCGTGCGCAATCATGTCTAGCGCTTTTTGCACTTCGCCCTGTACATTTTCTGAATCTAGATTACCCATATTGCCATTAAGCGCGCCAGCCTCAATAGCCACTGCAATTTTTTTGCACGCTGTAGCAACGTCAGACAGGATGGGCGCCAGCGCATCTTGCTGCTCACATTGAAGGTGATCTGCTAAAAACTCGGTAATTGTGAATAGTGGCGTCATATTAAATTCCAAATTATACGATCTATTCTTAGCGTCAATATCGCCTTAACAGATAAGCTTTTTGAGGTTAATTATAACTGCTAAAAACCTATAACATCAGATCATTAGCTTTTCAAACATGGCATGAAGTTATCACATAAACCTGCCACACAAGCCAAAATAGTGGACAAATAGGGCTCGCTTAAGTTAAAGTAACATTAGGTATTTTTATTATATAAATTCAAGCGGCTAATTAAGTATTATTAATAGCTATGAAGCTTGTTTTTAGAAAAAACCACAACTTTAAGGCTTCAAATGCGGACAAAATCAATCATAGCAATCGCAGGTTTACTCACCCTATCATTGCTCTCAGGCTGTGCAACTAACACAAACAAAGACCCTCTTGAGGGTCTGAATCGTGGTATTTATAAATTTAATGACGTCGCTGACAAGGCGGTCATTAAACCGGTGGCAACTGCATACAAAGCGGTCGCACCAACACCTGTACGTAAAGGTATTAATAACTTTTTTAGCA
Organism: Methylophilaceae bacterium; assembly: GCA_947379975.1. Taxonomy (GTDB): domain Bacteria; phylum Pseudomonadota; class Gammaproteobacteria; order Burkholderiales; family Methylophilaceae; genus Methylotenera. The sequence goes on along the minus strand of CANCPF010000009.1, from coordinate 13,834 downwards.
ATTTGGCTTCAATCACCACTATTTTCAATGATTTATTACAGTTCAAATTTACTAGCGCGTTTACAGACGCAGGCCGCTTTGTCATTAACAGTACATTTGGTATTGCCGGTATTTTTGACGTTGCCTCTATGGATAAAATAGCTATTCACAAAGAAGACTTTGGACAAACGCTAGGTTTTTGGGGTGTAGGCAATGGCGCATATCTTGTTCTGCCTTTTCTTGGCCCATCGAGTCTGCGTGATGTTACTGGCTTAGTAGTCGATACAAGTACCACGGACCCAGTGAATTACGTACATAATATTGGTCAAGTTAGATTGCATAACCAAATACGTATCGCGCAATTCATAGACAAACGTACGGAATTGCTAGCAGCCTCAGACTTAGTAGACGAAGCTTCTTTAGATCCATACGCATTTATGCGTGATGCGTACTTACAAAGACGTGCAAATCTAATTCAAGATGGTTATGTGACTGAAGACTTTATGAAAGATGACTTTAATGACGCAAGCCCTGCACCAGATAAATAAGTAATACGTAAAGTACGTCTAGGCATTAAATTCACAACAAAGCTCCGAAAACGGAGCTTTGTTGTTTATTATGGTGGCGGTTATGCTTGTAATTCACAAGCAGCTAATCAAAGTCAGGCCATGAATGTTTATCCATACGAATCAACCCTAGACGTAGCACAAAATATATGGGATAAATCCCATTATTCACACGCCACGGTCATGCGCTCAATTAGAATCGAACCAACTTGTTTTGAGCCTTGTACCAACACATCATTGCCAATCGCAACAATCATTTTCAGCATATCAGCCATATTGCTGGCAATGGTGATTTCTTCCACCGCATGCACAATCACGCCATTTTCAACCCAAAAGCCAGCAGCGCCTCGAGAATAATCGCCTGTTACCATATTAATGCCGCTACCCAACAACTCGGTAACGAACAAACCTGTACCCATTTTATTTAACAAACCAGCAAAATCATCCGCGCCAGATTGCACGATTAAGTTATGGTTGCCGCCTGCGTTACCTGTCGTTTGCATGCCTAATTTTCGCGCAGAATAACTACCCAGCATATAACCTTGCAACACGCCATCTTTAACTAATTGACGTGCATGTGTGGCCACGCCTTCGTTATCAAACGGGCTGCTTGCCAATCCTTTTTTAAGATGCGGCTCTTCAACAATATTTAATAACGGGCTGGCAATTTGCTGGCCTAAACTATCAAGTAAAAACGATGATTTACGGTATAAACTACCACCAGAAATCGCACTGATTAACGATGAAATAAGACCGCTGGCCAGCGTTGCCTCAAATAAAACTGGCACTTGGCAGGTTTTAATTTTTCTTGAATTTAACCGACGCACTGTGCGTTCACCGGCAATTCTGCCGATCTCGACCGCTGCTTGCAAATCTGTGGCTGAGCGCGCAGTACTATACCAATAATCACGCTGCATATTGTCATCAGCCTCAGCAATCACTGAGCAACTAATACCATGTCTGGAACTTGGATAACCACCAGTAAAGCCATGACTATTACTATAAGCAAAGTAACCAGTGCCAGTTGAAACACTGGCACCTTCAGAATTGCTGATGCGTGTATCCACATGCAAAGCAGCGGCTTCACACTCTTTCGCTATTTCAATGGCTTCATCTACCGAGATATTCCAAGGATGATGCAAATCTAAATCTAAAATATCAGTGGCCATTAATTTGGCATCAGCTAATCCGCAAAATTCATCCTTGGCGGTATATTTAGCAATATTACAAGCAGCAGCAACAGTATCTTTTAGCGCTTGTGGACTTAAATCAGACGTACTTGCATGACCTTTTTGCTGGCCAAAATAAACTGTGACCGACATGCCTTTATCTCGGTTATATTCAATATTTTCCGTTTCGCCCATGCGTACCGATACATTCTGCCCGATACTTAAACTCAGCTCGGCTTCCGCTGCGCTTGCGCCTTGTAACTTAGCCACTTTAAGCACGTCTTCTGACATTTGCTTAATTTCGTCTAAAGAATAACTAAACCCTGAATCTGCCATTAATTTTCATCTTTCTATTGTTATGCCGACAACGGCCGAGCGTTTTAAAACAAACGAGCCTAAAATTATCTACTAAAAAATGCTATCATACCGCAGCATGAAACCTAAAAAGACAACTACTCGCATTGATTTCAGCCATGATGCTAATTTAGCCTCAACATTAAACGCTGAAGAACCCACTAGCAAGACTCAACTTAAAGCTGAGGCCGATGCGCAACAGGCATTAGGTGTACGCTTATCTGAGCTACCAAAAGATAAGCTACTCAAATTAGAATTGCCAGATACGGTATTAACGGCAGTACTCGATACTAAAAAAATTACGGCCAACGGTGCTATTAGACGCCACCGCCAATACTTAGGTCGATTGATGCGTGAAATCGATAATGCACCTATTCTAGAGCAACTTGCACGCTGGGATGGCAAACATACTGCCGAAAACGCTTATTTTCATGGTTTAGAGCGCTGGCGTGACCGCATGATTGCTGACACCAACGTGTTAGCTGAGTTTATAGCACTCTATCCACTGACCGATATTCAGCAATTAAGAACTTTAGTACGTAATGCACAAAAAGAACTCGCTGCTGAAAAGCCACCTAAAAGTAGCCGTGAAATTTTCAAATTACTACGTGAAGTAACTGAAGCTGCGCAAAAAGTGCTGGATAACAATGCAGAAACAACGCAAGCGGATGAACAAGACCAAGATTAATTTTCATCTTTATTGAGTCCACATATTTAGGCCGCACGCTATTTTATAAGATTCAAAGTACGCGTATTCAAAGCACGGGTGTTAAAAGTGCTAGTAATAAAAGTACTGACATTCAAATCACGTAGCTCGTTAATTGAGCTGTACTTTACAAGTGAATTTATAATGGAACACTCTCCAGCTATTCTGCACGCTAAAGAACTGTTATTTCTGCTGGGCCTTATTTTAGGCGTAGGCACACTAACAGGATTTATAGCACGCTTACTAAAAGTGCCGGACGTAGTAATGTTCTTGCTGGCTGGCATGGCTTTAGGTGACGCTGGACTCGGTTTAATCAATATTAAGGTAGATTCAACCTTAAACCAATTACTATTAATTTTTGGCTCATGCTACATTCTGTTTGATGGTGGTGCGAGCATACGCTTAAATGTACTTAAAGGCGTTTGGCCAACACTACTTTCGCTATCCACTTTAGGCGTGCTTATCAGCGCAGTTATCACAGCCATAGCGGCCCAATATTTTTTGCATCTACCATTTATTTTCGCTATGTTACTTGGCGCCGTCATTGCTTCTACCGATCCAGCGACCCTAGTACCCGTTTTCCGACAAGTAAAAGTGCGGGCGAAAGTAGCACAAACTATTATGAGTGAATCGGCCTTTAACGATGCAATGGGCGCTATTTTAACCTTTGCGGTGCTGGGTGCGGCCCTTTCAGGCGACAACTTCTCCATCAGCGCGAATATCCTCTCATTACTACAACAGTCTATATTCGGCTTAATCGGTGGCCTAGTGCTAGGCTACTTAGCCGCACTTTTAATTGCCCATGAAAAATATAGCTTTTTGGCTGAATATGCGCCAGTGGTCACACTTATGTCGGTAGCAACCGCCTATTTAAGTATAGATATGCTGCACGCCAGTGGTTTTATGGCGGTATTTGTATTTGGTATGGTGCTAGGCAATAAGGATTTATTCGGTTTCAAAATGAACCATGATGATGAACGTAAGCTAGAAGATTTCATACTCACGACCTCACTCATTATGCGCATTTTTATATTTATGCTGCTTGGCTCTCAAGTTAATTTCGCCTTGTTACACCAATATTTCTGGGGAGCACTGGGTGTAGTTATCGCCTTTATTTTTGTGGCTAGGCCAGCCGTAGTATTTATTTGCGCCTTGCCTAATCGCAAGGCGAAATGGACATCTAAAGAACTATTATTTATGTGCTGGACGCGCGAAACGGGGGTTATTCCTGGCGCACTTGCCGGCATGCTGATAGGAATGAAGGTGCCGCATGGTGATGTCATTGCCTCAGTTACTTTTATGGCCATTTTAATCACAATATTGGTGCAAGCCACAACTACCGAGTGGCTCGCACGTAAACTGGACTTATTAGAAGCTTAGCATCACGCCAATACTTATTGACGAGTGTTTAATGCCACAGTTGTTTTAGTAAGCGTATCATTGTGCAAAAACTCTACCTCCACCGTTTGTCCAGCATAGCGTTTAACCGCGGCAAATAAGTCATCGGCTTTAGCTAAATCAACAGCACCTATTTTAAGTAAGTTATCGCCTTTTACCACACCAGCCTTAGCGGCTGGAGACTCATGTATTACGGCAATGATCTTTAAACCGCGGTCGCCTGTGGCTTGTGCATCTTCATTACTTTCCGCTTTAACTAACTTAATCACATGCACACCGAGTAAAGGCATAGGCAATTTAGCCCAAAAGCTCGCGTAATATTGATATTGAATAGGTTCTTCAACTAAATCTTTAGCATCAATTTCACCGCCGCTTTTGGCCGCTTCTTTGATCAACTCCAACTTGCCGTGCGGCGTTTTGGTTGATCCATATTTACTATAAATAAGCACGGTATCGGCTTTAATATTTTTGCCGTGTTGCAAGGCCCAATCTGCGGGCGCCGTCGCACCATCAAAGCCTGATGAGCCCATCATATCGTAACCTTTTTCTAGCATACTAATATTGTCATCATCTTTATGATTACTTACAAAAATCTTGGTATCTGGGTTAGTTTCCTGTGATTTCAGGTGATAACCATTTTGTTCTTTATAATTTTTAGCGTACAAGTTAACACCAGCGACATTCGCTTCAGCAGCATGCAATTGCGTCGCAATAAGCGCTGTACCTAAGCTAAGCAAGCCCAAGAGCATTAATGCTGTGGTAATTTTTTTAGTGATCAGTATTTTTGCATCACTAGCATTTTTGTTTTTAGAATAATGTGTATTAGGCACCATGAAAAATTCCTTTAATGTCGGTAATGGTATTATTAAAGCTTACAGTTTAACTACGACAAACGAATGACAAAAGAATTCACTAAAATTGGTTTAGTTTCAATTAGCGATCGCGCAAGTAGCGGCGTTTATGAAGATTTAGGCATTCCAACCTTAAAGAAATGGCTAGATAATGTGCTTACAAGTCCGGTGCAATATGTCGCGCGTTTGATTGCCGATGAACAATCTGACATTGAATCTACCCTGATAGATTTAGTTGATCAAGAAGGCTGTGATTTAATTTTAACCACCGGCGGCACCGGCCCAGCTTTGCGGGACGTTACGCCGGAAGCCACGTTAGCCATTGCTGATAAAGAAATGCCGGGCTTTGGTGAGCAAATGCGCCAAATTAGTTTAAACTTTGTGCCAACAGCTATTTTATCTAGACAAGTCGCAGTAATACGCAAGCAATGTTTAATCATCAACTTACCAGGCCAACCGAAAGCCATTGCGCAGACACTTGAAGGCTTAAAAGATGACGCTGGCATCGTGAAAGTTCACGGTATATTTGCCGCAGTACCTTATTGCTTAGACTTATTAGCCACAGCAGAACGGGCGATGCCATACCTTGAAACCAATGAAACGATCGTACTAGCCTTCAGACCAAAATCTGCCATTAAAACCACAGTCTAAAATTAAACACAAACCGGCATGTCAGAATTTAACTTAATCAAACGGCATTTCACCCGCCCTACCCGCCATACCAAGCTTGGCGTGGGCGATGATGCCGCTTTAATCAGCATCAGCCCAGGTATGGAATTGGCGATATCTGCCGATATGCTGGTTGCAGGCACTCATTTTTTTGCCGATGCTGATCCTTACCAAATAGGCTGGAAATCGCTGGCGGTTAATGTGTCGGATATGGCCGCCATGGGCGCAAAGCCCAAGTGGGCAACGCTGGCGATTGCGCTACCAAACAACGACACACAATGGCTTAGTGAATTTTCACGTGGATTTTTCGCTTGCGCGGCTGAGTTTGATGTCGATTTAATCGGCGGCGACACCACATGTGGGCCGTTAAATATTTGCGTACAAATAATGGGCGAAGTCCCAAGTGGAAAAGCGATTAAACGCAGTGGCGCAAAAGCTTCTGACGACATTTGGGTCAGTGGTTTATTGGGTAATGCCGCTTTAGCTTTAGCGCACATGCAAGGAAAATTAACCCTTACAGCCCAAGCTTTTGCCGCCTGCGCGCCAGCCTTACACTGCCCGCAAGCAAGAGTCACTTTAGGCCGTGCATTACATGGCATTGCCAACAGCGCCATAGATATTTCGGATGGATTGTTAGCCGACCTAGGGCATATTTTACAAGCTTCAAACGTAGGCGCGACAATTCAGCTAAACCAGATTCCGCATTCTGAATATTGCGATATTTCGACTTTGCAGAACCAAGAAATCATTAAGCTACTATTGGCCGGTGGTGACGATTACGAACTATGTTTTACTGCGCCAGCTGAAAAACGTGCAGAAATTCTAGCGCTCAGCCAGAAATTGGCCTTATCATTAAGCTGCATAGGCCAGATTACTAATGAGAATGGTGTTGTTGTGCATGGTTTAAATGATGAAATTTTGGATATTAAGGAAACTGGTTTTGACCACTTCAACTAAGTCACCCAAGAAAACCAAGTTAGCCAGCGCTAACACACCCAATCTGCGATTTTTATTGCAGCATCCAGCGCATCTATTTGGCCTTGGATTTGGTAGCGGCCTCGCCAAGAAAGCCCCAGGCACGTTTGGCACCATGGTTGGTTTGCCGTTATTCTGGCTAATTTCTATTTACACCATGCCTGCGCAACTCATTATTATCAGCGCTTTATTTTTAGTCGGTATTTATTTTTGCGATGTTACGGGCAAGGCACTGGGCGTGTCAGATCATGGCGGCATAGTGTGGGATGAAATTGTCGCCATGATGTTGGTGCTAGCTTTTACGCCGAACCAATGGCAATGGTGGCTAGCTGCATTTTTATTATTTCGCTTATTCGACATTTGGAAACCGTTCCCGATTCGTCAATGTGACGCCAAACTCAAAAATGGTTTCGGCGTAATGTTTGATGATTTACTTGCAGCGATTTATGCGATCATTGCTTTGAAAGTATGTTTATGGCTAACGATACAAACTCAATTACAAGCCATTTAGTAGCCAGCAATCTAGCACTAGAAGCGCTAGCAACTAAACTGGGCGCCGCCTTAAAGGCTAAAGCTTACATGCTAGCCTTAGCAGAATCGTGCACTGGTGGCTTGGTGGCGCAGGCCGTTACCAGCGTAGCAGGAAGTTCAGCTTGGTTTGATCGCGGCTTTATCACATATAGCAATCTAGCCAAAATTGAAATGCTAAGTGTAGCCGAACAAACTTTGATGAAATTTGGTGCTGTGAGCGAAGAAACCGCCTTAGAAATGGCACTTGGTGCCCTAAAAAATAGTCAGGCACATATTTCTGGCAGTATTACCGGCATTGCTGGCCCTGATGGCGGAACGACAGACAAGCCAGTCGGCACTGTATGTTTTGCTTGGGCAGAAGTTGGGAATCCAGCACAAGCGATTACTGTTAAATTTAGCGGTAACCGTAATGAAATTCGCCAGCAAGCCGCAGCAACCATCATGACTAAGCTTATCGAACGGTTAAATCAGCAGTGAATATATGGACAATTCACGAGCTATAGCGATGTTGCCTATAGATTTAATCATACAAAACTAGGCCTGAAAAATTTAATCTACAAGAGTAATTAGCAAATACTGTCATGATCTATGACTAAGCGCTAAATATTAGTGATATTTTCACATATAAATACCTGTGCATGACCCATTGTTTCGCTTACCTTAATTGCTAAATTATGGAATAATTAGCAGTTAATTCAAGCTATTCTAAATCAAAGGTAAAACCCATGGATGACAATAAAAGCAAAGCACTTGCCGCCGCATTAGCGCAAATTGAAAAACAGTTTGGCAAGGGCTCTATCATGCGCATGGGTGATAGCAATATTGGCGATGATATTCAAGCCGTTTCTACCGGTTCCTTAGGTTTAGATATTGCCTTAGGCATAGGCGGATTGCCGCGTGGCCGTGTGGTTGAAATCTACGGCCCAGAATCATCAGGCAAAACGACACTAACGCTTTCTGTCATCGCACAAATGCAAAAAACCGGTGGTGTTGCGGCATTTATTGATGCAGAACACGCATTAGATCCACAATATGCGGCTAAATTAGGCGTAAATGTGCCTGATTTATTGATTTCACAACCAGACACTGGCGAGCAAGCTTTAGAAATCGTCGACATGCTAGTGCGTTCAGGTTCAGTGGATATTGTGGTGGTTGACTCTGTAGCCGCACTCACACCACGTGCTGAAATTGAAGGCGAAATGGGCGACAGCCACATGGGTTTACAAGCGCGCTTAATGAGCCAAGCTTTACGTAAACTGACTGGCAATATCAAACGCACAAATACATTGGTGATTTTCATTAACCAAATCCGTATGAAAATCGGCGTGATGTTCGGTAGCCCAGAAACGACTACCGGCGGTAACGCCCTTAAATTTTACGCTTCAGTACGTTTAGACATTCGCCGCACTGGCGCGATTAAAAAAGGTGACGAGGTCATCGGTTCTGAAACACGCGTAAAAGTGATTAAAAACAAAGTCGCACCGCCGTTCAAACAAGCTGAATTTGACATTTTATATGGCGAAGGCATTTCACGTGAAGGCGAGATTATTGAGCTTGGCGTTAACGCTAAATTTGTAGAAAAAGCTGGCTCTTGGTATAGCTACAATGGCGAAAAAATTGGTCAAGGTAAAGATAATTCACGCGATTTCCTTAAAGCTAATCCAGCGATTGCCAACGAGATTGATGCAAAAATTCGCGCCAATATGAAAGCCTTAACAGAGGCAACGCCTGCAGTTCGCTCTGAAGAAGACTAATTCTTAGTTAAAATTGTCAGCGAGGTAGTTTATCGACTTTCAGCCTAAAAACTTACGGCAACGTGCGCTAGATTACCTAGCTAAGCGCGAGTATTCATACACTGAACTTGCGCAAAAGCTAAGTAAATATGTAAAAGAGACTGGCGAAGACTCTGATGCAGACTTTGGCGAAGAAGCAGGTAAAGACACAGACGAAATTACCGCGATCTTAGATGATTTTAAAACGCGCGGTTGGCTGTCTGATAAGCGCTTTACCGAAATGCTAGTGCATGCGCGCAAGACTAAATTTGGCAGTGCTAGAGTGGCTAACGAACTACGCGAAAAAGGTGTGGCGGACGAATTGATTTCCAGCGCCGTCGCTGAAATAAAGTTAAATGAATTAGATAATGCGCGTAATGTGTGGCAAAAAAAGTATAAAGCAAGCGCAGAAACACGCGAAGAATGGGCAAAACAAGCACGATTTTTACAAAGCCGTGGCTTTGGCTTTGATGTGATTAAAAAAGTACTAAATCACACTGAATCAGAAGATTAACTAGAAAAGCAATCAGCACAGTCGCAAAAAACATACATTGAATAAACCTATGACCATTAAACTAAGCAACAACCCAAGCAGCAATGAAATCCGGCAGGCGTTTCTCGACTTCTTCGCTTCCAAAGGCCACCAAATTGTAGCGTCTAGCTCCTTGGTTCCGCATGGCGACCCTACATTACTATTTACTAATGCCGGGATGAATCAATTTAAAGATGTATTTTTAGGCTTTGATAAACGCCCTTATACGCGCGCCACTACCAGCCAAAAATGTGTACGGGCTGGCGGCAAACATAATGACCTTGAAAACGTAGGCTACACTGCACGCCATCACACATTTTTTGAGATGTTGGGCAACTTTAGTTTTGGTGATTACTTCAAACAAGATGCAATTGCCTATGCTTGGGAATTACTCACCGAAGTATTTAAACTGCCAAAAGAAAAATTAACCGTCACCGTTTATGCCGACGATGACGAAGCTTACGATATCTGGCACAACACCATAGGCGTACCAGCTGAACGCATTATTCGCATCGGCGATAATAAAGGTGCGCGTTACGCGTCTGATAATTTTTGGATGATGGGCGACACAGGGCCTTGCGGACCTTGTACCGAAATTTTCTACGATCACGGCGACCATCATTTTGGCGGCCCACCGGGCAGTCCAGATGAAGATGGCGACCGTTTTATTGAAATTTGGAATAACGTATTCATGCAGTTCAACCGTGATGAAGCGGGCGTAATGCATCCATTACCTAAACCTAGCGTTGATACCGGCATGGGGCTAGAGCGATTATCTGCAGTACTACAACACGTACATGCCAACTATGAAATCGATTTATTTCAAGGATTAATTGCCGCCGCCGCACGTGAAACCAAAGCGACAGATTTAATTAGCCCATCACTTAAAGTGTTGGCAGATCATATTCGTGCTTGCTCATTTTTAATCGCTGACGGCGTCATTCCCGGCAACGAAGGCCGTGGATATGTGTTGCGCCGCATTATTCGTCGGGCCATTCGTCATGGCTATAAATTAGGTAGTCGAGCGGCATTTTTCCATAAAATGGTGGCAGATCTAGTACTCGAAATGGGCAATGCTTATCCAGAACTTAAAGCCGAGCAAGCGCGCATCACCAGCATTCTTAAAAATGAAGAAGACCGCTTTTTTGAGACCATTGAAAACGGGATGGAGATTTTGGAAACAGAACTCGCCTCCATGGAAAAAGCTGGCAACCGCACGTTTAATGGTGACCTAGCATTTAAACTACACGATACCTTTGGCTTCCCTCTAGATTTAACGGCTGATATTTGTCGCGAACGTAATGTCACTGTCGATAGCGCGGCATTTGATACAGCAATGACACGCCAAAAGGAGCAGGCACGCTCCGCAGGCAAATTCAAAATGGCAGCGAACCTTGAGTACAGCGGTGAAAATACAGAATTTAAAGGTTACGAAACTTTAGAAACACCGGCCAAAATATTGGCTTTATATAAAGATAGTGTTTCTGTAAATGCACTGACTGAAGGCGAGCAAGGCGTTGTGGTACTGGATAACACAGCTTTTTACGCAGAATCTGGCGGTCAAGTAGGTGATATTGGTGAACTACGCAGCACCGATGGTATTTTTGCCGTGGAAGATACGCAAAAAATTCAAGCAGCAGTGTTTGGCCATCACGGTATTCTTAAAACTGGCACTTTAAAAGTGGGTGACCAACTCAATGCAAAAGTGAATATGCAAGCTCGTGCCAGCAGTATGCGCAACCACTCTGCAACGCATTTAATGCACAGCGCCTTACGTGCGGTATTGGGTGACCATGTGCAACAAAAAGGCTCGTTGGTAGATACTGAAAAAACACGTTTTGACTTCGTTCACAACGCGCCAGTCACTGAAGCTGAAATCGCACAAGTTGAGCAAATAGTTAACGCTGAAATTTTAACAAATAGCGCTACCCAAGCACGTATTATGGATATTGAGTCAGCCAAAAAAACCGGCGCCATGATGTTATTTGGTGAAAAATATGGCGATGAAGTACGTGTACTAGACATTGGTAGTACCAGCGAATTATGTGGTGGCACACATGTAAGCCGCACTGGTGATATTGGTTTATTTAAAATCACCAGTGAATCTGGCGTTGCTGCTGGCGTGCGTAGAATTGAAGCCACTACAGGCAATGGCGCATTAAAAATAATTAACGCGCAACAGCAATTAATTGATCAATTAGCCAACGCACTTAAAGCGCCTACCGGTGAATTAGCCAATAAAGTAGCGCAATTAGCCGATCACGCAAAATCGCTAGAAAAAGAATTAGCACGCTTAAAATCAAAATTAGCCAGCAGCCAAGGCGACGATTTAAGTACGCAAGCCATTGAAATAGCCGGCGTGAAGGTGTTAGCTGTTGTACTGGATGGTGCAAACGCAGAAACCTTGCGTGAGACTATGGATAAGCTGAAAGACAAACTAAAATCCGCCGCAATAGTCTTAGCCAGCGTCAATGATGGCAAAGTTAGTTTGGCTGCAGGTATTACAGCCGATCTAATTGCTAAAATTAAAGCTGGTGATTTGGTGAATTTTGTCGCCCAGCAAGTTGGCGGTAAAGGCGGCGGCAAACCAGATATGGCAATGGCCGGCGGCACAGATGCTAGCCAATTACCAAAAGCCTTAGCGAGTGTAAATGATTGGGTGACGAGTAAATTAGTCAGTTAATAATTTATAAATAAGAAAGTACCATAAGTAAAAAAATTTAAATTACCGACAATTAAAAAGAGTCAAAAATGGCATTAATCGTACAAAAATACGGCGGCACATCGGTCGCTAATCCTGAGCGGATTCGCAGTTTAGCGCGCCGCGTCGCCCGCTATAAAGCAATGGGCCACCAAATCGTAGTGGTGGTTTCAGCCATGTCTGGTGAAACTAATCGACTCATTGGCTTAGCCAAAGAACTGATGGCCGATCCAGATCCACGCGAATTAGACATGATTATTTCTACTGGTGAGCAAGTAACCATAGGCCTAACCGCCTTAGCGCTAATTGAACTAGGCATAAAAGCCAAAAGCTACACTGGTGCGCAAGTAAAAATATTAACTGACAACGCCTTTACCAAAGCACGTATCAGCCACATTGATCAACATAATCTTAGAGCGGACCTAGATGCCGGCTATGTATGCGTAGTGGCTGGTTTTCAAGGTGTCGACGAAGAAGGCAATATCACCACGCTAGGCCGCGGTGGATCAGATACTACAGGTGTGGCTTTAGCGGCTGCACTTAACGCCGACGAATGTCAAATATACACGGATGTGGATGGCGTTTACACCACAGACCCACGCATGGTGCCAGAAGCGCGACGCTTAAAATCAATCACCTTTGAAGAAATGCTTGAGCTTGCCAGCCAAGGATCAAAAGTACTGCAAATTCGTTCTGTTGAATTCGCAGGAAAATACAAAGTTAAATTACGCGTGCTTTCTAGCTTTGAAGAAGAAGGCGACGGCACGCTCATTACATTTGAGGAAGAAGATAACATGGAACAACCCGTTATATCAGGCATCGCATTTAACCGCGACGAAGCAAAAATCACTGTGCTGGGCGTTCCCGACAAACCAGGTATCGCTTATCAAATATTAGGCCCAATTGCTGAAGCCAATGTTGACGTCGATATGATCATTCAAAATACCGGTGCGGATGGCACAACTGACTTCACCTTCACCGTGCATAAAAATGAAATGAATAAAGCGCTGTCTATCCTTAGGGATAAAGTGCAAGGTCATATCGGTGCACGTGAAATTAGTGGCGATGACAAAATTGCTAAAGTCTCTATCGTCGGCGTAGGCATGCGCTCACACGTAGGCATCGCCAGCCAAATGTTCCGCACACTGGCAGAAGAAGGTATCAACATTCAAATGATTTCAACATCAGAAATCAAAATTGCTGTTGTTTTAGATGAAAAATACTTAGAGTTAGCGGTACGTGTATTGCACAAAGCCTTTGAGTTAGAAGAAGCCTAGGGCAATAGATAACATTTTAAGTTGGATTCGATTATCCCATTGATTTTTGTCTCTGATTCACGTATTATCGCGCCCTTATTAGTGAAGACTAATTAAAGCGAAGTTGAAATAAACGGAGAGCTGGCCGAGTGGTCGAAGGCACTTCCCTGCTAAGGAAGCATACGGGCTTAACCCTGTATCTAGGGTTCGAATCCCTAGCTCTCCGCCAAGTAATAACTAAAAGAAATACATTTAAGTCTTTTAGAAAAACGTAGTATGAAGTACAATACTGCGCATGCGCCCGTAGCTCAGCTGGATAGAGTACTTGGCTACGAACCAAGGGGTCGGGCGTTCGAATCGCTCCGGGCGCACCAA
>CANCPF010000008.1 GCA_947379975.1 Methylophilaceae bacterium | reverse complement strand
CTAACTAAACATCAGGAGCCCTTAAATGACTAAGGTCTTGAGGGGTGATTTGCTTAAAGATGCTGTACGGGTTGCAATTAAGCTACTTGTAGTAGAGGCGAAGCAGTCTGGTAGCATTAAGATAAATTTCAGCGACTTGGCTAAAGCTGTAGGTACTTCACGCCCATCCCTCTATAAAATGACTGACTTTATAGACGACTGTATGGTTGACGCAAAAGCAGAGAGAAGGCTAGCGAATGGCAGTAGTGAGCGTAAAAAATTAGATCAGAGGGTTAAGTCACTAGAAGCCACTATTGAGGATCTTTCAAAGGAGCTGCTGAGTTTACGACAAAATCATGTGGAAATTTACAGGCGCCTATATGCTAATTCCAGTGACCTAGCTTCTTTGATAAAACCCGTATTAATTAAAGACTCAACCAAAACTACCGGCTGTATTTTATGTGGCCATGAGGTCAAGGCTGCGGGTGTTAATAAGGTTGTTAAGTTGGCCAAGGATGAGTGTTAATCGAATTTAATACATTGCTACACTATTGACCAATTTACTTATTATTTAATAAGATATATACGTCCAATTCAACGCTCGCAAGTTAAGTAAATCTAAACGAAGCAGTTATTCAGCTCAGACCCTGGCGAATACTTGAAGTGTTTGGGAATCCATGGACTTTAACAGAGTCGATGTTAATGAAGCACTCCGTAACGGGAGAAACTATCTCAAGAAATGTTTTATCAAGCTCATTTAGATTATCTTTTACGCGAAGAAGTTGCCATCGATTCATCACGAAGGCTGCGAAATCCGCAAGTTGGATTGGGTGCACTAGCTTAGAGCTGGCAAATAGTATTGCACCGGCGCAAAACGTTGGATCTAGCCCCGGCAAAACGATGGAAGCCCCGCTGTTGAGACGACCCTCATCGACGACTACGCAGGCAGTTGCGTTCCCGTCTTCAATGCCTTTTAAATGTAATCGCACTCGCAACAAGGCGAAAATCAATGCAAGATCTTCGTGATTACTAAACTTCAATGGGCCAAAACTCTCTGGCCAATTGGTTGAATTTTGAATTTCCACCATATTAATGGGGTCAAAAGTTTGAACTAATACCTGGAATTTATATGTCGTGAATATATACGCCATAAATCTAAATATACTTAATCGCTGCTGCATATCTAGTTTAGAAAACTCACCTCTGCCACCCCAAATTTCCGTGAAATGTAACTCAGGATCTCTCAGCCCTAGCTCTTGAAGAAAGGATAGAGCTTGTGGAATCTGGTCCATAACCTCAATTATTTGATGAGGAGGAATAATTACAGCCACCCAAGACTTACGTTGCGCGTGAAGCCCAGGTGTTAGAAGACCTGGTGAACCAGTGTCATCAATAAATACGCCATAGTGACGACCTGATCTAAGTTCAGTAGCGAGATTAACTGTCTTACTAGTTGGAGCAATCATGTTAGCCTAACTGTTATCGATGAAAAATGGTTTAATTTCGACATATTTTTAAATTCTAGAGATTTGATAAACTTTCATTTTAATTTTTTACATTAATTTTTTGAAGAGTGCAATCTGTTACAGTATATTGTTTATTAAAATAATAACAATTTGGGTGGGCACAATACCATTCATATTTATTGGTTCACTAATAGGTAATAGTCATGCCCAACCCATTTTTTGATCACCCTATTATCAACGGCCCATATGATTGCCCTACAAAACATTGGGAACTTGATCAAGATGGACAACCTACGCAGCAGATTCTTGAAAGTCGCCGTAGCGCGACACGGAACGACACCTGCTTTATGTAGCCTGCACGCGTGCAAGAGACCAGCTTTTGGTGACTAGTGTTGCACCTGCATCAGAGTTTCTGGATGACATGCAAGTTAACAACCACCCCACCTTTAAACCTAATTGAAATAAATCGCCTCAAAGCAGCAGTTGGATTTCGGAGATTTAGCTGTCTTGAGCATTGAGCGCTTCTTCCACCATACCTATGGGGATGTTGTTAGTAAGGCATGCATAAGGGATTAAGTCATATATACAGGCCTTATGTCTCAACACTACTTTCTAACGGTTTTGTGAAATATACACATCTTGATCTTTAATAAAGTTGCTCTTTAACTTCATATTCGGATAGAAATACTCTGTAGCATCCGCCAGCTCAAATCTATTAATTGGCTGAGCATCACCTTTTGCATATCCGATTGATACTGATTTCAATAAGTCCATTTGCCAACGCATGGATTTATTTATATATCCTGGTGTAACTAAATAAGCGTTTACGATTTTCATCGCAGGATCATCCGCTAGTTGCATGAGCTGTTCCGCATTAAACAGAATGTACATGCCACTTACTTGATCATCGCCATTTACTACATGGTACTCAACAAATATCCACGGAATATGCATATTTAGATGTGCATGACTCCATGTTTTAACGCCTACATTTTCCCACGGCATTTTTATTTCTGCATCGGTGAAAGTTTCTATCATGGCTAACCTTGAGCTAAAAATGAACATTATACATTGTAGTCATATATTGTTCATTTTGGCTAAATGGTGATTCTTAAGAGGAGTCACCCATGGATATCAAAGAGTCGTTTGGTTTAGCATTACAGCGAGCTAGGAAATCAAAAGAAATTACACAGGAGGATTTCTCGAATATATCTAGTCGTACTTATGTCAGTACGTTAGAACGAGGACTGTGTTCTCCTACGGTTGAAAAGGTCGATTTGTTAGCGGGTACTTTGGGTATGCATCCATTAACGTTGCTAAGCATGGCTTATTTGATAAAGGCAGGAGTTAGCGACGCCACAGCACTAATGGATCAAGTGAAAAGAGAGATTATTGAGTTGAATTCTTGATGGAGAATGCCTAACTTTAGCTAAAATAGTAATTAAGTCTGGGAAGTAACAATCTTACCAATTCAACAGCACTATTATTAAATGAGATTAATTAAGATGAAAAAAATAACTGCTGCATTACTAGCTGCAATGTCATTAAATTTTGGTGGCTGCCAAACCATTGATAACAAAGCCGATACAGTTGTTATGAGTGGTGCTGCAGGAAGGCAAAAGCAATTTATATTGCTCGGTGATGGTCAGCATGATGCTGATTTTACTATAGCGTTATTTAAAGAAGGCTTTAAGGTAAGGCCAATCGCAATAACGCAAAAAGTTACTGAGTTAGTAAGTCCTAATAAGATTGTTGAATATAAACAAGCCGGCTTTAGATATGCATTAAATCTAAAGATGGAAAGAACATCAATGGGGTGTTCTGACCGCGAAGACCACCCCTTTTATAAAGTAACAATGTCTGTAATTGATATTGATACAAATGAAATTATAGAAATCATTACGCAAGATGGGCCTGATGGAGACTGTAACGGATTTGCAAAACTCACTTCTGTTTGGACTTTACTTGCCAAAGAGCTCGCTAGGACTTGGAAGTGAGAATTTGATTCCAAGCTTCAGGTAAGAGTCGCTCTGTCCTTTGCTAAGGTTTTTAAGAGGAGTTACTTGAAAGCAAACTAATTTCTAAATTAGATTAGAGTTATTTAGCTGAGCTGTCAGTTTCAATAGCTGCAACTGGAGTGGCCGCTTTAGTAATAGAATCTAGGTAGCCTTTTACCTGACTCATGTGACTCAGGCTTCTAAGCATAACTTTGTTATCTAGATTATCTGATAAATGATAATCAGCCTTTACACGCAAATTTCTTAGATTTTTTGCTTCAGCAGCCATAAGCTTCAAATTGGTTTCAGTGGATTTGTCTTTACTGAAGTTTTCCAGTCTACGATAAAGTTGTGCGTGACTACCTCTATCTTTTTTTTCAGCATCAGGCAGTTGATTACACCATGATTTGGCTGCTTGGTCACAATAATGATATGCAGCGTAATAAGCCCTACTGACACCACATCGGATATGCACTTCATTAGCCATTGGACCGCCCAATTCTCTTGCTAATTTTGCTATATCATCAGCAACAATCAAGACTTCTAACCTATGTCGTACACTGCAAATGAAAGGTTTTCTGGCATATTGTCCGCTCTATCAACTAATTCTCTAGTTAGTTTTGAATCAAGCGCTAACGATTCTTCAAAGGTTGTATTAACATGAAGACATATAGTAAGGTATGTTGCATTCTCTTCAGGGTCGATTACCAGTGATGGTATAACTTTGATGCTAGGGTGGTTCATTTCAGCAAGAACACCTTTAGCCAAACTTATCAACTGGTCACCCACAACTCTATTTATTCCCACTTCATCAAACGCACGATGAACATCACCAATTGCTTGCTGCCACATGCCCCAAGTTGTAACGGTTGGAGCGACACTACCAATGAATGCTGCTGGCATGGTTGCTGTCTTTACAGGTAAAAATTTGTTTTGTACTGGAGTGCTATTTAAAACATTAACTTTGTATACATCACCTGTTTTAAGTGGCTGATCTAAGTAAGTACTAGGCAGCCCAAAGCTAATTACAGTAAATGCTGCAGCCTCTAAAAACTTTAAATTCTCAATAAACATTTTTATCTCAACTCAAGTTAATTGATTGCAAAGTTTCATCGTTAAGTAATGCTTTAAACATCGTTTTGTTCATTAAATGCAACATTTCAAAACTATCTGGCATCAATGCAACTAGCTCGTGATGATCGATTATTGGCGATTTAAGAACATCTTTGTGTGCAGAAATAATTTGAACTGCATTTCGATCTGGTAATTGAGGGTAATAACTCACATTAAGATTATTAAGTACATGATCATCGGTTGGACTTGCTTCAAACCAACCCGCGTGGTTGTGCCAGAATTCTTTTTCATCAAGCACTGCTAACGGCAATCTTTTGCAAGTTGCATCAAACAAAATTGATCCACGAAATTCATCAAGTTTGCCAGTAACAATGAATTCATCAACATATTGCAGAGCAATCACTGCTACACCTGGCACTGGACAAATAAATTCAGAAAACTCAGTTAATAGCTCAATTGCTTTCTGTGAAACCTCTTGCCATCTAGTGTACTTATTACAAATAAAGGCAATTTGATTACCTTGTATTGTAAGAACAAACTCAGGAGTACTATCGATAGACATTCTTTGCAGAGTAATGCCTTGAATACCGTCAGTTTGATTAACGCCAAATGACTCTTGAGTAATGTTAATTAACATTGCTCGATTTTCAGTTTTTAATGGGAAAAATTCTTTAAGTGTAGTCGATGATTCATAGTATGCCGAGGCTTTCTGAATGGTCTCAGTTGGTATCTCAGCTGGTAACTCTAACACGAACATCGCGGCTTGCACTGCGTGAGTGCTCCGAGCTGCTATGACATAACATCCATTTAATTCCATAATGCCTGCATTATCTATTAAAAAATGAAGATTGAACACTGGAATAGCATGTGAACATACCCTTATTTACTAAGTTAGTTGTACAGATTCGTGTTAGAGATCATGTTTCCCTGACAAATGGGATATTCAATAGAATCTCCAGAGTTTCATGGACTAACATTTGCCCCTTGAGGCATACTTCTACTAAAGCTGGTGGAGGCTTGCTTATAGACTTACTAAGATAAATTCAAATAGTCGCATTCTACTGTCTTTTCTTATGGATTTCCCTTGGCTCTTTTTTGTGATTGAAATTATTTATTTTAATTAACAATAAAAATCCCTATGATAATTAAGGTATTAAGTCTTAATTTAATGCATAATAAAACCAATAGTCATAGTTAAAATTATCTAATTTAAATGCAAGGATTGCCATGGTGGATTCTAAAGTTTTCGCGGTTGATGTCAGTCTTAAATCCTTGATTAATCTTTCCGTTGAGAGTTGGCGTTTTTCAAGATTATTCTCACGACTATTATCAAAACTGGATGCAGGTGAATCTCAGCGCTACCTGAGTCAATACAAATACCATTTAAAACAAATAGAAGACAGTCTTGAAATGTCTGGTTTAAAAATTGTTAATGTTGAAGGTTTGCATTTCGACCCAGGTATGGCCGCATCTCCTTTGAACATAGAAGATTTTGGACCTGATGAACTTCTGCTTGTTGACCAGATGATCGAGCCCATAATAATGGACGTAAATGGAGTAATTCGAACCGGAACTGTAATGTTGCGAAAGGTGCAGCTTTGAAAAATTATGTTGGAATAGATTTAGGCACAACAAATAGTGCAATTTGCGTCTATGACGGAGAGAGCATTAGACTTTTTAAGAGTCCAGAACAAAACGACGTAACGCCATCAGCAATTTTCATCGATAAGCGAGGCAACAAGTATTTAGGAATGCGCGCATATGATAGCGCAGCAAGAAATCCGGATAACGCTGCAACAAAATTTAAAAGAATGATGGGAACAAACACTCCAATTAAGCTTTCAGCAGTTGATGTAATTATGACGCCTGAAGAATGTTCTGCCGAAATTCTAAAAGTTTGTTTCGGATACCTGCCTGAGGAAATACGCAATAATCCTGATACCGGAACCGTCATTACAGTTCCTGCAGCATTTAATCAAATGCAAAAAGATGCAACTATGGCCGCGGCTGAAATGGCAGGTCTTGGGAAAGTTGCTTTGATGCAGGAGCCTGTAGCGGCAGTTATGAGTGAAATGCGGCATAGAAAGAGTGATGGCACTTTTTTAGTATACGACCTTGGTGGAGGTACTTTAGATATAGCGATTGCTACGAGCACAAAGGGTCGAGTAAGTCTCCAAGCGCATGGCGGAATCGCTATGTGTGGTGGAGCTGACTTTGATAGACTTATCATGGACAATGTTGTGAAGCCTTGGTTATTTGACCACTTCAATCTACCAGAAAATTTGACAGTTAATCCTAAGTATAAAAAATTACTTCGCATGTCTTTATGGGCGGCTGAAAAAGCAAAAATTGAGTTGTCTAGTAGCGAGGAAGTTATTCTCGCTATGATGGATTCAGAGTTGGGTGTAAAAGATGAGGATGAAGAAGATATCTACCTTGATATCCCATTTACGCGCACTGCACTTGATAATTTGATTGCTGAGAGGATAAATGACTCTATTGTTGCAACTCGTGAAACGATGGAAAAAGCTGGGCTAAATTCAAATGATGTAGAACGAATAGTATTTGTTGGAGGGCCTACGCATTACAAGCCTTTAAGAGATAAGGTGTCTTTTGAATTAGGTATCGCCGCATCAACTGACGTTAATCCTATGACTGCCGTTGCGGAAGGTGCTGCTGTTTTTGCTGAGTCTATTGATTGGAGTTCCGAGAGCCGCGGTCGAAAAAGTAGTCGAGGAACTTTAAGTGCTGGCGGGAAGCTTGAACTTACCTTCAATTTCATTGCTCGCACACCAGTTTCAAAAGCAAAAATCGCAGTTAAGGTAGGTGGGGCTGTTTTGGATGGTACTGAGTTTCAGGTGGACAGCCTTGATACTGGGTGGTCATCTGGCCGTATTAAATTGAAAGATGGAGCTACTGTTGAAGTCGCCCTTGGTAAGCCTGGGGATAATACATTCAAAATCTTTGTTTTTGATGCAAAGGGCGGCCCTATTAGCATAGAGAATAATAAGATTGTTATTGCTAGAACTGCAGCTACCATAGACTCAATCCCCTCCTCATCTTCAATAGGTATTGAGATTAACAATAAGGGTAGAGCGGAGCTTATTTATATTGTAAATGAAGGCGACCCATTACCTAAAAAGGGTGTTGAAAAGTTTCGTGCTATAGAGTCATTGCGAGCTGGATCAACTAGCGCTTTGCACTTCATCATACGAGAGGGTGAGATTAAAAATCCTGTTAGTGATAATAGATTTATTGGGGAATTTTCAATAAAAGGAACCGATTTTGATGAGGGTGTAATTAGCCAAGGTGATGAACTTGTATGTGAATATGAAGTTCTTGATTCAGGCCAAGTCAAGCTATCCGTTACTGTCCCAAAGATTGGGGGAAGTTTCGGCGATGGTAAAAACTTCTATTCACGCCAAGAGGGGCAAGTTGATTTTACTGACGCATCAAAGCAAATCTCCGAAGAAGTTGAGTTGCTCCGTGCGAAAATTGAGAGTATATCCACCAAGATTAATGACCCTAAACTAGATGAGGCACTTCATAAGCTTGATGATGCGTCTACGGTTGGAAATGGTGAAGCTGATCCAGAAACAGCTAAGCAAGCAATGGATAATGTTCAAAATGCCAAAAAGCTTCTTGGGGATGTCAGAAAGGCGAATGTCAAAGAAATTAGACAGATAGATCTAGATTCCGTAATTAAGTATTTTGATGATTACATTCGTGAGTACGCCCGAACTACAGAGGCAAGTTCTTTTGATAACCTAGCAAGGACGGCGCAACGTTCTATTGATAGTAATGGCTGCGACTTTGAAAATCAGCTAGATCAAATGCGAGGCCGTAATTGGGAGATATTATGGCGACAAGACTGGTATGTTATTGACACATTCAACAGGCTTTCTGAAGAGATATGGCAGTTTGCCGATAAGCCTATGCATGATGCGTTAGTGCTACAAGGCAAGGAGGCTGTAAAAGCTGACGATATGGATAAGTTACGCCAAGTGGTCGGTGGACTTTATTCAATTCGGATTTCTACGGGTGGCGATGATGATATGCTCGCTACGTCAAATATCACAAGAGGTTAAGAATGGCTTTAGACTCTTGGATGCCAATTGGATTGACTTTGCCCGATGGTGAGCAAGTTCGGATCGCATTACAAGAAGGGTTAAATTGGCAAATATACGAATCTAAAGCGGGCTCTCGAATTTTAGTAGTGAAAGAGTTGTTAGCTAAGAGATGGATTGAATCTGGATTAGTTGATACTAGCCAATTGCAGATTTTTTCATTCTCCGGCGATAGTTACTTTGAGTACTCATCCAGTAAAGAGTATGTTCTGAGCAATCTGGCTCAATGTAAGTCTCCTCGGAACAAAAATGAGGCACTTTCTTTTGCATCGTCTTTGAAGTACTCACGTGGCTTAGATGCTCAGAGCTCGTTTCATGACGCTATTTATGTTGAACGACTATCCAGACTTTTACCTACATTTAGCCTATCTCCTGCAGTAACGGATGATGTTGTTTTTGGTTCATGGTTAACTGGGGGTGTACCAGTTTCAGTTAACTCCTTTAGGCGGTTAAGAACTATTACAAAGTGGTTGGGGGCCAGCAGTCTCAGTGATGTAATTATAAGTGGTGGATTTAAAGTTGATGAGAAAGGTATTCGGTCTAATTCAAATAAAACACAGGGGTCAAAAGAGAAGGTAAATGAGGTTGAGACTAAGCTTTCTGATGACACGACATCGCCTAGACAGTTTCAGCTGGCAGGGCGGCCAGAGTTGGAACAGTTTTTTAATGAACATGTTGTAGATATCGTTGAAAATGAGGAGCGTTATAAGACTCTTGGGATTGAGTTCCCATCTGCAATAATCCTTCATGGGCCTCCAGGCTGCGGGAAAACTTTTGCGGTAGAGTGTTTGGTTGATTACCTAGGTTGGCCAAGCTACCAAATTGAAGCATCAAGTGTTGCGAGTCCGTATATCCATGAAACAAGCAAGAAAGTTGCTGAGGTTTTTGAAGCGGCTATGAAAAATTCACCGTCCGTATTAGTTATTGATGAAATGGAAGCTTTTCTTGCAGACAGGCAGTCTGGGGGTGGCTCAAGTCATCACCGTGTAGAAGAAGTTGCAGAGTTCCTGCGACGCATTCCAGAGGCAATCAAGAATCATGTGCTTATTATCGCTATGACGAATAGGATTGAGATGATTGACCCTGCCATTTTAAGGCGCGGACGTTTTGACCATGTCATCAAGGTTGACATGGCCTCGGAAGAAGAGGTTTGTGCATTACTTAATAAGTTGGTTTCAGAACTGCCTTGTGAAGAAGACGTTAATGTTAATGTGCTTGCATGTCAGTTAGCAGGAAGGCCGTTATCAGACGTTGCTTTTGCAGTTCGAGAAAGTGCACGTTTATCAGCTCGTGCGGGACATAGCAAAATCTCGCAACAAAGCTTAATGTCAGCTCTTGGGTCAACTCAATCACGTGGCAATGAAAATGCGGACTCAAGAAAAATCGGATTTTTTTAATTAACGGACTAGCTTGTATAATATATGGCTTTAGAAGAAAACGAGAAGAAGGGATTTGATGGCTTGGGGGACTTGGTGTCAGATATTACCAAGGAGCTTGAAACACCCGTTGCAAGGGTGGAATCACCTAATTCATCAAGCACTAGCAATCCAAATAATCCTTCAGCTACTCAGCAATCGAAATCAAACTTATCCACTGATACAGAAATTGAAACTACTGGAAAATCTGGGGACGGAAGAGCTTGGCTATGGGTGCTAGGAGTTATTGTAATCGGCTTGATTATATCGAACCTGCCTAACTCAGACAAAACGGTAACCAACAGCCCCAGCTCTCCCGATACTGCAGCAGTTGAAGTTGCGTCTCAAGATGCTCCAACCCCTTATGAGCAAGCAGCTCAAGATGTTGCAGCTCCAGTTGACGCCTTTCCTGAAGAAATGCCTCCGTTTGGCAATGGTTTGGTCCTGTCACCAAACCAAATTAGGTACTGTTTTGCTGAGGATGTAAGGCTTGGTGCTATAAAAAATAATGTTGACCGTTATACCCATTTTGAGGTGCAGAGTTTCAACTCTGCAATCAATGATTACAACGCTCGTTGTGGGAACTTTAAATATAAGGTGGGTTCCCTTGAGTCCATCAGAGCTGAAATTGAAACTCATCGATCCAATCTAGTAGCGGAAGGTGAAAGTCGTCTATCTTCCTGGAGAAGTAAGCCTGCTCAACCTGGCTATACACCCTTGCCTAGCGAGTCTGATTCGGTTTTAGATTCAACCGCCGATGAAACTGCAAGATAATGAAAGAGTCAATTAATTGAATAACACATCATTACATAAGTCCCCATTTGCACTGCTAGAAGTTACTATTAGAGATAATGCAACGCGGATAGTTGAACAAGCTGAAGAGAAAAGTCTTTTTCTAGACTCGGATGTATGTGTGAAAGCTCGGAACGACTTAACGGTGGCTCGTAATAGACTAACGTCAGAAATATCATGGCTGCCAGGAGTTGCTCCTAACCGAGCATCTGCATTAATGGAATCACTGACCCAAGAGGTTAGTCATATTGTCGATGAGATGACGTTACCGTCTTTAGCCCATGCGAATCTTATCGCTGCGGCTTTTGAGAGTCTAGATCCAGCCATGGATGCGAAAGAATGGGTGAGGTGGATTATTGCTTTTGCTCAAACGTCAGAATCCATAGATGCTAAGGATGTATTGCGAGAAATTAACATAGACCGTTCTGTTTCTGGTTTTCCTGAGATAAAAGGAATAGATCAAATTGAATCTGACCTTGAAGGTCGGCGACGCTACTTCACCGAAACCATAAGAACTTCGATAAACAAACTCTCTCCCCTCAAGTTGGTGAAAGTTGTAACTGATGCCGTGGATTCTACGACAAATCTTGGTGGGCAGCATGCGCCCCAGTTAATCCATGATCTGGTTGAGAGGTACGAAATTGAGTCTAATAAATTTCTTCAGACTGAAGCAGAAAACATTCTCAAACTATCTGACACTATAAAAAATAGTGCTGTTAATGGTTTAAGTGCAATTCAGCCACTAGTTGATAAGCTAGACCAGATGGTCAGGAAATGGGATGCTATCGCTCAACCCATTCAACTAAGTATGAAAGCGCAGGGTTTAGACCATCAATTGAGTCTCGATGTTGCTTATGGTGTTCGTAGCTTATCAATCGACTTATTTAATGACCATGACATGGCTTCAACTTCGGCGCGATTAAACAAAACGTTACAGGAGCTTTTTGCGGAAGTGCCAAAAGTCATAGGGAGGATAGAAGAAGACGCTGTCACCATGGATAGAATAACCACTACTGCTTCGGCTCGCAAAGTTGAGCGAAACCAAGAGATAACATACCAAGCAGATATAGGGCTTCTAACCAAGGATACAGTCAGAATATCGCCAGATGGTGTGGAGTGGAGGGGTCAAACTATTCCACTGGAAGAAATCAACAGAGTTCGATGGGGTGCAGTAAGCCACTCCATAAATGGCTTTCCAACCGGAACAACTTATACAGTTGTTGTAATTGGAAATAATTCACAGAAGTTGACTATTGAAACTCGGAAAAAAGAAATTTATGACGCACTTACTGACCGGCTTTGGAAGGCTGTATGTGTCAGATTAATTGGGGAGTATTTAACTGGACTCAAGTCAGGTAAAAAGCCGAAAATTGGAACGGTTGAGTTTGATGACTATGGCGTCACTTTAACTAAGCACAAATTTTGGGGCAATGAATTAGTTTATGTTAAATGGGCCGATGTCTCTCAATATAGTTATAACGGTGCACTTCATCTGAAATCTAGACTCGATTCACAAGTTTATGATGAGTTGTCTTATTTAAATGTTTCAAATACACATATTCTGGAGACGATACTTCGGGTAAGTTTTAAGAGTTGGAAGGGCCGGCTCAGTGATATGCTGGAAAGTTAGTGCGCACAAAATATGAATAAAATAATCGCTTATATATGTTTTGTTGCAATTCTACCATTGCCATATACCTACTATATTCTGCTGCGCCCAGCGGTGTGTTTAGGGATGATTTTTCTGTTGGTTAGGGATGGGAAGAGACTTTCAAATGATAATAAGGCAATCTGTATTGTGATTGCAGTTTTGTTTAATCCTTTCTTTGCAATATACCTATCGAAGTTTGTTTGGATCCCCATTGATTTGTTGAGTGGATTTTATTTACTTAGAAAATACGAATTAAGAACTTCTTAGTATGTGAGTATTGAGGTGTTTTCAATTTTCAAATCATGATCGAAAACCCAGTAGCTTATAAAAACATTAAAGCGTTTAAGATATGAAAAAACTAATCTTGATGATATTTATGCTAATTCTGAGTAGCAATGCACTGGCTGAATGGTCGCAATTTGCAAATAATGCAGATAAAAGCATGTTTGTATATTTGAAACTTCCTAAAGTTGTAGGGCCTCTCTACAGAGTAAAGATGTGGGTCCTAAGTGACTTCAATGCAAGTCAGAGGTTTTCTAGCTTTGAATATAAATCGATAACGGCGCAATGGGAGTTTGACTGCAAGGAAGAGAAATCGCGATTACTCTATGCTGCTTATTTTAATAAGAACATGAGTAAAGGCAATACAGTTGCTATTGATCAAAATACTTCAAAATGGTCTCCAGCTTCACCTGGTAGCATTAATGAAGGTCTATGGAAATTCGCTTGTGGTATGGACTAATAGATCTGATACCAAACCATTTAAAGGTTAAAAAGTACATGAAAAAGCTAATAACTGTATTACTTGCATGCTTAATAGTAGGTGCAAGCACTATTTGTATTGCTGACACATTAGATGACGCTAATGAAGCATATATAAAAGGGAACTACGAATTAGCAATTAAACTATTTAAGCCATTAGCCTTAAGTGGCAATACGGAAGCGCAATCTAGTTTAGGGAGCTTGTATGAAATGGGGCAAGGTACTAAGCAAAATTATGCCGAAGCTATTAAGTGGTACAAGCTTGCAGCAGAGAAAGGCGACACAGAAGCCCAAGTTAGTTTAGGTGGTTTGTATGATTTAGGGAGAGGAGTTAAACAAAACTATACTGAAGCTATTAAGTGGTACAAGCTTGCAGCTGATAAAGGCGATACAGAAGCTCAAGTAAGTTTAGGTGTTTTGTATGATTCTGGAAATGGAATTAAACAAAACTATGCTGAAGCCATGAAGTTGTACAAGCTAGCGGCTGATAAAGGCAATGAACTTGCACTTTCAAACTTAGGCGTTATGTATGATTTAGGGCGCGGAGCTAAACAAAGCTATGCTGAAGCAATGAAGTTGTACAAGCTGGCTGCGGATAAAGGATATGCTGAAGCTCAATATAATTTAGCTACGATGTATTTTAAAGCAAAAGGTGTTGCTCAAAATTACAGTGAGGCAGTTAAATGGTACAAACTTGCTGCAGCACAAGGATTAACTGAAGCTGAACAAGATTTAGGAGTGTGTTATTACATAGGCAGAGGCGTAACACAGAGCTATGATGAGGCATTTAGGTTGTATCAACTTGCAGCATTTAAAGGCAATCCTAATGCTCAATCTAATGTTGGAAATTCATATTACTATGGAGAAGGTGTTAAGCAGGACTTTATTAAAGCATATATGTGGTTCGAATTAAGTGTTGGCAATGGATACTTAAGATCAGCTCAATACAAGCTAGATGTTGCAAAAAAAATGACTGCTCAACAGATAGTTGAAGCACAAAAATTAGCTAAAGAATGTTTAGCTAAAAATTATAGAAGTTGCTAAATCACTAAACTTAATATGAGTTGAGTACCAACAGAAAAAATTTGGACTTATTAAATTAATGGATATTTTTCAGCGCATAGCTTCACACAAACTAATAGTTGCATTGCCTGTTTTAGGAATGGCTGCTATTTATTTGTGGCAACCAATTACAGAGCTATTTTTAACTGGTAGCTATGACGAGAATGTAATTGTGCAACTTGAAACTGAAACAATTAAAGTTGATGAGCATAACCAATTGCTAGTGCTACATGTAAAGCCAGTTAATAGAGGCTCTGTACCTGTAACTATTAGTGGTGATGGGAAAAAAGGTAAGTTTACTGTTGAAGTTAAACGAATCGATAAAACACCAGATGCTCAGTGGATTGAACGCGACAAGCTAATACTCGTAAATAAAACGGACATACTACGACATCACAAAGATGGCTACACAATTGAGCCTAATGCTTACTATGATGAAGTTGAAGCAATTACATTGCCGATTGGGATTTACTGGGTTAATGCAAAAGTAACTTTTGACGATAGCGATTATGTGGATCAATCGCTAGCAGTTAAGTTAGCTAATGAATAATAAATGACAGTAACTACTGACAATGAAATTAAAATTATTATTAAGCATTTACATGCTAATTTTGTACGTAACTACGCCATTAGAAAAGCGATTGAAGATAATTATACAAACTTGCTATCTAATAATTTATGGCACATCATTTCAAACTCCTGTTTAGATATTGCTGTAATTAATTGGTGTAGTCTTTTTGGTTCAGAAAATGATGCAACACATTGGAAAAAGTGTGAACTGCGAGGCATTACAGATATTGATACTCAGTTACTTAACGAATGTGAAATAACTAAAGATAACTTTGTTAAATTACATACTAAAATAACAAGCTATAGAAATCGTGCTGTTGCACATATCGACCTTTACAACTGGCATGTTGAAGTTCCTTTTATGCAACAAGCACTAAAAGTTATCAATGTTAGCAGTGATATCTTCAGCAACCACAATGGCTATGAAGATTTAGACATTGAACAAGAATTTAATAATCAAACCATTCTTACAAGGCAGTTAATTAGTTCATATATAGCTACATCATCTAACTAACTGTGGCACACTAATAGCATGACCTATATCATAATCAGATCAAATTTTTTCTGATGATTGACACCGAGAAAGTTTACATATTTTAAGCATTAAAAAATTTACATATAATGATATTAATTATCTATTATTCAAAATTAATCATAGGGTTAATTAATATGCTTACACTTCGTCGTAATTATGAATAAGTGTGGATAATTGGTTGTCCGCGGTTGGCTTAATCTGTTAGTAGCTGTTATTAATGATAGGCATTTTATTAGCGGCTGGCTTTTCTCGTAGGTTTGGTGCTGGCGACAAACTTTTACAAGCATTACCAAATGGCTGCCCTATCGCACTAGCTGCCGCAAAAAACCTCATTAAGGCGATTCCAGTTTCTATTGCAGTGCTAAGGCCAGGGAATAACAAGCTTGCACAGCTGCTAAAAAGCGCTGGCCTAGAGGTGTTTTTTTGCAGTGAGCAGGATGTGGAAATGGCAGATAGCTTGTCTGCGGCGATTAAGTTTTCAGCCAAATTTATTGAGTCTAGCGATGGTTTTATTATCGCGTTGGCGGATATGCCGTATATTGACCCACTAACGATAACGGCAGTCGCGAATAAAATTAATGCTGGTGCTTCTATTGTAATTCCAGCTAATCAAGGCAAACGTGGCCATCCTGTTGGATTTTCTGCCAAATATCGTGATGAGCTTGAAAGTCTACATGGCGATGAGGGCGCACGTTCTATAATTAAAAGTTACCCGGAAGATATTACATTGCTTGAATGCAACGATGCTGGTATTTTGGCTGATATTGACACACCAGCAGACTTAATTATTTAACGATTAAGCTGCACAATTTATGGTTTCGTCAATGGTGACCTTTGCTTTAAGTTGTTTCGCCCTAACCTGAATAAGCTCGGCCAGTATTGAAATCGCGATTTCTGCGGGAGTGCGGCTACCGATTGATAGGCCCACAGGCCCATGCAAAGTGGCTATTTCCGCTTCGCTTAGATCAAACATACGCATGCGCTCTCGTCGTTTTTCCTGATTCTTTCTTGAGCCCAGCGCGCCTACATAAAATGCATTTGATTTGAGCGCTTCAAGCAATGCCATGTCATCCAACTTGGGGTCGTGCGTCACGGCAACAATAGCAGTAAAAGCATCTGGATTGACTTCCAACACGGCATCGTCTGGCATTTCATAAACCCACTCAACGCCTTCTACATGCCACTCTGCCCGCATGTCTTCACGCGGATCACAAATCAGTACAGCAAAATCCAGCAACTGCGCCATGCTTGCCAACACAGAACCAAGTTGATTTGCACCTATGATAAGCAAGCGCCACTGCGGGCCAAAGTAGCTGTGAAACCAATCACCCTCGATTCTTGGCTGACCTTCAGGTTGCACTTGGCTTAATATTGCTTGCCCAGTACTTAAGCTGACTGAGCGTTTGATTAACTGACGTTGTTGTATATTTTGCAGCAACAATAAAAAGTGCGCTGAATCATTTAAAGGCTCAACAAATATCTGCAAACGACCACCACATGGAATACCAAATCGATGTGCATCGTTATTGCTTACGCCATACTCTATAACAGTTGGCCTCTGCGGCAACTCGTTATTGCGCGCCTTGTCAGCCAAATCATCTTCAATACAACCGCCAGATACTGAGCCTATAAGATGACCATCTTCACGCACAACTAACAATGCTCCTGGCAATCGTGGTGCCGACCCCCAAGTGTTTACCACTGTGAATAAATGGGCTTTATAGCCGCTATCCAGCCACTCAACGGCCCGTCTCAGCACTTGCCAATCTAGAGATTTCAATCGTTAAACCAGCTGATCGCCAATAGGCAAGGTACGGATACGTTTACCAGTGGCGGCAAAAATGGCATTGGTAACAGCAGGTGCTACTGGTGGCAGGCCAGGTTCACCGACACCACCCATTTTCTCAGTACTTTGAACGATGTATACCTCAACTTTTGGCATTTCATTCATGCGCATCACCTTGTAGTCATGGAAGTTTGATTGCTGCACCATGCCATCTTTGAAAGTAACTTCACTTTGCATTGCCGCACCAAGGCCAAAAGAAATAGAGGATTCCATTTGTGCTTTCAGTGAGTCTGGATTTACTGAAAGTCCGCAATCAATCGCACAGACCATTCTGTGGACTTTCACAACGCCCTTATCCACTGAAACTTCAGCCACTTGCGTAACAAAACTGCCAAAAGATTCATGCACAGCAATGCCACGGAACACACCTTTAGCTAAAGGCTTACCCCAACCAGATTTTTCTGCTGCCAAATTAAGCGCGGCTAAGTGACGCGGATGATCTTTTAATATTTGGCGGCGATAATCCAGCGAATCTCTACCTGCAGCGTGCGCTAATTCATCGATCAGACTTTCCATTACAAACGCGGAATGGCTATGCCCAACTGAACGCCACCAAAGAACCGGAACGCCAATTTTCGGGGTGTGCAAACTCACATGATGATTTGGCGTGCCTTTGACGTAAGGTGAATCTGCAACGCCTTCTACCGATGTTGCATCTACCCCATCTTTAATTTGATAGGCTTCAAACGGCGTGCCCAACATTATGGACTGACCTACCGCCACATGCTCCCATGCCACTGGCAAACCTTTAGCATCCACCCCAATTTTGGCTTTATGCAAGTACATCGGCCGGTAGTAACCGCCCTTAACATCGTCCTCGCGGCTCCATACAGTTTTTACTGGAACACCCGCCGCCTTAGCCACTTGAACCGCCTCAGAAACAAAATCTGCCGCTGGGTTGGCGCGTCGACCAAAACCACCACCTAGAAACAAAGTATGCATCGTCACCTGCTCAGGTTTTAGCCCCAATATTTTGGCCGCCGCTTGCTGATCTGTGCCTGGCATTTGCGTCCCAGTCCAAATTTCGCAGGCATCTTTGCTAATTTTTACTGTGCAATTAAGTGGCTCCATCGGTGAGTGAGCTAAATAAGGTAAAGAATATTCAGCTTCTAAAGTTTTACTAGCTTTAGCAGCGGCTGTTTTAATGTCGCCCATACTTGCTGCCGTTAATCCTTGCGTATTGGCCAGTTTCCTAAATTCGACGAGCATGGCTTTTGAATCAAGGCTAGCGTTTTTACCTAGGTCCCATTCGACTTTAAGTGCGTCACGACCCTGCTTGGCAGCCCAGTAATTATCGGCAATAACAGCGACACCTGATGGCACTTGCAATACTTGATGTACGCCTTTAATTTTTTTGGATGCACTAGCATCAAAAGATTTAACAGTGCCCCCAAAAACCGGTGAGCGAGCTACCATCGCAGTCATTAAGCCATCAAAGTGAACGTCTTGGCCGAACATTGCCGTACCATTGATTTTCTCAGGACCATCAAGACGCTTAGTAGCTTTGCCAATAATTTTCCAATCTTTTGGGGCTTTGAGCGTGACTGTTTTAGGTGTTTCTAGTTTAGCTGCCGCTTCTGCCAAGTCGCCATAACTAATTTTCGTATCACCACTAATCACAAAACCATTTTCTGTTTTGAGGCTTTCCACCGCAACACCCAATTTGTTTGCAGCGGCACTGACTAACAATGCGCGCGTCAAAGCGCCGGCCTGACGATAACGATCAAATTCAGACCAAGTCGTCGAAGATCCACCAGTGATTTGAATACCATAAGCCGTGTGGATATATTCTGGCGCAGCAGGCGCGTGCATCACTTTAATTTTGCTCCAGTCTGCATCCAACTCCTCAGCAATCAGCATCGGCAATGTAGTCCAAATACTTTGGCCCATTTCACTGTGAGCCAGCATTACTGTAAGCGTGTTATCTGTTCCTACGCGCAAAAAAGCATTGGGAGTGGGTAGTTTTTTACCTTCTTCACTTGCGTTAGCATTAGCGATACCGGGCAACAGAAATCGCTTGGCATTAGGCGTAGAGAATGCGATGACCAAACCACCAACGGCTAATGCCGTGGCTTTAATAAAAGTACGTCTTGAAATATTTAAATGGGAGTTCATGGTTGGCTCCTTAAGCTAACTTATTCGCAGCTTCGTGGATCGCCGCACGAATTCGGGGATAAGTACCGCAGCGGCAAATATTGCCACTCATCGCGGCGTCAATATCTTCATCTGTAGGTTTTTGATTGCTAGTGAGCAGTGCTGTTGCTGCCATAATCTGGCCGGATTGACAGTAACCACATTGCACTACGTCAACGGCACTCCATGCAGCTTGCACCGCTTGACCGACTTTATCATTTTGCATATGCTCAATGGTGCTGATTTTTTTACCAACAGCCGCTGCGATAGGCGTTACGCAAGAGCGTATCGCCTGACCATCAAGATGCACAGTACAAGCGCCACATAGCGCCATACCGCAACCAAACTTAGTACCGGTAAGATGTACGATATCTCGTAATGCCCATAAAATAGGCATATCTTCTGCGGCGTCGAGCTGTACATCCTTGCCATTTATGTTCAAAGTAATCATATTGGATTGTGCCTTTGCTTTTTTAATATATTCCGACGCATCAACTATTCTTTACGAAAATTAGAATAATTTAATAATTAACTTATACTATCGCATAGTGTTAGTTGTCATAATATGGAATAATTTGGAATTGATAATTCCAAATTATGGATTAATTGAATATGCAAAACCAATTAGAGATGCTTCGTATTTTTAAAGTGGTCGCCGAGTCTTTAAATTTTAGAGTTGCTTCTAAAAGACTAGGGGTCTCACCACAATCTGTGACGCGCGCGATAAAAGAACTCGAAGCGTTATTAGGCGAGCCGCTGTTCTACAGAAGTACGCGCAACACAAGCATCACCGAATTTGGCAAACAGATGGCACAAAAAAGTGAAATTGTGATTGGCCAAGTGGATGCGCTGTTTCAACTTAATAAAAGTTTAGAGACTCAGCGCATAGAAGGATCTGTCAAAATCACCATGCCGAGTTCATTGGGGCGACTATATTTACTGCCAGCACTCACTGATTTGGTTAAAGATTACCCAGGTATTCAACTCGACTTAAGATTGTCAGATTTGATCGATAATGTTGTTGCGGATCAAATGGATATTGGCGTGCGGATAGGCTTTTTTAGTGACAGTAGAAATGTTGCAAGACGCGCCAGAGAAATTAAGTTTCATATCGTAGGCTCGCCAGAACTCATTGAAAAATACGGCATGCCAGATCAAGTGAATGACCTATGCCAAATGCCACACATAGGTTTGGTTGACCAAAATACAGGCAGAATATGGCCATGGTCTTTTGCAAATGAGCCCGATTGCCTGCCTACCGCACCGGCATTTATTACCGATGATCCGCAAGCTGAATTGGAAGCAGTATTGGCAGGTATTGGTTATGGCCAACTACCTGATTTTTTATGTGCAGAATACCTCCGCACAGGAAAATTAGTGGCTGTATTAACAGAGCAATCGCCTGCACCTTGGGGCGTTTATGTTTATCGTCCACAACTAGGCCCAGTCGCGGAACGAGTGAGAATAGTGTTTGACCATTTAGTTAAAACGCTTAATGATGAAACTTTGTATTATGTAATTGTCTGACAAAACTGGACACCAATTAAGAGATAACGATGCATTAATGATGAAGTTAATTAAACTAGAAGAGAATTTTCAAAATGACTGCCGCAGCTTATATTCTGATTGCTGTTAATGACTAAAAATTTAAAATAGATTGATATTATTAAGTTACATCACTGCTAAATCCTAAAAATATACCAACATGAACACCATGAGCGAAAACGCAGAAAATGAAATTATGTGTACTTGTAGCGGCACCACACGTGGCAAGATAAAAATCCTGTTCGAGCAAGGCATGGACATGGATGACATTTCTGGATGGACTGGCGCTATCTCAGGCTGTGGTGGTTGCGAGTGGGACGTTGCCCAATTCATGAAAGAGCTTGCGGAACAAAAAAGTAACTTATAAGCGGTGAGTCGTTCGCTTTACTTTGCTACTTTTATGACCAGCTATTTAGCTTCAAAACTCAATGAGGCAGAGTTAATACAGTAGCGTAGTCCAGTGGGTGCTGGACCATCGTTGAAAACATGGCCGAGATGTGCATCACATACATTGCAGATCACTTCAGTACGCGACATACCATGCGTATTATCCGTGAGTTCTTTTACATTTTCCGGATTTAGCGCTTTAAAGTAACTTGGCCAACCACAGCCTGAATCAAATTTGGTATCGGATTCAAAAAGGGGCGTATTGCAACATACGCAGGTATAAATACCAACTTCGTGGTGATGACAAAACTCCCCAGTGCCAGGTCGCTCCGTGGCAGCATGTCGCGTGACTTCATATTGTATGGGGCTAAGTTGATGTCGCCACTCGGTATCAGTCTTGATTATTTTTTTCATATCAATTCACTCAAATTATAAAGTTGCCAGCCTAAAACCATCATCTGCCTTTTAACGCATTGTTAATACGCATCAAGGCTTCGGCAATCACTGCACGTGGCGCTGCAATATTCAGTCGCATAAAGCCGCTGCCGCCTTGGCCAAAAGATTCGCCGGCATTCAAGCCAACTTTGGCTTGTTGCACAAAAAAATCTTTAAGCTGTAAATCACTCATGCCTAAGTCTCGGCAATCCAGCCACAATAAATACGTACCCTGAGATTGAATCAGCTTAATATTGGGTAGGTTTTTGGTAAGATAGTCGCTCACAAATTCACGATTATTGCGTAGATAAATCAACAGATTGTCTAGCCAAGCTTCGCCACCACGATAAGCGGCTTCAAACGCCGTAATACTAAATGGGTTGGTATTGCTTAAATGCAGACTATCAAAAACTTTTTGCAATTTAACGCGCTGCTCAAGGTTAGGCACGATCAATGCCGACAATCCGAGCCCGGGGATATTGAAGGTTTTGCTTGGCGCTACGGCTGTGATAATTTTATCGTTATGATTGGCTAGTGTTGCCAATGTCGTATGTTTCTCGCCGGGATAAACCAAATCAGCGTGAATCTCATCAGATAAAATGGTTAAATCGTAACGGCGTGCAATGTCTAATAACTGGAGCAGTTCTGCTTTAGTCCAGACGCGCCCAACTGGGTTGTGCGGTGAGCATAACAGCAGTAATTTAGCGCCTTCAGCAGCGCAATGCTCAAGGTGTTCAAAGTCGATGTGGTAGCGGCCATTTTCCAGTAATAATGGGTTTTCAATCAAACGGCGCTGATTGCTTGTGACTGCAGAAAAAAACGGGGAATACACTGGTGGTTGCACAATAACGCCCTCGCCAGCTTCTGCAAAAGCGCTAACGGTGGCGAATAATGACGTTACGACACCGGGTGCAATCATTATCCATTCGTGCGGCACTGTCCAACCGTGGCGTTTTTTTAACCAATCACTAAGCGCGTCATACAAGCTTTCTGGATAAAAGCTATAACCATAAATCGGATTTTCTGCACGTCGCATAAGCGCTTTAGTAACAGCTTCTGGGGCGGCAAAATCCATATCAGCAACCCACAACGGCAAGACATCCGCCGTGCCAAAATAGGCGGCTCGACCATCGTATTTCACCGAAGCCGTGTCATCGCGCACAATGACTTTATCAAAATCTACAGTCAAACAATACGCTCCCAAAGCGTTACTTCTGAAAGGGAATGTTGGAATTTTCGCTTGGTTTCCCGGATGACAAAAGGCACATCCACAGGTGCGGCCATTAAGCGAAAGTGTTTACCTAATTGTTCTTTTAAACCATCTAGTGTTGTGAAATTTTCGGCATTATGTTTGAAGCCACCTACCCATTCTTCGCGTTTGGTATGCTCTTCCAACCAGGTATAAGGTGAAGCAATTAGTAGGATACCGCCAATGTTAATCCGCTCATGTATGCTGGAAAGGAATTTTTGCGGGCTGTATAAGCGATCAATCAGGTTAGCCGCAAGGATCAAGTCATATTCGCTTAATGAGGGCTTGAGATTGCACGCATCGCCTTGTAAAAATGCTACGCTTCCTTTCAAGTTATCTAAGCCTAGGCCAACCAGCGTGCGCGTTTTATACGTAATTAACTGGCCTTCATCGACCAGCGTATAGTTTAGCTCGCCTTTTTCCGCCATTTGCACGCCAGATTCAATCAGGCGCACTGAAAAGTCGATACCGGTGACATGCTCAAAATGTCGCGCCAATTCAAACGTTGCCCGACCTGAAGCACAGCCTAAATCTAGTGCTTTGCGCGCAGGCTTGCCGGCAGAAGCGCTAATGGCGATATCGGCGAGCGCTTTGGTAAAATTCTCCACGCCAAAATAACTGTCGCCATAGTGAAACTCAGCATATTCAGAGATTAATTTATCTGTTTCATAATGTGATGCTGGCACGCTTGCTAGCGCATCGGCAACCACGTAGCGGAATCCGGCATGCTGAAAGAAATGACGACGAAAAGCATAGCGTGCGCTATATAAAGCTTCGTTGCCACAAGAAATCCACGAACCGCCTTTAAGAAGATTGTGTCTGCCATCAAAAGTCGGCGTGGTGAAATCGTCGTACAAAGGGTGTACAGCAAAACCACTCAGCGGATAGATCGGCGTTTCTGTCCATTGCCAAACATTGCCGGTCACATCATAAAGGTCGCCGTGACTGAAATCGTTCACTGGGCAGGCTGAAGCGGCATAATCGAGATGAATGTTTGCAGCTGCCACTTGCTTATCAGGCACAGCCGTCACTCCGGCAAAATCATACAAGCGATACCATTCGTCCTCGCTAGGCAGGCGCACCGTTAGGCCAGTATGCTGCGCCTTCCAATTGCAAAAGGCTTTAGCTTCGTGATAATTCACCTCAGCTGGCCAATCCCACGGCATGGCGACTTCCTCTGTCATTAGACGTAAGTGCCATGTATCATTTTTGCGTAACCAAAATGTAGGATGTGTCGCTAGGGCAAAGTTTTTCCACTGTGCGCCTTCAGTGTTCCAATAGGCGTCATTGCTATAACCACCGGCCGTGACAAAGTCTAAAAACTCGCCGTTACTCACTAAATAACGGCTCGCCTGAAATTCGGCAATGTGCGCTTCATGCAAACCGTATTCGTTATCCCAACCGTATTCTGCCGCACTGTATTCTTTATTTAAACGCACCTCACCGGCAGGAATGGTGACTAAAGAATTATTGGGCGCGGCGCCTGAGCGGTTGCAAGTTGGCCACGCCGCATGTGGCTGGACTAGTGTTAATTTTTGTTGGCGAATTAATACAGAAGATGTTTCCAGATGGATGCGCTCATGCTCAATTGCCATAATAATCACCCACCATGGATGCTGCCAATCAATTGGCAAGGTCAGCGGCGCAGTTTTAATCAACGCCTCTACCGTCTCACGCACTTGGTCACGATAATGCTTGAGCTCAACAGAAGTTGGCCAATCGTAGTGGGCATCGTTCAAATCATCCCAACTCATTTCATCTACACCCACTGAAAACATAGCCTCAAACTTTGGGTTGATGCGCTCCTTAAGCAAGCCGGCCAACAGCAATTTATTCACGAAAAAAGTCGCAGTGTGACCAAAGTAAAAAATCAGCGGATGACGTAAGGCAATAGGTTTTTGCTGGTAAGCCTGTTCATTCACCAGCGTTTCGAATAACTGCTCATAGCGATTAAAAGTAGTTAGAAAATAAGTGAGCAGTGCTTCACGCGTGGCTGCTACATCGTTGCCATTCAAAATTGGGGTTCTTGGGAATAGCGTGTTTGGGTATGGTGTATTTGGGTATAAGAGACTGTTCATGGGCAATATTATAGTTATAGGTTGTTAAGATGTTTAACGTCCTTTATGGCCAAGGCGCAGCAGGAATCATTAAACAATAACGTTCTGAACACGCTGGATTGCCTAAGTTCAAGCTGTTTGCTAAGTTCTAA
Organism: Methylophilaceae bacterium; assembly: GCA_947379975.1. GTDB lineage: Bacteria > Pseudomonadota > Gammaproteobacteria > Burkholderiales > Methylophilaceae > Methylotenera. The sequence goes on along the minus strand of CANCPF010000008.1, from coordinate 33,656 downwards.
CGAATGCCTAAAGTTTAAGCATATAGCTAAGCACCTGCACTAAGTTTATAAATCAGCGTAGCTAAGAAAATTACAGGCTAATTTGATTGGCGGAAACATTTATTAAATTATATACAAATCTGCTCATTAGTTAGGCCAAAAATACAAGACTATATAAATTTCTAAGTTAAACATTAGAAATTTATATCAATGCTGAAATTTAACACAACTAATTTAACAGCAATAATTTAACACCAGTCTGGATTTGGTAGTCCGCTAAAAACAGACTTTAAGCCATCCGCCCAGCCTTGTCTGATCTTTAAATAATAGGGATCATTTTCCGCAATTCGCTGATAACAATCGGCGTGCAAAGTATCAGTTCTGTAGAGTAACAAATCGATAGGTGCCGCGACCGTAACATTACTTCTAATAGTTGAGTCGAATGAAATAAGCAGGCATTTTACGGCATCCATCATCTCGGTATTATATTTCACCACCCGGTCAATAATCGGCTTGCCGTACTTGGTTTCGCCTATTTGAAAATAAGGCGTTTCCACACTTGTTTCTATAAAGTTACCGGCGGCATACACGTTAAATAAACGTGGCTTTTCGCCTTTAATTTGACCGCCAAGCAAAATAGTCGCGTTAAATTCAATATTGTGATTTTTAAGATATTCGGCATCTCGCTCAAATACCGCGCGTAATTCTGCGCCAACTAAACTTGCCGCATCAAATAAACTATCGACGTTATGCAAGTGCTTACTATCCGGTTTGTTATTGTCTACCGCGGCTTTTAAATGGCCGATTACAGCCTGTGTGATGGCTAAATTACCGGCAGTCATTAGCACAATGACACGGTCACCTTTAACTTCAAATATGTGCATTTTTGGAGAAATGGCCACTTGATCTACGCCTGCATTGGTGCGCGTGTCAGAGGCAAATACCAAACCTTGTTCTAATAATAATCCTACACAATAAGTCATAACTTACTCTAAATTTGGTTAAAAGATATGGTTTAACAATTAAACTAAATCATACCATTAGCAGGGGCTTGACTGAATAAATTCTATTGCTATCAATTTAGCGGCTGTAAATTGCCTAGCGATAAATAATATAGCGGGAGCCTAGATGTTCGCATACGGCTTGCTTATCGTTCATTTAAATCTTGTCGATGCCGTGTAATAACTTCTTGTGAAGCTAAAATAATTTCTCTCAAAAAGCACAAGAGACCAAAAATCAAAGAGATCATTGCGGTAATAAACGTCATTAAAACGAAGGTTGATAAGTGAATATTAATAGCGACGCCAATGAAAATTGAGGCGATTGCTAAAGATACGCATAATCCAGCAAATATAAATAATCCAACGGACCATCTCATCCAAGAGGTTCGCACTGCGATGAGATCCAACTCATCTAAAAAGCTTTTGCGCTGCTCTGTGAGCAGTGCGTTTAAATATCGAGCTCGATCAATCGCCCTACCTAATCGATTCACTAGCACCCCCAAAATTGAGCCTATGCCGGTTAATAAAAATACTGGTGCTACTGCGTCATGAATGGCAATAGAAACGTCTCGGATATCAGTAGGAGAATGAACGATCATAAGTATTTTTTGGTTACTCGAATAAGGCGCACTTGAACTAGTGCCAGTAAATTTGATTAAATTTTTATTGCTGTAATTGCTGTGCCTGCCTCATCAACTCAGCATTTTTAACTAATTCACTGTTATCAATACGGCGCTGTTGTACTAAAGGCAAACCTGCGTGATTAACAATGACGCTACTTGCCATGCCTTCAACACCGCCGCCAGAACGCATGCCACTTACTGGGCTAGCGCTACGGTAATCTAGGCCAGTGGCCAGCCGCACATGGGTTTCTCCAGCACGACAACCATTAGACACGTCGAAACTTTGCCATCCGAGATTGCTTAAATACACGTCAGCCCAAGCGTGTGTTTGCATCAAGCTACCATCAGCGGTAAATAAATAACCACTAACATAACGTGCCGGCAAACCGATACTACGGCAGCATGAAATAAAAATATGTGCGTGGTCTTGGCAAACGCCCTGACCTAGCAAAAAAGCTTCTGCGGCTGAGGTGGTGACTTGGGTTGCTCCGGTGAGGTAATTAACACGCTCTAATAGGGTGTGCATCATGTTTTCTAAAGCCGCAGATTGGCTGTGCAGGTCAGCTTTAAACTGAGCGGCAAAGCTGCGTATAGCATCGTTACTAAGCGTCAGTGGCGTATCCCGCAGGTAAATCGCTGAGGGTAAGTTTTCATGTTGAGAAATGACTTCTAGTCCAGTCTCAACCTCGCCCATTGCCACGATTAAGATTTCTTGATGCGGACTATCAATCACTAGCGCGTGAGTGCTATTGCCGTAGGTATCTTCGGTAGGATGAAGCGCACCAGCCACCTTAATATCCCATCGTTTCACATGCTGGCCAAAACCATTTTGTGGCGTTAAGCGTAGCTGCTGAATAGTGTAATTGACCGCTTCACTGTAAACATAGCGGGTGTGATGCTCGATACTGAGTAACATATTAGCTGGTCGCAATACTGAAAAATGTTTTATGTACTTCTACACCTAGTTTGTTGTTGGCTTTAACAAAGTCATCCAAAAACTCGTGCAGGCCACTTTGAAAAATACCGCGCATTTTTCCAAAGCGTAATTTTGCATGTAATTCGCCGGCCAAACGCCGACATTCGGTCTGCCTAGCCCCAGAAAGCTGCTCTAAAATCAGCGTTATCTCGTCAAAACAGGCATGTAAAGAGCGTGGCATATCGCGCCTTAATACCAGTAATTCAGCGACCCGCCACGGTTCAATAGTGTCGCTGTAAATTTTCTGATAAGCCTGAAAAGCCGACACTGAACGCAGCACAGCACTCCATTCGTAATAATCGACCGCGCCGCCTACTTCTTCTTGCTTGGGCAAGAGTAAGTGGTATTTAACATCTAACAGTCGTGCGGTATTATCAGCGCGTTCAATAAATGTGCCTAAACGCACAAAACTAAACGCATCATCACGCAGCATAGTGCCAAAACACACACCCCTAAACAAATGTGAGCGCGCCTTTACCCAATCACAAAATTCACGTAAGCCATGTTTAGCTAAATCTTGGTCTATAAATTGGCTAAATTCCAACCACAGTACATTGATATTTTCCCAAGTTTCGGAAGTCATTGCGACACGTACCGCGTGTGCGTTTTCTCGCGCACTACGCAGTGAGTTGTAAATGCTGGATGGATTATTGCTGTCCATCGCCAAATAATGAATGACACCAGCAGCGGTATATTCGTCAGCTTCATGCTTAAAATAATCACGCTGATATGCGTCTACATTGCCAGAAATCTCTAGCGCAGTAACCCATAATGCAGCTTCGCTTTCTGCCGCATTAGGTACTAAAGACATGTTATACGTCACGTCTAATACACGCGCCATGTTTTCTGCGCGCTCAATATAGCGCGCCATCCAATAAAGGTGATCTGCTGTACGACTTAACATATTGCCACCTCTTCAATAATAGCTGGTGAGCTAGCACTAGGCTCACGATTTTCCACAACATTTTCTTGCAGCACCCAAGTATCTTTTGTGCCACCGCCTTGCGATGAATTAACCACTAGCGAACCTTCTTTCATCGCCACTCGGCATAACGCACCTGGCACTAGCGTGACTGTTTTTCCTGACAACACGAAAGGCCGCAAATCCACATGCCGTGGCGCAATACCTTGCTCTACTAAAGTCGGGCAGGTTGAAAGTGCTAAGGTTGGCTGGGCAATATAATTGGCTGGATTAGCAATAATGCGTAATTTAAAGTCAGCCAATTCTTGTTTACTTGCGGCTGGACCCACCAACATGCCGTAACCGCCTGAACCCTGCACCTCTTTTACCACTAGCTCCGCTAAATTCGCCAAAGTGTAGGCTAAGTCATCAGCTTTACTTAATTCATAAGTCGGTACATTTTCTAATAGTGGCGCTTCGCCTAAATAAAACTTAATCATCGCCGGTACGTGAATATAAGTCGCCTTATCATCAGCTACGCCAGTACCGACCGCATTGGCCAAGGTTACGCCACCATTTCGATAGACTGAAAGCAAACCTGGCACACCAAGCATAGAGTCTGCATTAAATACTAGCGGATCTAAATAATCATCATCTACGCGACGATAAATCACATCGACCTTTTGCGGACCTTGGGTGGTGCGCATATACACCGCATTGTTACGCACAAATAAATCTGGGCCTTCTACCAGTTCAACACCCATTTGTTGCGCCAAAAAGGCATGTTCAAAATACGCGCTGTTATAGGCGCCAGGGGTTAACACTACCACGGTCGGTTCATGCACGCCATCTTGCGCTACGGCACGTAAATTTTTCAATAATACCTGTGGATAATGGTCAACTGGCGCAATGGAATAACGGCGGAATAATTCAGGAAAAAGCCGCATCATCATTTTGCGGTCTTCTAACATATAAGACACGCCGGAAGGAGTACGTAAATTATCTTCCAATACGTAGAATTGTGATTCACTTGTACGAACCAAATCAATTCCGGCAATGTGTGCGTAAATTTGATTAGGCACATCTACACCAAACATCTCAGGCCGATATTGAGAATTGGCCAAAATACTCGCAGGTACAATGCCAGCCTGTATTATTTCTTGTGTATGATAAATATCATGCAAAAACATATTGAGTGCACGGACGCGCTGGATGGCGCCGGCAGATAAAAGCGACCATTCTTTAGCGGCCAATATGCGTGGCACAACATCAAATGGAATTAAACGCTCTGCACCATCGTCATCACCGTAAACGTTAAAGGTAATGCCGACGCGACGGAACAACATCTCAGCTTCTTGGCGCTTGTTATCTAACTGATGATGCGGCACACCTTTAAGCCAAGTATTGTACGCCGCATAGATTTCTCGAACGCTGGCGGCATCTCTTACATCGCCGCTATCAGCCAAATTCAGTTGCATTTCATCAAAAAACGATAATGTTGAGTTTTTCATAAGTTTAATCTTTCTTTTACATATAAAAGACTAAAGCAAAACCCATACCAAATTATTTTCAATTAAAATCAATAAGTTAAGATTTGTAATTTAGGAAAACTTAATTAATGCACATAATATGTGCGTTAATTAAGTGTCAAATAAAATCTATGCAATATTTAGGTGCGGCTTATTCATCAGAAAATATAAAACTAAGCGTTTTCATAGCACGGCATCATTTACGCCCAGATCAAAAGCTTGTTCGAACGAGGTCTTTATACGAAGAAGTTTTCCAAAGTGACAGAGGCGATTTCTGACCTTGGCGCTTGCGCGTGCGAAATTGCCGAACAAAAGAGTAATGTCCTATAAGTGTATTAACAGTTGTTCGGCAGCCGATTCGATTTATTTTTTTAACACTATTTTTCGACGAAAGCACGCTCAATCACATAGTCGCCAGTTTCGCCTATGCGAGATGAAACTTTAAAACCTAAATTATCGAGTAAGCTTTCTGTATCAGCCAACATTTGCGGGCTGCCGCATATCATAGCTCTATCATTTGTTGGGTTAATTGGCGGCAACCCAATATCATCGAATAGCTTGCCCGAGTTAATTAAGTCAGTCAGCCTACCTTGATTACGAAATGGTTCTCTGGTAACCGTTGGGTAGTAAATCAATTTATTACGCACTTCTTCGCCAAAATACTCATTGCTCCGTAGTGTATTTTCAATAAAGTCAGCATAAGCAAGCTCACTAACATAGCGCACACCATGAATTAATACGATTTTTTCAAAGCTATCATAAACTTCAATGTCTTGAATTAGGCTAATGAACGGTGCAAGACCAGTGCCTGTCGATAACAAGTAGAGATTTTTAGCTGGCTTCAAATCGTGAATCACCAAGGTGCCGGTTGGCTTGCGACTAACAAGTAACTCATCGCCTACTTTTAAATGTTGCAAGCGTGAGGTTAGCGGGCCATTCGGCACTTTAATACTGAAGAATTCCAGATGCTCTTCATAATTAGGGCTAGCAATACTGTAAGCGCGCGTCAGCGGACGGCCGTCTACTTCAAGTCCTATCATTACAAACTGCCCGTTCTCAAAACGCAGGCCAGCATCACGTGTAGTCTTAAAACTAAATAGGTTGTCGTTCCAATGGTGAACGCTCAGTACGCGCTCAGAACTATATTTACTCATAATATATTTTCTTTTTAAATTTAGTTAAATAACGTGTCTTAAAGAGCCGCAGTCAGTGCAGGAATGGCTTCAAACAAATCAGCCACCAAACCATAATCGGCGACTTGAAAAATTGGCGCATCAGGATCTTGGTTAATAGCGACCACAATCCGGCTATCCTTCATGCCGTATATGTGTTGCACCGCGCCAGATACACCAACGGCGATATAAAGTTCAGGCGCAACCACAATGCCAGTTTGTCCAACTTGTATGTCATTTGGCGCAAATCCTGCGTCTACCGCGGCTCTTGTCGCACCCAGCGCCGCGCCTAGTTTATCGGCCAAAGGAGATAATAATTGCTGAAAATTCTCCGCACTCGCCAGCGATCTACCGCCAGAAACAACAACTTTGGCAGCGCTCAATGCTGGCCTGTCTGACTGGCTACGCACTTCCGATAACCAGCGAGTTTTACCAAATTCCGCAGGGCTTGCAATACTGACAATTTCAGCATCGCCCTCTAAACTTTGCGCATTAAAACTACTAGCGTGTATGGTCAATACTTGAAGTGCATCTATACTTTGAATGGTAGTAAGCACGTTACCAGCATAGACTGCGCGAACATAAGTATTATTCGCTTTGATCTCCAACACATCAGAGATCATTTCCACATCCAATAACGCAGCTACACGCGGCAAAACATTACGACTAAAAGAAGAATGTGCCGCTAAAATCACCTCATAGTCATGACTTATTGAAATAATCAAGCTGGCCACGTCCTCAGCTATTGGATGAGAAAATTGATCCGAATTAGTATGAATTACGCGCTCAACACAGCTAATTGACGCCGCTTTTTGTGCCATAGCTGCGGTGTTATTACCCACAATAAGTAGATGAATAGGCGAGTTCCAAAATTGCGCAGCAGTCACTGCCTGCAACACTGCCGGGCTAAGTTGCTGGCCATCATGTTGAGTTAAAATCTCAGCTAAAATCAAAGTAGTCATAGTAATATTCCTTCATGTGCGCGTAATTTACTGAGTAGCTCTTCTACACTGCCGACTTTAATACCGGCCTTTCTTGTCGGCGGCTCGCTAACCTTCAGTAAATTTAGTCGCGGCTCGGTATTAATCGAGAATTCCGAATCATTAATCGTTTCAATTATTTTCTTTCTAGCCATCATTAAATTAGGTAATTTCACAAAACGTGGGTTATTCAGGCGTAAATCTGCCGTCACAACTGCAGGTAACATTAAAGCAATGGTTTCAGTACCGCCATCCACTTCACGCGTCACTAGACATTCATTGCCCTCCATTTGCAATGCTGAGGCAAAGGCACCCTGCGGATAATCTAACAGCGCAGCTAACATTTGTCCGAGATGCCCAGTGTCATCATCAATGGCTTGTTTACCTAAAATAATGAGGTCTGGCTGTTCACGTAGCACCATCGCCTTTAATAATTTTGCCGTAGCCAGTGGCTGTATAGCTATCGCAGCTTCTAACAAAATAGTACGATCCGCTCCCATCGCCAGGGCATGACGAAGTACATCTTGATTAGCTGAGGTTCCAATAGCAACGACAAGCACTTCAGTGGCCAAACCACTCTCTTTTAGACGTAGCGCTTCTTCTATGGCATTCTCATCAAATGGGTTAATGCCCATTTTCACGCCTTCAATATCCACATCAGAACCATCTGTTTTGATGCGCACTTTAATGTTGTAATCAACCACTCGTTTTACTGCGACTAATATTTTCATGACTACTTCCTCAACAATTGCTATGTATTGTATAGGTGCGTACAATATAAATTAAATGGATTATAATGATTATATATATCTATAAAATCGATATAAGAAGATGAAATACAGCTTAAGACAACTTGAAATCTTTGTAGCCATCAGCCGTACACAAAGTGTCACGCGCGCTGCCGAAGAAGTATCTCTATCACAATCCGCCACTAGCACAGCCCTAAGTGAATTCGAGCGGCAATTCGATTTGCAGCTATTCGATCGCATTGGTAAATCGCTACGTATTAACGAAGCTGGCCTGCAGTTATTGCCTAGAGCCGTTGAATTGTTAGATCGGGCACATGAAATTGAGGCCCTTCTACAAGGTCATGCCGGTTTTGGCTACATGAAAATAGGCGCGACACTCACTGTCGGCAACTACTTAGCCACGTTGCTAGTTGCCAGATTCTTGCAAGAACATCCTGAAAGCCGCATTCAATTACAAGTACATAACACCAGCACCATAGTGCAGCAAATAGTGAACCATGAGTTAGATCTCGGCCTAATCGAAGGCGATTGCAATCACCCTGATATTGAAGTGCAGCCGTGGATTGCTGATGAGCTGGTGGTTTTTAGCGCACCTAATCATCCATTGGCTAATATCGATAAAATTTCAATCGAACAGCTTTTACAAGAGCCATGGATATTGCGCGAAAAAGGTTCTGGTACACGAGAAACCTTTGATCGCGCACTACATAACAATCACGCTAGACTTAATATCAGGCTTGAGCTTGAGCACACAGAAGCTATCAAGCGTGCAGTTGAATCAGGACTTGGCATAGGCTGCATATCACGCTTAGCACTCAAAGATGCTTTTAGGCGCGGCAGCTTAGTGCCACTAGATACGCCTGCGCTAAACTTAAGTCGATATTTCTATTTTTTGTGGCATAAACAGAAATACCAAACCACCGGTATGCGTGAGTTTATCGCCTTATGTAGAAAAATGACCGCCGGCGTTTCGCGCAGCGATTTAGTAAGCTTACCGGATATTGCATAAACAACATCAATCGCTTATTTAAGGCGTTATAGACAGGCCCCAGAAAGACGAAGGTTTTACGCGCTACCTAATAAATAACAGATAAATCATTAAGCCAAAATACAGTAGTGCAAAGACCGCCACAATCCAAAATACTTTGAGCATATTATGATTAATTGCAGACAATTTAGCGTTTAAACCTTCCAATTGCTGAGTAATAATTTCACCTTGATCCATCTCCAGCTCCTTTAAAATAGTTAGCCACGGCACTGCCGAGTAATGTCTTATGATTAAGCACTAAACAATAGACAACTGCGATGACGATTCGTCATAAAGAACTTGCTTATTTGGCGGATATTTTAAACAGCTTAGAGGTATTAGGTTAAAATAAATATGCTAATGCATAAGCTGAAAGATGCTTCGCATAGCGCGCTGCAACACTTAGCAATTAATTCACAAATAAGCTGTTCGCGGTTACCGCCCTAGCAGCTTATTTTAAATGTAAAACTTAACGATAGATAATTATGGCTAATCCAGCACCTCCTTCAGTACTCACTTTTGCAGCCACCGACCCTAGTGGCGGTGCCGGTTTACAGGCCGATATTCTCACTTTTGCCAGCATTGGTTGCCACCCGCTTTCTGTGGTCACGGCCATTACCGTGCAAGATACCATAGGCGTAGATAGCATTTTGGCGATGGATGCGGATTGGGTGAATGATCAAGCACGCGCTATTTTGGAAGATGTGCAAGTGTCAGCGTTTAAGCTAGGTTTATTAGGTTCGGTAGAAAATATCGCCGTAATTGCGGAAATTATGTCCGACTATCCAGATATTCCTTTACTCATTGACCCTATTTTAGCCTCTGGTCGTGGTGATGATTTAACCAACGACGACATGATGGATGCGATGATAGAGTTGCTTTTTCCGCAAGCCACACTCATTACGCCCAATAGTTTAGAGGCGCGCCGCTTTGCATTTGCTGATGATAGCGATGAAATTGCCCTGACTTCACTAGATGAAAGCGCTAAGCGCTTATTGGCAATGGGCTGTGAATATGTGCTAATCACCGGCACGCATGAGCGAACTTTAGAAGTCACTAACACTTTATACGGCGATGGAAAACGCATTAAAGACTATAAATGGGAGCGCTTAGTCGGCAGTTATCACGGCTCTGGTTGCACACTCACCAGCGCTATTGCCGCTTGCATGGCGCATGGTTTAACGCTAGAAGAAGCCATAGAAGAAGCGCAGGATTACACTTGGCAAACACTTAAAAACGGCTTCAGACCGGGCATGGGCCAGTTTATTCCTGACCGTATGTTCTGGGCACGCGACGAAGAAGATGCAGTAGTAAATAGCGGCGACGGCATTCTTAAAGCACACTAGCTAGAGTATGTTCAGCATAATAAAAGGCCTATACGCCGTTACGCCAGACGAGCCAGATACCGATGCGCTACTAGCCAAGGTAGAAGCTGCGTTGCTGGGTGGCATCAATATTTTGCAATATCGTAACAAGCAGGCAAACCACAAATTGCTGACACAACAGGCGCAGGCTATTTTACCTTTGTGTAGGCAATATAATGTACCGCTAATTATCAATGACTCAGTGAAGCTATGTCTTACATTAGATGCTGATGGTGTACATATAGGGGCAGAAGACGGCAACTTAAGCGAAGTTCGCACTAGATTAGGCCCAAATAAAATTTTAGGCGCATCGTGCTATAACCGCTTTGATTTAGCCTTAACCGCGCAACAAGCTGGGGCAGATTATGTGGCTTTTGGCGCTTGTTTTGCTTCCACTACAAAACCGAATGCGCCTGTAGCTAGCTTGGACTTATTTAAACTAGCACAAGCGCAGCTGCATATTCCAACGGTCGCTATTGGCGGTATTACGTTAACAAATGTCTTGCAGGCTATTGATGCAGGCGCAAGCGCGATCGCTGTTATCAATGCAATTTTTAATAGCTCAGACGTCAAATTAAGCACGCAGCAATTCGCGCAACTGTTCGACACTAATTTTTAACCCTTAATATTTAAAACATGACGATTACTATGACTTCTATCAATGAAACCCTTTTTGAAAAATCCCAACAACTTATTCCTGGCGGTGTAAATTCACCAGTGCGCGCGTTTCGTAGCGTAGGCGGCACACCGGTGTTCTTCAAAAAAGGCTTGGGTTCTAAGTTGTGGGATGTAGACGGTAAAGAATACGTCGACTACATCAACTCATGGGGACCGATGATCGTCGGTCACGCGCATCCGGTGGTGATTAAAGCGGTGCAAGAAGTGGCAGAAAATAGCTTGTCATTTGGCGCGCCGACTGGCCTAGAGCTGGAAATGGCTGAGCTAATCAACAAATTAGTGCCTAGCATGGAGCAAGTACGTTTAGTGAGTAGCGGTACAGAAGCGACCATGAGTGCAATTCGCGTGGCACGCGGTTTTACTGGCCGAAGCAAGCTGGTTAAGTTTGAAGGCTGCTACCATGGACATTCTGATGCACTGTTAGTAAAAGCTGGTTCTGGCTTGCTTACTTTTGGCGAGCCTGATTCTGCAGGCGTTCCAGCAGAAGTGGCCGCTCACACGCTAACCTTGGAATATAACAACACGCAAGCGCTTAAAGATTTATTCAGCAAAATGGGCGACGAAATTGCCTGCGTGATTATTGAGCCTGTGGTTGGCAATATGAATCTAGTAGTACCGCACATGGCGTTTTTACAGACTTTGCGCGAACTTTGCACTAAACATGGCGCGGTGTTGATTTTTGATGAAGTGATGACCGGTTTCCGAGTGCATTTAGGTGGCGCGCAAGCTTTATACAATATTAAACCGGACATGACGACACTAGGGAAAGTCATTGGCGGCGGCTTGCCTGTAGGTGCCTTTGGCGGCCGCAAAGATATCATGAGCTGCCTAGCACCATTGGGTAAAGTGTATCAAGCGGGTACTTTGTCAGGCAATCCGGTTGCGGTGACCGCAGGTTTAAAAACTTTGGAATTGATTCAAGCGCCAGATTTTCATGCAAAACTAACGGCACAAACAAAGAAGTTAGTCGATGGCCTGATTGAGGCGGCAAAAGAAGCTGGCGTAATATTTAATGCACAAAGTGTGGGCGGCATGTTCGGCTTATATTTCTGCGAAAAATGTCCGGCTAGCTTTCATGAAGTGATGCAATCAAACAAAGAACATTTTAATAAATTTTTCCACAGCATGCTTGATAGCGGCATTTATCTTGGTCCTTCAGCATTTGAGGCAGGCTTTGTGTCTGCCGCGCATAGTGATGCCGATATTGCCTTTACCATTGCGGCAGCTAAAAAAGCTTTCGCATTAGTGGCAGCCTCTTAAAGCGCTATAAAAATGGTGCCAAAAATTAGATTGGCCTTCTGTATCAATGCCAATCTAATCGAATTTGATGAAATAATCTGTATCTTTAGCGTCTATCTTGTTGAACACATAGACATTTAACGGTAAACTTGAAGGTTCCGCTAAATGTTTTGTGATTAGATAATATGGCATCAGTATTAAGTAACCCAATCGTGCAGAATGACTCGGCTTTAAGTAGCTCAATCAATGTAGATTCAAGCATGGTAAATACAGGCTTCGTCAATAAAGCCAAACCAAGTAAACAAGGCTTATACAGACCTTCTAACGAGCGAGATGCTTGTGGCGTTGGCTTTGTAGCGCATATCAAAGGTAAAAAGAGCCATGATATTGTGCAAAAAGGCTTGGAATTACTGACCAATCTTACCCATCGCGGCGCGACCGGTTACGACCCTAAATTAGGCGATGGCGCTGGCTTGCTGATGCAAATGCCAGATGCTTTTATGCGTCAGGAAGCGGCTAAGCTTAATATCAATCTACCAGAAGCTGGCCAGTATGCAGTTGGCAATGTATTTTTACCGCAATCAGCAAAAAACGTTGAAGCTTGCGTTAGTTTGATCAATAAAATCATCGCTGAAGAAAATCAAACATTGCTAGCATGGCGTGATGTACCAGTTAATAACAACGATTTAGCCCAAGCGGCGCGTGATGTTGAGCCGACCATGCGTCAGGTGATTATCGCCAGCACTTCTGCCGATCAAAATACTTTTGAACGCAAATTGTTTGTCATTCGCAAGCGTGTTGAGCATGCGATTCGTGCGCTTGATTTAAAAGATCCTGCTACATTTTATATTCCATCATTATCTTCACGCACTATTGTCTACAAAGGCATGTTACTAGCCAATGAAGTAGGCGTTTACTACCAAGATTTAAACGATGAAAGCGTTGTTTCAGCGCTAGCACTAGTGCATCAACGCTTTTCAACCAATACTTTCCCAGCTTGGGATTTGGCCCATCCATTCCGCATGATTGCCCATAACGGCGAAATCAATACCGTACAAGGTAACGTAAACTGGATGGCGGCACGCCACGAGACGATGAAGTCTAGCGTGATAGGCGAAGATTTAGAAAAACTTTGGCCGTTGATTGTTGATGGCCAATCAGATTCAGCCTGCTTTGATAACTGTTTAGAATTGTTAGTGGCCGGCGGCTATTCCTTGCCACATGCCATGATGATGTTAATTCCTGAAGCTTGGGGTGCAAAAGATGGTGCTGGCAATTCATTGATGGACGAAGAGCGCCGTGCGTTCTACGAATATCACGCGGCGTTAATGGAACCTTGGGATGGCCCGGCAGCAGTGGCGTTTACTGATGGCCGCATGATAGGTGCAACTTTAGATCGTAATGGTTTGCGTCCAGCCCGTTACTTAGTGACTGATGATGACATTGTAATGATGGCTTCTGAAATGGGCGTACTGACATTTCCACAAGAAAAAATTGTTAAAAAATGGCGTTTAGAGCCAGGCAAAATGTTGCTAATCGACATGGAGCAAGGACGCATTATTAGCGATGCTGAAGTTAAAAAAGACGTAGCAACCGCTAAACCATATAAACAATGGATAGAAAAATCACGCTACTTTTTGACAGACATGCCAAAAGTAGAAGGTAAGTTAGAAATGGCTGCCGGTTTATTAGATACCCAACAAGCCTTTGGTTACACACAAGAAGACATTAAATTTGTCATGTTACCTATGGTGACAAACGGTGAAGAAGGCTCAGGTTCAATGGGCAACGACGCAGCTTTGCCAGTCTTATCTGTTAAACCAAAATTGCTTTACAACTATTTCAAACAACTATTCGCACAAGTGACTAATCCGCCTATCGACCCAATTCGTGAAGAATTGGTGATGTCGCTAGTGACGTTTATTGGCCCAAAACCTAATTTATTAGCCGTAGACGAAACTAAACCAGCGATGCGTTTAGAAGCCAGCCAACCAGTTTTAATGCTGGACGAGTTAGAGCAATTAAAAGCCATTGCCACACTTACGCAAAATCAATATAAATCTTTAGTATTAGATATTACTTATCCAGCAACATTGGGTAAAACTGGCATGGCCGCAGCAGTTGAAAGTATCACCAAAGCGGCTGAAAAAGCGGTTAAAGATGGCTTTAATATTCTAATTCTGTCTGACAGAAGCATCAGCGAAACGCGTTTAGCGATTCCTGCTTTACTAGCTTGTTCTGCTACGCATGAACATTTAGTTAAAGCCGGCCTACGCACCAGCACTGGCTTAGTGATTGATACTGGTTCAGCGCGTGAAGTGCATCACTTTGCACTATTAGCAGGTTATGGCGCTGAAGCCGTTTGCCCTTGGTTGGCGTTTGAAACCATTAGCCACATGGGTGCCAAAGATAATTACCTTGCAGCCAAAAACTTTGTTAAAGCCATAGGCAAAGGCTTGTATAAAGTGATGTCTAAGATGGGTATTTCTACTTATCAATCTTATTGCGGCGCACAGATTTTTGAAGCGATTGGCCTAAATTCAGCATTTGTTGAGCAATATTTTACTGGCACAGTCACTAATATTGAAGGCATAGGTTTAGATCAAGTGGCTGAAGAAGCGACGCGTTTACATAGTAGCGCTTTTGGTGAAGATCCAATATTGGCTAACAACTTGGATGCTGGCGGCGAATATGCATTCCGTGTCCGTGGTGAAGAGCACATGTGGACACCAGACTCCATTGCAAAATTACAGCATGCTACGCGGACCAATTCTGCCTCTACTTATAAAGAATATGCCAAGTTAATTAACGACCAATCACGCCGCCACATGACTTTGCGTGGTTTGTTTGAGATTAAATCAGCGCACGCCGCTATTCCGCTAGAGTCTGTTGAAGCGGCCAAAGAAATCGTTAAACGTTTCGCTACCGGCGCCATGTCGCTAGGTTCAATTTCAACCGAAGCGCATGCGACTTTGGCCATTGCCATGAACCGTATCGGTGGTAAATCTAACACTGGCGAAGGCGGCGAAGATGCTAAACGCTTTATTGCGGTAGCTACTGACACCACGATGGCAAAAGTCATCGGTGAGAAGCTCATTGAAAAAGATATTCCGCTAAAAGCTGGCGATTCAATGCGCTCAAAAATCAAACAAGTCGCTTCTGGTCGTTTTGGTGTGACTGCTGAATATTTAGCCTCTGCAGATCAAATTCAAATAAAAATGGCGCAGGGTGCTAAGCCAGGCGAAGGCGGCCAATTACCGGGCCATAAGGTTTCTGAGTACATTGCAAAATTACGTTTCTCAGTGCCTGGCGTAGGTTTAATTTCGCCACCACCGCATCATGATATTTATTCAATTGAAGATTTAGCCCAGCTAATCCACGATCTTAAAAACGCGAATCCTAAAGCGTCTATCTCAGTAAAATTAGTGGCTGAAACAGGCGTTGGCACGGTTGCAGCCGGTGTAGCAAAAGCAAAATCTGACCATATTGTGATTGCCGGCCACGACGGTGGCACCGGCGCGTCACCAATATCATCGATTAAACATGCCGGCGGCCCGTGGGAATTAGGTCTAGCTGAAACACAACAAACCTTAGTGTTAAACCAATTACGTGGTCGCGTGGTGTTGCAAGTCGACGGCCAAATTAAAACTGGTCGCGATGTATTGATAGGCGCTTTATTGGGCGCAGACGAGTTTGGTTTTGCTACCGCACCATTAATCGTTGAAGGCTGTATTATGATGCGCAAATGCCATCTAAATACTTGCCCAGTTGGCGTGGCAACACAAGACCCAGAACTACGCAAACGCTTTACTGGCCAACCTGAACATGTAGTGAATTACTTCTTCTTTGTGGCTGAAGAAGTTCGCGAACTGATGGCCAGCATGGGTATTGCGAAATTTGACGATTTAATCGGTCGTGCAGATTTACTCGATATGCAAGCTGGCATCGACCACTGGAAAATCAGTGGCTTAGACTTCAAAAAAGTGTTCCATCTGCCAGAAATGCCAACTAGCGTTTCACGTAAAAACAACGATGTGCAAGATCACGGTTTGGTTAATGCGCTAGATAACCAGTTAATGGCCTTAGCTAATGGCGCTTTAGAAACCGGTGCAAAAGTAGTGTTGGATATTCCAATCTCAAATACTAATCGTACCGTTGGCACGATGTTATCTAACCAAGTAGCGACGCGCTACGGTAGCGCTGGTTTGCCAGATGACACCATACACATCAACTTTACTGGTACATCCGGCCAAAGTTTTGCGGCGTTTCTAGCCAAAGGTATTAGCTTTACATTGACTGGCGAAGGCAACGATTACGTAGGTAAAGGTTTATGCGGTGGCCGTATTGTGATTAAACCACCGGTCACATTCCGCGGCCTTGCACACGAAAATATCATTGTCGGCAACACCGTAATGTACGGTGCCACTACCGGTGAAAGTTACTTTAGAGGCGTGGCTGGCGAGCGTTTCTGTGTGCGTAACTCAGGTGCTTCTGCGGTGGTTGAAGGCGTCGGTAATCACGGTTGCGAATACATGACAGGCGGCACAGTTGTAGTATTGGGTGCAACAGGTCAAAACTTTGCGGCAGGCATGAGTGGCGGTGTGGCTTATGTTTACGATGAAGATAAGCTGTTTGCCAAACGCTGCAATATGAACATGGTCACGCTAGAAAAAGTTGAAGCAGCCGAAGCCGATTTAGGCAAAGCGCAACACTTGAACCAAGCGGATGAAATTACGCTCAAAACGCTGATTGAAAACCATGTGAAACATACCGGCAGCGTGCGTGCTAACGCATTACTAGCAGATTGGCCATCATCAAGAACCAAATTTGTTAAAGTGATGCCAATTGAATATAAACGTGCGTTAACAGAATTAGCCGCAGCTTCTGCTAAACAAGCTGCTTAAAAAAATCGTTAAATAGAACGACAGGAAAAGGTTTTACAGTATGGGCAAAATAACAGGTTTCATGGAATACGAAAGATTGGCAGAAGCAAACTTGCCAGTCACTGATCGTGTTAAAAACTACAAAGAATTTGTATTGCATTTAACCGATGACCAAGCTAAACAGCAAGGCGCGCGCTGTATGGACTGCGGCATTCCGTTTTGCACTACGGGTTGCCCAGTGAATAACATTATTCCTGATTTTAACGACTTGGTTTTTAACCAAGATTGGAAATCAGCTATTGATGTATTGCATTCAACCAATAACTTCCCTGAGTTTACTGGTCGCATTTGTCCAGCACCTTGCGAATCTGCTTGTACGCTTAATATTAACGATGATGCTGTCGGCATTAAATCGATTGAGCACGCGATTATTGACAAAGCTTGGGAAAATGATTGGGTTACACCCCAAATTCCTAGCCATAAAACTGGTAAAAAAATCGCTGTTGTTGGCTCAGGCCCAGCTGGTTTGGCCACAGCACAACAATTAGCCCGCGTAGGTCATAGCGTTGTAGTGCTAGAAAAAAATAGCCGCGTCGGTGGCTTGTTACGCTACGGTATTCCAGATTTCAAAATGGAAAAAACGCACATCGATAGACGCATGCAGCAGATGGAAGCTGAAGGCGTTGAGTTCCGTGTCAATCAACACGTAGGCGAAAATGTTGCGGCTGACGACTTGCTGGCTGAATTTGATGCCGTCGTATTAGCTGGTGGCGCAGAACATCCGCGTGATTTACCCGTGGTAGGCCGCGAGCTAGATGGCGTAATGTACGCGATGGACTTTTTAACACCGCAAAATAAAGTGGTCGCTGGCGATACTGTCGCCAACCAAGTGATGGCAACTAATAAAAACGTTGTTGTGATTGGTGGCGGCGATACTGGCTCTGACTGCGTGGGTACTTCTAACCGTCATGGTGCATTATCAATTACGCAATTTGAGTTAATGCCACAACCGCCAGAAAAAGAAAATAAAGAACTAGTATGGCCTAACTGGCCTATCAAAATGCGTACTTCAAGCTCACATGAAGAAGGCGCACACCGCGATTGGTCTATTACAACCAAAGAACTCATCGGTGAAAATGGCAAAGTGGTTGCCTTAAAAGGCACTAAAGTAGAATGGAAAGACGGAAAAATGGTAGAAGTGCCAGGTACCGAATTCACCATTAAAGCCGATTTAGTGTTGTTGGCGATGGGTTTTGTTTCACCGGTGCAAAAATTGCTTGAGGCATTTGGTGTAGAAAAAGATAACCGCGGAAATGCAAAAGCGGCAACCGAAGGTACTGAAAGCTACAAAACAAATATTGCCAAAGTATTTGCTGCCGGCGATGTCCGTCGCGGACAATCATTGGTAGTTTGGGCGATACGTGAAGGCCGTCAGGCAGCGCGTGCAGTAGACGAATTCTTGATGGGTAGTTCAATACTTCCGCGTTAAATCACAACCATTTAGCATAAGAAAACATTACAAAACAAAGGATGCAAAGTGAAATTCTTTGTGTCCTTTTTTATTAGGCAATCAACATGAATGCAATACAGAACGATACTTTCTTACGCGCTTTAAACCGTGAAGCAACCGACTACACACCAGTGTGGATGATGCGCCAAGCTGGCCGTTATTTGCCAGAATACCGCGAGAGCCGCAAAACCGCAGGCAGCTTTTTACAATTGTGCAAAAGCCCTAGCTTTGCTACTGAAGTGACCATGCAACCGCTAGATCGGTATCCGCTTTTAGATGCAGCAATTTTATTCTCTGACATTCTCACCGTGCCAGATGCAATGGGTCTAGGCTTATATTTTGAAGAAGGTGAAGGCCCAAAATTTGAACGCACTTTGCGTGAAGAAGCAGATATTCAAAAGTTAGTCGTGCCAGATATGGCGAGCCTACAATACGTATTTGATGCGGTCACTGAAATTCGTAAAACACTGAATGGTCGTGTGCCGCTAATTGGTTTTTCTGGTAGCCCATGGACGCTAGCCACTTATATGGTTGAAGGAAAAGGCGGCACAGACTTTTTAACCATTAAAAAAATGGCTTACGCACGGCCAGATTTATTGCATCATATTTTAGAAACCACCGCACAAACGGTGATTCAATATTTGAACGCGCAAATCGCCGCAGGTGCTCAAGCGGTGATGATATTTGACTCATGGGGCGGCGCGCTTTCTCATGATGCTTATATTGAGTTTTCACTCAATTACATGAAAAAAATTGTGGCTGGTTTAATCAAAACCAATGACGGCCGCAAAGTGCCTAGCATTGTATTCACCAAAGGCGGCGCCCTATGGTTAGAAGCGCAGGCTGAGATTGGTGCAGATGCCCTAGGCCTAGATTGGGCGGTAGATATTGGTAGCGCGCGCCAGCGTGTAGGTAACAAAGTAGCTCTCCAAGGTAATTTAGATCCAGCTATTTTGCTTTCAACGCCAGAAGCAATTGAAAAAGAAGTAGCCAATGTACTGAAAAGCTATGGTCACGGTAATGGCCACGTGTTTAACTTAGGACATGGCATTACACAATGGACGCCACCAGAGAACGCCGCAGCGATGCTGGCGGCCGTAAGAGAACACAGCAAACAATATCATAAGTAATATTACATAAGCACAAAAAAATCCCTCACTACCATATTGGTCGAGAGGGATTTTTTTGCATCACTTCTTTAATAATTGATGACAGTTAGCTAGCAATCTGCGACGGTGATTTTTTCTGACAGCCGAATCATACGCTCTACCGGCGTGACCCAAACAATACCATCTCCGGGCTGACCAGTATGGCCCACCTCAACTAATATTTGCAAAATACCTTCTAGTAAATCATCTGTTAGCACCATTTCAATGCGAACTTTTGGGCTGTAATCAGTCAATTCCTCGCGAACACCCTGAGCTGGTTTAGCCACATGATGGCCGCAACCGTCTACTTTGGTCACGGTCATGCCGGGGAAATTTTTAATATTACGCAAAGCCGATCTGATTTTTGGTAATCGATGCGGCTGAATAATTGCTTTTACTTCTTTCATTTCAAATCTCCTTAAGCCTCAATGTTAGGCTCTTCAAACAATCTGTACAGGGTTGGTAGCACCACAAGCGTTAACAATGTAGAGGTAATTAACCCACCAATCACAACAATAGCCAGTGGCTTCTGCACTTCTGAGCCAGGCCCAGTGGCAAAAAGAAACGGCACTAAGCCTAACATTGCAACCGTAGCCGTCATCATTACTGGTCTAAATCGTTGACTACAACCTTGGACAATAGCCTCCATCTGACTCAAACCTTCTATGCGTAAGCTGTGAATATAAGACACCAGCACCACGCCATTTAAAACAGCGATTCCCCATAGCGCAATAAAGCCAACCGATGCTGGGACTGACAGATATTCACCGGTAACGAACAGTGCAATAACGCCACCCATAGAAGCGAAAGGCAGCACCATAATAAGCAGAGTGGCGAATCGGAGTGACTTAAACAATAGGAAAAGTAAGAAGAAAATAGCCAAAATAGTCACAGGGATAATCATCTTAAGATGTCCCATCGCACGCTCCATGTTTTGGAACTGTCCGCCGTACTCTAGATAATAACCATCTGGTAACTTCAGTTTTTTATCTAACTCCGTTTTTAACTCGGATACAAAACCACCTAAATCACGGTCTTTAACATTAATGCCGACCACAATGCGGCGTTTGCCTAGCTCACGGCTAATTTGCGCTGGTCCATCAAGCACCTCAATGGCGGCCAAATCACGAAGTGCAACTCTTGAACCGTTGGGTGAAGTCACTACAATATTTGAAATAGCATCTACCTGATTACGGAACGTTTCAGGAAAACGTACCGCAGCACTAAAGCGACGTTGCCCTTCAAACACTTCAGTGGCAATTTTTCCACCTACAGCGGTCTCAATTAAATCCTGCACATCGGCAACATTTATGCCATGTCGCGCAATGGCTTGACGATCGATGGTGATATTCAGATATTGCTGACCAGATACTTTTTCTACTTTTAGATCAGTGGCACCTTGTACGCTGGCAGCAACACGAGATATTTCCTCGGCTTTAGCTTTAAGTACGCCCATATCATCGCCAAAGACTTTCACCGCCACATCAGACCTAACGCCGGTCAAAAGCTCGTCTACACGATCAGAAATAGGCTGTGCCATCACAATCTGCACGCCGGGCAAGCCTGCTGTTAGCACGCTTTGCATACGTTCGGCAATATCATCTTGCGTCCAACCAGCGGGCCATTCGCTACGTGGTTTCAGGCTAATAATAGGCGTAGATTCATTTTGCCCCTGTGAGTCTGCAGGACTTTCTCCGCGCCCCACACCAGAAACAGCAGAAAGCACACCTGGCACCTTGTCCATGATTAATTTCATGGCCTCAGATTCCATCTTAATGGATTCTTCCAAGGAAATATTCGGCATACGATTGATACCAGGCACAATTGAGCCTTCTTTCATTTCTGGTATAAAAGACATGCCCAATAACGGTACTAACACCAGCGTTGCAACAAACAAACCTGCTGCTGCTGATATGGTTTTCTTTTGATGCTGCAAAGACCAATGCAACATTTTCATGTAAGGCCGCTTAATGGCACTAATAAACTTGGTGTCCGCACCACTACCGCCTTTGAGTAAATAAGAGCAAAGGACAGGCGATAATGTGAGCGAAAGCACTAACGACACAAACAAGGCAATAGCAATAGTAAAAGCCAGCGGTGCAAACATTTTGCCTTCCATGCCTTCTAAAGTCATAAGCGGCAAGAAAACCAAAATAATAATACCAACGCCAAATAGTACCGGCGTGCCAACTTCCGTTGCAGCTTCTAACACTACACGGATTTTACTTTCATCTTGTCGGTGACCTAAATGATGGTAAGCATTCTCGACCACAACCACAGAACCGTCGACCATCAAACCAATGGCAATAGCGAGGCCACCTAAGGACATCAAGTTCGCAGAAATACCGAAATAATTCATCGCGGCAAAGGTGATGAGTGGCGTTAAAATCAAAGTACTAACAACAATCAAACTAGAGCGAACATCGCCCAAGAACAGGAATAGAATAACAATGACCAATAACACGCCTTCAATCAGCACCTTAGTAACGGTATGCAATGAGGCATCGACCAGTTCACTACGGTCATAGTAAGGTTTTATTTGCAAACCATCTGGCAACATACCTTTTTCATTAATTTCCTGTACCCGCGCCTTAACCAAACTAACAACCTGCTTGGCATTACCACCACGCATCATCAACACAATACCGCCCACAGATTCAGTCACGCCATTTTTAACAATGGCACCGACTCTAACTTCATGACCCAACTCAACGTCAGCAATATCACGCATACGCACCGGCACAGCGCCCTGCTCTTTGAGTACGATGTCGCGAATATCATCTAAAGTCTGAATTAAGCCTACACCGCGAATTAAATATTGCTCGGCGAATTGAGGTAAAACGCCACCGCCACTATTGGCATTGTTATTGGCCAAAGCGTTGTATATATCTTGCAGCTTAAGCCCGTAATGCATCATGCGATCAGGATTAACCAGCACTTGATATTGTTTAACGTAGCCACCTTGCGAGTTAATTTCTGCGACACCCGGAATGCCGCGTAATAAAGGTCGCACTACCCAATCTTGCACAGTTCTGCGTTCGGTAAGTTCAGCTTGTGTGAGTGTGCGGTCACCATCATCAGGCCTATCCAATGTGAACTGATAAACCTCACCCAAACCCGTAGAAACTGGCCCTAACACTGGCATAATACCTTTAGGCATACGCCCGACTGCCTCCATCATCCGCTCCATTACTAGCTGGCGCGCAAAGTAAACATTCACATCATCTTTAAAAACCAGCGTAATAAGTGACAGACTGTTTTTATTAAGTGAACGCATTTCGACCAGACCAGGCAAACCTGTCATGGCAATTTCTAGCGGCACCGTGATAAAACGCTCGACTTCTTCCGGTGATTTTCCGGTGGCTGGTGTGGCAATCTGCACCTGCACGTTAGTCACATCAGGGAAAGCATCAACCGACAGATTTTGCGCAGCATAAAGACCAAACACCAACATGGCAACGGCCACAACAACAACAATGATGCGCTGCCTTAAAGCAGCGCGAATTAATGCTTCTATCATTATTCTAATTCCTTAACTTTACGTTGACTGTTAAGGTGGAAAGCGCCAGTAGAAACAATGGTATCGGTCTCAACTAAATCGCTAATTACTGGACGCATGCCTTCATAAGCAGGGCCAAGTTTAACGGGTCTTAAGCGATATTGATTTGGGCCGATCTGAACAAACACATGGTCCTGGTTATTCTCGCGCACGACCGCCTCAGTTGGAATCGCTAAACGGGTCACTGGATTTGAGCGTATTAGCATCGTTGCTAACATTTCTGGCTTAATGAGCTTATCGCTGTTGTTTAAATCCATGCGTACACTAACTGTCCGGGTGAGCGGATCAACCGTTTCACCGACGTAAATTAATTTACCTGTAATCTGCTTATCACCATATGCAGGAATTTCAACCGTGACTTCCAGCCCTTTTTGAATCAATTCCGCTTGGCGTTCTGGCACTTCAGCAACGGCCCAAACATGTGACAAATCAGCCACAATAAATAACTCATCCGCCGGCTGCACTACTTGGCCTAAATTCACTTTTCGGCTAATGACGGTTCCGCCTAATCTTGCCGTGACTGAGCTTACAGAGCGAATATTATTAGTCCGTTCAAGCTCAGCAATCGCTTTGTCAGACATACCCAACACTTGCAATTGATCACGCGTTGCATTAAGTTCAGCCTTTGCACCCGCCAACTCAACCTCTCTGCGCTGCAATTCTGCCGCGCCAATCACATCCGCATTAAGCAATAATTGCGCGCGTTCTACAGCTTTAGTCTGTAGCTGAATCTGCTGACGTGCTTTTATAAACACCAGTTGGTTTTGCGCCAGCTCGGTACTGTTTAGCGTAGCCAGCACCTCTCCTTTTTTAACATCTTGACCCAAAATCACATTGATGTCGGTGATGCGTCCAACCACTGCCGCACCTATACGCGCAATACGCTGCTCATCCACACTAATGCTGCCCGGAATTCGAATTATTTCGCGCATCTCAACATTTGCCACACGTACTAGTTTTAATCGCTGCTCTAGCTCTGGTGTAGTTTTTACTAGATTAGGATCATTTATTACCTTAACAGGCGTTTTTTTAGCGCTATCTTTTCCATCACCACAGCCAGCCAGTGCCAATGCGCCAAACATCATTAAAGCCGTTGTTATTTTAAGTATATTCACAGTTTTTCCTCTAGCAATTCAGTGCCAAGTAAGCGTTCTATTTCAAGTACAGAAACAATCAAATCATATACAGCCGCAAGGTGGTCTTTACGCACGGCACGATAAGTACGTTGCGCATCCAAATAATCAAGTATGCCCCGCTCACCATACCGGTAGCCTGACTCGGCCACTTTCAAAACAGATTCCGCACGCGCTAATAACCCAGACTCATAAGCGGCCAATTGCTGACGCGCGATTTGGTAGCGCTGATAGCCAGACTCCAATTCTCTTTGCAAAGTTAAATCTTCGTTATCTAGCTGAGACTGTGCTTGCATCATGCCCGCAGCGGCTTCGGCTATTTGACCTTCGCGCCGACTCCAGAGCGGCAGTGGAATGGCAACGCCAATCCTAAAACTGGTTAAATCAGGATCCTGATTAACACCGGCTTTTAAGGTTAAGCCTGGATTACGCAACTGCTGCTCTAGCCTTAATTTAGCTTCAGCGCTTTTATTTAACTGCTGCGCTTGACGAATAAAAGGACTGTTTGGAATTTTAGCCTGCAACGAATCTAATGATTCAAGCTGACTATTGGATGGTAGAACGCCGCGTAGTTCAAATTGCACGGGGATAGAATTGCCAATCAAACCTCTCAGCATCCCTTTACTTTCTTCAATACGGATTTTAGCGGATTGATAATCGCGCTCTACTGCTAGTAGCTCGGTTTCAGCTTTAATCAGCTCATAACGTGGCGACTCTCCAACCTTAACGCGCAAGGCTACTTTATCGAGTATTTGTTCAAGTAATTTTTTATCATTTTCGACTAATTCTAGAAATGACTGTCGCTGAATAACTTGATAAAAAGCAGTTCTTACACGGTTTTTAAGTGCGGCTTGTGTAAGCTCACCGCCCACTTCTGCTGATTGAATACCGGTCTCAGCCAGCGATTGACGCGCCTCGCGTAGCGAGCCAAATTCTAATGGCTGGGATAGTGCCAAGCCCCAGTTACTTTTTACTTCGCTACTGCCGTTACGATAGCTTGTTGGACCTGCACCAAACTCAACTTCAGGGTTTATATACGCCCGTGCGGTGGTCAGACCAGCCAAGGCAGCATCTTGCCGTGCCTGAGAAATTAACATGGTAGGGTTATTTTTCAATGCCGCAGCAGTCAACTCGTTAAGGGTAAATACTGGAGCCGCATGAGTTGGCATGGCCAAGCAGAGCAAAAACCAACCTGTAATTATTTTTAGACCAACTGTTTTTTGTGAGCTACAAATTAGACGCAGTTTGTGCGCAGCACCAATAAGGTGCACGTATCTCTTAATAGGCTTCATTATTTTCATCTTTATTGAATATTAATTAGCAATAATCACTACTGACAGAATCAGGTCTTAAGCCTTACATGCAACAAAGTTGCAATAAACTTGCTATAAAAAGGATTTCTTGAGCGTTATCGTTACTTTGAAAGTTAGCAAAGTTCGAGCCAACTTAAAGTTTAAAGTGCGTTAGATGCTTGGGGGCCGCAAATTGGGCCCTAATGAAGGATTGGTATAAGCCGCAGTGAGTGGCAGCTTAATGTTGCCTAAAAAAACAAAGTTAAAAGGGAATAATAACGTTACTTTAGGCAAGATATTTAGTGGATCTTTATCTTGATCTATTTGGTTGCCATCTTGAATAGACAGGTTTGTGAGGCTGGAAATTTTGTTAAGCGGCTCTGATGCCCGAGACTCAAGCACGGCCATTAATAAAATGGCCAATATAAGAAATCTGCATAATTTTAAAATTTTCACGTCAAAATCTTAACATGAATTTTATTTTTAAAAAATTAATTTTACTGCATGCTCAAAGCCGCTTATAGTCGTTTGGTCTATAACAATAAAAAATTAATGCAATGACATACGTTTCAAAGTGCCATCTTTATCAATCAATTTGTGCTTAAGCGCGCCCACAAAGTGTAAGCCAATGACGACCAGTAAGAAAATACCGATAAATTCGTGCGCACCTTCGAAAAAGTCACGCAAAGGCTTGTTGTCGGTACCGGAAATTATTTCGACACCAAACCATTTGACGCCATATTTACCGTATATTGCCATAATCAAACCAGTGACAGGCACCGCAGTCATCAGTGTATAAAGTAAGTGATGGGTACCGTTCGCCAGTTTCTTTTCCCACGCTTTGTAAGAACTTAACATGGCTGGTGGGCGGTGTGTAATACGCCAAACAATACGCAGGGCGATAAGCGCTAAAATGGTGATGCCTAGTGATTTATGCAAATTGAAATAAAAGTTACGCGGGCTTACGGCTTCAACTGATTGCCAGCTGTAAATACCCAAGTTAAACAAATCATGCGCTAATTCCTTAGGTGCATCTTTTGGTAAATCGGCCATGAACCAACCTAATGCAAACATGCCAAATATGAAAAATGCAATCAACCAATGCAATATAATTGCCGTTTTGGTGTAGCTTGTAGATGTTTGATTCATAGAAATATCCTGTAATATTAAATTTCTGTCTGTGCGAATAGATTTTACTGCAATTTATGCCACATACTCGCATCATTCTAACCAATAAAATTCACTCTAGGAACCAATCATGCGATATTTAATGATAACCCTTAGTCTGCTGACCTTCTTAGGCTGCGCGCATGGACAAGCAAGGGCAGAAAGCTTCACCATTGAAAACCTAGGTGACGGTATTTATGTACATCATGGCCTGCATTTAGATATTGACGATGGCTATCATGGCGACATTTGCAACGCCAGCTTTATCGTCGGAAGCAAAGGTGTGGCAGTGATAGATACTGGTGGCAGCTTTAAAATTGGCGCTCAATTGCGCGAAGCGATTCGCAAAGTAACGCCATTGCCGGTACTTTATGTGATTAACACGCATGTGCATCCAGACCATATTTATGGCAATGCGGCTTTTTTACCAAGCAACCCAAATGAAGCAAAGCCTGAATTTGTCGGCCATGAAAAATTAGCCAATACGATGGAGTTACGCAAAGAACAGTATGCCAAATTAAATGCAAAATTATTGGGCGATGATGCAAAAGCTAGTGAGCTGGTTAAACCAACAATGAGTGTAAAAGTTAATCAAGTAGCCAGCACTCATTTAGATATAGGCGGCAGAACGCTGACCTTAACTGCCCACCCCGTGGCGCATACCAATACCGATTTATCTGTGATGGACTCAAAAACCAACACGCTATTTACCGGAGATTTATTGTTTATAGAGCGCACACCAGTATTGGAAGGCGACATTAAAGGCTTTCTTAATGTGATTGAACAACTAAAAATGAGTCACGCTAGCCAAGTTGTGCCTGGCCATGGTTACGCAACTAAAGACTGGCTAACGGCATTAAGCAACGAGCAGCGCTATTTAAATATACTGCTGACCGATATACGCGCCAGTATTAAAAAAGGTGAAACTATGGAATCCACAATGAATAGCGCAGCTGTGGCAGAAAAAGATAAATGGTTGTTATTTGAAATAGCCAACAGGCGCAATGTAAATACGATTTACCCCGCGCTAGAATGGGAATAAAAAAAGCCGGCTGAGAATTCTCTCAGCCGGCTTTTTAAGTGCTAATTCTAATTATTCAATTAACTAGATTTCTTTAAATTATCTAAGCTACATGCGGTAACTGGGTTTAAATAAAGCATCACTAAACCACCGGCAATAGACAAATACTGTAACACTGGCAAATGCAGCAAGAAGGAAATAATGACAGCGTAGATAGCCATAAATAAAGCAAAAAACTTAGTTTTAAAACCTACAAATAACGCTAAGCCGCCCACCAGTTGCACTAAAATAATCAGTGGGGCAAAAACACCAGGCAGACCTAAGCTGGCTAAACCTGCTTGGTATTGTTGATAACCATCTGGATTGCTAAATAAGCCAACCAACAACATGGTAATTTGTAGTAAAAAAACTTGGGCGAGTAAAATACGGGCAAGAGCCGTTAAATAGCGTTGCATACATAACCTTTTTTCAAAGAATTTACAAAAAATAACATTTTGCATAATGCACTGAACACTATTATTCTGCAAGCCCATCAACCATGATCACGCCTATATACAATCTTAAAATTAATCATGTTAAGTGGTCAGAATACGAAAAAGCACTTCGTACAATAAGAACCAAGGTATTTATTAAAGAACAACAAGTGCCTGTCGCTTTGGAATGGGATGAGCAAGATACCAGCGCGCAACATCTATTAGTATTCACTAGCACGAATGAGCCAATAGCCTGCGCGCGCCTACTCAATAATGGCAGCATAGGCCGCATGGCGGTGCTAAAAGAGTGGCGCGGGTTAGGCGTAGGAGCTAAATTACTCAATAAAGCCATAGCGTTTCATCGTCAACAAGGGATAAGCGTAATCACCCTTTCAGCACAAATGCATGCGATTCCGTTTTATCAAAAAGCCGGTTTTGAAGTGATAAGCGCACCTTACTTAGACGCCGGCATCTTGCATGTAGACATGCACTTGATACCCGAAAAAACAAGTATGACTGACTATCTCGCTGACATTTAATGCTGAATTAATCTATTGTAAATTGCTTATATACCTTTGATTCTATAAAATTGACGGATTAAATTTTGTTTTACTTTTTTCACCACTATTCACTATTATTCAAGGACAATTAATGTCAAAAATTACTTTAAAAGCTGGCGAAGCCACTATTTATACTGAAGGTAAAGATGCTGGTGCAGCGATGCCAGAAATTCTAATCGGTAGCGTGGACGGCCCTGTAGGCCAAGCATTTGCAAATATGATGGCGCAAAATAAAGGCCATACTTCTATGTTTGCCGTGCGTGATCTTAACCAATTAGTACGCCCAGCTTGCATGATGGTGCCAAAAGTTACTTTAAAAGATAGTGCAAATATTGAGCTGTTTGGTGGTTTGGTACAAGCAGCTACTGCTGATGCTATTTTAGATTGCGTGATTGAAGGCATTATCCCTAAAGATCAAGTCAACGATTTATGTATTATCAGCATGGTTTGGATTGATCCACGTGCCGCAAAAGATGAAAATCTAGATAAAGCTGACATGTATAAAAACAACTACGAAGCTACTAAATTAGCGATTAAACGCGCGTTAAATGACCAGCCTACCATCGACGAGTTAATTGCAAATCGCCATAAAATCAAGCATTGCATGTGGGAAGAATCTTGGGATCAAAAATAAACTAAGGCAAATTTAGCCTAAGTTTGATTGAGAAATCAGGTGAACAAAAAAAGCGGCCTTGGCCGCTTTTTTTTCGATTAGAATAGCTTTTTAAGCCATCGGCAACACGCTAAGCTCACTAATGCTGCCCACTAAGCAATATTCACGCAGTATGAAAGATGGCTTACCTTAAAGCGTACGGCTAAACAAATTCAGCGCTAATTGATAACACAACAATGCCGTTTGAGCATCGTATCTATCATCACCATCACGCATAAAAGCATGTTGCGCATTAAACTCATGCCAAGTAAACGTCAAATTGGCGTCTGTCATTTTTGTATACACTTGCGCTCGACCAGCAGTTGGAATGTGCGAGTCTTGCTTACCCCAAATCATTAGCATTTCACCCGAAATATCACTTAGGCGCTCCATGCTATGTTGGCCTGGTTGATTAGGAATAGTGAGCGCATGCAGGTCAGTTGCGTAAAAACAGGCCGTGCCTTTAATTTCAGGCTGTAAGGCCGCACGAAAAGCCAAATGACCGCCTATACAAAAGCCCATTGCGCCAATATTGCCGTTATACCAAGCTTGCTGTTTAATAAAGTCTATCATTGCGGCATTATCGGTATCGTAGCCTTGCACATCTTTTGCCGCTTTATCAGCGTTGCCTTTATCACGACCGGCATCGTCATAAGCCAATATCGTACCTATCGGGTTCAGTTCATGAAACACCTCAGGCACCAATACCACATAACCATGACTGGCCATGATTTTTGCAGCGCTTTCTATTGGTCCCGTTTGCTGAAAAATCTCTGAATAAAACAAAATGGCCGGATATTGAGCTTCAGTAACATTTTTACCACCCACAGCGCTTTTGCTAACGGGACGGTGAATATAAGTGCGCATGACACCGGTAGGCGTCATGATATCGGCTATTTGGCTTTGTACTTGCATGGTTATTTTACTTTCTAATAAGTAGTTAGATAATATTTTCCGCATATTGTACAACGGTGCAGGCCTTTTAGTGTGTGGTGTTTCAACTCCCGCCATGCTTAAAATAGAACTTATTACACGCCAGCATATCCATATAGAACCATTCAACGCCTATATAAAACTGTTTTAGGAAAATTTATGCGCCTAGAGAATTGTAAAATGTTGTTGTTTAGCCTGCTTTTTTTAGCCAATTTTAGTTACGCACAAGCACCTAAACCTGAATTTGTATTAGCGCTGAGCAACTCGGTGGCTAAAGTGAATATTGAAGATAAAAATGGCCAACTTGGTGTCGGTTCTGGCGTAGTAGTTGCCGTTAACCATGTTGCCACTAATTGTCATGTCATTGCTAACGCCCGTGGCATTGCGGTAAACAAGTTAGGTAACAGCTACGCGCCTATCGCGCTTAAGGCTGACTGGCATCATGATTTATGTATTCTTAAATTTGATGATTTGCCACTCAAGCCGTTTGAGTTTGGTGAAAGTGCAAAGCTACAGTATGAACAACATATTTTAGCGCTGGGTTTTTCTGGTAATTCGCCACGGCCAGTAGAATCTTTTGGCACAGTAAAAGCACTCATTCCACTCGATGATGGACTGCTAATTCGCACCACTGCCGGTTTTAGAATGGGTGCTAGCGGTGGCGCTTTATTAGATTACCAAGGTAAGTTAGTTGGATTTACCACCTTCAAAAGTCCAGGTAGGCAAGGCAATTACTACAGTTTGCCGGTCGAATGGGTGTCAAAACTACTAGACCAACCAGATATTTCACTGACGACGCAAACGGAACATCCTTTTTGGGATGTCGCAGAAAAAGACCGGCCGTTTTTTATGCAGGCCGTACAACCGACACAAACTCAGGCTTGGTCTACTTTGGAAATAATTTCAAAAGCTTGGGTGAATGTCGAAAAAGACAATCCAGAAGCTTGGCTAAGTTTAGGCATGGCACAAGAAGGTCTGCTAGATTTAGAAAAAGCGAAAAATTCATTTAACAAAGTATTAGCGCTAGCACCTAAACATTCCAGCGCGTTTTATCAGTTGGGCGTAATTGCTATGGCACAAAATAATATTTTAGAAGCCAATAAAATAGGCAAAAATCTTGAGGCGATAGACCCTGATTTTGCTGAAGATTACAATATAGACTTAGGCCTTATTGCTAAGCCTACGCCATAAAATCTGCACTTTTATGGGCTATTAAACGCAATCGCAACTAGAAGCCAACAACCTAGTTAAATTAAAATTAGGCGCCCTGCCTAAAAATTCCCTGGCAGGATTTATTGGCGATCCTCCACTCAGCGAGTGCAAAAATACCGCAAGCTAATTAGTGGATGACATATAAATAAACGATATAAGGTTTGCTAAGCGCACTACTAATTTCGTAAAATGATGTTTTAAATGTACTTGGCTTTTACGACGCAAACTACTATGCAACCTAGCATTCAATCAACGCATTCAACCTACCATGCAGCTTATTATTAACGGAAAGCCCAGAGATTTTGACTCAGCCGGTTTCAGTGTGGCGCATTTAGTCAGCACGCTGGCTTTAGAAGGCAAACGTCTGGCAATAGAGTGTAATGGAGAAATTGTGCCACGTAGCCAATTTGCTGAAAAGCAATTGATGGATGGTGATAAGCTAGAGATTGTAGGCGCAGTTGGCGGCGGTTAGTCCGCTATTTACAGCCCTTGTTGAAGTCATAAAGAAGGATATAACAGTTGTCAGACTTATTAAAAATTGCAGATAAAACCTACCATTCACGTTTATTGGTGGGTACTGGTAAATATCAAGACTTTGCACAAACACGCGCAGCCATTGATGCCAGTGGCGCAGAAATTATCACGGTAGCGATACGCCGCACTAATATTGGCCAAAATGCCGGCGAACCATCCCTCCTGGATTATTTGCCGCCAGAAGAATTCACCTATTTGCCAAATACCGCTGGTTGTTATTCAGCAGATGATGCGGTGCGTACTTTACGTTTAGCGCGCGAATTACTAGATGGTCATAAATTAGTAAAATTAGAAGTATTAGGTGATCCAAAAACGCTATATCCAAACATGATAGAAACCATTGCCGCCGCCAAAGTATTAGTGAAAGATGGTTTTGATGTGATGGTATATTGCTCGGACGATCCGATTATGGCTAAACAGCTAGAAGAAATTGGTTGTTGCGCAGTCATGCCATTAGCCTCATTAATCGGTTCTGGCATGGGCATTTTAAACCCTTGGAACTTACAAATCATTATTGCTAACGCTAATATTCCAGTGTTAGTAGATGCCGGCGTAGGCACTGCTTCTGACGCTGCGATCGCCATGGAATTAGGTTGCCAAGGCATACTGATGAACACCGCAATCGCAGCAGCAGGCAACCCTGTGCTGATGGCAAGCGCCATGAAAAAAGCGGTGGAAGCCGGTCGCGAAGCCTATTTAGCCGGTCGCATGCCTAAAAAACTTTACTCGGCCAGCCCAAGCTCACCCAGCGCAGGTTTAATTGTATGAGGCTAACAGCATGAGCAGCGCTAACCATTACGAATGCACTGTGACTGTTGAAGCGATATTTAGCGCAGAGCAATCCGATGTTGAGCACAACCGCTACGCCTTTGAATACCATGTAAAAATTACCAATACGGGCACTATTGCCGCTCAATTAATTAGCCGCCACTGGATTATCACCGAAGCCAATGGTGCCATACAAGAAGTGACCGGCCTTGGTGTAGTTGGTGCTCAGCCATTACTCAGCCCTAACGAGTCTTTTGAATATTCCAGCGGTACGCTTATCAGCATGCCTATGGGTGAAATGCATGGCACTTACCAAATGGTCGCAGAAGACGGCAATCGCTTTGATGCCATCATTCACCCATTTGTGCTTAAGATGCCTAGAGTGTTACATTAATTGAACACCGCTAGGTTTAGTAAATCTCAATGTCTGTTTTAGTCCAATTTTAAGTGTTGTTAAAATATTAGGTTTTTAGTGAATTAATGAAAAAATCAGCCGTTCTATTTACCTCCATATTACTCGCCAGCCTATTGTCTGCCTGTGCTAACAATACACTTAAATCTACTGAACCAGTAAAATCGGCCACAGCCGTTAC
>CANCPF010000007.1 GCA_947379975.1 Methylophilaceae bacterium | reverse complement strand
ACAATGCGACAATGTAGTGCGCCCATTGAGCTACATTCGGTTTCTCTAAATAAAATGCGCTTACCCATGAAAGCACTGCTGTAGCCACTTGCATAGCCTGTTTGCATCCAGCAGGCTGACTCCGTGCCTAAGCCATAAATTGCGACATGTGACTCATCTTCTGATGAGTCTTTCCAAATACACTCACAATAAAAATGTCCAGTTTCACTGTTCATTTCCATGCACACAGGCTCTACTTGTACAATTCCTTCTAAGCCATGTAGTTGCGGGCCGACCATAAATACATTCATTTGCGTGTCATTTGGACGTATTTTACGTGCTAGTGCTGCGTCTTTCGATCCAGCTAAATAGCCCATGCGCGTTAATAGACCGCGTGCAGATTCAATACCTAAAGATTCAATAAGTTCTTGACGTAGCGCACCGAATGCCTCTGTACGTAACAAAATCATGCGACTGTCATCCAACCAAATACGGCCATCGACCGGGCTGAAGTGTAAGCGGCTTGCCAAGTCCTTGATGTCTGGCAAGCCCTGACTAGCATCTAGACTTGCAAAGTTGAGTTGCATGCTTTTGTCATTAGCATTGGGTTTTGCGGTGTTATCTTTTTTATCTTTCATTTTTAGCAATAAATTAAATTAATCATTTGATAAATATTACATTAACTTTTCATTAAATAGTGAAATGTATTTCTTTTATATAATTTTCAAAATTGATCAATGCGGAGTAATTTTAGTGCGTATGCATTTTTTATAGCACTTAAAAAGTGCGTGATTGCTTGGTTTACATGGAAAACATGTCTGAAGTATTACACATTGTATTAAATGTGGCACACATGTTGCTT
The DNA here is from genome assembly GCA_947379975.1 of Methylophilaceae bacterium. Lineage (GTDB taxonomy): Bacteria > Pseudomonadota > Gammaproteobacteria > Burkholderiales > Methylophilaceae > Methylotenera. Next base: position 72,122 of record CANCPF010000007.1, on the reverse strand, counting down.
TATGTAAGTAAAATGTAATTAATGTGTAATTAATCTGTAATTAAAAATTTTGCAAGATTTATCACAGGTAATGGAAATAATGGACATAGCTAAGCGTTGGGTGAATGTACTCAGAACAACAGTAAACGGATTTGTGGAATTCGAGTTTTTTGTTTCCGATGCAGATTTGTGCATTGAGCTAATTTTACCGGAGGAGGCGTTTAAAGAATTTTGCTTTAATAACCACATTGTTGTAGAAAAATCTATTAGTGGTATGACAAAACAACAGCACAACGGACTACTAAAGCTAGTTAAGTAAATGCAAAAAAGATTTAGATAAAAATCTTAAATAATTATAAATAGTTTTTTGAGGAGCAATAGATGCAAGTCGATATTAAGAGCTTAAGTATTAAGCCGTTGCGCAATACGTTTGATCAAGTTGCGCGTTTTACAGGTAGTGAAAAATCTGCATCACGTTATTTAGAAGCGACTATTGGTGTTCAACCGGAAATAAATTTTCATTATCAACCGCTTTGGTCAAAAAATCGCAGTATTTACGATAAAGATAATACGGTTATCGTCATGAACGATTGGTATCGTTTACTTGACCCGCGTCAATACTATTACGGTGCATGGACAATCGCACGTAGCAAGCAACAGGATGCGGCTGAACGCAATTTTTCGTTCGTCGAAAAACGCAACATGCTCGCAAGCTTGCCAACTGATTTACGCGAAAAAATTATCAGTGTATTTGTGCCGATAAGGCATATGGAGTACGCAGCTAATCTAAACAATACTTATATGTCTGCTTACGGCTATGGCGTTTCGATTACGCAAGCCGCTTCAATGTGCGCAATGGATAGGCTAGGAATCGCTCAATACATTACCCGAATAGGTTTGATGTTGGATGGCAATTCAGGCGATGCACTTAAAACTTCTAAAGCAGCATGGCAAAACAATCCTGCTTGGCAGCCTATACGCCAGCTCACAGAAAACATGCTTACCACCCAAGATTGGTTCGAATTGTTTGTTGCACAAAATCTTGTGTTGGATGGTTTGATGTATCCGCTTATGTATCAATCTTTTAGCGATTTAACTAGCGTATCTGGCCAAACTAGCTTTGCCATGATGACAGAATTTATGAGCGAATGGTTTGATGAGCATGTGCGTTGGGTTGACAGTGTTATTAAAGTAGCTGCCGCGGAATCTGATAGCAATAATGTGCAAATAGGAAAATGGATTCAAAAATGGCTGCCACAAATTTTGCAAGCATTGCAGCCATTGGCGCAAGAGGCATTAGGCGAAGCAGCGCAAGCTGGTCTAGACGCGGCTGTAGCGCAATTGTCAGCACGAACTACCAAAAGTGGCATTAATTAGAAAGTTATAGGAGAAATATAATGTCTGAAAAAATGGTTTTTTTGGCGTTGCAAGACAACGAAGATGCACGGCCGATTCGAGAGGCAATTGAGGCAGATAATCCACTTGCAGTGATTACACAATTTCCAGGCGTATATAAAATTGATGCGCCGGGCCGTTTAGTTATAAATCGTGAGAGCGTAGAAGAGCGTATAGGTCGTGCTTGGAATCCGCAAGATATTCACCTTTCGCTAGTAACACTTTCAGGAAACATTGATGAAACCGAAGATTACTTTGCCTTAGAGCGCACTTAATTTAATTACATAAGGATAACGCGATGGAACAAGCCAAAAAAATGAACATGAAAGAAAAATACAATGCCATGACCGGTGATTTGGCATGGGATTTTTCTTATAAAACAGAAGCTGAGATATTCCCATTATCGGATTTTGAGGGCATCAAAATTGAGGACTGGAGCAAATGGCAGGATCCTTTTCGTTTAACTATGGATGCCTACTGGAAATATCAAGGCGAGAAAGAACGCAAGCTGTATGCTGTGATTGATGCGTTTGGACAAAATAATGCGCATCTTGGTGTGACCGACGCGCGTTATATCAATGCCTTGAAAATATTCCTAACTGCTGTGACGCCATTGGAATATGGTGCACACCGTGGTTTCGCTATGACTGGACGCGCTTTCCCTGGCGTTGGTGCACAAGTGGCCTCGCAGATGCAATCTATCGATGAGTTACGCCATGCGCAAACACAGTTGCATACCATCAGTCAGTACAACAAATATTTTGATGGCCTACACGATCCGTTCCATATGTTCGATCGTGTATGGTATTTGTCTGTACCAAAATCTTATTTTGAAGATGCATTGTCTGCTGGACCATTTGAATTCATTACTGCCATTTCCTTTTCATTTGAGTACGTGCTTACCAATTTACTATTCATGCCTTTTATGTCTGGCGCAGCCTACAACGGCGATATGGCAACAGTGAATTTTGGCTTCTCTGCCCAGTCGGATGAATCACGCCACATGACGCTAGGCTTGGAGGTGATTAAGTTTATGCTGGAGCAGCATCCTGACAATTTACCAATTATCCAACGCTGGATTGACAAATATTTCTGGCGCGGTTATCGCTTGCTTGGCATTGTTGGAATGATGATGGATTACATGTTGCCTAAGCGGGTGATGTCGTGGAAAGAAGGCTGGGAAATGTATTTTGAGCAAAATGGCAAAATGCTGTTTGATGATTTAGCACGCTACGGCATTACTATGCCGAAGTTCTGGGAACAGTCAGTTGAGGAAAAAGAACATCTCACACATCAATTGTGGCTAACATTTTATTCTTATGGTCATGCTGCGGCTTTCCACACATGGATTCCAGACGACTCTGAGCTTGATTGGCTTTCAGAAAAGTACCCTAACACTTTCGATAAATACTACCGCCCAAGATTGGTTTATTTGCGCGAACAAGAAAAACTGGGTAAGCGTTTTTACAACCCCAGTTTGCCGCAGCTTTGCCAAACTTGCCAAATTCCAATGGTGTATACCGATCCGAAAAATCCAACAAAACGCGTTTATCGCGAGACGATATACAACGGCGATAGATTCCATTTCTGCTCCGATGCATGCAAGGAAATTTTTGAACATGAACCGGAGAAAATGTCACAAGCTTGGTTGCCACCGCACCAAATTTTTCAAGGTAATTGCGGAGGTGCGACGATTCCTGACGTGCTTAAGCATTATCACTTTACTGAAAATGATGGCGGAGAGTTTTTACATTCTCGCGACAACGCTAACTGGAATTTGTGGAAAGGCTTAACACCGGATGAAGAAGCCGCTTAATAAAGGAGAATAAAAATGGCAGTTAAAGCAGCTTACGAAAACTATAGTGGACCAAATCGCGATGCGGTTGAAAACTTTCATGGAAATCAACTGGTATATCTTGGTTGGGATGAACACATGATGTTTCCTTGCGCAGGGGTTTTTCCATTGCCTCCGCAAATGCCGTTTGGAGCAATAATCAAAGAGGTGGTGCCTTCGGCATTTTCACTGCATCCGGATTTTGCATCCATCGATTGGGGGAAAGTTGAGTGGTTATTAGACGGAAAATCTTTTAATCCAACTTTGGATAAAAGTTTGGAAGATAACGGGGTGAACCATAAATCTTTGATTCGTATGATTACGCCTGGCCTTAATGGCATCAATAATTCTGGGTTTTAAGGACTAACAATGACTTTTAAATTGACCATTGAGCCTTTGAGCCATAGTGTTGAGGTGCAGGAGAAACAGACGCTTTTAGACGCAGCCTTGCGTAGTGGCATCTACCTGCCACATGCATGTTTACATGGATTATGTGGTACATGCAAAGTACAGGTGCTAGAAGGCGAAGTGGATATTGGGGAAGCTTCACCTTTTGCGTTGATGGATTTTGAACGTGAAGAAGGAAAATGCCTTGCTTGCGTTGCGACTGCTTTGAGTGATTTAGTAATAGAGGCTGATATTGACGAAGAGCCCGATGCTGAAAACTATCCGATGCAAGATTTTGAGGGTACCGTTACAGCGCTGTCTGATTTAACGCCAACTGCCAAAGGCGTTTTTATTGAGCTGGATGGCGACGGGATTCAATTTCAAGCGGGTCAGTACATTAATCTTCACATTCCTGGTGTCGAACTACCACGCGCCTTTTCATTAGCTAACGTGCCAAGTGAGAAGCAATCCATAGAGCTTAATGTTCGTCATGTTTCGGGCGGCCAAGCAACAGAATATATTCATAATAATCTTAAGGTGGGCGATAAGCTAAAGTTAAATGGCCCTTATGGAAGGTTTTTTGTGCGCAGTTCTGCACCAGAAAAGTTTTTATTTTTGGCAGGTGGTACGGGGCTTTCTAGTCCGAAATCTATGATTTTAGATTTGCTTGAAAAAGATGAAAGCCGTGAGATTACCTTGGTTTATGGCGCACGTAATCGAGCAGAGTTATACGACGATACTTTATTCCTGGATTTGGTAGGAAAACACACTAACTTTACTTATGTGCCTACGCTGTCTCAACCTGATGAAAACGATAACTGGCTAGGCGAAACGGGTTATGTGCACGATGCCGCAACTAAGCATTTTGGGGGTGATTTCCGTAACCATAAAGCTTATATGTGTGGTCCGACAGGAATGATAGATGCTTGCATAACAGCGTTGATTCGTGGACGCTTGTTTGAACGTGATATGTATATGGAGAAATTTATATCGGCCGCTGATACGGATTTGGCTGCACAGCGCAGTCCTTTATTTAAATCGATTTAACGTGTCAGAGTCTTTTGAGAAGCATGCTGTTTTGGTGGTTGAAACGAGCGAAGAATATTTATGTTCAAGTGCGGAGACGCTATTAGAAGGCATGGTGCGACTAGGACGCAAATGTATTCCAATCGGTTGTGTTAACGGTGGTTGCGGGGTATGTAAAGTGGCTATTGTTAAAGGGCATGTGCGCAAGTGTGGTCCTATGAGTCGTGTACATGTGTCAGAAGAAGAAGAGTCGCAAGGGTTTCTATTGGCTTGCCGAGCAATGCCAATGAGTAAAGTAGAGTTAAAAATAATTGGAAAAATGAAAAAAATAATTTGGTAGATAACTACTAATTTTTATAACTGGGAGATAACAATGGGCGTCATGAGAATTGGGCACATCAGCATTAAAGTAATGGATATGGCGGAAGCGCTAAAGCATTATGAAAATGTTATTGGCATGAAAGTTACACATACTGATGCAGATGGTAATGTATATTTAAAATGCTGGGACGAATGGGATAAGTATTCAGTCATCTTGACGCCATCCAACCAGGCTGGGTTTAATCACGTTGCCTATAAAGTGACGGATGACTTCGCCTTGGTAAGGTTGACACAAAAAGTTAGAGATTACGGCATTCAAGTAGAAGAACTGCCAGCTGGCAGCTTGCCTGATTGTGGGCGAATGGTGAAATTTAACATGCCAAGCGGTCATGAAATGCGCTTGTTTGCAGAAAAAGATATTCTCGGTACCGATGTGGGTTGTACAAACCCAGATCCCTGGCCAGATGATATTCGCGGTGCTGGTGCACATTGGCTAGACCATTGTTTATTGGTATGCGAAATGGATCCTGAGCGCGGTGTCAACACGTTGGTCGATAATAAGCATTTCTTTATAAAAGCGCTTAATTTCTTTGAGACTGAGCAAGTAGTGGTGGGGCCAAATGGTTCGATTCAAATTGCTTCTTTCTTGTCGCATTCCAGTAAGCCACATGACATTGCATTTGTGGTTGGGCCTACATCCGGTTTACACCACCTCTCATTCTTCTTGGATTCTTGGCATGACATTCTAAAAGCAGCTGATGTGATGGCGAAAAACCGTACGCGCATTGATGTATCTCCAACGCGTCATGGTATTACGCGCGGCGAAACTATTTACTTTTTTGATCCATCGGGTAATCGCAATGAAACGTTTGCTGGCTTGGGCTATCAAGCGCAGCGGGATAAACCATTGATTACGTGGACGGAAGATCAAATTGGCCGTGCTATTTTTTACCATACAGGGGTGCTGGTAGAAAGTTTTACCACCGTATATACCTGATTAAGTGTTGAGCTTAAGTTTGCCGGTTCGCAGCATATGCACTGCATCTAAAAAAGCTAGTAACGCTGGGGATTTATTGTCGTGCCGGTATACACAACTCAAATCTACCTTTGCTTCATCTGAGTCTAGCAAATGGTAGCGAACACTTGATAGGCGTAGGCAAATTGCTGATTCTGGCACGATTGATATTCCCAACCCTGCAGAGATTAAAGATATCGCCGTGAAGATGTCTTCTACATCATGAACTACGTTAGGCATAAATCCGGCATTGCTACAAAGCATGATGACGTTATCAGCAAAAGAGGGACGCACGTTGTTTGGAAACAAAATGAATGGCTGATCGATAAGATCTTTTACGTTGACTGATTGGTTGTTTGCAAATGGGTGATCTTTGTGAAGTGCGACGTAAAGATTTTCAGTCATCACAGTCTCAACGGCCAAATCTGGCACAGTTGGAAAGATACGATTAAAGCCGATATCGAGATGTTTCTCGCGGACACCCTCAATCTGTTGCGTTTTGGTGGTGTTTTGTAACGAGATGATGATGTCCGGATGTGTTTTACGAAGTTCTATCAGTAAAGTGGGAATAACGCTTATCGTAGACGAGCCGAAAATTCCAATATCGAGTCGGCCAAGCTGACCTAAATGTGCAAGCTTTGTTTTATTCACGGCTTGATCTGCTAAAGCAACAATTTTGCGCGCTTCTTCAAAAAAAATTTTCCCCGCTTGCGTAAGCGCTACCCCACGTGTTGAACGATCAAACAGCGTAACGCCGATAGTATGTTCTAACTGCTGAATATGCCGAGTAAGTGGCGGTTGCGAGATGTTGAGTTGGCTAGCAGCACGCGTGTAATTTAGCTCGGTGGCGAGTGCTAAAAAATAGCGTATTTGTCTTAAATCCATGGCTGTTTCTCAATGCTAATAAATTAATTTTATTTATACCATAATAGTATTAATCATACAAATAATAGTATTAGACGGCATAAATATCTTTGCGTAATATTCCTGTAACAAAAAGTAACAAGAAGTATCTATAAGTATCGACAAGTATCAAATAGTAACAATAACTATAAGATTTTTTACTGCTTGTTTTATGAGGTGAGGGTAGGAAGCATGCAATTGTTTGAAAAAAATAGCAGTTTTGATGTTGCGCATGGCATTAGGCCATCGGCGCTGGTATCTGTTTCGCTCACTGGTTGGCTGGTTGCTATTACTTGCATCGCTTTTATGGCGCTTACTGGTTGTACGCATAAAAAAGAAGATGCCGTGTCAGCGGCAAAAAAAGATACATCTGTGCGTCGTACAGATCAATTCCAAGCTGCTGCAACTAACCAGAAAAAAGCAGTGGTGGTTGGCGGCAAAGTTATTGTGATGCTAGATCTGCAAAGTAATGAGCGCAGTCGCATTACACTTTCCGGCTCACCTGCCCTGATAGATGTTACCAACTGCGCAGATGGCAGTTTTGTCGCACTTGATTTCTATCGAAAGGTATGGGTTTCTGATAGTAATGCGGCGAACTGGAAATCTCAAGACATTAGTGGTGACTGGCGTCCGCTAGCATTGACATGCGATTCACAAAACCGGATTTGGGTGGCTGGGAGTTTTAGCACTATTGCCTCCAGTGCTGATCATGGAGCGAGCTGGAAAACGACAGATTTTAAAGAAGATGCAATGTTCAATACGGTTCAATTTGTCGATGATACGCATGGTTTTATAACAGGCGAATTTGGTGCAGTTTACGTTACAGCGGATGCTGGTTTGACATGGCGGGCAGAAAATAAAATTCCTGGAGATTTTTATCCTTATGCGGCCTTATTTGTGAGTCCATCTGATGGTTATGTAAGTGGATTAACTGGAGCAATGCTCACAACCAAGAACGCGGGTAAAACATGGGAAAAATTAGAAAGTCCTAGTGCTTTACCCCAGTTTGGATTGGCAAAGCAGGGCGGTAATGTTTATTCCGTGGGTATGAATGGCTCTTTCCTTAAGCTAGAAAATCAGACATGGCAACCGATCAAGCATAGTGCTGGCGATGCACCCTTTTTACGTGCAGTTTTGCCGCTTGGCGCAGACCGTTTGTTAATTGCTGGCGCTTCAGGAACCTTGCGTATTGTGCAATTGGCTGGTTCAGATAAAAAAACAGGTAATAAATAAAATGTTAAGGATCGTACTTTGAAACACACTATTACTCATGCATTGCACCGCGGAGAAGCTTGGATTTTTGCTAATCCAAGATATGTTCTAGCTGCAGTATTTATTATTAGCATGTTATTTGCAACGCGTTTGCCGCACTTGCAAATGCAGACTAACTTTGACGATTTACTCCCGCAAAAACATCCGTTTATTCAATTGCATAACCAAATTCGTGAAGGCTTTGGTGGCATAAACGCAGTCACCATTGCGGTAGAAGTTGAAAAAGGAACTATTTTCACTAATGAGACTTTGAAGCTCATTAGTCGAGTAACGCAAGATGTAGATAATCTTCCAAGCGTAAATCATAACTTGGTCACTAGTTTAACCCATCGTACTACACGTAAAATTTCATTAGATGAAAATGGTAATGTGCGCTCAAAGCCTTATTTTGATTTAGCGGCACCCGCATTATCTGAAGCTGATTTACTGCAATTGCAACGCGATGTGATGACAGACCCTAGGATATATGGGTTATCTGTTTCGCCTGACCTGAAATCTGCGATGGTAAAGGCGCAGATGAATGAAGGGGATTTGGATTACGAAAAAACTTTCGCTGCCTTACAAAAGCTACGTACTGATGCCAAAACATCGGGTGTCAAAATTTACGCCACTGGCTTGCCAGTTTTGACCGGTTGGGTTTATACCTATCTATCGCAAATATTACAAATTCTGCTCTATACAACAGCACTCATTAGTCTGTTACTGGTGCTGTATTTCCGTCGGTTCTATGGCATTGCATTGCCTCTTTTGGGCATTTGCTTGTCTTCTGCTTGGGGCCTAGGTTTTATGTCATTACTAGGCTATCACCTAGATCCATTGTCGATGACAATCCCATTTTTAATTGCAGCACGTGCTACTTCACACGGTGTGCAGTTGGTTGAGCGGTATTACTATGAACTTGAAGTCACACAAAATGGCGCACATGCTGCTCGCAATGCTTTAGACGCACTCTTTCGTCCAGGTTCATTAGCGATTACTGTTGATGCGCTTGGTATTTTGGTCATTGCAATGGGCGCTGCGCCAATTAATATCAAGCTGGGCTATTACGCTAGTTTCTGGGCTTTTTCAGTCATTTTTACGGTGCACTTTATGGTGCCACTATTTTTGTCCGTGTTACCAGAGCCTAAGCAAAAGAAAAACAGCCGCTCTAGTACTACGGCTTTTTTACATCGCATTTTTAAGCCGTTTTGCACAGTATCCACAGGGAAAGTGGTGATGGCGGTCTCGCTTATCCTTGCAGTGGCAGGTCTTTTTCAAATTGCGAATGTGCAGTTTGGAGAGTCCGAACCTGGATCTCCTATTTTAAATCGCAATCACGATTACAATATTTCTGCAAAAGCGATTAATGCAAGTTTTCCCGGTTCAGAAGAAATGTATGTGATGGCTAGAACCAAGGAGAATCAAGGTATTCGTCGTCCAGAAATCTTGCATGCAATGGAAGATTACACGGATGAAATGATGTTAGACCCAGAGTTGGGCGGCACAAAATCATTGCCTAGCCTAATTCGCCAAGTGAACAGGTTGACCCACAATGGCGACCCACGTTGGGCTCAATTGCCTGATACCGCAGATGAAGTGGGCGGTCTTATGTTTGCCTATTCTGCATCCAGCCCAATTCCTGGCGCGCTTAAAGAGTTTGTGAATACTGATGAAAACGATGCTGCTATGGTGTTTTATTACAAAGACCATGAAGCCAATACGCTACAACGTGTTATTGGCAATGCGACCAATGCGGTTAAATCTGCAACAACAGGCATTAAAGATTTCACCATACATTTAGCTGGCGGTATTGTTGGCGTAAATGCGGGTATCGATGAAGAAAACTATCGTGACACCTTAAAAATAACACCTCTAGTGATGTTGATGGCGTTCCTGTTCGTCAGGGTCTATTACAACTCCACTCACGCTGGTTGGCTCATGGTGTTACCTATGATGTTCTCCACCATTCTTACCTACGCATACATGGGTTTTAATCATATTGGTATTAGCGTTAATACTATTCCAGTCATTGCTGTAGGCATTGGCGTAGGTATTGATTACGCCATCTACATTATGGATCGTATTCGTGAAGAGTTTGTTGAAAATCATGATTTAACTGAAGCTGTAGCGCGTGCATTAAGCACGACCGGTTTGGCAGTGGCATTTACTGCCGCAACACTGGTTTCTGGCGTCATTATGTGGGTTGTGTTATCTGATTTACGCTTTCAATCGGATGCCGCAACACTACTCACTGTGATGTTAGTTGTGAATGCGCTAGCGGCAATGGTCATTGTGCCAGCGTGGATATTAGTGTTTAAACCGGCCTTTATTTCAGGCGCACATAAAGATGAAGACGGCGTTTTGCAAACAGATTAACGCTAGCAATAAAATCGGAAGTAACTTTTCTGATTGAGTATTAAAAGTAGTAACAACCGTGTGGATATAAAAAACTAAAGGGGAGTGACTAAAATGAAAAATAGTAAACCACTTCGTGGATCGCTCAAGTTAAATTGGGCGCTTATCGGAGCAACATTACTTGCATTAGGTTCTAGTTTGGCTTGGGGAGAAGGCTTACCAGAAGGTGGCGATGCTGTGATTGATGACGGCTCAATTACTGATGTATTTTTAGAAAATGATACGCATGTTCGAGGGAGAGATGCTTCAGGTAATAACGTCGGTCTATCCAAGTTTCGGAACACCTTGCAAGTGGAGGCTGACCGCAGGTTAGGTAATGGATGGGACTTCCACGGTACTTTCCGTGGTACTTACGATGGCGTATATGACTTAAATAAAAGTGAGTTTGGTAAGAGTGCTGGCGGGTCAATTAATCTTGAATCAACATTAGCACCTGGTGTGTATCTATCAACGCCTCAAGGTGCAGGTTTAGTAACACATACGCTTGTTAGTGGACTACCTTATCCGGGTGCGGCAGGTAATGCATTTGTAGATAGTTATCCTAATAACCCAAATGAGGGTTTACGTGTTTTAGGGGACAATTGGCATAGCATTGACCATGGTGTTGCTTTTGGCGTACCTGTACGTCCATGTAATACCGATAGCCGCGGTTGTAAAGACTTTGGTGGTTATGGTAACAAAAGCCAGAGTGAGCTCGCATCACCAGAGTTTAACGATCGTTTAGACTTTATCCGTGAAGCTTATGTGAAGAAGACTTTTGACTTGCCAGATAACAAGCAGCTGTTTGTGAAGGTGGGGCGTCAGCAAGTGGTTTGGGGTCGTACTGACTTGTTTCGCGTATTGGATGTGATTAACCCAGTGGATTATTCACGCAATAATATCTATGACGAACTGCAAGATATTCGTATTCCAATGTTTATTGCACAGTCTGAGTATCGCATGGGTGGTGGTGACTGGTTGCAGGAGCGTAATGTGCAAGTGGTTTGGAACTTCGACAAATTCCGTCCCAATAACCTTGGTCAGTGCGGCACGGCTAACGTGATTCTGGATGCAGGTTGTCTATTCCGCGGTCTTAGTAACTTGTGGGATAACGGCGGTACTGTCGCTAACTTCGCCAATGTTGCACCTGGCACTTTCTTGTCAACAAATTTTGGCCCGCATCAGATTGGCTTGAATAACGTCGAACTGCCTGAGTGGAGTTTGAAAAACACACAGTTAGGTGGCAAGTTTGAGGGTGTCACTAAAGGTGGGGTAAACTTCTCACTTAATGCCTTAACTTATCGTTCGCAACTGCCTTCATTGCATGGCGGTAAGAGCACTGTTAATGGCTTTACTGGTCAGTACAGTGCATCTAACCCATATTTAATTTCATTCGATATGGTCTATCCACGCGTGAATTTAATCGGTGGTTCGCTGGACTTTCAATGGGATGCAGCTAAATCAGCCGTGCGTATGGAAGCCGCTTATACCAGTGGTGAAGAGTTTGCTAACACTAATAAAGCCGAGCTTTACTCTAAAAATAACGTGTTCCGCAGCGTGATTGGGATTGATAGACCGACCTTTATTCCTTTTATCAGCAATACACGCACGGTGTTGTTCTCTGGGCAGTTGTTCTGGCAACATATCTTTGATCATGAGTACACTCAACAATCTCTTGGCTATTCTGGTATGCCTGATTGGAAAGATAACTTTGTGGGTACCTTGTTGATTAAGGCGTTCCTCCATAACGATAGGATTAGTCCGCAAGTGATATTTGCACATGATTTCAATGCACAATCATGGGTGGCTGCACCACAAGTCGAGTGGATTGTTAGTAACAAGTTTAAGGTGGCTGTCGGCGCCAACGTGAAATGGGGTAATCAACTCAGCAATTACAAAGTGGATGACTGCCGCTCATGTAACCCATGGGCTCCGTTCACGGCACCAGCTGGTGAGGATCCAGCTTTAGCAATGCAATCATTTTCTCGTGGGCTGTCTGGTCTAGAGCCACTTGGACGCTTCCGTGCAGGTCCAATTGGCACAGCATTTGGTGAAAATGAACTTTATATCAATGCGAAATATAAATTCTAATAATTTGAATTTTAAAGAGGAGAAACATCATGCGACAAATATTATTAGCAGTTTCGATGGCCTTGTTGGCTTCTGGGGCGGCAGGCATCGCTAATGCCGCTACAGATGCAGATGTGGAAAAATCATTCTTTCCATATAAAGATGGCGCACCAACAGCAGAGGGCGTAACACCAGGTACGGTAATAAACAAAGGCAACGTTGATCAATTTAAGGCGGTACTTGATGAGGGTATGTTCAAGGTCATCAAAAATGGTTGGTACGAGATTAAAGTGGCCAAAACTACTTCGTTTGATCAAGATAAGTTTTATATTGATGCGACTAAGAAGAATCTAGGCGGCACTAAGTTAGGTCCTAAAACTGGAGATATTGAAGGATTTGTTGCTGGTCGTCCTTTTCCGGAAGAGCCTTCAGAGAGCGATCCTCGTGCCGGTGAAAAGCTTGCATGGAATTTTAAGTATGGTCAAAACTGGGGTGATAATGCCCTTATTTCACCGTTCTATTGGAAATATCGTGATTTAGAAAGTGGTAAGGTTGAAAAAACACTTAAATTTAACTTTGGTTTTCTAAACTTTAAACACCGTGTTCAGCATGCTCCTGTGCCAGAGGTGACGCCAAACCCAGCGAATCTGTTTCGTGGAATTTACGTTAGCGTGTTAGAGCCACAAGATCTTAAAAACACACAGCTATTGATTCAACGCTACGAAGATGACCAAAAGTTAGACGATGCATACTTGTATCTTGGCTTTCAGCGACGTGTACGTCGCTTAGCAACAGAGCAAAAAACTGACTCTTTCCTAGGTTCAGATTTGATGATTGAAGATTTTGAAGGTTATAACGGCCGTGTTGCGGATATGAAATGGAGCTATAAAGGCACCAAAAATATCATGCTGCCATTTTATAACCATAACGAAATGAAGCTGTCTAGTGACTTTAAAGAAGGTGACGGTTACAAATACGTTGATTTCCACGGCCAAGGTGGTTGCTTCCCTGATGTGACTTGGCAGCTACGTAAAGTGTTTGTACTCGAAGCGACCCCAGTGGGCTCAAGCCCAATCGGTAAACGTGTATTCCATATGGATGCGCAGGCTAATAGTATTAACCGCACACTGATTTACGATCGTAAGGGTGAGTTATGGAAATCTTGGACTATTGGAAAGTCACATCCAGATAGCCATCTTCCTATCAACAAAGGTACGGGTATATCTATTGACGATTCTTTCTCAATGGTAGATATGCAAGCTAAACACTGTACCACTGGTCAGTTTAAAGGCCAGGTCGATCCTAAAAAAGTATCGCCAGCAATGTTCCAAGTGCAGTACATGCGTGGTGGTAACTAAATATTATTAAGCGTCTCTGCACGCCACCATTCTTCTTGGCGGCGTGTGGATACAGCCTTAATTGGAAGTCTATTTTCTGCTTCACATCAATTGCATTCGCGTTTAATCCAAAAGTAAATCAATCAATCTAGTTATGCATTTTAAGTATTAATCAACAAAAAATAAGTATTTCACAAAATAACTGACGCACATTAATATCATCAATACCAACAAGCGAAACTAAAAGGCAACAAGCGTATGACGATGCAGCATTACACAGAGCAATGGCAAATTACTACCGAAACAGCGTTTCGTGCGGTAAGAGGTGCAGTGGAACAAGCAGCGGAGTTAGGAATTAACATTAATGTTGCGGTCTGTGATGCTAGTGGTACGCAAATGGCGTTTTTGCGTATGAATGACGCGTATCTACATTCTATTTCGATTAGTGAAGATAAGGCCTATACGGCGGTTAGTTTCGGTATACCTACAAGCCAATGGGCGCAGATATTAAGCGAGCATTCAGATGGCGTTAGACTTGGTTTGCCAATGCGCTCTCGTTTTGTGCAATTTGGCGGAGGACTGCCAATCAGTATAAATGGCAAAGTAGTTGGCGGAATAGGCGTATCTGGTGGTTCTGAAGAGCAGGATGAAGAATGCGCACGTTTTGGCTTGATTGCAGCAGAGATCGAACCTTGAATTAACAAAATTTAATACCGAATATTTTATTGAACATTACTGTGTCACAAGCTGCTAAAAAGGAACTGAAAGTGAAAGATACATTGCCTATTAAAGATATCACCAACTTTATCAATGGCGAATTTGTTGCAACGTCCAATTGGTTCGAAAAACGCTCGCCCTACGATGGTAAAGTAATCGCGCGCGTTGCAGCCGCAGGCCGTGCAGAAGTAGATGCTGCAGTAAATGCTGCGCATATGGCATTAGAAGGGCCTTGGGGTAAGCTTGCCGTAGCCGATAGGGTGGCGATGTTGTATGAAGTTGCTAATGAAATAGAGCGTCGCTTTGAAGATTTTTGCGATGCTGAAATGACCGATATTGGACAGCCTGCACATTTTATTCGTCACGTTGATGTGCCGCGTGGCGCTGCAAACTTCAGGGTATTTGCAGATGTCGTTAAAAACGTGCCGTCAGAATTTTTTGAAATGTCAACGCCAGATGGCCGTGGTGCAATTAATTACTCTACACGTCGTCCAGTAGGGGTTGTGGCGGTGATTTGCCCATGGAATCTACCATTTTTGTTGATGACATGGAAGCTGGGGCCAGCCATGGCCTGCGGTAACACCGTTGTAGTAAAGCCATCTGAAGAAACGCCACAAACAGCTTATTTGCTTGGCGAAGTCATGAATGCCGTGGGCGTGCCCAAAGGTGTGTTTAACGTTGTGAACGGTTTTGGCCCTGATGCGGCGGGTGAATTTTTAACCACACACCCCAAAGTAAGTGCAATTACCTTTACCGGTGAAACCCGCACTGGCGCTGCGATTATGAAAGCGGCAGCAGATGGCGCTAGGCCTGTTTCTTTGGAAATGGGCGGCAAGAATGCTGCGATAGTCTTTGCGGACTGCGATATGGATGCCGCGATTGAAGGAACGCTTCGTTCTTCTTTTGCTAACTGTGGACAAGTATGTCTAGGTACAGAACGAGTGTACGTTGAACGACCGATTTTCGAAGAGTTTGTAAAACGCCTAAAAGCAGGCGTAGAAAAAATGAAACCTGGCTTACCAAATGACCCTTCTAGTGGTATGGGGCCATTGATTTCGCAAGAACATCGAAACAAGGTGCTTTCGTATTATAAAAATGCCGTAGAAGAAGGCGCAACAGTTGTGACCGGCGGCGGTATACCTGAAATGCCAAAAGCATTAGAGGGTGGTTCATGGATCCAACCCACCATATGGACTGGCTTGCCGGACACAGCTACCGTGCTACGTGAAGAGATTTTTGGCCCTTGTTGCCACATTGCACCGTTTGATTCTGAAGAAGAAGTGATTCGTCGTACTAACAATAATCCTTACGGGCTTGCATCTGCCATTTGGACGAGCAATTTGAGTCGCGGCCACCGCATGGCAAATGCGATTGAAGCTGGCATTGTGTGGGTGAACTCTTGGTTCTTACGTGATTTACGTACACCTTTTGGTGGCGCTAAGCAATCTGGCATTGGCCGAGAAGGCGGGGTGCATTCGCTAGAGTTTTACACTGAGCTTAAAAACGTCTGCATTAAACTTTAAGACAAAATGACTTTAAATTAGGAATGACATGGACAATAAATTAATTACACAACTTGGTGATGAACTTTATCAGGCGCTCATCACGCAGACGATGATTGAACCACTGACCAATCGTCATCCAGAAATTACGATTCAAAATGCTTACAACATTCAGCAGCGAATGATTGAACGCCGCATACAAGCCGGCGAACGTATTATTGGTAAAAAGATTGGTGTTACCTCGCTGGCAGTCATGAATATGCTAGGTGTCTATCAGCCAGATTTTGGTTACATGCTAGACGGCATGCTTTATAACGAAGGCGAGTCCATCGATATGTCTACTCTGATTCAGCCAAAGGCAGAAGGTGAGATTGCATTTATTCTAAAAAAAGACCTTTTAGGTCCGGGTATCACAAATGCACAAGTGCTCGCGGCGACCGAATGTGTCATGCCATGTTTTGAGATTGTGGATTCACGTATTCGTGATTGGAAAATTAAGATTCAAGATACGGTGGCTGACAATGCTTCGTGTGGGGTTTTTGTGCTTGGCGACCAAGCAGTTGACCCACGTAAAATAGATTTGGCATTGTGTGGCATGGTGTTGGAGAAAAATGGTGAGCTTATCACTACTGGCTCTGGTGCAGCTGCGCTTGGCTCGCCTGTTAATGCAATGACATGGCTAGCAAATACCATGGGCGCGCTTGGTATTCCATTAAAAGCGGGTGAGGTGATATTGTCAGGCGCTCTTGCCGCAATGCTTCCAGCTAAAGCGGGTGATAGTTTCCGAGTGAGCATTGGTGGTCTTGGCGGCTGTACCGTTCGATTCCATTGATAGTCGGTTTCACTAAAAATTAAAGTTAAATATATTAAAGTTTACGGGAGTTTTTCTGATGAAAAAAATTAAATGTGCGCTGATTGGCCCAGGCAATATTGGTACCGATCTGCTCGCTAAATTACAGCGTAGTCCAGTACTCGAACCAGTTTGGATGGTAGGTATTGATCCCAATTCTGACGGCTTAAAACGTGCGAGAGAGATGGGTATTAAAACCACTTCCGATGGTGTAGATGGCTTATTGCCACACGTAATTGCCGATGGGGTGCAGATTGCATTTGACGCCACCAGCGCCTATGCTCATGCAGAAAATTCACGAAAATTAAATGCACTTGGCGTGATGATGATTGATTTAACGCCCGCCGCGATTGGCCCATTCTGCGTACCACCAGTTAATCTAAAAGAACATTTGGGTAAACGCGAAATGAACGTCAATATGGTGACTTGCGGTGGTCAGGCGACAATTCCGATTGTGGCCGCTGTATCAAAAATTCAGCCTGTCGTTTATGCAGAAATTATTGCGACTGCGGCTTCAAAATCAGCTGGACCAGGCACCCGTAAAAATATCGATGAGTTTACGACCACCACGGCGAACGCCATTAGAATTGTGGGTGGTGCAAAAGAGAGCAAGGCGATTATTGTGCTTAATCCTGCCGAACCGCCATTACTGATGCGCGATACTGTGCATTGCCTGACAGAAACTGAACCTGACCAAAAACGCATTACCGCTTCAATTTTAGAAATGATTGCCGAAGTGCAAAAATATGTTCCAGGCTATAGGCTGGTGAATGGTCCTGTATTCGACGGTAATCGTGTGTCAGTTTTTATGGAAGTTACTGGACTTGGCGATTACTTGCCAATATACGCGGGCAACTTAGATATTATGACTGCAGCTGCCGCACGCACTGCAGAAATGTTTGCTGAAGAATTGTTAAACGGCACACTCACACTTGAGCCAATTGCTGCCTAGGCAAAGGAGAAAATAATGAATCTTGAAGGTAAAAAAATAATTCTGCATGACAATACGCTACGCGATGGCATGCATCCTAAGCGTCACCAAATTACGATAGATCAAATGGTCGCCGTTGCCAAAGGTTTGGATGATGCTGGCATGCCATTGCTAGAAATTACCCATGGCGATGGTTTAGGTGGCGCATCAGTCAATTATGGTTTTCCGCTACATACGGACATAGAGTATTTGAATGCAGTCATTCCACACCTTAAACACGCTAAAGTTTCTGCCTTGTTAGTACCAGGTATTGGCACGGTTGACCATCTGCGTGCCGCGTTTGATTGTGGCTTGCATACAGTACGCGTGGCAACACACAGTACAGAGGCGGATGTCTCGGAGCAGCACATCACAGTTGGGCGCAAACTGGGGCTGGATACAGTAGGCTTTTTGATGATGGCCCATTTGAACACTCCTGAAAAATTGGCTCAGCAAGCTAAATTGATGGAAGGTTATGGCGCTGAATGCGTCTATGTAACTGATTCAGCAGGTTATTTATTGCCAGATGGTGTCACAGATCGCGTAGCTGCTTTGCGTGCTGTACTAAGGCCAGAAACGCAAATTGGTTTTCATGGACATCATAATATGGCGATGGGCGTAGCTAACTCACTTGCGGCAATTGAGGCTGGCGCAATTCGTATTGATGGCTCTACCAATGGCTTGGGAGCTGGTGCCGGAAACACCCCGTTAGAAGTGTTCGTTGCCGTCTGCAACCGCATGGGCATTGAGACAGGCGTAGACTTATATAAAATAATGGATGTCGCTGAAGATATTGTGCTGCCGATGATGGACCACATGGTGCGCATCGATCGCGAGGCGCTAACTTTAGGCTACGCTGGGGTGTACTCAACATTCCTGTTGTTCGCCAAACGTGCGGCGATTAAATACAACGTACCAGCGCGCGATATATTGGTTGAGCTCGGTCGTCTCGGTATGGTCGCTGGTCAAGAAGATATGATTGAAGATACAGCCATGACAATGGCTAAAGAACGTGGGTTAGCAGCATGAATCTAGATAAAAAAACCATAGTTAAATTGGCGGAACATTTAGAAAATTGTGAGCTAGAAGCACGCGATACCAACAAAATTACCGACGATTATCCTGACATGGATTGGGAAGATGCCTATGCAATTCAAGATGAAATTCGTCGTCGTAAAATTGCGCTTGGTCACAAGATTGTTGGTTTGAAAGCAGGTTTAACTTCCTTCTCAAAAATGAAACAAATGGGTGTTGATACGCCTGTCTTTGGCTTTATGGCAGATTATGGTGCCGTGCCAGAAGGAGGTGAATGCGACATTTCAAAACTTATTCACCCAAAAGTTGAGCCAGAAATCGCCTTCGTCACCAAAACTGCGATTAAAGGGCCTGGTTGCCATATTGGTACAGTATTGGCAGCCATTGATTTTGTAATGCCTGGCATTGAAGTCATTGATTCACGGTATCGTGACTTTAAGTTTGATTTAAAAAGTGTGATTGCCGATAACACTTCGGCAGCACGGTTTGTGGTGGGCGGCAGAGCTACTCCAGTAGCCGACGTGGACTTACGCACAGTTGGCATTGTTTTAGAAAAAAATGGCGAGCCAGTGTCATTTGGTGCTGGTGCTGCTGTGCTTGGCCATCCTGCCTTGGCGATTGCCATGCTAGCGAACCATTTGGCAGAACGCGGCGAAGAAATTCCAGCGGGATCACTTATTCTTTCAGGGGGTATAACCGAAGCAGTTGCTGTGCAAGCAGGTGATTCTGTTTGTTTGCGTGTGCAAGGAATGGGTTCAGTCGGCATGCGTTTTGTTTGAGGCAGAGAACGATAGATGATTCTTTTAAATCGTCACGATTGCCCATTTTGCTGGAAGATTCGGTTGCTGCTTGCTGAGGCGAATATGGAGTGTAGTCTTGAGTCACAGAAAGACGTGGCGCTGTATTCCCCTCAAGCAACAGTGCCTGTCTTGTTAGATGGAGTATTGGCGATTTGGGATTCTTCAGTTATTGCAGAGTATCTCGCTGATTTATCTCCTCAGGCGAAGTTGATGGGGGAAGATCCTGTTGCACGTGCACGGATTCGCTTGTTGCACCTATATTCAGACAGAATTGCTGGATTGGGTTTGCGAAAGGTTATTGCTGAGAGGCGAAACAAACCAATTGCTGAGCAAGATCAGCAATGTATCGAACAAGGTAGTCAGCAATGGGGAGGAACACTAGATTGGCTGGAAGCTACATACGGACAAGGTTCTTACATGGCTGGCGATAATTTTAGCGTTGCAGATTGTGCACTCATCCCTAGGCTCAGTTTGGCTAAAGCCTATGGACTGGCCCTTGATAGCACTCGTCATCCAAAGTTGGCAGATTGGCTAGAGCGGATGCACAAGCGACCCTCTTATGGTGCAACCAAGCCTTCAATTACTGGAATTTAGAATATGAATAAAATTGACATAAAAGTCTATTTCAATTTTCGTAGTCCCTACTGCTACTTGGCTTCCAAGCGAATGTTTGATGTAATTCTTGCCCCCGACATTAACATCATTTGGCGTCCGTTAGGCGGATGGAATGGGCGGTCACCTCCAGATCGTGTGGTTTATAAATTGCCAATTGTGCGGCAAGATGTTGCGCGTTGGTGCCGGCGCTTAGATATTCCTTTTGTGCCACCGCCAACTGAGACAGAACCAACAAACGCTGCCTTAGGCTCACTTCTCGCTGAGAGAGTTGGACGTTTGCCAGAGTACATTTTCGAGGTGATGCGCGAGGAATGGGAGTTTGGTCAGAATATTGGTTTGATTGAATCTTTGATGCGTGCAGCCAAGCGCGCAGGCATAGATTCGGATCAATTGCAGCAGGCGCTGACAGATGAAATTGGTATAGCTAAGCTTCAAGAGTTTGAAGAAAGTGCAAAAACAGATGGCGCGTTTGGCGTACCAACTTTTATAGTTGGCAAAGAAGTTTTCTGGGGTAATGACCGCCTAGACTTTCTTGCCGAACATATTGACAGTTTACGTGCTGGATTCTAAAAATTTAATTAATTAATTTATTTAATATTATAGAAAGCTAAAGATGCCATTTGCACAAATTTATTTAATCGAAGGCCGAACAGAAGCCCAAAAACGTGCCGTAATTGAAAAGGTAACCGCAGCCTTATGTGAAGCGGTTGGTGCGCCAATCGCAAGCGTGCGTGTGGTGATTCAAGAAGTCCCAAGTTCCAATTGGGGAATTGCGGGTGTCCCCGCTAAAGACTTAGGACGATAATTTTTTAGAAGATTACCATGATAAATAATCCAGAAATCGGTAAGACAATTCTTGCTAACGGCATTCAAACTAATTATCACGAGCATGGACAAGGCGAGCCAGTGCTGCTCATCCATGGTTCTGGGCCAGGGGTTACAGGCTGGGCAAATTGGCGATTAACGATACCAGCACTTGCTGAAAATTTTCGCGTGATTGCGCCAGATATTGTTGGTTTTGGTTACACCGAACGACCAGTCGATGTGCAATACAACATGGAAACATGGCTGAACCATATTCTTGGTTTTATGGATGCGCTTGGCATACAAAAAGCGCATGTTGTTGGTAACTCATTTGGTGGCGGTCTTGCACTGGCAATGGCGATTCGAGCGCCAGAGCGTGTTGAGCGATTAGTATTAATGGGTAGCGCAGGCTTGCCATTTACCCTTACCGAAGGCTTAGACCGCGTTTGGGGTTATACGCCTTCAATCGAGAATATGCGCGGCCTGCTAGATTTATTTGCTTTTGACCGTAGCCGTGTCACAGATGATTTAGCGCGCATGCGCTACGAAGCGAGTGTTCGACCTGGCATTCAAGAAGCGTTTGCACAAATGTTTCCTGCACCACGTCAAAATGGTGTGGATAGCCTTGCAAGTGATAAAGTTGCAATCAAAGCGCTATCACACACCACCATGATAGTGCATGGGCGTGAGGATAAAGTAATTCCACTTGCAAGCTCCTACGAGCTTTTTAGTATGATTCAAAAAGCGCAAATTCACGTATTTGGGCAATGCGGACACTGGACGCAAATCGAACATGCCGCACGCTTTAACAAGCTAATTAGCGATTTTTTTACTGAAGCACAAAATTAATTCTTTTGCTTTTGCTTTTGCTTTTGCTTTTGCTTTCGCTTTCGCTAGCCTAGCGGCTACTTATTACTTAGTTTGATGAGCTTATGTGGTCAGCCTTGTGTGAATTTTTTTGCTGATCATTACACTTAATGTTCATATTTAATCTTGCCATTGAAACCTTCTCCCCCTTGCTACATGAAGTTTTTATGGTGTGTTGGAAGAAATCTTTAAAATTGTAATTGACCCGCCTCATAGATTTTTAGCGTAAAACCGCTGGAGATGCGACACACCTAGATCTACCTAAGATGGTAGGAGAAAGGACGTTTAGAAAAGATCTCTTTTATCGAAAGGTTAATTTTCATAATATTGTGTCGCCAAGTATTTTAGATTCAATGTCCTTGCCAAATTAACTGACGTAAACTTAAAGGTAACTACTCTATAATAATGAGATGATTTAATGCAGAGCGCTTCATCAATGATGCCTTTGATATTTGTGTTGATTTGTTTTTTTTACGTGAAATTTATCTTTCTATTCATGCCATTCAAATAAGAAAGTACTAATGTCCTATTCTATTCATATACATAATCCAGGTGGACCTGAAGTAATGAAATGGGAGAGTGCCGATGTAGGTGCTCCAGGCTTTGGTCAGGTTAGATTAAAACAGAATGCTATTGGCTTAAATTTTATTGATATCTACTATCGTAAAGGTCTTTACCCGACCCAAATGCCTTTTGTGCCTGGCATGGAGGCAGCAGGCATCGTAGATATGGTTGGAGATGGTGTAGCTAATTTGAAGTCGGGTGATAGAGTTGCGTATGCAATGGTTTTGGGGGCATATGCGGAAACAAGACTAATTTTGGCAGATCAAGTAGTTAAGTTGCCTGATGAAGTTTCCACTCAAACCGCAGCAGCAATGATGTTGCAAGGCATGACTGCACGTTATTTAATTCGTGATATATATAAAGTTGGACCAAATGACACAATTTTAATCCATGCAACTGCAGGAGGAGTTGGCCTAATTCTCTGTCAGTGGGCGGCAGCATTAGGAGCAACTGTAATTGGCACTGTATCAAGCGAGGAGAAGGCGCACTTGGCTAAAGCCAACGGTTGTCATCATCCTATCATTTATACCAGGGAGAATTTTCAGAAGAGAGTGTTGGAAATTACAGATGGGAAGAAGTTGCCCGTAGTTTATGATTCAGTAGGTAAAGAAAATTTTATGAAATCTCTTGATTGCTTGCAGCCCCGCGGCCTTATGGTTCTATTTGGGGCATCATCTGGAGCTGTGCCGCCACTCGATCTAGCAGTATTGGCGCAAAAAGGATCTTTACTAGTCACCAGACCAACGCTTGCTACGTTTGTTTCAACCAGATCTCAGTTGCTAGAAAACTCTTCTGATCTTTTTGATGTGGTGCGAACTTGCAAAGTAAAAATCAACATCAATCAGACTTACACATTAAAGGATGCTGCCAAGGCGCATAGTGATATGGAAGCGCGATTAACCACTGGGTCAACTATTCTGACTGTTTAACTAACTGAACTTGGATGCAATTGAAGTCTCCCTTCAACACTCAATTAATTTTAGACTTATTTACTAAAGTTTGAAGTTCTGTTTTGGAGCGCTACTAGCATCATAACTACTGAATTAACTAGTCAAAAAGTAGTCGCCGACATAATCAAGATTTATCTAGAATCCCTGTTTTTCCCTGTTCCAAAAAATACCATTTTTAACAAAGATGAAGTATTACTAGGCAGGGCAGAGTGTTTTGTTGAATTTATGACTCTATTTTATTGAAATACCCTGTAAATTTCCCTGTTAGCAGGGAAAGACAACCTGGCCATAGACTCACTCCACCGCCACCGAGTCCCAAGTTATTGATTTTAATCAGTAATTTAATCATAAGCCCCGCCAGTCGCGGGGTTTTTTGCATTTAAAAATCTCTGTGGTAGGTTTAAGCCTGCTTTACTTCAAATTTCTAAGGCGATTCTCAGATGGCTTTTTGAGTGGTAGGTCTGGCTAGTTGGGATGGGTGAGGTTTAGCATCAACAAAACATCAATATTTAGTATGTTGTTGGTGTAAACCGTAATAATTTACGCTGTTCATCCCAATCAATTGGCAGTGGTGAGTGACGTTTAATAAAATCAGAAGTTAGATGTATTGGCTGTGATCCATTAAGTATGGCCTGCACAATATCCGGTGCTAAAAATGCACGATAGATGGTTCGCGTAATGTGTGAGTTCACCACACCTTCATTTAATTTCTTGTTTATATTGCCCAGCCCAACGCTGCATGGAGGATAAAGCAACCTGCATAGCACTGGTTGCTTGTGCAATACCATAGCCTTGATTAACGACTAAATTGACACATTCTTGCTTAAATTCTGTTGTGAATTGATTTCTAACTTTACTCATTTTTACACCTCTTAAAGTTGATTATAACCTCTAAGAAAGTGTTGCGTTAAACTAGACCCTTACAAATGCTTGATTGAAGTCTTTGGGGGCATGCTCGTGACTGTGATGATCACTCATAAAACAGACTTAATTAAAACCAACCTTCAACTTTACTTCTAGCTGGTATGCCGCCAGCGTGAACGACTTGCCCATCAATCACCACGGCGGGAGTCGACATAATGTTATAGGACATTATTTTTTGAATATCCTCAACTTTTTCCAACGTAATGTCAGCACCTTTGGCTGCAGCAACTTCTTCTACAAGCTTTACGGTTGCCTTGCAATTCGCACATCCTGTGCCCAACACTTTTATATCTTTCATGGTTTAATCCTTATAAGACTGCGTTAAATACATAACCTACTAGAATAATTCCAAGTGAAACTACGCCTATGAAAGTCCCTATCAATCTAGGTTTTAACACTTTGCGTAAAATCACCATTTCAGGCAAAGAAAGTGCGATTACACTCATCATGAACGCCAGCACTGTGCCTAATGCAGCACCCTTGGCGAGCAACGCTTCTACAATTGGAATAATACCTGCGGCATTGGTATACATTGGCACACCGATGAGAACAGATACAGGCACTGCCCACCAGACATCTTTACCCATAAAACTTGCCATAAAGTCTTCTGGCACATAACCGTGAATACCTGCACCAATGGCAATACCAGCGAAGATGTAAGGCCATACCTTGCCTACAATTTCACGTACAGAAGCAAATCCTGCTTGAACTCGATCTGCAAGCGTGAGGTCAGTCGTATTAGCCTCAGCACTCACCTTCGGCATGTTACGCACCCAATCTTCAAGATGTTCTTCCATATTTAAACGACCAATGACCCAGCCTGAGATAATGGCAATAGATAAGCCCATCGCTAGGTATAGTCCTGCCACTTTCCATCCGAACATTGCAAATAGCAAAGTTAGCGCGACTTCGTTCACCATAGGCGCTGAAATAAGAAAAGAAAAGGTAACGCCAAGAGGAACGCCAGCCTGTACGAACCCAATAAACAGTGGCACAGCGGAGCAAGAGCAGAATGGTGTAACAATCCCTAAACTGGCTGCCATGCAGTTAGCAACACCTTCAGTTCTGCCAGCCAGTAAGGCACGAGTGCGTTCTGGAGTGAAATAAGAGTTCACCATGCCCATAACCATCACAACTGCGGTCAATAGCATCAATACTTTTGGCGTATCGTAAAAGAAGAATTGCAGGGCACTACCAAGACGACTGTCACGCTCGACTGGTAGATTCTGAACGATTAATTCTGATAGCGGAATTAGAACCTGATAAAGCGCCAGCCAAATACTAGCGGCAATTAGCAGAAATAAGAGCGGCTGCTTGTTTGGTAAATTGATGATATTGCCTTTCATACTATGTATACGTTTTACAGAAATCTCTTAGTGTTACTCTACACTTAAAGCTAATGATGCAAGTGATATAAATCAAAGCGCAAAGTTATATAGTTTAAGGCAGCCTTTGAGTAGCTTTGCTGCCTTATTCAATTTACAGCTTACCAATTAAATCTAACTGCTTTTTAATCTCACCGCGGTCAGAAATGTTTTTAAAGTCGATAGCCAAAAAGGCTTCAATTCTTCTGCGAAGTATTGAATATGCCTTCTCAAATGAAGCGTCAATTTCTGCTTCTGTGCCTGTCGCTTTTGCTGGGTCTTCTACACCCCAATGTGCTCTCATGACATTGCCTAGATATGCTGGGCAAGTCTCACCAGCAGCATTGCCACAGACTGTGATGACAATGTCAGGTGTAGCGGGTAAGTTTTCCCATGACTTGCTGTGATAACCTTCTGTCGATATACCTTCACGTTTTAGTAAGGCAATAGAACGAGGATGCACTTCACCTGTAGGTTTGCTACCTGCACTCATTGCCTTCATGCCTTCTGGGGCTAAAGCATTAAATGTCGCCTCGGCCAATATTGAACGACATGAGTTGCCTGTACATAAAAATAAAATATTCATACTCACTCCTGACAATTAAACATTCTCGTACCAATGACGACTTTTATTGACGATAGCCACTACCGACAGCATCACAGGTACTTCTATTAATACACCCACCACCGTGGCTAATGCAGCGCCTGAATTAAAGCCAAATAAAGCAATTGCGGTCGCAACAGCCAATTCAAAGAAATTAGAGGCTCCAATTAGGGCAGATGGCCCAGCTACACAATGCGCTACTTTAAATTTCTTATTCAACCAATAAGCAAGCATGGAGTTGAAGTAAACCTGAATAATGATCGGCACTGCCAACAAAGCAATAATCATGGGTTGTGCAAGTATCTGCTGACCTTGAAAGCCAAACAGTAAAACTAGTGTCGTAAGGAGTGCAGTCATTGATATTGGGTTTAGGCGTTTTATTACTGCATCAAAGGTTTGTTGCCCTTTAGCCAGTAGCAACTTGCGCATGATTTGACTTATCACGACAGGTACAACAATAAACAATAACACTGAAATAAAAAGCGTATTCCATGGCACAGTGATACTTGAGAGGCCTAGCAATAGTGCTACTAAAGGTGCAAAAGCAAATAGCATAATGGCGTCATTAATCGCCACTTGAGAAAGTGTGAACTTTGCATCACCGTCACATAAATTGCTCCATACAAACACCATAGCGGTGCAAGGTGCAGCTGCAAGCAATATCAAACCCGCGATGTAACTGTCTATTTGTTCAGTAGGTAGATAACCAGCAAACAAGTGTCGTATGAATATCCATGCAAGTAAAGCCATTGAGAATGGCTTGACTACCCAGTTAATAAATAACGTAACGCCTATACCTCGCGCATGCTGTAGCACGTCTCCCATTGCTTTGAAGTTAATCTTAAGCAGCATAGGAATAATCATCAGCCATATCAAAATAGCCACTGGCAAATTAACTTCGGCTATCTTTAAACTACCTACTGTTTGAAAGAAGCTGGGTAATAATTTGCCTAAAGTGATGCCGACAACAATACATCCTGACACCCACCAAGTGAGGTTAAGCTCAAAACTTCCAATCTTTGGGCTGCTATTTGAAGATTTACTATTGGTTGTCATATTACTTATTGCGCCTTGAAATAAATTGCACTTGTTGAGGTATTGGAGCGCAACAGGCTGATTCACCTTGCTCTGCACTATCGTTAAATGTAGGCGCACTTTCTAGAGTATGGTAGGTTTCCCAAGCAATCCCTGAAGGATCTTGTACCCAATGCTTATCAGATTTGGCGTAGCAACACGCTGTACCTTCTTGCGTGAGTATGCTCATATCTGCTGAATCTAATCTTCTTTAATATCAGCTAATTCTTCATCGTTTTCTACTTGAATACCCACATGGTCTAAACCTACTTTTGCACCACGTTGGCTAATAGCAAAGTTAACTAAAGGATCATTGAGCATCCATTTAGCATAATCCGATTTTTCTACGGTTGGAGATGTACCGAATAAGGTGTTGTAAAAAGTAATACTCTTACTTAAGTCTTCGACTGAGACATGTAAATGCATTCGTTTCATGGTGTAAATCCTTTAGGCTTGAGAACTGCAAGTTAAATCAGGGCAACATTCTTGCTGACCAGCGCAGCAATTCTCTGTGAGGTAGGCAAGCAATCCATTCATTGCTTCATAATTTGCGAAGTAATAAACAAATCTACTTTCTTGGCGAGAACTAATTAACCCTGAATGACTTAGCTCTTTGAGGTGAAATGAAAGTGTGCTGTTAGGAATGCTAAGTTGTTCGCCAATAACTCCAGCAGCTAAGCCTTTTGAGCCAGCCTGAACCAGTAATCTAAAAATGCTCAAACGTGCATCTTGAGCAATTGAAGCGAGAAGTGTGACCGCAGTTTTATTATTCATGTATCTATATTTCCACAAATATAGAAATAATGTCAACATTTTTTTATTTAACGGCAGCTTTTGGCCAGAAGTAGGCGCATCTAAATGGTACGGCAGCTTCGTCCCACTTAGGAGTCATACGGTGGGAATTCGTGAGATTGGTTTGTAAGTGGGAATTGTGTTATCTAGCCTACTATACGGCTACTAGAAATGAACAAGGGGTTACGATATTATCGTAACCCCTTGATTTTATTGGTAGGGCGTGCGGGGATCGAACCCACGACAAACGGATTAAAAGTCCGCTGCTCTACCAGCTGAGCTAACGCCCCATTGTACTAATGGGTAATACTACTTCTTATTCCTACTTGGTAACTTGCATCACCTAGGAAAGGGCGCAATTATGCTAGAAACTAAGTACTTGGTCAACCTAAAATTAGCAAATAAGTTAACTATTTATATACTTTATTGTTGTCGACTAATATAAACTTTTTGAGCCCTTGATTTTAAAGACTTTAGTTAAAATACACTTAGCGCATGCCCGGCATTTTACCGCCCATCATATTGCCCATACCACGCATCATTTTAGCCATGCCACCTTTGGCGAACATTTTCATCATCTTCTGTGTATCTTCAAATTGTTTTAGCAGGCGATTCACTTCTTGCACTTGCACACCACTACCATCGGCAATCCGTTTTTTACGGGTAGCTTTAATAAGCTCTGGCTTGCTGCGCTCTAGCGCTGTCATGCTATTAATAATACCTTCAATTCTACGAATCGCTTTATCGGCATCATCGGGATTCATTTTTGCCGCCATACCGGCCATTTGGCTAGGCATTTTATCCATTAGCGCACCCATACCACCCATTTTACGCATTTGCGACATTTGCATTTTAAAGTCGTTTAAATCAAAGTTTTTACCTGATTTAACTTTATCTGCTAGTTTTTGCGCCTCTGCCATATCAACATTTTTGTGCGCTTGCTCAATCAGGCTTAATACATCACCCATACCTAGCACACGTGAAGCCATGCGTTCCGGATGGAACGGTTCTAAGCCATCGACTTTTTCGCTGACACCAATAAATTTAATTGGCTTACCAGTAATATGCCGCACAGACAGTGCAGCACCACCGCGAGAATCGCCGTCTAGCTTAGTTAATATGATGCCAGTAAGCGGCAGCGTATCGCCAAAGGCTTTAGCGGTGTTTACTGCATCCTGACCTTGCATGGCATCAACCACAAACAAGGTTTCAATGGGATTTAAGAATGTGTGTAGCGCTTTAATTTCCGCCATCATGGCTTCATCAATGCCCAAACGACCTGCAGTATCAAAAATAATGACATCGTAATAGCCGCGCTTAGCGAAATCTAGCGTAGCACTGGCGATGTCTATTGGTTTTTGGCTGGCGTTGCTATCAAAACAATCTACTTCTAATTGTTTGGCTAGGGTTTTAAGTTGCTCAATCGCCGCTGGGCGATACACGTCAGCACTGGCGAGCAGCACTTTCTTTTTTTGTTCTTTTAATAGCTTAGCTAATTTGGCAGAAGTGGTGGTTTTACCTGAACCTTGCAAACCGGCCATTAAAATGATGGCTGGTGCTACGGCGGCTAAATTTAATCCTACATTAGCCTTGCCCATCAAGGTCGTTAGCTCATCATGCACTACTTGAATAACTGCCTGGCCTGGCGTTAAGCTCTGTAAAACTTCCTGGCCTTGGGCACGCAATTTAACTTGGGCAATAAAGTCTTTGACTACCGGCAAAGCTACGTCAGCTTCTAATAGCGCCATGCGAACTTCGCGCATCGCGTCTGAAATATTGTCTTCAGTAAGTCGCGCTTGTCCACGTAAATTCTTAATAACGCCTTGTAGGCGGTCGGTTAAATTTTCTAGCATTACGTACTCTTACAAATCAATTAGAGCTCAATTTTACATCAAGCTATTATATTTCCCGCATATTTGCGCCATAATTACGTTATGCAAAAATTTATTCCGTATTTAGCGCTGGTATTTATCTACTTAGCCGTAGCGACTGACTTTTGGCGCTGTGCAAAAACGCCAGCCGTGTCGCAATATTTAAAACTACACACTGCCATGATAGCAATTGGCCTAATCATTCATGGCTGGCTGTTATATCAAGTCATTTTTGTTAATAGTTTTAACTTAGGCTTTTTTAATGTGATGTCTGCCATTGCTTGGCTGACTGTGCTTATTTACTGGATTGCAGATTTAAAACACGAGCTCACTAATTTGCAAGCATTTGTGTTGCCACCGGCAGCTATTTTCGCACTATTGCCAGCTTCTAACGCAGCGAATCATGTATTACCTGCAGTGGAATCACCTTTATTTTTGGCGCATATCGCAATTGCGTTAACGGCTTATAGCTTATTTACCTTTGGCACGCTGCATGCATTATTAATGACGATTGCTGAGCGTAGCTTGCACAACAAACCGACTTTAATTAAATTACCGAGTTTTCCGCCACTTATGGTGATGGAGAAATTACTATTCAGAATTATTAGTCTGGGTTTTATATTGCTGACGATTACGCTGATCAGCGGCATGTTGTTTTCAGAAGAAATTTTTGGCAAACCGATGCAGTTAAATCACAAAAGCATATTCTCTTTTGCCAGCTGGTTTATTTATGGCGGCTTGTTATTTGGCAGATACCAGTACGGTTGGCGCGGCATAAAAGCCATCCGCTGGACCTTAGCTGGCTTTGTGTTGCTGATGCTCGCTTACGTGGGCAGTAAGTTTATATTGCAAGTTTTGCTAGGCCGCTAACAACCCAGCTCATTAAAGTGCGCGCTTTTGCTTTATCAAGCTAAATAAATTGCACAGCCTAACGCAAGCTAATATGTGGCCAATGTTGCGCTTTAGCATATTCGGTGAGTGTTTCATCAGCATCTACGGCAACAGGGTTAGTCACCAGCTTCATGAGCGGCAAGTCATTGTGTGAATCGCTATAAAAATAACTAGTTTCAAAATCTGACAATTGTTGCTGGCGATCCGCCAACCATTGATTGATACGCGTCACTTTACCGGCCTGAAAGCTCGGCACACCGCTCACGCCACCGGTATATCTACCATCGATCATTTCAGGGTCAGTACCAATCAGGTGTTCAATGCCATAAGCCTCGGCAATTGGCTTGGTCACAAAGCTATTAGTCGCAGTAATAATCAAACATAAATCACCCGCAGCTTGATGCTTATTCACTAAATCTTGCGCTTTTGTAGTCATCATTGGACGAATCACTTCCTGCATAAATTTCAGATGTAATGTATCTAAAAACGCTACAGAATGCTGTGAAAGTGGCTTTAACTGAAATTCTAAAAACTTGTAAATATCTAGATTGCCATTTTTATAATCTTGGTAAAACTGCTCGTTACGGGCACGGTGCGAGCTGGCATCAAGTAAACCTTGTTCAATTAAAAACAAACTCCAGCTATAGTCGCTATCGCCTGCGAGCAATGTATTATCTAGGTCAAATAGGGCGAGATTTTGTTTCATAGAATGTCTTTAAAGTTAAGTTTTAAAATTTAGGTCTGGCCAAATTTGAGCCTAAGCAAAGTTTAGGTCTAGAAAAATTAGTTTATTTCATTTCAATATTTTTATTAGCAGCAGAAAGTACTAAAAAAACGCCGAATAAGATGACGCCAAGCGCAATAAATTCTATCGATGTCACATGCTCATTTGCAAACCAAATGCCGCCCATAAAGGCCACCACTGGGTTAACGAAAGTATTGCTGCTGGCCACTAGTGGGCGCACAGTTTTAAGTAAATATTGAAAAGCACTGTAGGCTACAAGAGAGCCTAACACCACCAAAAATAACATCGCCAACCATGATTTCTGGCTAATATGCTGCGGCCAAGTCTCGCCCTGCAGCACGCTCACCAACAGTAAGACAATACCACCAGTCAGCATTTGCGCGGCGCTTGCCATTAGTCCACTAGGCATATCTAAGCGCCGACCCCACACAGAGCCAAAAGACCAACTAGCCGCGGCAAAAATAAGTAATAGTGCACTCACTAAATTACCGTGTCCCGCCGCTGTACTAAAAGTACCACCGAGGTTTAACAAAACAATCCCGACTAAACCAATGACAATACCCAACCACTCTTTTGCTGAAATCTTATAGCCCCATAGCGATGCAAAAATTGCCATCCAAATTGGCGCGGTGGCTATTGAAAGCGCTGCTACGCTAGAAGGCACGGTTTGCTGCACATAACACACAGTGCCGTTGCCTAGCGCAGGCAGCAAAATGCCAATGGCAGTTGCACTTAACCATTGCGGCTTAGTTGGGTTGGGTACGCCTAAATAACGCATCACTGCATATAAAATGGCACCAGCTAGCGTAAATCGTATACCGGCCATTAAAAATGGCGGAAAACTTTCTAAACCAAACTTAATGGCAAGATAAGTTAATCCCCATACAAAATAGGTGCTTGCCAGCGCTAAGGCTATCAATACTTGTTTGCGATTCAACTTTAATCCAAACACGCTTGAAACTGACGATATTGATTTGATTAGAATTTGACTAACTTCCTGAATGGCTATCTTAGCCTAATAACAATTTACAAATGCGTCTAAAAAAGTAACTCACCGATCAAATTTAATGTCAGATTAACATTAGCCGCTGAGTTAACTATTAAGATTTCCTGATTAAAACTAAAAACTAAATATCAAAACTAGACTTCAAAATCAGAAGTCAAGATTAGATTTGAGGATGCGCACGCTCTGATTTCGACTGTATTTTATTAAGTGCATTCAAATACGCTTTTACAGAAGCCACCACAATATCAGTATCTGCGCCCTGCCCATTTACAATACGACCGCCTTTTGAAAGACGCACAGTCACCTCGCCCTGCGCATCAGTACCACTGGTAATATTATTCACAGAATAAAGCTGCAACTCGGCACCACTTTCGACCAAGCTTTCAATCGCCTTAAATGCTGCGTCTACTGGACCACCACCATCAGCTTCGGCACGTGCTTCCACGCCATTTTCTGACACGGTAATAATTGCATGCGGAACTTCACCTGTAATTGAGGCCACTTGCAAATAGACAAGTTTGAAGTGTTCAGTGGCTTCAGAGACAAATTCATCGCTGACTAAAGCATGTAAATCTTCGTCGAAAATCTCAGATTTTTTATCAGCTAAGGTTTTAAAACGGGCAAAAGCAGCATTCAACAAATCTTCAGTATCAAGCTCAATGCCCAACTCTTTTAAGCGCGTTCTAAAGGCGTTACGGCCAGACAATTTACCTAAAGTTAATTTATTCGCGCCCCAGCCTACATCTTCCGCACGCATGATTTCGTAAGTTTCTCTATGCTTCAATACGCCATCTTGGTGAATGCCAGATTCATGCGCAAAAGCATTTGCGCCGACAATCGCTTTATTCGGCTGCACCGGATAACCAGTGATAGTCGAGACTAACTTTGACGTAGGCACGATTTGCGTGGTGTCGATGCTAGTGCGCAAATTGAAAATATCATTGCGGGTTTTAATCGCCATGACGATTTCTTCTAAACTCGCATTACCCGCACGCTCGCCCAAGCCGTTAATCGTACATTCAACTTGCCTTGCACCACCCATAACTGCAGCCAAAGAGTTAGCAACCGCCATGCCTAAATCATTATGGCAATGCGTAGACCATACCACTTTATCGCTATTCGGAACGCGCGCAATCAATTCACGCATACGCTCACCCCAAGGGGCCGGAATAGAATAACCCACCGTGTCAGGCACATTAATAGTAGTCGCGCCGGCTTGAATCACTGCATCAAAGATGCGAATCAAAAAGTCCATGTCTGAACGTACCGCATCTTCAGCTGAGAACTCAACATCAGTAGTATATTCCAATGCCCATTTTACGGCCTGCACCGCACGCTCTACCACTTGGTCTTCCGTCATGCGAAGTTTGTTTTCCATGTGAATTTTGCTGGTCGCAATAAACGTATGAATGCGGCCACTAGCCGCGTGTTTAATAGCTTCACCTGCACGACGCACATCGTTTTCACTAGCGCGCGCAAGTGAGCAAACGGTTGAATTTTTAATGACTTTAGCGATTTCTGATATGGCATCAAAGTCGCCAGGGCTTGCCGCAGCAAAGCCCGCTTCAATGACGTTTACACCTAATTTTTCAAGCTGGCGTGCAATACGTATTTTTTCTTCTTTAGTCATGGCTGCACCTGGGCTTTGTTCGCCATCGCGCAAGGTGGTGTCAAAAATAATAATTTGGTCTTGTTTCATCATCGTTACCTTATTCATCGTTAGCTTAAGTTAGCTGGGTTACCTGGGTTACCTGGATTACTTAAGTTACTTAACTTTCAAATTAGCTTAATCTTTTAATTGGTATCTAGTTTATGGCCGGACTTAAACGCTATCGTATTTAATCAAATTACAAATTAAATGGCTGATGTATTTAATCTCGCTCAAATACTAGCATATCGCTAGCGTTTTTAAACGCAGCGTCATTGAATACATGTGGGGTGGGGGGTAGTTTGCGCGCTAGCGCAGTGTATGCGTACGCAGCGCTTTGGCGCTGGCAGCAACACGTAAGGCAAGAATTTTACGTAAAAATAACGCGCTAGCCATTAAGCTAATCGCGTAAAAAGCATATGAAATAGTAATGTTCAACATAGTGTTAGAAATATAGTATTTTTTAATCTATTCCGCAAGCGTTTCAGCGTTTGAATTTATTTATCACGCCAATAAATAAAATATTCGCCATCATCATTCATTGCAAAAGCATCAGCCAA
Source organism: Methylophilaceae bacterium (assembly GCA_947379975.1). Classification (GTDB taxonomy): domain Bacteria; phylum Pseudomonadota; class Gammaproteobacteria; order Burkholderiales; family Methylophilaceae; genus Methylotenera. The sequence continues at coordinate 37,057 of CANCPF010000007.1, read as the reverse complement.
AATTCCAGCAGATTAATAATCTGGGTAATCTCACTACTTCAGCTTAAATCGATCTTGCAGCCAGAGCGCATAACCAGAAAGCGCGTAGATAGTCATGATAAAAAGCAGCACTTCTGGCGGACTGTAAGACACCAGCACAATCGCCAGCATAACGCCTAAAATCACAAAAAATGGCACACTTTGTTTCAGGTTGATATCTTTACCGCTGTAATAGCGTAAATCCGTCACCATAGAAAGTCCGGCAAATACAGTAATGCCCCAAGCCATCCACTTCCATTGCAAAATACCAAAAAATATATCACGGCCACTGACGCCATATTCATAAGAAACCCAAACGAAACCGGCTAACAAAGCCGCTGCACCTGGGCTAGGCAAGCCTTGAAAATAGCGCTTATCCTGATGTTCATCGTCTAATTTAGTGTTGAATCTAGCTAATCGCAAAGCTGCACATGCACAATAGACAAAAGCAGCTAACCAGCCTAGTTTCCCCAATGGCTTGAGTGCCCATACATATAGAATTAACGCTGGCGCAACGCCGAACGACACCATATCGGACAAGCTATCATATTCTGCACCAAATGCACTTTGCGTATTGGTCATACGCGCAACACGACCGTCTAAACCATCTAACACCATGGCAATAAAAATCGCCATTGCAGAAAGCTCAAAGTGACCATTCATGGCCTGCACGATGGCGAAAAAACCAGCGAATAGTGCGGCAGAAGTAAAAAGGTTGGGCAGCAAGTAAATGCCGCGCTCTTTTAGACCGCCCTCTAACAAGGGTTTTTTACTGGGTGTGCGTGTAGGTTTTTCAGCCATAATCAAATTTTTCTATGAGTAAACTTAGCGCTAGTATAACAAAGCTTAGTTTTTTTGCGTTTTATAAAAGCTGTATTTGATGCCTATTTATTGCAATGCCAGCTTTATCAGTTAGCGCGTAAAACCTCGTCCTTTAGGGCGAGGATGTAAGTGCGAACGGTGAAGCCGTTCAATGCGGTGTTTGTTGCTGCTCAATATATTGCCGAATAATCGCAATCGGTGCGCCGCCACAACTCCCCGCGAAATAGCTAGGCGACCAAAGTGCGCCGCCCCACAACTTCTTGGTAATACTCGGATAATTCTTTTTACGTATCATGCGACTGGATACTCCCTTTAAGCTATTCACCAACATGGAAATAGCCACTTTCGGCGGATAATTCACCAAAAGATGCACATGATCATCTTCACCATCAAACTCCACCAGATCCGCTTCAAAGTCTTTGCACACTGCCGTAAATATTGGACGTAACTCGTCTAATATGGCTTTAGTAAACACTTCTCGCCTATATTTAGTCACAAAGACCAAATGAACGTGCATTAAAAATACACAGTGTCTACCGTGCCTAATATCATTGTTATTTCTCATAGACCAAGTATAATAGAAGCATGAAACGCTTGCAAGCCTATAAGTTTGAATTGATGCCTGACGGTGAACAAACCCGTGCCATGCGTCAATACGCGGGCTGTTGCCGCGTGGTCTATAACAAGGCTTTGGCATGGCAAAACGCACAATACCAAGCAGATAATACCTTCAAGTTTGGCTTCACTAAAATTGCCAATCTTCTGCCTCTTTGGAAAGGTGAGCTTGCTTGGCTAAAAGATGCTCCTAGCCAAACCCTACAACAAGCCCTTAAAAACCTAGAATCCAGTTTTAGGAATTTCTTTGCCAAACGCGCTGACTTTCCAAAGTTCAAAAAGAAAGGCATGAGTGATAGTTTTAGATTCCCACAAGGCTTCAAGCTCGAACAACACAACAATCGGATATTTCTGCCCAAGCTTGGCTGGCTACGCTATCGCAACAGCCGTGAAATGATGGGCGTAGCGAAAAACATCACTGTCTCGCAAAAAGGTGGCAAGTGGTACGCGAGTATCCAAACCGAGCGTGAAGTTGAGCAAACAGAGCACACCGCAACCAGCATTGTTGGTGTGGACGTAGGCATTGCAAGATTTGCTACATTAAGTAATGGGCAAGTATTTGAAGCGGTGAATAGCTTCAAACAAAAGCAATCAAGGCTGGCGCGTTATCAACGCGCTTTAAGCAGTAAGGTTAAATTCAGCCGTAATTGGAAAAAGCAGAAAGGCAAAATCACCCAACTCCACAGCACCATTGCGAATATCAGGAAAGACTACCTGCATAAAACGACATCTACCATTAGCCAAAACCACGCCATGATAGTGATAGAAAATTTGCAGATTAGTAATATGAGCAAGAGTGCTAAAGGCTCGGTTGAATCCAAGGGGCGGAACGTCAAGGCTAAATCAGGCTTGAATCGCTCTATCCTAGACCAAGGCTGGTTTGAGTTCAGGCGACAACTTGAATACAAACAAGCATGGGCAGGCGGCGGTGTGATAGCGGTCAATCCGCGCAACACCAGCCGCACTTGCCCGTGTTGTAAGCATATTTCAGCCGATAACCGCCAAACACAAGCGAAGTTTGAATGTGTTGAATGTGGCTATGCTGAAAATGCTGATTTAGTCGGTGCAATCAATATATTAGCGGCAGGGCATGCCGTATTAGCGTGTGGAGTGATGGTGCAACAAGACCGCACTATGAAGCACGAACCCTCCGAAGGTATCCGCAAGTCATCGCGTGACCCCGTAGGAATCCCCGCTCTTTAGGGCGGGGAGGATGTCAACAAAGTGATATGCCATCAGGAAGAATTAGAGCGATGTGTTAATATCGCGCAATATTAATAAAATTCATGAATATGCAATTTACACTACACAAACAAGATGGTCTTGCCCGTCGCGGCACCTTAAAACTTAAGCATGGTGAAGTACAAACACCGGCATTTATGCCAGTAGGTACTTATGGCACGGTAAAAGCCATGTCGCCTTTAGATTTAAAAGAAATTGATGCGCACATCGTATTAGGTAACACCTTCCATTTATGGCTACGTCCAGGGCTAGAAGTTATTGCAGCGCATGGCGGCTTACATCAGTTTATGGGTTGGGATGGCCCAATATTGACAGATTCCGGCGGCTTTCAAGTATGGAGCTTAGGCGCCTTACGAAAAATCTCTGAAGAAGGCGTGAAGTTTCGCTCGCCGATTAATGGCGACAGTTGCTTTTTAACGCCAGAAGAATCCATGCGTATTCAAAAAGTATTGAATTCTGACATCGTGATGATTTTTGACGAATGCACGCCCTACCCAGCCACAACAAAAGAAGCGAATGATTCGATGCAGCTATCATTACGCTGGGCACGCCGCAGTAAAGATGCACATGCTGGCAATGAAAATGCGCTATTTGGCATTATTCAAGGCGGCATGTACGAAGATTTGCGCGACGTTTCATTAAAAGGTTTAACCGATATTGATTTTGATGGTTATGCCATTGGCGGTTTATCGGTAGGCGAGCCTAAAGAAGATATGTTGCGCATATTGGCTCACACTGCGCCAAAAATGCCAGTCAATAAACCACGCTATTTAATGGGCGTCGGTACGCCAGAAGATTTAGTGGCGGCTGTCAGCCAAGGTATCGACATGTTCGATTGCGTGATGCCTACGCGCAATGCGCGCAACGGCTGGCTATTTACCCAGCACGGCGATATTAAAATCAAAAATGCCTCCTACAAAACCGATATTAATCCTCTAGATGCTGACTGCAGTTGCTACACTTGCCAAAATTTCAGCCGTGCTTATTTACACCATTTGCATAAACTAGGTGAAATTCTTGGCTCACGCTTAAACACCATTCATAACCTGCATTATTATCAAGTACTAATGGCTGGCATGCGCGGCGCGATTGAGTCTGGTAATTTTGAAGCATTTAAAACAGAATTTGCTGCCAAGCGTGCTAGCTTAAGCAAACCCGAGTTGTCTGCAACAAATTTAGAGTCTGTGCTAAAATCCGAAGCTGATTTTTAGCACTATTTTGTATATTCTGTAGTCAAGTACTTTAATCGCAACCTATTTTTATTAAGAAGGCAATCTCATGTTTATCTCAAACGCGTACGCAGCATCTGCTTCATCGGCCACAGACTTAATGAGCTTTTTACCGCTTGTTGTGATATTTGTATTATTTTTCTTCATGATTATTCGTCCACAAATGAAACAAGCAAAAGAACAACGCAATATGATTGCAGCTTTGCAAAAAGGCGATGAAGTTGTAACCAGCGGTGGCATTGTTGGTAAAGTCACTAAAGTAAGTGATACTTTTGTCAGCATTGAAATTGCCGCAAATACCGAAATTACCGTGCAAAAACAAGCGATTCAAAGCGCGTTACCAAAAGGTACGATTAAAAGCATTTAGTCATTTATGCTATAAAATTTTACCCATTATTAATCTATACCCTGTTATTTAATTTACAGACTGTTATTGACTAGAGCCTCACTATGAACCGCTATCCAATGTGGAAGAACATTCTTGTTGCCATCATGATTTTGATTGGCTTCATTTACACCATACCTAACTTTTTTGGTGAATCGCCTGCGGTGCAAATCACCCCGGCAAAAAGCACAACTAAACTTGATTCAGCACTATTAAGTAAAGTTGAGGCGATTTTTAAACAAGAAAATATTCAATACGATGGCGTTTATATTGATGCGCGCGGCGTTAAAGCTCGCTTTGCAAGCACAGATACGCAAATCAAGGCTAAAGACGTTTTGCAAGCTGGTCTAGGTAGCGATTATACCGTTGCGCTAAACTTGCTTTCTCGTTCACCAGAGTGGTTGCGTAGCTTAGGTGCAAAACCAATGTACCTAGGTTTGGATTTACGTGGTGGCGTGCACTTTTTAATGCAAGTAGACATGAAAGCCGCACTAAGCAAAGCGGCTGAGCGATTTGTTGGTGATTTTAGAAGTGCGCTACGTAAAGAGCGTATTTCTTATGTGGGTGTTACGCGTGAAGGCGAAGTAGTACAAGTGCGTTTTAATAGCGATGCTGAATTAGGCAAAGCGCGCGCAATCATCACTAAAGAATATCCTAATTTAACACTAACAGAATCTACTGATGGTGAAGAAAAAATTCTTAAAGCATCACTGAGCTTAGTGGAACAAAAGCATATTCAAGACTTCGCTATCAAGCAAAACATTCAAACGCTGCATAACCGTATCAATGAGCTCGGCGTTGCTGAACCTATCATTCAACAACAAGGCGTAGACCGAGTTGTAGTGCAATTACCAGGCGTACAAGACACAGCTAAAGCTAAAGAGATTATTGGCCGCACTGCAACGCTTGAAATTCGCATGGTTGATGAAGAAAAAACCGACTCAGTGACGATGGAAAATGCCTTAAAAGGCCAAGCGCCTATGGGCGATGAAGTCTATAAAGACCGTGAAGGTCGTCCAATTTTAGTCAAAAAGAATGTAGTGCTAACCGGTGATTATATTACTGATGCCGGCCCTGGCGTAGATGGCCAATCTGGTCGCTCTACGGTAAACGTGACCTTAGATGGTCGTGGCGCTCGTATTTTTCAACAAGTAACACGAGAAAACGTGGGTAAGAGAATGGCCATTCTGCTGATTGAAAAAGGCAGCACCGAAGTCGTCACAGCACCTGTGATTAATGGTGAAATTGGTGGCGGCCGCGTACAAATCACCGGCATGGCAAACACGCAAGAAGCAACCGACATTTCACTATTACTCCGCGCCGGCGCACTTGCAGCACCAATGGATATTATTGAAGAGCGTACCGTTGGCCCAAGTATGGGACAAGACAACATCAACCGCGGCATGCATTCAACCTTATGGGGCTTTTTGGCCATTGCGGTCATGATGATGATTTACTACATGGCTTTTGGTGTGGTTTCAGTGGCAGCGTTGGCAATTAATCTATTATTATTGGTAGCGATTTTATCTATGCTGCAAGCTACTTTAACCTTACCAGGATTAGCTGCGATTGCGCTAGCCCTAGGCATGGCGATTGATGCCAACGTGTTGATTAACGAGCGCGTGCGTGAAGAACTGCGCAATGGCAATACGCCACAAGCCAGTATTCATGCTGGTTACGATAGAGCTTGGGATACTATTTTAGACTCGAACGTGACTACGCTAATCGCTGGTTTAGCGCTATTCATGTTTGGTACAGGCCCTATCAAAGGCTTTGCAGTGGTACATGTGCTTGGCATTTTAACTTCAATGTTTAGTGCAGTTTTAGTCTCACGCGCTTTTGTAAACTTGATTTATGGTTATCGCCGTAAAGTGAACAAATTATCCATTGGCCAAATTTACAAAGCTGACAACCTTTAGTAGCTAGGTTTAAGAAACTAGGTTTAAATATCTAGACTTTAAAAGTCAACTTTAAGCACTTAGCCCAACACACATTATTTAGAATATTTGAGTACACATCATGGAATTATTTAGAATTAAAAATGATATTCCCTTTATGAGTTATGGCCGTTTAACAACGTCCATCTCATTAATCACCTTTATACTGGCAATTATATTTTTAGCCACACGCGGCCTAAACTTTGGTGTCGACTTTACTGGCGGCACCGTCATGGAAGTGAACTACCCGCAAGCCGCTAATTTAGACAGCGTGCGTAAAGCGGTAGATAGCATAGGTTTAAAAGAAGCGACCGTGCAGAACTTTGGCTCTAGCCGTGATGTGTTAATTCGTTTACCTGTCAAAACAGGCTTATCCGTTTCGCAACTTTCAGAGCAAGTTAAAACCGCTTTAGTGGTAGCAGATCCAAAAGCTGAAATTCGCCGTGTAGAGGCCGTAGGCGCACAAGTCGGCGATGAGCTTTATGAGAATGGTGGTTTAGCGCTATTCTTTGTGAGTTTAGGCATCGTTTTATATCTGTGGCTTCGTTTTGAGTGGCGTTTCGCGATTGCCGCAATTGTCGCCAACATGCATGACGTGGTGATTATTTTAGGCTTTTTCGCCTTTTTTCAGTGGGAATTCAACCTGACAGTACTTGCCGCGATTTTGGCGGTATTAGGCTACTCGGTAAACGAATCTGTAGTGGTATTTGACCGAGTACGCGAGAACTTCAGAAAAATGCGTAAAGCCAGTGTTGTGCAAGTAATAGATAACGCCATTACACGCACGATGTCTCGCACCATCATTACCCACACCATGACACAGACTATGGTTGGTTCAATGCTGTTATTTGGTGGCGAAGTGTTACACAACTTTGCCCTGGCACTAACCATCGGCATTTTGTTCGGCATTTACTCATCAGTATTGGTCGCTTGCCCAATTGCCATGTGGTTAGGCGTTAATCGCGCTAACTTAATAGGTGATGTTGAAAAGAAAGATAGCGCCAAAAAAGTTGAAGTTGAAGTGGCAGAACCACACCCGTCAGACTTCGCCTAACTTCTAGCAGTACAAGCTTATTCATCGGCAATAAGCATCAGTCACCAATATCTCAAGTGTGCAAAATATAATGCACACTTGATTTATGGGTGCCCTCACGTATACACTCACATTTCACCTTTAAAAAAATGAACTTCTTTGGATAATATTCCCATCCACTGGCAGTTAGGCATACTAGCCATACTGTTACTGTTTTCTGCATTTTTCTCTATGGCCGAAACCAGCCTGATGTCGCTCAACCGTTATCGGATGAAACATTTGGCTAAGCATGGCCATCGAGGCGCTAAATTAGCCAGTATTTTATTATCCAAAACTGACAAGTTGCTGGGCGTTATCCTGCTAGGGAATACTCTTTGTATTGTTGGCGCTTCCGCCTTAGAAGTGTTCATTAGCGAATACTTCTTTGGTGAAGGTAAATATGTATTGATGATAGGCTCACTTGCGGTCACCTTCGCTATTCTAGTATTTAGCGAAATTTCGCCTAAAGTCATTGCTGCCGCTTATCCAGAAAAACTAGGCTTTGCCTGCAGCTATTTGCTTTACCCATTGCTATGGCTGTTTAATCCTATCGTTTCATTTGTTAATCTCTTTGTTAAAGGCTTCGTAAAAGTATTAGGCCTTAAAGTCAATTTTGAAGAAACTTTACAAGCAGTCACCACAGAGGAATTACGCAGCATTGTGACTGACGCTGGGCATTTTATCCCCAAAAAACACCGATCTATTTTACTGAATTTATTTGACTTAGAAACCATTACCGTCGACGACGTAATGACCGCACACACGCTGGTTGAAACGATAGATCTTGACGCGGCGCTGGAAGATATATTGCAGCAGATTGCCAATAGCCAACACACGCGCTTACCTGTGCGCCAAGGTGATAACGAAGAAATTATCGGCATATTACATCTGAGGAAAGTGATGTCGCTGCTACGCTCACATCACCAAAAAAGCAATATTGATAAAGATGCCTTACGCGAAGTGATTGCAGAACCGTACTTCATACCGTCTGGCACGCCGCTATACACACAAATACAACAGTTTCAAGAAAATCAGCAGCGTGTCGCTTTGGTGGTTGATGAATACGGCGAGTTTAAAGGCCTAGTCACCTTGGAAGATATTTTAGAAGAAGTGATTGGCGACTTCACAACCCAATCCCCATCACGTATTGGTAGTTATCGCAAAGAGGCCGATGGTAGCTGGCTGGTGGATGGCAGTAGCACCTTACGTGATTTGAATAAGAAATTAAGTCTTAGCCTGCCGCTTAATGGCCCGCGCACCTTGAACGGCCTAATTCTTGAGCACTTTGAAGATATTCCAGAAGCTAGCACTTGCTTTAGAATTGGAACTCATACAATTGAAATTGTTCAAACTCAAGACCGCATCGTTAAAGTCGTCAAAATATTTCCTTAATTTCATAAAATTTATATAGCCCTACCCAAATTGGGCTTGAATTTTTTACAGCTTGGTCCAAAATAGAACCCAATATGGCTCATTCACCTTTTGAAAACAACACCGCACTTAAACCTGAAGTTGCAAAACCAAAGTTGCCCCCCATGTTTAAGGTAATGCTATTAAATGACGATTACACGCCCATGGAATTCGTGGTGGAGTGTATCGAAAGATTTTTTAATAAAAGCCGTGAACAAGCGACGCAAATTATGCTCAAAGTACACACTGAGGGCGTTGGTGTCTGCGGTATATATTCACAGGACATCGCAGAAACGAAAATGAATCAGGTACTTAACTATGCCAATGAGTTGCAACATCCTTTGCAATGCGTAGTTGATCCCGCTTAGAGAATATTCGAGCACACGCACAATATTGAAGGTAAGGTAAAAAATGATCGCTCAAGAGTTAGAAGTTAGTCTACACATGGCCTTTATGGACGCTAGACAAAAGCGTCATGAGCTCATTACGGTTGAACATTTGCTACTCGCTATGATAGACAACCCGACTGCCGCTGAAGTGTTGCGTGCCTGCGGTGCGAAGCTAGACATTTTACGCAATGAACTGAATCAATACATTGAAGAACATACGCCTACCGTAATGGGGCAAGATGACGTTGATACGCAGCCCACGCTTGGCTTTCAACGCGTGATTCAACGCGCCATGTTGCATGTGCAATCTTCAGGCAAAAAAGAAGTCACAGGCGCTAATGTGCTAGTAGCCATTTTCGGTGAAAAAGATTCACATGCAGTGTTCTATTTACTGCAACAAGGCGTAACGCGTCTCGATGTAGTTAACTTCATCTCTCATGGTGTTTCTAAGGTTGGGGAAACGGCTAAACCAGAAGGGGCGGATGCAGAAGCTGAGGTAGAGGCAGCCCCTAATGGCGCGCTGGAGAATTACACACTCAACTTAAACGCTCAGGTTTTATCCGGAAAAATAGATCCTTTGATTGGACGCGGCCCAGAACTAGAACGCGTAGTGCAAACACTTTGCCGCCGCCGGAAAAATAACCCTTTATTAGTAGGTGAAGCCGGCGTGGGTAAAACTGCGATTGCTGAAGGTTTAGCACGTCGAATTGTTGAAAAAGAAATTCCAGAGGTGTTAGCCAATGCCATTGTTTACTCCCTAGATATGGGCGCATTGCTGGCTGGCACTAAATACCGTGGTGACTTTGAGCAACGCTTAAAAGCAGTCATGAAGCAACTGGCTGAAAATCCAGATGCCATTTTATTTATAGATGAGATTCATACTTTAATCGGTGCTGGCTCTGCCAGTGGCGGCACTTTGGATGCCAGCAACTTGCTGAAACCGGCGCTTTCCAATGGCTCACTCAAATGCATAGGCGCAACGACTTACCAAGAATACCGCAGCGTATTTGAGAAAGATCATGCATTGGCACGCCGCTTCCAAAAAATCGATGTGGCTGAACCAACCGTTGCTGAAACCATTGAAATATTAAAAGGCTTGAAATCCCGCTTTGAAGGGCATCATGGCGTTAAATATACGGCTGGCGCTTTAACTACGGCTGCTGAGTTGTCGGCTAAATATATCAATGACCGCCACTTACCAGACAAAGCGATTGACGTGATTGATGAGGCTGGCGCTGCGCAACGTATATTGCCAAAATCGAAACAGAAAAAAACTATAGGCAATAAAGAGATTGAGGACATTGTTGCAAAAATCGCGCGCATTCCGCCCAAAAATATCTCTAGCGATGATAGAAGCGCACTTAAAACCTTAGAGCGTGATTTAAAAGCGGTCGTGTTTGGTCAGGACAAAGCGATTGAAACACTGGCCTCTGCGGTCAAAATGGCCCGTAGCGGTTTAGGTCAAGGCAACAAGCCTATCGGCAGTTTCTTATTTAGTGGCCCTACTGGCGTTGGTAAAACTGAAGTGGCTAAACAATTAGCCTACATTATGGGCATAGAATTAATTCGCTTCGACATGAGTGAATATATGGAACGCCACGCGGTATCGCGTTTAATTGGCGCACCTCCCGGCTACGTAGGTTTCGATCAAGGCGGCATGATGACCGAGGCGATTAACAAGCATCCATACTGCGTGTTATTGTTGGATGAAATTGAAAAAGCCCACCCAGATATTTTCAACATTTTGCTGCAAGTGATGGATCACGGCACGCTGACAGATAATAACGGGCGCAAAGCGGACTTTAGAAACGTGACGATTATTATGACGACTAATGCCGGCGCTGAGAATTTATCTAAAGCCAGCATGGGCTTTACCAATGCAAAACAGGCTGGTGATGAACAGGCTGACATCAAGCGTTTGTTCTCGCCTGAATTCCGTAATCGCTTGGACGCGACTGTCTCATTCGCCTCGCTTTCTCAAGATATTCTGATTCGCGTGGTCGATAAATTCTTGATTCAACTAGAAGACCAGTTGCATGATAAAAAAGTGGAAGTGACCTTTAGCGATGCGCTTAAAGTATACTTAGGTAAAAAAGGCTTCGATCCATTAATGGGTGCGCGTCCGATGGCGCGTTTAATTCAAGACACTATACGTAAAGCCTTGGCCGATGAATTATTGTTTGGCAGACTCGCTAACGGCGGTAGTGTGCATGTAGATATTGATGATAAAGATGAAGTGAAACTTATTTTCTCAGACGAGACGCTATCAAACACAGATGCGCTAGCTACAGTCGATTAGCGCCCTACTTTAATCAGCAATCAAAACGGCCTGCTTACCTGCGTAAGTTGGCCGTTTTTGCATGATGTCGACAAATAAATCTGAATCGACTAACTGTTTTAACCAAGCCTTTAATTTAAGATAAGCAGCCGCTTCAAACCAAACCGGATCAACGCCAGAAAACTGCCGAATAAACGGGAAAAGTGCAATGTCGGCCAGGCTGACTTTATCACCTAACAAAAATACAGACTTCGCTAATAACCGCTCAAGCTTTTGCAAAAATACTTCGGCTTGCGCTCTGTAAAATTCAACTGATTGCTCAGGGAAACGAATCGCATATTTGTATTTATCTAAAGCCTGTTTAAAACTTCCATCATTTTCAGCAATTATACGCTGCGTCAATGGCTTATCGGCAGTTAGCCAGCCATCGATGTCACGCTGCTGCAATGCCCAATACATAATATCCAGACTTTGCTCAAGTACCTGTCCATCCTGCAAAACTAACACTGGCACAGTGCCTTTAGGTGAAGCTATTAACATTTCTGCAGGCTTTTCTTTTAGCGCTATGTCTCGAATATCCACACTGATATTCGCATATTTAATCGCCATTCTTGCCCGCATGGCATATGGACAGCGGCGGTAAGAATAAAGGATCGGTAGCGGCATTAAAGCTAGCCTAATGTTTGGCAAATATCATGAACTAATTTTGGACCTTTATAAATCAGGCCGCTGTACACTTGAACCAAATCTGCGCCTGCTGCAATTTTCTCTACGGCATCGGCACCGCTTAAAATACCGCCAACGCCTATAATAGGCAATGTACCCTGTAATCGTTGAGAAAGCTGCTGTATTACCAAAGTCGATTTTTCACGCAACGGCGCACCAGATAAGCCGCCAGCTTCATCGGCGTGTTCCATGCCCTGCACCAAATCGCGTGAAAGTGTAGTATTGGTGGCGATTACACCATCTATTTTATGTTCCATTAACAAATCAGCAATTTCGTTAATCTGCTCACGGTCCAAATCTGGCGCAATTTTAAGTGTCATAGGTACATAACGTCCGTGTTGCTCGGCTAATTTAGCTTGCTCTAACTTAAGGCTAGACAGCAAAGCAGACAAGGCAGATTTCTCTTGCAATGCACGTAGATTTTTGGTGTTTGGTGATGAAATATTGACCGTGATATAACTGGCGTAGGCATACACTTTTCGCATACAAATCAAATAATCATCGACGGCATTTTCCATCGGTGTATCAAAATTCTTACCAATGTTTATGCCTAGTATTTGGCCGGCGGTCAGGCCTTTATATTGCGCTGCCTTTACGTTTTCAAGCAAATTATCTACACCCAGATTATTAAAGCCAAAGCGATTCACGATACCAAGCGCTTCCTTAATTCTAAATAAGCGCGGCTTAGAATTACCTGGTTGCGGCCTTGGAGTAACGGTTCCAATTTCAATAAAACCAAACCCTAAGGCTGCCAAACCATCTATGACAGCACCATTTTTATCCAAGCCTGCCGCTAAGCCTACCGGATTAGGAAAATTAAGCCCCATTATTTGCCGTGGTTGGCAAGTTGGCGCTTTGGGATATAGATTCAGAAGTCCAGCTTGCTTGGCAAACTTAAGGCTTTTTAAAGTAAGGTCGTGGGCTGTTTCAGCATCAAACTGAAACAGCAAAGGTTTTGCCAGTGAGTAAATATTCATAGCGGTATTTTACTGCAAAATGGATTTTATCGTCGATGCGAAGCAGGCAATTATCTATTTTATAGTCGCGCGACAAAGTTTATTTTTACTGGGCTGAGCACTGTAACTTGTTAGCAAGCAAGCGAAGGCGGTGGCATAATAGTCACTTGTATCATTCGCATCTATTAAATTGAATCCCATGGCAAAAAATCAAGCACTGCAATTACTAGGCGGCTTAACAGCCGCAGAATTTTTAGCTGAGTATTGGCAAAAAAAACCTTTGCTAATCAAAAATGCAATCTCTGATTTTCAAGGTTTATTAAGCCCAGAAGAGCTTGCTGGTTTAGCCTGCGAAGATGATGTGCAATCGCGCATTGTAGAATACATCAATGGAAAATGGCATGCCAGCCACGGACCATTTGACGATGATGATTTTGCACGCTTGCCACAAAAACCATCAGCACAGCATAATTGGACTTTATTAGTGCAAAGTGTGAATCATTACCTACCTGAAGCCGCAGAGTTATTACAGCAATTTGATTTCATCCCACATGCAAGGCTGGATGATTTAATGGTCAGTTACGCGCCAGATGGCGGTGGTGTAGGGCCACATTTTGATAGTTATGATGTATTTTTACTACAAGGCCAAGGCCGGCGCTTATGGCGCATTAGCGAACAAACTGACTTAAGCTTAATTGAGGGCGCGCCACTACGCATATTGCAGAACTTTGACACGGCTCAGGAATGGCTATTAGAGGCTGGCGACATGCTTTACTTACCGCCGCACCTTGCGCACTGGGGGATTGCTGTGTCTGAGGGAAAAACCGATTGCATGACCTATTCAATCGGGTTTCGCGCACCTAAAAACCAGGAACTCGCCAGCGAATTTTTAGGGTTTATGCAGGATAAATTAAATCAAGATCAAATTATTTTACCAGGCATCTATCAAGATGCTGATTTAACACTACAAAATCATGCTGCAGAAATTAGCGGTGCTATGGTGAATAAAGTCAGCCTGGACTTACAAAAAATAAAATGGTCAGATGAATTGGTCGCTGAATTTCTTGGGACTTATTTATCAGATCCCAAAGCTGATGTAGTATTTGATGCCAATAAGAAAATATCGATAAAAAGTTTTAGTGATAAATTAGCTAAATTGGGTATTGCCTTAGACCTAAAAAGCCAAATGCTGTTTTTTTGCAACACCTCAATCACAACATTTTTCGTGAACGGCGAAACAGTATCATTTACAGGTGATTCAGCAGAGTTACTCAAAACACTTGCGGATAAGCGCCACTTGTTAGCTAGCGACATAGCGAATAAAGTCGAGCAAGATCAGTTACTATCAAAACAACTTTACGATTGGTACGTAGCTGGATATTTAACAATGAATTAGTCAATCGTTTAAATGTAAGGCTTAATTATGATAAAAATAGCATATTTAATGATGTTAAGTAAAATTTTAAAAATGCAATTATACGAAAAACAAGATTTATAACGGGGTTAATCAATTTCATAAGAATGTCATTTTTAAAAAATCTGCTTTAAATTTTCATTTTTGACTAAAAATAGACATTCATTTTAAATTTAGTGCAACTTTTTACTAGTTATCTAAGTTTTTAGCTGGGTTTTTTTTAAAATTACTGGTAAAATTTGCGTCACTCGGTATAGATTATTAGATAAAACTTTCAATCAAATACCGTAAAAGTTTTTTTAACTAGTTAAACTCTTAAGGATTAAACATGACACGTTCACTTTTACTTGCTGCATTATTGGCTCTTGCTCTAACTGCTTGTGGCGAAAAAGCTGCTGAAGTTGCTGCTCCTGCTGCTGAAGTTGCTGCTCCTGCTGCACCTGCTGCTGAAGCTGCTGCTCCTGCTGAAGCTGCTGCACCTGCTGCTGAAGCTGCTGCTCCTGCCGAAGCTGCTAAGTAATTAGCCTTTAGTAAGAACTAAAAAGCCGACTATATGTCGGCTTTTTTATTTTAGAGATCCACTTTAAGCTGTAACTTTTAACTCTAATGCTAACATTCTGTAAATGATAAATAGCACAATCTATACTTCCATTAATTAATCTCGCGCCAGTCAAAACCAAGCAATTGGTCAGCAACACCAATCCAACTATTTTCACAGCCTAATACTTTGGCTAAAGCAGACTTAGCCAGCATTGGTGTGTTGTTTTTAGCACTCAAATGCGCTGCCACAATGTGCTGCAGGTGACTGTTATCCAACTTGGACAACAAATTCGCTGAGGCTAAATTTTCTAAATGACCCAAATCCCCACCTACCCGCTGTTTGAGTGACCAACTATAAGGCCCCGCTTGTAGCATACTGGCATCATGATTACATTCAAGAACCAAGGCAGCACAAGCCGTTAACATTTCCTCAATATGAGGTGTCGCCCGTCCCACATCAGTTAGCACGCCTAACTTATGAATGCCATCAGAAAAAACACATTGAATAGGCTCACGCGCATCGTGTGGCACTGGATATGGTTGCACCTGAATGTCAGCAATATCAAAAGAACAATGGCTATCCACTACATTTAATTGCAAATCATGCTGATTAGGTAGATAGCGCGCCACCATTTTTAGCGTGCCATAAGTGAGCCATACTGGAATGTTATGCTTAGCGGCAAATTTAAATGCGCCGCCCGCGTGGTCATCATGTTCATGCGTAATAACGATGCCAGACAAATCTTCAGGCATAAGATTTAATCTGGCTAATCTCGCACTAGTTTCTTTAACACTAAAACCGCAATCTAACATTAGTCGAGTCTGCTTAACCTCAACCACCAGCGCATTGCCTGCACTGCCACTGCCCAGTGAAGCAAAGCGCATGTTGTTAGCCCTTAACTTTGACTGATAAGGTTACTTTAATTGCTCGTACATTAAGGCAACAATTCGATTCGCGGTCGTTGTGCGTACGCGTGCGCCATCTTTATTAATCACGGTGACCACAGCATTGCCTTTATCGCCTTCCGCTACTTTGATGCGATATTGTTTTTCTGGGTTGGTTTTTTGTTTGTCGTCCGTACCCCAGAATTTAAGTTTCTCAACCATGCTTTTCTCTTCTTTTTTCGGCTCGGCTGCAGCTGATTTTTTATCATCATCGCCCCAGAACTTCAAACTTTCAAGTAAACCTTTCTTTTTCGCTGGCGTGTCATCAATATCTACATCAGCGTAACGCACAAAGAACACACCGTTAGAGCGATCTTTATCTTCAATAACAAAACCAACTCTATCTAGCGCCAAGCCTACACGACGCCATGCGCGGTCAAATGGATCGTTTAACACTAAAGTTGCGCTACCATCAGATTCTTTAATCACTTCAGCACGCTTCAATGTCACGGCATCAGCAATAATCGCTTTAGATTTTTGCTCTTCAACACCTAACTTAACCATCAAACGGCGTAGCAGCTCATCATCCAGCTCAACATCTCTAGCGTCCATTTCAGTGTTAGTTTTGGCACCTAGTTTGTAGCCTGTATCAATTTCACCCAACTGTGTTTGCACTCTATTTTTACCATCATCTGGCGCGCCAGATACTGATCGATGTGTCATATAGATTTCAGTGGTATTGGCTTCATTACCACGGTCTAAACGGGTGCGGAATTTCTTTTTATCTGCAAAACCTGATAATTTATCTAGCCATTTATCAAACTTATCACCCATATTGCCTGAGTCATCTTTCTTAATGGCTTCAGAGTCAATCCACTCAGTTTCCATTACGCCCAGTTGCGGATTTTCTACACGTACCGCAAAACCCATGTCCGTCCAAAAATCGCGTATCACTGGCCATATTTTTTCAGCTGGCGCATTAACCACAAGCCAACGCTGCGCGCCGGCTTTTTCTAACCTAACTCCTTCAGGTGAGGTTAATATTTTCTCAGCAGCGACTTCTTGGTTTTCTTGTGCTTGACTGTAAGTAGAATAACTTGTGCTGCCAGGAATAGAATAAGCATCGCTGACCGGGCTCGCCGTTAAATCTGGTGGCACTTCCAAAGGCTTGGTACGATTAGCAGCCTTGTAATCCGGAGTGTTATTGATAAACGGAATTGAATCGCAAGCGGCTAAACTGCTGACCAACAACAGGCCAATGGCTGCACGTTTAATCGTACTAGTTGTAATTGCGCAGTCTGTAGTTCCGCGACTTGTCGTTGCATATGGCTTGATGTTAGTTTGTTTCATTCAGACCTCTTTATCAGACGTTTATAACAGCTTTTATTAAGAACAGTTTTTATAAAATATTTGCAAGTTTGCAAGCGCCACGCAATACATCATGATATTGCGCAGATAAATTCACCATAGGCAACCTAATACCGGTTTTAATCAAACCCATTTCTACCAGCACCCATTTCACTGGGATAGGATTGGCTTCTACAAATAGTTTTTGATGTAAACCGAAAAGTTTGGCGTTAATTTTACGCGCAGCAATAGCGTCACCAGCCATTGCCGCAACACACATTTCGTGCATTAACTTAGGTGCAACATTGCCAGTGACGGTAATAACGCCTTTGCCACCCAGCAACATCAAACTCATGGCAGTCGCGTCATCACCACTTAGCACGGCAAAATCAGTAGGCGCCCGTAAGATCAAATCGGTGCCACGCTCAATGCCCCCGGTTGCATCTTTAATACCAACGATGTTTTTATGCGCGGCTAGACGTAGCGTAGTGTCATTGCTAATATCACAGCCAGTACGACCAGGCACGTTATACAATATTTGCGGAATATCTACCGCATTAGCGATCGCGGTAAAATGCTGAAATAAGCCTTCTTGCGTGGGTTTATTGTAATAAGGTGCTACTAGCAAACAGGCATCGACGCCCAATTCTTTGGCTTTTTGCGTGAGTAAAATAGCCTCTTTGGTTGAGTTTGCGCCTGTACCAGCAATCACCGGAACTCGACCATTGACTTGGCTAACCGCAGTTTTAATGAGCAAACAATGTTCGTCAAAATCAACTGTAGGTGACTCACCGGTCGTACCAACAATCACAATACCATCGGTGCCTTGCTCTACATGAAAGTCAATCAGCGCATTCAGAGACGGAATATCCAAGCTGCCGTCTTCAAACATAGGTGTAACAATAGCGACTAAACTACCTTGCAACATAGCAAACCTAAACGATTCATAATCCTGTATTTTAACTTAAAAGCTAAGCAAATATACATATGCAGACTTAAACTTTCACCTAGCTCGCGCTAGCTAGGCAGTCTCGAGGTTACATATTGAAAGAAATCTTCCGCACTGATAAACAGCCTATGGAAAACTAATCGTTATATTGTGCGGTCTATAGACTTTTAAGTGACTTCTTTTGATCAGTTTGACCGGTCTTAAAGACGATTAATAGAGGTATAATCGCACTTAATAATATAATTTTTCATATCGCATTAAATCTTGAATATGACCTTTGATTTTCATCATTACATCATGATTTTAATTGGCACCGTGTTTGTTAACAACATCGTGTTAGTTAAAATTCTTGGCCTTTGCCCGTTCATGGGTGTTTCTAAAAAACTAGAAGCCTCCATCGGCATGGCCGGCGCAACGGCTTTTGTGTTGAGCATAGGCTCAATGACAAGCTGGGGTATAAATCACTACTTACTTGAGCCTAACGGCTTGGAATATCTACGCACACTATCATTTATTGTCATTATTGCTGGTGTAGTACAGTTTACTGAAATGGTGATGGAAAAGAACTTTCCACCATTATATCAATCACTTGGCATATTTTTACCGCTAATTACCACCAACTGTGCGGTATTAGGTATTCCGCTACTCAATGCACAAGCCAGCCATAGCTTTCTAGAATCTTTGTTATTTGGCATGGGCGGCGCAATTGGCTTTTCACTGGTACTAATACTCTTCGCATCGATGCGTGAGCGACTTGAAGCGGCGGATATTCCTGTCACGCTTAAAGGTTCGGCAATTGCTATGGTCACCGCCGCGCTAATGAGTTTAGCGTTTATGGGCTTTGCTGGTCTTGATAAATACTAACTTTTAAATTGTAACGCTATGCTATTAACTTCACTTTACATCATGCTTGGCCTTGCACTTGCACTTGGCCTCGTATTAGGTATTTCTGCCTTGCTATTCAAAGTTGAGGGCGACCCGTTAATCGCGCGTATCGATGCAATCTTGCCACAAACGCAGTGCGGACAATGCGGCTATCCCGGCTGTAAACCATACGCCACTGCCATTGCCGCGGGCGAAGCGGATATTAATCAATGTCCGCCAGGTGGAGATGCTGGCGCGCATGCTTTGGCTGATTTGATGGGTGTAGAATACAAACCGCTCAACGCAGAACATGGCACACCTAAACCAAAATCAGTGGCATTTATTGATGAAGCGACTTGTATCGGCTGCACTTTATGCATACAAGCATGTCCAGTAGATGCAATTTTGGGCGCAGCAAAACACATGCACACGATTATCGCCTCTGAATGTACCGGTTGCGAATTATGTCTTGCGCCTTGTCCAGTGGATTGCATCACCATGCTGCCTGTAGCAGAAAATCCAGATAATTGGAAATGGAAATATCCTATCATTCCAATTACAGCCGTCCCTTTCAGTTTGAATACCTCTACATTAAATAGCACAAGCGCATGAGCGACATTATAAATTTTGCGAGTAATTTGATTCGCAATACATTTTCTAAAAAAGCCACAGCCAATAACAGCTTGAAAGATATTTTCAAGTTCAACGGCGGCGTGCATCCAGCAGAACATAAAGCAGAATCGACCACGCATCCAATCAGCAAATTGATGATGCCAGAACAGTTGATTTTACCCTTGCGCCAACATGTTGGACATATGCCTAAAGTAAAAGTACAAGTGGGTGACTACGTACTTAAAGGTCAAATGTTAGCGGAGCCAGAAGGCTCTGTTTCTGCGGCGATTCATGCACCGACCTCAGGCACAATCACAGCAATCAGCGAACAAGTCATTCCACATCCGTCAGGTTTGCCGGATATGTGCATCAACTTAGTGCCGGATAATAAAGATCAATGGACCGCATTACAGCCTGTAGATTGGCGCAACACTGATAAAAAAACGTTGGTTGATGCTTTGCGTGCCTCTGGAATTGTGGGTTTGGGTGGCGCTACTTTTCCAACGCACATTAAACTGCACAGCAACGGAAAGTCGAACGTACATACCTTGGTGATTAACGCTGCCGAGTGCGAGCCTTACATCACTTGTGATGATATGTTGATGCGCGAGCGTGCTGATGAGATATTAAAAGGCATAGAAATTGTGCAGTATTTGCTAGGTGCAGAAAAATGTATCGTTGGCATTGAAGATAACAAACCAGTCGCAGCTGGCATCATGACTAAAGCGCTGGCGGCAAGCTCGACCATAGCAGTAAAAATAGTACCCACGCTATACCCTAGTGGAGATGCGCGCAGACTGATTCATTTATTACTTGGCACTGAAATACCTAATGACAAACGCTCAACCGATGTTGGCATTCAAGTATTTAACGTAGCCACAGTGCTGGCGATTTATCGCTATTTTGAGTTTGGCGAACCTTCTATCAGCCGCGTTGTAACCATGACTGGTAATGTGGCTGTACCGCAGAATTTTGAAGTGTTATTTGGTACGCCATTAAATGCATTAGTCTCTGCCGCTGGCGGTGCCAAAACCAACACCACACATTTTATTATGGGTGGGCCTATGATGGGCTTTGATTTACCCAATGACTTAGTGCCAATTACCAAAGCGGCTAATTGCATTATTGCTGCTACACCTGATTTATTTGCAGCTCCACCACCGGCTATGCCCTGTATTCGTTGTGCACGCTGTGCTGATGCCTGCCCAGTAAATTTGCAGCCGCAGGAACTGTATTGGTTTGCAAAGTCGGATAACTTTGAAAAAGCCCGTGACTACAATTTGTTTGATTGTATCGAATGCGGCTGCTGTACGTATGTATGCCCGAGCGACATTCCATTAGTGCAATATTATCGTTATGCAAAAAGCGAGATTATTGCAGTAGATAAAGCCAAAGAAGCGGCAGATTTAGCGCGTGAACGGAATGATTTTAGATTAGCGCGTATCGAGCGTGAAAAATTAGAGCGCGCACAAAAACATGCTGAACGCGCTCAAGCCGGCAAGAATGAAGTAAAGTCTGCTGAAATCAAACCTGTAGACGATGTTAAAGAAGCAAGCGCTGAAAGCATTAAAACTGCAGAAGCACCTGCCAGCACAGATAAACAAGCAGCGATTGCTGCGGCTATTGCCCGGGCTAAAGCGCAGCAATTAGCTGCGGCCAATTCCAGTGATATTTCCGCAGAAAAAGTCACTGTTTTGCCAACTGCACCTGAGACTAAAACTCCTGAGGCTAAAATCACTGAGGCTAAAACCCCAGAAACTGAAGCCGCTGAATTAAAAGCTAAGCAAGATAAACAAGCGCTAATCGCTGCTGCAATTGAACGTGCCAAAGCACAAAAACTAGCCGCCGCACAAGCCGGTGATGCACCAAAAAATATTACAAATGTAAGCGCGACCGTGCAAGCGGAAATCAATGCAACAGATGCGCTACGTGAAAAAGCAAAACTGGCAGTTGAGGCGCAAGTATCAAAAAGTAAAGAGTCTGACTAGGCAATACGAATAAGACGATACGAATAAGACAATATTAATAGGATAAACCCTTGAACCGTTCACCGTACATTACCGACGCCCCGACCGTTAGCACTATTATGTTTAAAGTGTTGCTGGCGTTGGTGCCTGGCATTACCGCTTATGTGTGGATATATGGCGGCGGCATTTTAGTTTCAGTGACGCTTGCAACACTGACGGCTCTGACTGCCGAAGCGATATTACTTAAAATCCGCCAGCGCCCAGTTAAACCCTATTTAATGGACATGAGTGCTGTAGTTACCGCCTGGTTATTGGCATTAGCGCTGCCGCCTCTGGCGCCTTGGTGGCTAGTCATTGTGGGCACCTTCTTTGCCATCGTCATCGCCAAACAGCTTTATGGCGGCCTAGGCTACAATCCATTTAACCCAGCCATGGTTGGCTACGCAGCATTGCTCATCTCATTTCCATTGATTATGACGAAATGGCCAGCGCCATTATTGTTAGCTGAACATCCACTTAGTTTTATGGATCAGTTACATTTTGTTTTTAGCCATAGCTTGCCAGGCGATATTAAAGTTGATGCCATTACTTCGGCCACACCATTAGATTACCTAAAAACGCAATTAATGCTGAAACATGAGGTTTCCAGCATCACGCAATCGCCTATTTTTGGGGCATTTGGTGCTAAAGGTGGTGAACTTGTGACCGGTGCTTATTTACTCGGCGGCCTGTATTTATTACAACAGCGCATTATTAGCTGGCATTTACCTACAGTCTTTTTAGCCTCCTTAGCGACCATCTCTTTAGCCTTTTATGCGATTGAGCCTAACCATTTTGCCAATCCGCTGTTTCACTTAATGAGCGGCGCATCGATGTTATGTGCCTTTTTCATCATCACCGATCCCGTCAGCGGCCCAACAACACCGAGAGGCAAAATTTACTTTGCCGCTGGCGTTGGCGTGCTGACTTATTTAATCCGCGTATATGGCGGCTACCCAGATGGCGTAGCTTTTGCCGTATTACTAATGAATATGTGCGTACCGCTAATAGATGCTTTAACGCAGCCGCGTGTATTTGGCCACAAATAAGGATTAGCTAAGCATGTCTGAATCAACGTCTGAATCAATCGTAAAACACACCTCAAAGACTGCAATCACTATGATTGCTTTCGCTTTCATTGGCACAGCCCTACTCGCTTATGTATTTGAAATTACCCGCGCGCCGATCGAAGCCAGTGAAGCTGAAGCGCGCTTGGCGCTTTTTAAGCAAATTTTGCCAGAGAGCAGTTACGATAATAATCTGTTAAAACAGACCATTAAAATTGCCCCTAACGAATTATTAGGTAACCATAGGCCCACAGAAGCCAATATTGCAATCCTGGACCATAAAATGGCAGCCGTCATATTAGAAGCGCTTGCACACGATGGCTATAGTGGCGACATCAAACTTTTAATCGCCATTCGCGCCGACGGCTCAATTAGCGGCGTACGCGTATTAGCCCATAAAGAAACCCCTGGTTTGGGTGATTATATTGACGTGGCACATAGTCAGTGGATAAAACTGTTTAATGATGAATCTTTAGCCAAAACACCAGCCAAACAATGGCAGGTAAAAAAAGACGGTGGTAAGTTTGATTACATGGTGGGGGCAACCATTACACCACGCGCTGTCGTCAAAGCAGTTTTAAAAGCTGAACAGTATTTTGCAATGAACAAAGAGGCATTTTTTGCTAAGCCTGAAAATGCAATTAGCGCACAGGCTGAATTAATTCAAAAGTCTAAGGATTAATCATGAATAATATCTATAAAGAAATCACCATCAACGGCTTATGGAAGCAAAACACTGGCGTGGTGCAATTATTAGGCCTTTGCCCGACATTGGCAGTCACCACTAGCGCGGTAAATGGCTTAAGCCTTGGTTTAGCCACGGCATTGGTGATGGCAGCGGCCAATGGTTCAGTTTCGCCAGTACGAAAATTAGTACCTAGCGAAATTCGCGTACCGGTATTTATCTTGGTTATCGCCACCCTAGTGACCGTGATTGACATGTCGATCAACGCCTTTGCGCACCCATTGCATAAAGTACTGGGTATTTTTATACCGTTAATTGTGGTGAACTGCATCGTACTCGCCCGGGTAGAATCATTTGCTGCAAAAAACACCACCGTACCCTCTATGCTAGATGGCTTTATGATGGGCTCAGGCCTGATGTTAGTGTTAGGTTTGCTAGGCGCCATACGTGAATTGGTAGGAAAAGGTACGATTCTATCTGGCTTAGATTTGGTCTTTGGTCCATCAGCGATACCCTTTATGTGGGCAAGTACTGATTACCATGGTTTGCTATTAGCAGTATTGCCGCCGGGTGCATTTTTAGGGCTAGGTTCTCTAATCGCAATTCGCAATTGGATTGAAATTAGAAATACCGCTAAAGCAAAGATCCTAGCACCAGTGCTAAATCCGTCGCTTAATCATTAAGCCTGACGCGGCAATAATATTTAGCAGCCATGAATGCCAAACAACGTTTTGAAATATTCAAACGCTTAAGCATCGCCATTCCTAACCCGAGTACGGAGCTTAGGCATAACAGCACTTTTGAGCTTTTAATTGCGGTAATTTTATCAGCGCAGGCCACGGATAAAGGCGTTAATCTCGCCACAGAAAAACTGTATGCCGTTGCCAACACGCCTGAAAGTATTCTAGCGCTTGGGCTATCTGGGCTAGAGCAATACATTAAAACCATAGGCCTTTACCACGCCAAAGCAAAAAACGTATTAGCTACCTGTCAAATGTTGATTAGCAAGCATCAATCGCAAGTACCCAATACCCGCCTAGCGCTTGAAGCATTACCCGGTGTAGGACGTAAAACAGCGAATGTAATTTTGAATACGGCCTTTGGGCAACCCACCATAGCCGTAGATACGCATTTATTTAGATTAGGCAACCGCATTAAACTAGCCACAGGTAAAACTGTTTTAGACGTTGAACTAAAATACCTAAAAACGATACCGGCAGAATTTATGCAAAATGCCCATCATTTATTGATTTTACATGGCCGCTATACCTGCACAGCGCGTAAACCGAAATGTGCCGAGTGCTGCATTGAAGATTTATGTGAATATAAAGCAAAAGAATTTAATTCAACAATAACGCCGCCAAAAAGCCAGATATAAATGTCTTATCCACTGCATATTATTATGCCTAAACGTTTCAATTATCTAAATAAGGGCTTATAAGCCATGAGTTTGTATAAGCCTAGCCGCGATCAAGCCCGCCAATTTCTATTTGATGCTTGGGCTAAATTCAAGCAACATTCAACATTAAGCGATCTAGAAAAAATCGCTGTTGAAGTCATTCAAATGCACTCTGAATATCATGTGATTTTAGATTCCCCAGCGCGCTATATGCACCAACAATATTTCCCTGAGATGGGCGAAACGAATCCATTTTTACATTTAAGCCTGCACTTATCAGTGATTGAGCAAATCAGTATCAACCAGCCTATAGGCATCACACAGATTTATGAACAATTGAAACAACAATTGAACGATAGCCATTTAGCCCAGCACGATATACTTGAGTGCTTGGCTGAAACCATCTGGCAGGCGCAGCATAATAACCAAGCATTAGATTCAGAAACCTACCTGAGTTTACTCAAGCAAAAAATTGGGCGACATTGATAAGGCCGCATTTTAATAAAATCTTCATTATCAGGCTATTTTCAACGATACTATTTGGTAATACTTGGTTAACGCTATTTGGCACTACTTTTAACTCTAAAAAAGGATCTACCTATGACTGACACTAGCAAAAATTTAGCTCTAGCGATTAGTGCTGCACTAACATTATCAATGGCGGCAACAGCGGTTAATGCAACAGAAAACCCATTTTCGGCCAAATCATTATCGTCTGGCTATCAAGTTGCGGATAATGCACCGACAAAAATGAAAGAGGGTCAATGCAGTGCGGGTAAATGTGGTGCAAGCAAAAAAGCCACAGCAAAAAAAGATGCGGCAGACAAATCCGCAGTAACAAAAGTCCCAGTCGAAAAATCGAAGGAAGGTGCCTGTAGTGCTGAAAAAATGAAAGAAGGTGCTTGCAGTGCTGAAATGAAAAAGGATATGGAAAAATAAGCTACGGCAAACTAAACAGAAGCTCGCAAGCTGGCTAAGCGATGATTCGGCTAAACAATGCCAACGTTAACATTGCAGATACCGCCATGATCGCAGGTCAAGCAATAGTTACAGGTGCAGGCCTAGGGTTAAAGCGTGCGCTAATCCCCCAAATTCAAGCTGCTTTTGGCCAAGATTTAATTGCCAATATTAATTTTATTGAAATTGCCCCTGAAAATTGGCTAGATGTGGGTGGTAAAGGGCGTCACCAGTTAGACTGGTTTACACAACGTTATCCGATTGTTTGTCATGGTTTATGTTTATCTTTAGGCGGTTTAGCGCCGCTTAATACGGCTTTTTTACTACAAGTTAAAAAGTTCTTGCAGCAACATGCAGTGCCACTATACACCGAACATCTAAGCTACTCCACCGATGGCTACAACGGCCAGCAAGGCTATCTGTATGATTTGCTGCCAATACCATTTACAGAGGAAGCCGTGTTTTATGTAGCAAAGCGCATACGCCAAACACAGGATATATTAGGTCAGCGCATTGCTATTGAAAATACATCATATTACGTTCAGGCACCGATTTCGACCATGGATGAATTGACCTTTATTCAGGCAGTTTTAGCAGAAGCCGATTGTCTGCTACATTTAGATCTTAATAATATTTATGTGAATAGCGTAAATTTTGGCTTTGATGCACACGAATTCTTGCGCGGCATTCCTACTGAACGTATCGCCTATGGCCACGTTGCCGGGCATTATCAGCAAAGCACAGATTTATTGATAGATACGCATGGTGAAGATATTATCGACCCAGTTTGGGTATTATTACAAGAGGCCTACCAACTTTTTGGCAGCTTCCCTACACTACTTGAACGCGATAACAACATACCGCCCTTAACTAGTTTGATGCAAGAAGTGAACAAAATTGCCTATTTACAAAGCCAATACGGTCGCAATATGCCTAATGTGGCCGATGTAAATGTTTAGCAAATAGCATGACAAACGACACGCCATCCTTTCAAATTTACCAGCAAGCGTTTACTGCCTATATTAGAGATCCGTCTAAGCAGCAACACCCCAATGGTGTGCCAAAAAAACGCATGGGCGTTTATAAAGAACTGGTATTCAATAATTTATTTGAATCAGTTTCGACTTGCTTTCCTGTTGCACAAGAAGTCTTAGGTAAACGTGGCTGGTTAGCATTGGTGCGTAGATTCTTGCGTGAGCACGCTGCAAACAGCCCATTATTTCGGCAGATTCCGGAAGAGTTTGTTAGCTACTTAAGTCAACTGAGCTTGATTGAAGCCAACCTTCTACCGCCATATCTTGCAAGCCTTTGTCATTATGAATGTGTAGAACTACAAGTTTCATCCATGACAGTTGTTGCCGAGCCTGAAGTTAAGAAAATTAATCCAAGCGGTGATTTATTAGCACGCAGAACTGCCTTTACACCAAGCATGCGATTACTTAATTACGACTATGCCGTGCATAAAATATCGGCTAAGCATAAACCTAAGAATAAAGTAAACACTTACATTCTGGTGTACCGGAATACGGAACATACGGTAAAGTTTGTTGAACTGAATCTTGTGACGTACAGCTTGATTGAATTAATGCGAAACCAAACTTACACAGCAGAGCAAGTACTAACTATCATCGCGAATGAACGAAGTCAGCCATCTGTAGAAAATCTAGTGCAGTTTGCTTTGGAAATACTTAATGACTTACGGGAGCAAGGCATCATACTAGGAACTTATTACTAGGCGCTTATTATTAGTGGCAGATCATTAAGGTCTAAACTAACTTAAAAACTTGCTAGAACAGCCTAAATTAGTCAAAACTCACTTGCTGCAGTTGCCGTTCCTCTAGCGCTACTAGCAAGTTATTTTGCTCTTCGATGCCCATGTCCCACCAGGCTTTTATTTCATCAATAGTGCGATAACAACCTTGGCATAAGCCTGTTAGATCGTCCATCGCACAAACACTAATGCAAGGTGATTGAATTTCAGTGCTGCTATTTTCTGACATAATATTCTACTGATTAATAACGTGGTAAATGGATTAAATAACAGCGATTTAAAAATTTAACTTAAATCGCTTTAGCTTAAATTAACTTAACTTAACTTAAAACACCATGACATTGCTTGAATTTTTTGCCTGATCCGCATGGGCAAGGGTCATTTCTACCAACTTTCACACCCTCACGAATGACAGGTTGCGCAGTATCGCTAGCAACACCTTGCTCGTCAACATTACTAGAAACGCCTAAAGCTTCGTCATAATCAGCGTGCTGATATTGTACATTTTCAACTTCAACCGGACGGTCTACCGCTTCAACATCAGCTTCAGTTTTCACTTGTACCAGCATAGTCACTTTTGTAACTTCACTTTTTACTGAATTGAGTAAACCTTCAAACAACTCAAAAGCTTCACGCTTATATTCTTGCTTAGGATTTTTTTGCGCATAAGAACGTAAATGAATCCCTTGGCGCAAATGGTCTAAAGCAGCCAAATGCTCGCGCCAATGATTATCCAAACTTTGCAACATCACTGAACGTTCAAATTGGCGCATGATATCTGCGCTAGCCTGCTCTTCTTTAGCCATATAAGTTTTTTCTGCGGCTTCTAGAATACGATCACGCAGGGTTTCTTCATGCAAATCAGGATTATCTTCCAACATTTTTTGCAGTGGAATCTCTAGGCCAGCTTCCGCCTTAAGTTCTCTTTCTAAGCTAGGCACATCCCATAATTCTTCAACACTATTCGGTGGAATATGCGTGGCAATCATGCTAATCAGCACGTCTTCACGCATCGCACGAATGGTATCGCCAATATCGGCCGCTTCTAACAACTCATTACGTTGTTCGTAGATTACTTTACGTTGATCGTTGGCTACATCATCATATTCGAGCAATTGTTTACGAATATCAAAGTTACGGCCTTCTACTTTACGCTGTGCGTTTTCAATTGCACGCGTTACCCATGGATGCTCAATTGCCTCGCCATCTGGCATATTGAGCTTTTCCATAATCGCTGACACGCGATCAGAAGCAAAGATACGTAGCAGTTGATCTTCTAAAGAAAGATAAAAACGGCTAGAACCAGCATCGCCTTGGCGACCAGAACGTCCGCGCAACTGATTA
Source organism: Methylophilaceae bacterium (assembly GCA_947379975.1). GTDB lineage: Bacteria > Pseudomonadota > Gammaproteobacteria > Burkholderiales > Methylophilaceae > Methylotenera. The sequence goes on along the minus strand of CANCPF010000007.1, from coordinate 8,138 downwards.
TCGACTCGTCGTGACTCATGGCGCTCAGTACCAGCAATATGCAAACCACCGGCAGCTAACACTGCATCATGACGTTTTTGCCAGTCAGCTTTAATGGCCGCAATACGTGTGTCTTTTTCTGCAGCACTTAGGCTGGCATCTTCTTTTACCGCGTCAATATCTGATTCAGGGTTACCACCTAATACAATATCTGTACCGCGACCTGCCATATTAGTAGCAATAGTAATCACACCCGGACGGCCCGCCTGCGCAATAATATGCGCTTCACGCTCATGCTGTTTAGCATTAAGTACTTGATGCTCTAGCTTTTCAGCATTCAATAAATTAGAGATTAACTCTGAGTTTTCAATAGAAGTTGTACCCACTAACACTGGCTGACCGCGACTTTGGCAATCTTTAATATCCAAAATAACCGCAGCGTATTTTTCTTGTGCAGTACGGTAAACTTTATCCATATTGTCTTTACGCAACATGGCTCGGTGCGTAGGAATTACCACGGTTTCTAGGTTATAAATTTGATTAAATTCATAAGCTTCGGTGTCCGCTGTACCTGTCATACCTGACAATTTGGCATACATGCGGAAGTAGTTTTGAAAGGTAATTGAAGCCAGCGTTTGATTTTCCTTTTGAATTTCAACGCCTTCTTTGGCTTCAACCGCTTGATGCAAACCGTCCGACCAACGACGTCCCGGCATCATACGGCCGTTGATTTCATCGACAATCGTCACTTCGCCATCACGCACCACATAATGCTGATCTCTGTGATACAAGTTGCGCGCACGCAATGAAGCGTATAAATGATGTACCAAAGTAATGTTAGCCGCTTCGTACAAGCTAGAACCTGCTGGCAGCAAGCCTGATTCTGTCAGCAAATCTTCTGCGTGCTCGTGTCCTTGTTCAGACATCACCACATTTTGGCCTTTTTCGTCGACCCAAAAATCGCCTGCGCCCTCTTCTTCAGTTTGCGCCACTAGCTTAGCCGCCACTGCGTTAATCTGGTTATACAGCGCAATACTGTCATCGGCTTGACCAGAAATAATCAGCGGTGTGCGGGCTTCATCAATTAGAATCGAATCTACTTCATCAATCAACGCATAGCTTAAGCCACGCTGCACACGCTCTTCACGGCTATGCACCATATTGTCACGCAAATAATCAAAACCGTATTCGTTATTGGTACCGTAAGTAATATCCGCCGCATAAGCGAGGCGTTTTGCATCCGTTGGCATTTGAGATAAGTTAATACCGATACTCAAGCCCAAGAAGTTGTAAAGCTTGCCCATCCATTCCGCATCGCGTTTAGCTAGGTAATCATTCACTGTCACCACATGAACGCCTTTACCTGTCAGCGCATTTAGGTAAACCGGCAAAGTGGCTACTAGCGTTTTACCTTCACCGGTACGCATTTCACCGATTTTCCCAGCATTTAGCACCATGCCGCCTATCATTTGCACATCGAAATGACGCATACCTAGCGCACGTTTACCGCCTTCACGCACCACCGCAAATGCTTCTGGCAATAACTGATCTAAGGTTTCGCCATTGGCATAACGTTGTTTAAATTCAGCGGTTTTTGCTTTAAGTGCCTCATCAGACAAAGCCTGCATTGCTGGTTCTAGCGCATTAATCTCTTGCGCTTTTTGTGCGTACTGCTTAACAAGCCTATCGTTACGGCTACCGAATAGTTTTTTGAACAACGTGGATATCATGAGGTGAGTGACTTTCCGCTTAAAGGATAAAAGGCTTATGAGTTAGGTTAATGTGACTGTTAATCTAGTTATTTTTTGAATAATGACTTAATGTTATTTGTTTTCGTTATTTTTTTAGCTTTATTATCGTCTGACTGTATTTTTGAATCTTGATATTACATTCCACAAATAGTAAATGGTGCGTACTTTTAAAAATTCAACCGTTTTAATGCTCGGCTATCAACAAACCTTTTTAAATACTGGCTTTAAGATAGCGCCTCGGATCTAAGGCGTTACCGTTAAATCGAATTTCATAATGCAAATGTGGGCCAGTAGAACGGCCGGTATTACCAATTTCAGCAATTTCCTGCCCTTTTTCCACCCGCTGACCCACTGTGACAAATAATTTTGAACTATGTGCGTAACGTGTTTCTAAACCAGAACCATGATCAATTCTTATCAGTTTACCATAATCAGCGGATGGCCCGGCAAACGACACGATACCGCCAGCCGCTGCATTAATCCTAGTGCCTACTGCCGCTGGAAAATCCAATCCTTCGTGAAAGGCTTTTTCACCATTAAATGGATCAATACGCCAGCCATAGCTGGATGAATTAAACGCCACGCTAACTGGACTACTATTGGGAAGCATATCTTTAAGCACGCTTTGTTGTAATAATTTGGCCTCAATGCCGCTAAATTGGTCAGTCTCCAGGTCTATTTTAGCCATTAAATCCGCTATATATTGTTGCAAGTCAGCCTCAGACAACGGTGAATTACGCACTAAAGGACCGCCCTTACCATCTTTTGAGGCGTTGCTTGGCGATGAATCTTTCTTCACCTTTGCTTTATCAGCCGTTACTGACGCCTTATCGCCTGCCAGTTTGGACAAGCGGTCGCTCTGGGCATCTAAGCGCATAATCCGCGCTTGCATTTCTCCCAACTGTACCGCATAGACATCAAGATGCTTTTGCTGATTATTAAAAAACTTTAGTTGTGGAGGAATTAAAGATTTCACCCCCTTTTGCAGGGCAGTCTCCTGTGGCACAATCAACATTATTGTAATAAAAGTTGGAATAAGCACCAGTGCAAGCGCTATCATGCTCACTTGTAACACTGACAGCGTTTTCGCTTTCGCCATACTATTTGAGACAAATATGATATTCATAGCATTCCTATCAACCACTAGTTACGTACAACGCTAGCAGCCATGCGCCAGTTTAATTCTTTACTGAAACAACCTGAACTTATGGCATTAAATGCCTATACCAAAGAAGCTCAAACTGCACAAAATATTTGGGAGATAATTGCCCCTGAAAACTTGGCTAAATTCAGCCATGCAAGCGCAATTAAAAATCAACAATTCAACATAGTTGCGCACAGCAATGCGGTTGCGGCAAAAATCAAGCTTTTCATCCCTAGCCTGTTGATTCAGCTAGAAAAGCAAGAGTGTGAAGTTACTGCAATTCGGGTGAAAGTGCAAGTGAAATCTAGCCCGCAGGCCAAGCCTAAAGTCATTAAAAAGCTCAGTAGGCAGGCCAGTTCAGACCTGAAAAATCTCGCCGAAAAACTAACAGGCACACCGCTTGGTGAGGCGCTGGCAAGATTAGCCAGTAAAGCCGATTAAATATCCGACCTACCATTGCGCCGCATTACGGCCAAATCAAAACTGAGCTGAGCTTGAAAGAATGCAATACGATATAAACAGTTGTTAGCGTTGCTCAATAGTGCAATAATGAATCTGCCGTTACAAATCAGTTACATTAAGTCATGTATTTTAGTGATTGTTTGGACTGCAGGGTTAGCGCTCGCTTTTTACAAAAATTTGGAGATTTAGCTTTCAGATAGCATTAAAAATTCGTACTGCATTTTCTTGTATTTTATTTATTGTTATCTTTTATTTGTTATTACTTTGTATTTGTTCTTGGTTTCAATTCACACTAGTTTTATTTTAACGTTGTATTTCAATGTTGAATCCGCGCCTGTTATCTAGATCGTCATTTCGACTTATCGGCCAAGCGGATTTTATAAAAATTTAGATAGGGAGAAGTCATGTCAGTTGCAATAATGATAGTCATCGGAGCTGCTATTTTAGCGGTATTATATGGCGTAATAATGAGTAGATGGATTGCAAACCTACCCGCCGGCAACGAACGCATGCAAGAAATTGCCAGCGCCATTCAGCAAGGGGCTGCTGCTTATTTAGCCCGTCAATATAAAGCTATCACAATCGTTGGTGTCATACTCGCCATTTTAATCGGACTATTTTTAGGCCAAAAAACCGCATTAGGCTTTATTATCGGCGCAGTATTATCTGGCGCCTGCGGTTTTATCGGTATGAATGTTTCAGTGAAAGCCAATGTACGCACCGCACAGGCAGCCACAGGCGGCATTGCACCGGCGCTGGATGTCGCGTTTAAAGGTGGCGCCATTACTGGCATGCTAGTCGTCGGCTTAGGATTATTGGGCGTAGCTGGTTTTTACTGGTTTTTAGGCGGCGAAAATGCTACCGACCTGAATCCGCTGATAGGCTTGGCATTCGGTTCATCGCTAATCTCAATTTTTGCACGACTTGGCGGCGGAATTTTCACTAAAGGCGCAGACGTAGGCGCGGACTTAGTCGGAAAAGTTGAAGCAGGCATCCCGGAAGACGATCCGCGTAACCCGGCGGTGATTGCGGATAATGTAGGCGATAACGTAGGCGACTGCGCGGGCATGGCGGCAGACTTATTTGAAACCTATGCAGTAACCTTGATTGCGACAATGGTGTTAGGTAGTTTATTGCTAACCAATGCTGGTGCAAACGGCATTTTATTTCCGCTAATGTTAGCTGCAGTTTCTATTGTTGCTTCAATTGTTGGCTGCTTCTTTGTTAAGGCCTCACCTGGCATGAAAAATGTAATGCCTGCTTTGTATAAAGGCCTGGCAGTGGCTGGCAGCTTATCGCTAATCGCCTTTTACTTTGTCACCACAACCATGTTTCCTGAAGGCTTAATGGCTGGCGATCTTAGCGTTTCTGCCAACCAACTTTTTGGCGCATGTGCAGTAGGGCTGGTGCTCACCGCCGCCTTGGTGTGGATTACAGAATACTACACAGGCACCGATTACGCGCCAGTAAAACATATTGCGCAAGCCTCAACCACTGGCCACGCAACCAACATTATTGCCGGCATTGGTATTTCAATGAAATCTACCGCTTGGCCAGTACTTTCTGTCTGTTTGGCCATTTATGTATCACATCATTTAGGCGGATTATATGGCGTAGCGATTGCTGCAACCTCTATGTTGAGCATGGCGGGCATCGTGGTAGCACTGGATGCTTACGGACCGATTACCGACAACGCAGGCGGCATTGCAGAAATGGCTGGCTTACCAAAAGAAGTACGTGATGTTACCGACCCACTAGATGCGGTTGGCAACACCACAAAAGCCGTAACAAAAGGCTATGCGATTGGTTCTGCAGGTTTGGCGGCTTTAGTATTATTTGCCGATTACACCCATAAACTTGAAGGCGCGGGCATGGTTGCTAAGTTTGACTTAAGCGACCCAATGGTCATTATCGGCTTATTCATTGGCGGCTTAATTCCGTTCTTATTCGCGGCAATGGCAATGGAAGCAGTAGGTAGAGCCGCTGGCGCGGTGGTTGAAGAAGTGCGCAGGCAGTTCCGCGAAATTAAAGGCATTATGGAAGGCACCGCAAAACCAGAGTATGGCAAAGCGGTGGATATGCTGACCACAGCGGCGATTAAAGAAATGATGATTCCATCACTTTTACCAGTGGTGGTGCCGGTGGCCGTTGGCTTAATTCTTGGTCCAGTGGCATTAGGCGGCATGTTAATGGGGACGATTGTGACTGGCTTATTTGTCGCTATTTCCATGTGTACCGGTGGCGGTGCATGGGATAATGCCAAAAAGTATATTGAAGATGGCAACCACGGCGGCAAAGGTTCTGAGGCGCATAAAGCCGCGGTGACTGGCGATACGGTAGGCGATCCTTACAAAGATACGGCCGGCCCTGCGGTTAATCCACTGATTAAAATTATTAACATTGTGGCTTTATTAATCGTGCCATTACTTCACATGTAAATATCAGGCAATAATGACTAAAAAGGCGACCGAGGTCGCCTTTTTAGATGCTCCTGTTAAATGTACCAGTGACTGATTAACTTAAGCAATAGCATGTCTAGCATTTTTTGCGAGTGACTTACGAAGCAAATTGCGGCCGAGCGGAAGTCTACCGTTCTAAAAGCTGAAGCTTTTCTCATGAAACAATGCCACACACGCGTCCACTACCTGCGGATCAAACTGACTGCCACGTTTGCTGGTAATCTCATTCAGCGCCACATCAACGCCTAACATCGCGCGATAAGGACGATGCGAAGCCATCGCCTCTACAACGTCAGCAACGCTGAGAATTCTAGCCTCTAGCAATATCGCCTCGCCTTTAATACCTTGCGGGTAACCAGAACCATCAAGACGCTCATGATGTTGCAGCACTATTTGTGCTATCGGCCAAGGGAAGTTAATGTCCTTCAAAACATCGTATCCGGCTTGCACATGGCCTTTGATCAACTCAAACTCAACTGCGTTGAGTTTTCCCGGTTTACTGAGAATCTCCGCAGGCACTTGAATTTTGCCTAAATCATGCAACTCACCGGCAAATCGAATGGCTTTAATTTGTCCATCGGCCAAGCCCATACGCAAGGCTATTGCGGAAGCCAGTGTCGCCACTCTGGATTGGTGACCAGAGGTGTAAGGGTCACGTATTTCGACCATCTCACAAATAGCACGCACAGTACCTTCCAGACTTTCTTGCAATTGCACTAGTTGATGCTGAGTTTGTTCGACAGCAACATCACGCTCCTTACGGACTTTTAGCATACGCAAACCATAAGAAACATCGGCGGCCAATTGTTCTAATAAATCAATCTCGTTTTGCGTAAAAGCATTACTTTTTGCAGAATAAGCATTAATGATGCCGTACACCTCAGTGTTCGTTGACCCGTTCAACATAGGAATGACCGCACTTGATAAATAACCCTGCTTAAGTGCATGATCGCGCCAAGGTGCAAACTGGCTTTCCTGAGCAATGTCCTGACATATTTGCGAAACACCGCTGCGCACAGCAAGGCCAGAAGGCCCCATACCTCGCTCATTAATAGCTGTATCGGCAGACCAATTGATATGCGCTTTTTTTAAGTAGTCTTCACCGTTGCCGGCCTGCGCCACAACTTTAATGCTTTTTTGTTCATCATATTGCGCATAGCCGACCCAAGCCATCAGGTAGCCACACTTATCTACCAGCACTGCACACACATCCTGCAAAAATTCATACTCATCAATGAACTGCATCATATTGCGATTAACTTCACTGAGCGCCGCGTAAGCACGGTTGGCGTGCGTCAAGTCAATTTCATTCTGTCTGCGCTCAGTGATTTCAGTCAAGGTAAGGAGTAAGGTCGTCTTTTCATCAACTCCTTTGTTTTTAGACTCCAGAATAACATAAGCAATGGCACCACTAGCTTGCTGAATTTTAAGTTCGCAACGCTGTATTTCACCGGTTTTTAAGGCATGTCTAAAATGTAGATACCAGCGATCGCCATCTTCCGGGCTGATATAGCGAGAGAATACCGTACCTAGTAATTTCTGGCGCGACTCACCCAGCAACTCCGCACCAGAAATATTAACGGCGCTGATTGCCCCCTGAGGAGAGAGTGTGAAATAGCCGACTGGGGCAAATTCATACAAATCTGCATAACGTTTTTGGGAATCAGCTAATTCAGCTTGGCCTTGAAGTAGCTGTTGGTTCTGCATCTCCAACTCTATCTGGTGTACTTGCAATTCGTACAACAAAGCATCTGCTGACAAGGTACTTTGCGGGGCTTGTTGCTGCACTCGCAAATGTTCTGCTTCGGCCAAACGCCTGAGTGGAGTGATATTTTTGTCGGTTGTGCTCATATTGGTTAAAGGTTGTTCTAAACCAAATCCTTCTGCGAATGCGTGACAGGGTTATTGGCAACATGCTACATTAAATAAACGCCAACAAGACACTATGTTGTAATTTACAATAAAATTTCAGTAAAGCCAATATGTGTAGACACCTAAGATAGTTCCATATAGTAAAAAGGCAGCCTAAGCTGCCTTTTAATAAACAATTAATTAAAAAAATTAAATGCTAAATACTCTTAAACCACTATTTTAAAAAGCCGGTTTAACTTTCTCATTATTATAATTCTCTACGCCTTCAAGAATTTCTTTTTTAGCTTGCTCAATGTCGCCCCAACCATTGATTTTCACCCATTTGCCTTTGTCCAAATCTTTGTAATGCTCAAAGAAATGGGCAATCATATTTAGACGCCACTCTGAAACATCTTTGTGCGATTTTAAATGGCCGTATAAACCACAAACTTTCTCTACCGGCACTGCTAACACTTTAGCATCCATACCCGC